>OMXV01000025.1 GCA_900315075.1 uncultured Prevotellaceae bacterium | reverse complement strand
ACAACGAAGGTAAAAGATTAATCCGGTTTAAGCAAATATTTTCATTATGTTTTTGCTTATGCGTGGCTGCGCCACGCAATCTCGCTGCAAACGTAGAGACATTTATAGCCAAAGCCTCCTCAGGCACCACAAAAGTCTCCTCTGCCAATTGGGTGTGCAAAGTGCCATCAGCAGTCCAATAGATAGCGCCGGGTGCAACATCGAAAAAGTCGCTATCGAATGAGGATAGATTATTATCGCCTACATAATGACGTATGCTCAGCGCATATTGTCCGTCGAAAGCCTGCAAGGGGAAATCCTCTCTGAAATTCAATGTCTCACCTGGTTGAATATTCACGATACTCCGGAGACTGCCTTTTATAAGTTCTCCTTCATTGTTGCTCACACCAGCCATCACAAAGTGATGATATGGTCCGGTGCCATTGTTGGTCAAGGTAAACTCACACATCACCCTATCGCCCACAATGGTCATGCCATCGTCGGCAAAATTCAGGATATTGAAACTTTTCTCAATCTCAGCATCTTCGTTGGTGACATTCGTATAGAAAAAATGGTCAGTCCAATCCACTCCCAAAGCATAGACATCATTATCTAAATCCAAGGAATAGCGGTCGTCGATATATATCGTAATTTCACGGGTGCTGCTGGCTTCTAATGCAACACTTTCATAACCTATTGCCTCATAATCTCCCGACTCGTTCATTTTAAAAAGGTAAATAAGCCCATTGTATTCCTCATCGGGATTGTTGAGGTTGACCACGAAAAACTTTCCACGTTTCTTCACATTACTGACCTTGAAATTGGCTTTGGGAATGGGAGTCAGCGTAGCATGTAGGCTGTCGATTTCCACCTCGATGTAATTGCGGTCTGCGCCAGAAGCCAGCAACCATTCGTTGTTGTTTTTATAGACGGGACGAATGCTATAATGTCCGCTTGAAATTCCTTTTCCAAAGGTGAATTCCAAATCATATCCCCATTCATATCCAGACCAGAAATAATCATTTCGCGTACACACTGTCTGCAACTGATTTCCTTCATCGTCATAAAGAGCCAGTCCATATTCCCTCCAGTTGCTTTCTTTCTGCTGCGACATCAGATAAAATCTCGCTTTGACATTTTGGAAATAGGAATTGACAGTTCTACGTTCAAATTCAAAATTATCCAAATAGGGACGAGTAGTAATGGTGATTTGTTGCTCAGGTGCAACAAAATCGTCGGTTCCAGATGGCTGCCAACCTAAAAGTGCTGATTGGTCGATTGAAAACTTATAAGAAGAACTACCAGCACCTATGCCATTGGTATTGCTATCGAGTACAGAGATGCGGAAGTAACCGTCAGCTGAACCACCCCACCCCCAGTTGATGTGATAAAGCCCCTTTCCGTCGTACCCATCGCAGACGAAAGCATGTCCCTCAGATGATGTAGTATAACCAGTATAGAGAATGGGGCGATTGTTCTTGAGTTCATTAATCAGCAGGCTGTCCCATTCTGCGATGGAATAACCAGCCCGACTGACATAATGCATCGTATGGGAATATCTGAAATATTGAGGTACGCGGTCGGCCAAAATCATGCCACTGGCACCCGAGCCAGAGGGGTCGTAGTTCATTTCCACCACTTGGCCACAATATTGCATCAGTTTTGCCACCGCCATCTTGCTCTCCTCGGAGGAATTACGAGAATAGGTGTTGCGCATTTTGTCCCACTCGAATGTCGTAGCCGGCAAAGCGGGCATTTGTTTGTTGAGCGACTGACAATAATATGAGGGTACGGGAGCAGTTTCCTGTGTTGGATATTGGTGATAGTTCATTACCTGAGCCATGGCAGTAGCTATACATCCCGAAGGGCATCCATCGGGGCAAAGCATATTGTAAGGACTGTCCTGGTTCCATTTGGTCTTCAGCAAAGGAGTGATGACATCAGTAGGTCTGCCTTCAAACTTCCTGTTCACCATATTCTTCTCAACGACCAAATCCATAGCCTCGTCATAATACGACATCCATGCTTTGATGTTGTCGGGCATTTGATTCATATCGAACGAACCTTCATCCGAATATCCAAGAATGGGAGTGGCACGATCGTCGCCAGAGACAATCACAAATCCTTTGTCATTTCCAATATTATAAACATAATAATTGGTCTGACCGGGTCGTTTCTGGCTCAATGACTGATAGGCCATAGTCATCACTGGACTGGATGGTACCGATTTTTTCTCACTGATATGTTGCTGAGCAATTTTCAGGGCCTTTTTCTTGTCAATTGGTTCCGCTATCGCCATCAGCGGGAACATCATGAATAGAGTGATAATTTTAATTGATTTCATGACTAAAGAAATTATCGAAATATAAATAATTATCGGAGTATTCGGAGTATTCGGAATATTAGGAGGCCTATCTTCCATCACTTACAGTCTTCACCTCTTTATCACCAGGTTTGAAAAGGAGGCCTGTGCAGCGGGGAGCATCAGCCTTATAGGATTTCATCTCGACTTTATCCCAGTCGATTTTGTCGGTGCTCTGTGCTACTGGCACATGAGGTATCAACGACCCATCGCGAACAAGAATCACACAAGGGATTTTGCCAGCACGGATAGTCTGGTATCCACCCTCATACACCTGACCACTCTGATAGTCAATCCATTTGCCACGTGGGAGATAACAGACACGGCTATCACCACTTTCGAGCAAAGGAGCAACAAGGATTTGCGAGCCAAATAGATACTCATCCTCGACGAGCCATGCACCTGGGTCGTCAGGATATTCCACAAACAGAGCGCGCACCATGGGCAGTCCACGTTCGCTGCAATCCTTAGCTTGTGCAAAGACATAAGGCATCAGCTGGTATTTCATCTCGGCACAAGCACGGAAAGCATCGGTAAATGACTCGCTGATGAGCCATGGTTCGGTGGGAGGTGCTCCATGTGCACGAGTATGGGAAGACAGGAAGCCGAATGGCAACCAACGGCGGTAAATATCCTCGGGTGATGCAGTGACAAAACCACCCATGTCGTGACTCCAGAAGGAGAAGCCACTCAGTCCGAAACTCAGTCCGCCACGCAGGTCACCCAACATACCGATATTGTTTGTAGCAGCATCGCCACCCCAGTGTAGAGGATAGCGTTGTGAACCAGCCCAGGCACTGCGAGCCCAAATAACACCTTCGCCAGAATAGTCTTTCACGGCATTCCACAATGCCATATTATAGCGCAGCGGATAGAGGTTATGCTCATAGAATCCCGTTTTGCCACTGGCATAGAGACCATTGAAGGGGGCAGCTTCGCCAAAGTCGCACTTGATGGCACCAACACCCTGCTGAATCAGTCCACCAATCTTTTCCTGATACCACTTTACAGTCTTAGGATTGGAGAGGTCGAGCACAGCATCCTCGTAGGGCATTCCACCCATAGCATTCCGCACATGCATGCCATTTGACACAATCTCTTCGAAGTAACGATTCTTGGGTGTGAAATAAGGCAACTGCCAAAGGCAGACGTGGAAACCGTCTTTCTTCATCGTCTTGAGCATCGCAACCGGATTTGGGAAACGGTCTTTGGCAAATTGGTAGTCGCATTGCCAATCAACGCCGAACCAGCCTGTATCGAAATGGATGACATCGGAGGGAATTTTGTGCGACCGCAACTGTTTGGCGATATCAAGTCCTTCTTCCTGAGAAAAATAAGTGATACGGCTCATCCAAGTGCCAAAGGTCCATAGCGGCAGCATCGGACTCTTGCCCGTCACATTGGTATAGGCATTGAGAATATCTTTCGGCTGACCTAAGAAGATAAAGAAATCCATTGTCTCATCTCCCATAAACAGTCGTTGCGCACCGATATAACTGGCCCCGAAGTCACAGGTGACGGGAGCACTGGTATGCATAAAGATACCATATCCCCGGTTGCTAAAATAAAAAGGTACGGGTTTGTACATGCCATCGGTTTCAGGCCCTTGAGGGTCGGTGACGTAAAGATGGACCTTCTGTCCCACCTTGTTCAACTGCGTGAAAGACTCTCCACATCCAAATATCCGCTCTCCCGGTGAAAGCAGAAAGACAGGATTAATACTGCGGGAATTGTCGGCACCTCGCTTGATGAAACAGAATGGCAATAATTTTACCTGAGTGGAGTCGTTGTCAATGATAGCACGTGTCTGGGTAAGAACCTTCCCCGATGCATCCCTGATAATCAGTCGCCATGGATATTTCTGAATTTCTATAGAACCGTTACCATTCTTATAGGTGACTCCTGTGGCATTCTCGGATGCCGTCCAACCATTGTTTCCAGAAATAGAAGACCAGCGGGCCTTGAACTCATCAGAGAACATCGGGTCGGACTGCATCTCATCCTGTGGCACAATGGGGGTAGTTATCATCCTGACACGTACGGTACGGTCGTCGATAAAATCCAATTTGATGCGCAGATTGGGGTCATTATCGTATTGAGTATCGGGGAAATCGAGCATCTGCATTCTCACAGGCCAGTAGCCATTGAGGTTAAAAGCCTGACGTGGTGAAAGGCGATATCTCTTCCAGTTGACCAATCCCTCGCCCTTGCTCTTATCAAACGACACCAAGCTGTCGGCAAGGAAATAGGTGTTGGACAAGTCGGAGAAATCAGTGGACATGTCCTTGGCACAGTTTTGTAGATATTGCACTCCCGCATTGGTTTGTATCTGGGCATTTAATGACAGGGTAGCAAAAGCCAACAGGAATGAAAAGAAATAGCGTCTGATTGTCATGATGTTATTATTTGCATTGTAAGTTAATGATGTCTTTTTTCAAATCCACACCTTTTGCGGTGAGACGAATGGTGCCAGGTGTTTTGGCAGCTTGCAGAACGACGAGGCATTTACCGTTGAAGGCTTTTCGGTTGTCGGCCTTGAACCGTTCGAGTGATGTCTGGCAACCATTGTCAACACCAGCAATAGTGGCAGCACCTTCAACATCGAAGAAAATCTGATTCTCAGCATGAGGGCATAAATTCCCATCTTTGTCAACGACTTCCACCGTTACAAAAATCAAGCTCTTGCCATTGGCATTCATCTCGGAGCGGTCGGGGGTGAGACGAATCTCGTAGGGTGCTCCAGCAGTTCGAATAACTTGTTCACGCACTTCGCGGCCATCCTTTCGTGCTACCACCTTTACCTCACCAGGTTCGTATGTCACACGCCACATCACATGATACTGATGCGAGTCAGCCTTCCGACGAATGCCCTGACTACGTCCATTGATAAACAGTTCCACTTCGTCGGCCTGGTTGTAATAGCACCACAGGTCGATAGTTTGTCCTTCTATCCAGTTCCAATGGGGAAAGAGATGCAATACTGGTTTGTCGGTCCATTCACTCTGATACATGTAGTAGGTATCTTTGGGGAATCCTGCCAGGTCAATGAGTCCGAAATAACTGCTTCGTGCTGGATAGGCATACGGTGTGGGTTCACCGATATAGTCGAAACCAGTCCAAATAAATTGTCCGCACACGAAATCATTGTGTTTCACCACATCCCATGTCTCTTCATGCGTACTACTCCATGAAGCATGCATATTGTCGTAGGCACTGCACTTAAATGATGGGTCGGTATAAGGCAGCCACCATTCCTTGGGAGCCACATAGACAGTGTCGCTGGGCATCATATAATACCCTCTTGTCTGCAAAGCCGAGACGCTCTCACTAAAGATAAATGGCTTGCCAGGGAAATTCTGTGGTACATCTTTCACCCATTGATGGTGATAGTTGAAGCCAATAATATCTATTGCTCCACTCTTGAATAGATGGTTGTTGGGGTCGGGTTCGTTGCAACCCGCTGTAATGGGTCGGGTAGTATCGTATTTTTTCACTATCTCAGCCAGATGACGAGTGAGCAGTGAGTTGACGCTCAATTCTCCCTCCTTCGCCAATGTAGAAGCATCGTGCCCTGCATTGAGGATGAGGTTGGCCTGCTCCAGCGTCAACGTATCGGCCTCTGCAGATGACCACTGTTCCAACACCTCATTACCAATGCTCCACATCAATATTGAGGGATGGTTGCGGTCACGCTTTATGAGGTCTGCAAGGTCGCGCTCATGCCATTCATCAAAGAAGCGGGCATAGTCATTTTGTGTCTTCTTCCGTCGCCACATGTCGAACGACTCATCCATGACAATCAGTCCCATCGAGTCGCACATATTGAGCAGTTCGGGTGCCGGTGGATTGTGCGAACAACGGATGGCATTAACACCCATCTCTTTCAGAATCACCAATTTGCGATGCATCGCATCATCAATAAATGCTGCTCCAAGGCATCCCAAGTCATGGTGTTCACAGACGCCATTGATTTTCATCTGTTTCCCATTGAGGGAAAAACCAGTCCTGGCATCAAAAACGAAAGATCGGAAACCTGTTGTCGTCGTATAGGAATCCACAATCTCACCATTAGCATCCATAAGTTCAGTCTTCACAACATAAAGATAAGGGTCATCGACAGACCAAAGGTGTGGTTTCCTGACTTTTGTCTTCTGAACAGTGGGGGTGGACCATTTCGTGGTTGCCACTACCCTACCAGTGGCATCTGTAATTGTATGGCGAATTTTAGATTGTCCTGCTGAAGCATCGTATAAAGTCGTCTCAATAGCGACATCGCCACGTGCCGTGGTCTGAACATAGACACCCCATGGCGCAACACATTGCTGTGCTGTGGTTGTAAGCCATACATGACGGTAGATACCGCAGCCACTATACCAACGAGAATTGGGCTGGTCACTGTTATCCACGCGAACAGCTACAAAATTCTGTGCATTCTTTTTAATGTAGGGGGTAATTTCATAGACAAACGAACTATATCCGTAAGGACGTTGCCCCACCTTCTGACCATTAATATAGACAGTGGAGTTCATATAAACGCCATCAAACTCGATGAAATACCTGTCGGCATTGCCTGGATTGAAATGCTTACGATACCAACCAATACCACCTGGCAGGGCACCACCTCCAGCACCAGAGGGATTGGATGGCGAGAAATCGCCCTCTATTGCCCAGTCATGCGGCAAGTCGAGACGACGCCATGAACTGTCGTCATACCCTACTGTCGCCATGGAGAGCGAATCGCCTAAAGTGAAGAGCCATCCTTCATCGAAACACTTGCGCTCTCGTGCTGAGACCGCAAGTGTTAAGATGAACAAGAATATGGATAATGCAATTCTTTTCATTGTAAGATATTCCTATATTAAAGTGTCACTTTAACTTCTTTTCCTGAATAGTTGACCATTTGCCCGTTAGGATTGGTGAGGTTTAGAGGCAGAGGATTGTCTTTCGACACAACGACCACATTAAAGCGACGATTTTTCAACATCCCCTTGAACGAACCACTCCGTTTTCCGATAGTGAGCGTCTTAGTGGCATCATTATATTGAATGGGGATGGTGGCGAATTTACCCTTCTCGTAATTATAGTTTGTCCCTTCATCCTCATAGAGTTTGAAACATCCGTCAGCACCCTGATAGATATATAAGTTGATAAGTTCGGCTGGTTTTTCATCGCTCCACTCCATTTCGGGTCCAAATGGCACGATACTACCTTCACGCACATACACTGGAATCCGCTCGTATGGGGCATCAACCACAAGGGTCTGTCCACCATTGATATATTCCCCTGTGTAAAGGTCGTACCATCCACACTGCCTGGGGAAATAGACACTGCGGTTGCGTGCCTGATATTGACCGACCGGACATGCCATAAAGGCTGGTCCAAACATCCACTGGTCGGGTATGTCGTAAACTTTGGCATCGCCATTGAAATCCATGGCGAGACCACGCATCATGGTATAGTCGTCGAAATGTACCCATCCTGCCATGCTATAAAGATATGGCATCAGATGATAGCGCAATTTGTCGTACCATACGATGGTCTGATAAGCAGGGTGATTATCTGGGGCGATATTCCACACCTCACGGAGTGGCCATTGTCCATGAGCACGATAGAGCGGGATGAAGCAACCAAATTGGTTCCAACGTGTCTGCAATTCACGCCATTCTTTCATGTCAGCGGTCTCAACACCCGTCTGGTCGTATTCCTGTTGTGCCTTCACATAGCGATTTTCAACGGAGAAACCACCTTGGTCCATCCCCCAGTATGGCAGTCCGCTCATCGAATAATTAAGTCCGGCTGTCATCTGAGCACGCATATCCTCCCAACGTGTACCAATATCACCACTCCAAGTTGCCGTGGAGTAACGTTGTTCACCAGCGAAACCACTACGGGTGAGCAAGAACACGCGTTGGTTGGGATTCACAGAGCGTTGTCCATTGTAGATAGCATCGGCATTGACGATGGAATAGGCATTGAAATACTCCGTTGAGGTTCCTAATGCAGTTGGGCCAGAGAGCGCTTTACGATACCATATAGGCGTGCAGTCACGCACATTAGGTTCTGAGGCATCCATCCACCAAGCATCAATTCCATAATTATATTTGGTATAAAGATTCTCATTCATCTGTCGCCAGAAAATCTTACGGGCATTGGCATCATAGGCATCATAGAAGGAACCTGTATATCCCAACCAGTCGTGGATGTCGTCTTTGATAGCCTGGCGATAGATATATCCTTTGCTATCCAATTCCTTGTAATTATCTACTGTATCATAGAATTTTGGCCAGACGGAGATCATTAATCTTCCATTCATCTGATGAACACTATCCATCATTGCCTGTGGGTTGGGGAAACGAGAAGTTTCAAACTGATGGCTTCCCCAGTCAGGCAATGGCCAATAGTTCCAGTCCTGAACAATATTATCCACCGGGATATGGCGTTTGCGGAACTCAGCCAAAGTGCTTTCGATGTCGTAGCTGCTCTTGTAACGCTCCCTACTTTGCCAGAACCCCATAACCCACTTGGGATAGAGTGAGGCCTTGCCTGTGAGCGTACGGTACCCACTGATGACCTCATCCATATTCTTACCCACAATAAAGTAATAGTCCATGTCGCGACTCATCTCACTCCAGATGCTAATGGCTTTGTTGGCATTATCGGCGTATGGTTTTGCTGCTCTCAGACCGCAATAGCTCACTCCACCATCGGGTTTCCACTCGATGCGTAGTTGGGTGCGCTCTCCTTTCTTCAAATCAGCCTTGAATTTCCATGTGTTTGGATTCCAGGCTGTGCGCCAGCGTTCAGTCACCACCTCTTTACCCCCAATATAGACACGCATATAACCAGCGTAATAGAGGATGAAATCATAGACCTTTGTCTCATCTGCCTCAATAAAACCATCATAGACCACGGTGGCACCGTCTAAATTGAAATTCTTTGGCAGATTTTTAATACCTCCATTGTCGGTAGCATTAGCAATATCGGAAGTTGCAGGACAATCGTACTCATAATAGATGGAGTCTTCGTCACGCACAATTCTCTTGCCATCTTTATCCGTGTAGGTTCCCGTCAGATGCCCTGGCTTTCCACTCTTGTCATAGAGTTTGAAGATGCGGTTCAATTGCATATAGTCATCTGGATTCCCCCAGCGCCCTAAGCTATAACTATCCCACAGCAAGCCAAAATTCAGGTTGCTCATCACGAAAGGCACACTTACCTTGGTGTTGTATTGGTATAATTCCTCATTCTTGCCAAGCATATTGTATTCTTCAGCCTGATGCTGTCCAAGTCCATATACTGCCTTGAGGTCAGGCTGGGGTTCGAAGAGCAGTCGCCATGTGAGTCCATTACGCTCCTGCTCAGACAATTCTCTCTGAACTACACCTAATTCACGCTCTGGAACACGGAAGGGTTTGAACGTCTTGCCGTTCTCAGCCTCGCGAAGCAACTGTTTGCCATTGGCATCAAAGAAAGAAATCCTTCCATTACTCTTTTCAACCACTGCCTGAACATTACGGGCTTTTACATATACTTTCTGATTGTCTTCTGTAACATCAAAGGTCACTTTGTTTTTCTGAGGCACTATCATAAGGCTCTGCTTTTCGGGCAGCGTTTCCTCACAGGTTGCTCTCACACGGATGATGTTGTCGTTGATAACTTCCAAGCAAACGGTTTTGGCTCCATCCTTGCCAGGTGTCTCAATGTTGATGGAAACACTATTGCCGTTTCTGGTAAATCCTGCGGCAAATGCCATCGTAGCAAATGCCATGATAATGGTCGAAATAAAAAATCTCAGTTTTAACATGTTATTTTAAGTTTTTGAGTTTGTATGTTGGAGTTTAAAAGTGGGATAGCTGTGGCGACGGCAAAACCATGGCATACGGAGAAAACTTTTCAATTTTCAAATATCGTGCAAATCGAATGCAAAGAAGCTTGCTTCAATTGCTGAGGTGCAGCCGACATTCATGCGAAGCATAATCTCCAATCTTTAATCTTCAATTTTCAATCTTCAATCTTCAATTTTCAATCTTCAATTTTCAATCTTCAATTGGAATGTCCCTTTAACTACTCTTTTAAAGAGTTGTTTTTACAGCTGCTATCACGGATTTTGAGAATCATGGGGACAACCTCCCGGTAGATACGTTTATCACCATTGATGTTTCGTAGAAGCAGTTCGCATGCTTTTTCACCCTGCAGATGTGCCTGATCCATAATGGCAGAGAGTTTTGGGGTGACAAAAGCAGCAGTATCTCCATCTGTAAATCCCATGATTGCCACATCATCGGGTATTCTTAATCCTTTGCTCTTGATGGCATCGAAGGCTGCATAGGTAATGATATCGTTGAATGCTAAGATGGCATCTGGCGGATTTTCACTCTCAAGTAGTTTCAGTGTGGCATTTCTGGCCACATCGAAATCAATTTTGCCACATGCTACCAATTCGCGCCGGATAGGTATTCGGTTGTCCCGCAATGCCTCTAAATATCCATGTTTTCGACGGATGACCATGTCCAAATGGTTAGGACCGCCAACGAATGCTATTCTACGACAACCATTGTCGATAAAATGCTGTGTGGCTTGTTGTGCTGCCACGTCCCCATTGGCCACCACCTGAGAGAAAAGTTCCGGCAGGCAAGTACGTGCAAAGAACACGAGCGGTATGCCCATGTCGTAGATTTCACGGAAATGCGAATAGTCCACCGTGTCTTGTGCCAGGCAGGCAATAATACCCTCCACATGCATGGAGATAAAATTATCCACCGCCATCTCCTCACGCGTATGGTCTTCATGGCTATTGGAACTAAATACGGAATAGCCATTCTTCCTGGCATATTCCTCAATACCGTCAAGCACAGAGGCATAATAGTGGGTTACCAAGTTGGGTACGACCACACCTATCACACGTGGTGCCTCCTTTCGAAGGCTCTGTGCAAAGGGATTGGGACGATAATTGAGTTTTTTTGCCAGGCTTTTCACCTTTTCACGCATCTCCTCTCCCACCTCATGGCTTCCCCTCAGAGCCCTTGAAACGGTGGCGATTGAAACACCTAATTGGTCTGCCAAATCTTTCAACGATATGCGACGTGGTTTAACGTTCTTTCCTTCGGCCATTTTCCAGTCTAGTTAAAATCCACGGCAAATTTACACAAATAAATTGAACTACGCAAACGTTTACGTAAAATTTTTTGTGTTGAGTTGACAGTTATTTGAAGTTGAAGAGTTGACAAGTTATTTGCAACGATGGCGGAAGTGGTATTGACATAACCCCTCATTTTCAATTTTCAATCTTCAATTTTCAATCTTCAATGGTATTGTCCCTTTAACTACCTCTTAACTACTATCTTCTTGCCATTCTGAATATAGACCCCTTTCTTGTTGGCTTTCACACGGATGCCTTGTAGGTTGAAGGTATCATCTTTGGCAGTTGTGATAATAGGCTGTTCACCGATAGACGTATCATCTTTCAAAACAGCCTCTGTGGGCTCACCAAGACCACCCATCTCATTGGCAGCACGAACAGCGTATGTTGCAGTGAGGTCATCGACGATATAACGTGGTTCGGTGGTAAATGCGACAATACTGCTATTCTTAACAATAGCCCAGCAGAACACATAGTTGCTGTTGTCCCATGTTATGGTTTGGGTACTGTTGTCTAGTTTCACATTCTGCGGAGCCGAAGCCTGCTCAGTATAATAGGTTGGATCCCATTCTCCAAACATATTCTTCATGTCAGAAGCCTCTGCAGCTTCCTCTGCTGTCAGCACGGGATTATTGGGATGGTTGTCGCCAAATATAGTCTTTCTACCACTCAAATCCACGGTTGTACCAGAAATGGTCATGGAATTATACTCAGCAAATCGTTTTGGCCAGCCATTGCTCATCTCAGCCCACCCGATGGGTGAAGGAGCATATTGCATCTTGGTGTTAATCCAGAGGGCTGATGGTGTACCCTGTCCCCATGGACGTCCGAGATAGTATTTTCCATTGAGACTGCTACTCTCGCAATGGACGGTGCAGTTGCTGAATACATAACCATATTTGATACTCTTGGATGGCACGGCGATGTATCCACCTGTATTCATGCAAATCTGGATGTCACATTCATTGAAGAAAATATCGCCCTTGCCGCAAAGGAAGTCGGTACGTCCACGTAGCAATCCACCTTCGAAATAGTAAAGGCCATTATCATTGTTGGATGTCCAGGTATCCTGATATCCCCATAGTTTGACATTTTTATAAATATTCCTCGACCCCTTGTCTTGTAAGGCGATATTCCGACCGAGAGCATCATTGATACCACTCTTTATGGTCACATCCTGGAAGTAAAGCCCACGGACACTGCCTTGGATTTGCAGAACGTCGCTCTTGCCGATACCATCATAAACGCTGGTGGTGCCATAAGTGCCAGCGTACGTAGGAGTGCCATTGGGAAGATTGGTGATGATGACACCATCGCGACTCTCACCATCAAACGAGATATTGGATGCCGAAATATTAGTTATAGGACTTGGATAGGTGTTTCCGTCATCACTGGAAATGGTGGCAGTGTTGCTCAGTGGTAAAGTGTATGTGCCATTGTAAATAAAGATGCGATAACGCACATTCTTGTCACTACGACTGTTGGCGGCTTTAATGGCAGCCACAAGGTCGTCTGTGGTCTTCACATAATAGTCATACAGCCCTTTCTCGATGGCAGGACGATCCATCGTACTGAATGAGATAGAGATTTCCTCTGACAGATAGTTGTCTGTCAAGTCGCCAACGCTGTTGGCTGGAAGCAAGAACTGGTATGTAGTGGCATATTCCAGACCCTTGTATTCAAACATGACGGTCTTGCCGCTTACATTGCCTGTCAGTTGCTGTCCATTCAATGTGGCTGCTGCATTTTCTGCCAGTTTCACTTTCTCATCGAATGTAAGGATAATTTTACCGTTTGCAGAGACATTGACACCATTGTTCTCCGGAACAGTAGCTACCAAAACAGGAGCCTTGCCGTCATCAGCCAATTGTTCTGTACCTGTGATAAAGACCATCGCGATGGCATTTCCATCATTTTTGGATTCAGAGCCCTGCACCTCGGAATTGTAATCAGGAATCATTCGTATATAGAGCGATTGCTGGTTGTTGGCATTCACTGGCAGTGTACCACTATATGAACAGACGGCCTTTGCACCAGTGAGCGTGATACTGCCATTATTGTTCCATGTCTCTCCATCAGTGGAATATTCCACATTATAAACAGTATAGGAATTGTAGTTGTAGAGCATATCAAATTGCACCTTGATATCAGTGAATGCCTCAGCATTTACCTTTGTCTGCCAATAGTAATGTCCCACATCACCATTGCTACTGCCTGTGGTCCAATTGACGGCGGCACCGGCCATCGACTCATAGCCACCAGCTGCCTCCGTACTCTTGTCGAGCCAAGAAGTGGTGGTAGTGCCATTGGTAAGTGTGAATGCAGCAGTCTCGTTGTCCGTGGAATAGAAATCGGCCACACGTCCACTATTACCGCGTTTGTAGAAATCCCATCCGGCGATGATGTCTTCCTGTGAATAAATAGCAGCAATCTCCTTGTCTTCATTCATTTTGAGAATAATCTCGCTTTCTGTCTGTCCATCGCTCCAGTTGTTGAAGGTTACAAGTCCTGCATAACTGTTGGCTTTCAACGTCACATAGGTATCCCTTTCATACATCATCTTCCCTTCCACCATAGTTCCAACAGGACTCACCTGAACCATATAACCATTGGTTCCATCCACAGAGAGGTTCAGGGCGTAAGTATCCACTGGGATGAAGTTGGCCGTTAACGTCACATCTCTTCCAATGGTATATTTAAATTTAGCTTCTGTTGAGACCACATCACCATGGTCATCGGTCCAGTTGGCGAAATCATATCCAAAATTCTCAGTTGCGGTAAGAGTAAGTTCATCACCAGCCTCATACGCCGCTGCATTTGGATAGACCGACACTGTACCACCCTCTAATGGATTGGCAACTGCTGAGAATGTATAGGTAACGACATCTTGTATAGTACCACTTACCTCACCATTGATGATAACATGACCGATACAAATGTTCTTATTGTTGGCACAGTCAGAAATATAGAAACGGAAGGTAAACTCGTCGGCACCCTCAGCTGTGATGTCATGACTATGTATAAGGCTGGCCGTAGATGAATTGGCACCATTATTGCGCAACAGGTCTTGCTTTGCATCTATCTTGGTAATGTTGCTTTCCACGCCATCCAAAGTGTAACTCCAGGAATAGGTGGCATTATCAGTTCCTACTTTCACAGCAGCATAGGAAACGTTTGTGGGTTTGAATTTTACACCCTTTTTAGGTTTTACCCTATATTCAATCATCACATCCTCCACACAACCTGAGTTTGATGAAAGTGGTGTGTATTTCACCATCTGGGTGTCGAAGTAGGTGACATTCTCAACAGTTAGTCCACTACCTATGCTCACAGTGGCAGCGGAGAGACCTACCTCAATCCCTTCTGCAGCCGTACCACTCGTCTCATTTCCTACGAGCCAGGTGATAGTTCCAGAACCTTCTACTGTTTCACCTTGTAAATTACTTACATTATATGCTTTAAAAACTTCGGCAGAAGCCGATTGTGCCATTCCTAAAGACAACAGGAATGTTAAAAATAATAATTTGATTTGTTTGTAGGTCATTGTGGTATGTTTTTTAAGTTTTTGAGTTTTTGAGTTTTTGAATTTGTGCTTTGGAGTTTAATAGTGGGGCAGCTGTGGCGACGGCAAAACCCTCGCATACGGAGAAAATACTCCATTTTTCAATTTTCAAATATCGTGTAAATCATAAGCAATGAAACTTGCTTCAATTGCTGTGGTGCTCTTTAACAATAGTAAGCGCGAACATCTTTTCTGCAACAATACATTTGTTGCATATAAGGATGTCCGCGCTCCATTATTCATTGGATGAACTATAGTTTATCCCAAAGTCTATTGTCAGTTTCATCTGCCAATTCTTCTTCATCCCAGAGATTACCATCATTGGTATTGATTTCTCCCTCTGTCACTTCTTGGGGGCTGCTGAGGTCTATGACTGTATAGCCTTGCAACACCTGACCATTCATACGTAGCACACAGATATCCGTCTCGGGTGATATATATATTTGCTTGCTCATTGTCTTCATTTGATTAAGAGATTCCACAAGTGATTATTTGACAAGGTATTTCTTGCCATTGACAATATAGATTCCGCGTGTGAGTCCTTGCAATGATGTGGCATTCCGACGGATAATCTGTCCCGAGAGAGAATAGACGTTAAAGGTCTTTGGCGCTGCTGTAGTAATGTCACGGACGCCCGATGGGTCGTCAAAGAGCACCGAAATGGTAGCTTCAGCGCCATCATTGGCATGGAAATATCCACGATAACCCTTCAAAGTCATGTAAGTGCCATCAGTCTTCACTGTGCTCAACTTATTGTTGCTGAAGAAATAGTCTACATTGTGATAGAATGGCATCGAGCCCTTGTTATCGTAGTTGCCGATATACTGGAACTGTGCATTCTGTACAACTGGTACAGCTATAGGATTACTGGAGATGTCCATTACTAAATAAGGTGCTGGATTTGAGACATCCTTGATAAGTACCGGTTGATTGGCATGGATAGTGCGGCTATCGGTCTCAAAATAGAGTTGGGTGGCATTGCCCATGTCTGTGACAAGGTTAGCCACTTGGGTATTCTCACCAAACACCTCTGTCACCTGGTCTGAGGTCATGTCGAACGGCAGCACGAGTGATGCCCATGTAGTGGTGGTATTAAGTCCATTACGCCAAATGTGGGCATTGCCGTTGGTCACTGCGTTTGGCAGGTTCGTCAGCAACTCGTCGTGGACGCTGACGGGGAGGTATTCTGTCCCCCCAACACTTGACTCAGAATATTCAGAGATTTGAACATCGTCAATGCCGAAGGCTCCGTTAAAGCGACCCATCATAAAATAGATATATTTGATATCTGTGCTTGTACCAGCAGGAATCGCATCAGATCCTTCGCCAATAATCGCATTATTATTATAATAATTAGTGATAGTCCACTCGATAGTTCGCTGTGTCTTATCTATGACAAAATGATAATGGCACCATGCCTCGGATGGGATTGTTATCACTTGACCGTTGCTGGTGGAAATGGTATATTCCGTTGAACTCGGGCCTCCGTTAACGGCGGAGAAAAGCATATTCTCAGTGGCGTTATTATTTGCAGCCGGCAGGTTTCCTGCTAAGAGTGCAATCTGATTCTGAGCCTTATCACCACTACCTGGCCGAAGGGTGGCATCAAAATCAATTGTGTATTTGTTGGATTCGATATTAAGACCACTCAAATCACAGTATGCGCTACGATTATTATGATTGGTATTCAGTTCAAAATATAAATAAAGGTCTCCACTCCAGTTTTCTACGCTGTATAAAGATTGGGCATTTTGGCTCTTCCATTGTGATGGCATAGAACCACCCTCAAAGTCCTCCAAATAATAGTCTTCTAGACTACCTAACTTCACATATGGATTCTCTACGGTGAAGGTCTTGAAATTGTCGGCTGTCGAAGCATCACCTTTGGCAGTGACACGCAACGTACCCGGTCTTTCGAACGTAAATTCGCTGAAAATGTTCTCTGGTGAAGAGATCTTTATGTTGTCGATTTTTGCACCCGTACTTCCCCTTGACAAACTCATAAAGATACCACCCATGTCGGTGGAGACAGAGGTATCCACGGTATATTCACCAGAAATGGAATTATTACCACATGTAATTTGATAGGAAACCTTCTTGGTTGACTGATCTACAGTTATCTTGTATTTTGCCCATGCAAGATTGCCCATAGTAATCGTCTTGGAATCACCATTCACCGTATAGGTCGTACCTTTCTTCTTACCACCGGTGATACGGAAGAAATAATTGGTGCCATTAAACCTATACAAATTTGTAGCAGTGGCAACACCACCATGCAGAATCAACTCATTGTCATCATATTCATTATTCGTGTTTGAATAACCCAAGGCAGCCTCAAATTCTACGGTATAGACATCTGCTGTAACTGGATTGGCGCTGATATTCCAATTAGTAAAGCGGGAACCGCTGCCACTACATGAAATGTTTACATAATTACCATGATCATTGTCGCCTGCCAAGGAAGTGGTGCATTGCCCATTTCCTCCTTGGTTCCAGTCGGACGCTGTCCCATTGTTAGAGTAATCGATGTTATAATAGATTTCGGCGGGTGTGCTCTCAATTAATGTCACATTGCCATAGAGGTCGGTAAACTCGCCACTGAGCGAGGGTTTCACACCATTCATCTCTGCCACTGTGACACCTACCTTCGGCATATAATAGGAAGTGGCCGAAGAAGAAGGATAGAGGTTGGTGAGGTCGGTCTGTACCATGTCGATGATGGCAATCTCTGGCTCTGATGTAGCAGGCATATCATTGATTTCCAAATAGATAATGCCGCCATCCACGAATACCGTTGGGTTGCGGTTGGCATCGATGCCGTCAACAATGATATCATCGAGCGAAGCATACTGGGGTGAATTGGTGTATGTTCCGATGGGATAGCGTCCGCCGGGTAATGGACTCATAAGATTGAAGTGGAACACGGGCTTAAGATTCTTGGGACCATAGTTCACCCATGCCGCATCAGTTTTGGTTTCAAACGTCAGGTTGGTGACATGGATGAGGTCGTTGTCACCCATATTCTTACCGTTGAGGTCGAACACCACGCGGGAGCCGAAACCTAACGTGAGGTTCTCGATGGTCACTTCGCTCACATTGGCAGCAGTGCCACCGGGGAGAATCTCTGCGCCATACTCGGCAGAGACATTCTTGAACTCACCACCAGTGGAACTCAGTGCAGCAAAGCGGTTTAGCCATACGTTACTGTTGGTCATCTTGCCATCATACTGCAATGTTCCTGCCCACACCTTGGTGTCGCCGGTATAGGTCTGCTCGTCACCAGGGAGAACGAGAATTCCCCCACCCTGTTTCACCACCATGGTCTCACCAGTGAAAGGAGCACCCGTGAGGGTATGGGTATAGACTGTGGTGGAAGCCTCCGTCAGATTCTGTGCCTCGGAGACGTTGTTGCCTTGCACCCACCATGGGGCATTGTCGGTGAAGATCTTCGGAGTGGCACCACTTGCCACATTCACCTGGGCATTGCCCGTGGCTGCCAGCATTACATGCTCGCCATTGTGTGTGGCAGAAATGACATCACCGTTGCGCACCTCTACACGCCCACGGTTCAGCAATGGTGGTGGAGCCTGTGTGATGCCCTCCAACTCGCCGAGGAAGAAACTGGCATTCGGGGGAAGATTATACACCTGCATCTGCGTACCCATGGCCTGACGATATTGATGGTCGCCCCAGAGGTTGTAGATGGGATAGGAAGAGGGATAGGCAGTGGTGAAGAGCAGGAGTTGGTCCCATACAGCCCAACTTGTACCATCCTCCGTGACGGTAGCGCCACTTGAGGCACGCATCATCACCTCCTCGCGCCAGTCGCCGATGATGTCGCCTTGGAACGAGGGGTTGTTTTTCGTACCGTTGTTGCTGGTGCCTTCCATGGTCATCTCGCGGTCGTTGGAACTACCGTTCCAGTGATAAATCATCAGCCAGGAGCCATTGTCGTTAGAACCAGTACCATCCATGGCTTCGGATAGCAGGTCACCATCCCAGTAGATGCGGAAGTTTAGATTTCTGACACCATCGTTTTTACCGGAGAACACACCCGTAAAGTCGGACAAGTATTCGTCGCACGACAAACCGAGCGCATCCGTAAACCATGAACGACCTAAAGACCCAGGAATATTATTGGCGAAATTACCGGCAAGTGCACGGCCATCGTCATCGGGTGGGGAACTGAAATGTTTGTATATCTCGCCTGTCAAACCACTGCGATAGGCCATACCCCATTCAGGTGAATCCTCAAGGCAGTTGTATATTTCAAGTCCTTTCCGATAAGGGTCGAAATCATTCACATGAATGGCATCACCATGACCGAAGGCAGTGGAGTTCAGACCCTTGCCATTGTCGTCGATCACCATGTTGCCATAGACGATTTCATCGCGGCCATCCTCATCCACGTCGGCTATCACATAGTTGTGGTTGCCATTGCCATACCAGTACGAACCGGGCATGGTACCATGAGCCGGGCCATGCCATTCCCATCGTGTGGTGAGGGCATGATTCAATGGGTTCACATCGAGTGCTATCATCTTATGCCGCGTATAGATACCACGTGCAAGGAAGATGCTGGGCTTTCTGCCATCAAGATAAGGAGCGCCCATGAAATATTTGCTTGAACGATGACCATATCCGTCACCCCAGGCTGCATTGAGGTCGGTTTCCCCATTCTCCAAACGTTTGAGGGGATATTCCGTCACAGAATAGGTGACACCTGTTTGACCATTTAAATAAATAAGGTATTCATTGCCATAGTTGGTATAGGCTTGATTCACATTACTGTGATTGACCGTGTTGCGGGTATTGACATTGGTACTGCCGATGGTCTCTGTCGTGCCATTGCTATGATGGATAATCATATTGTCGGCACCACGCATGATCACCTCTGCCTTGCCGTCCATGTCCCAGTCGTATGCCAACAGGTTGGTCTCGGTGAAATTGCTACCACTCACCATATTGGGACCGGTGTCCATCCACCACATCCTGCTAATGGTTCCTGCGGCCCAATTCACGTCGTATGCCTCCCAGATAGTATATTCTGTGGTATTATTTTCGGGGAAACCCTGATTCTGGTCCCATTGGTTGATACGCTTGATGATAAACTCCAACTGTCCATCCCCGTCAAGGTCGGCAAAAATGGCATCGTTCGACAAATAATGATGCGTCACATCCCTGTTATTGCGATCAACGATGGGGGAAAGAGTAAAGGTAAGCCCACCAGCCAGATTACTCTCATACCTGTTCCACACCTTGGCAGCGGACGACAGTTCACCTTCCACACCGTTCACCACGGCTGCCACCGTGAAATTATCCGAAGAATTACCAGAACCCGTCCAGTTGCTCACGGAAAGGTTGCCTTGCACGAGCGAACCGTTTTTATACAAATTATAGGTGGTACCATAATACTCCTCGGGGAGAATACGCCAACTGACGAACACCTGACCGTTCAAATTAACTGCCACGACACCACGGTCCAACTCATCTGTGAAACGTTGTGCATGCGAGATGTTCGTACTAAACAAAGCCAATAAGGCAATGAGGAATAATTTTCTCATTACTTGAATTATTTTAATAAATTAGTATTATGATTCGTGTAGAAATAAGAATGTGTTATTATTCTAAAGTTGTTATTAATTGGCGAAATTAGTGCTTTTTTACTAATAAAAAGAATATTTTATATGAGTTTTAATCTATTAACGTGATTTAACAATTTTTTTAGGACAAAAATGAAACAGCCATATGACTTTGGCGACAAAAAAGAGGCAAAAACGTCTAATAATAAAAAATATAATCATGCTAAAAGACTACTTAAAACTATTATTTTCAACGTTATTAGTAATATTTCTTTGTTCCTGCGGCACGGAGGAATGGTATCTATATAGTTCGTTTCATGAACCTGCCGACGAAGGACTAAGGTTTTTGGTTAGTCGGGATGGAATGCACTGGGATAGCATACCAGGGACATGGCTACATCCAGAGGTAGGAAAACAACATGTGATGCGCGATCCATCCATTCTTCGCACCCCCGATGGAACTTTTCACTTGGTCTGGACATCGAGTTGGCAGGGAGACCGCGGTTTTGGCTATGCCAATAGTCGTGATTTGACTCATTGGAGCAAGGAACGCTTCATCACGGTGATGGAAGACACATCGACCGTAAATGTTTGGGCACCCGAATGGTTTTATGACGACGAACGAAAGCAGGCAATGGTGGTGTGGGCCTCATGCATACCCTACCGTTTTGAGAAAGGCATCGAAGATGAGCGCAACAACCATCGCCTTTATTACAGCATGACTAAGGACTTCAACACTTTTACCACTGGACAACTGCTCATGGACCCAGGTTTTAGCAGCATAGACGCCACTATCATTAAACGAGGTAAATCGGACTATGTGATGGTTTTGAAAGATAATACCCGTCCCAACCGCAACCTACGTATCTCCACGGCAAAAGACCCTTTGGGACCTTGGAGCGTTGCCTCGGAACCATTTACTGAGGAGTTTGTGGAAGGTCCCACTGTCGTCAGGATTGACAATGGTTATTTGATATATTATGACCGTTATAAGAAATATGACTTTGGAGCCTCTTTTACAACCGACTTTAAGCATTTTGACGACTTTTCCGACCACATCTCCATTCCCCCACTCCACAAACATGGTACCATTTTCAAGGCACCAGCTAAAATTGTCAAGAATTTAATCAAAGTCTCTAATTCCTCATCCCGATGAAACGCATACTAATCACCCTCCTCTTGATGGGAATGGTGTTTGTGGCCAAGGCACAAGTCACCGACTTGATACACTATAGTGGCACCACCCTCAGCGATCCCACTGCCCACGACGGTCGTCTGTCGCCTGTAGTAGGTGTACACAATATTCAGATTATGCGAGCCAACCGTGAGCATCCCTCCGCTGCCAATGGCAACGGATGGACCTACAACCACCAACCGATGATGGCATATTGGAAGGGGAAATTTTATGTTCACTATCTTTGTGACCCATCTGACGAGCATGTGCCCCCCTCACACACCCTTCTCCAGACCTCTGCTGACGGCTATCATTGGAGCGACCCCATAATTCTTTTTCCAGAATACGATGTGCCAGAAGGATATACCAAGGAAGGACGTACCGACGCAGCGCATCATCTGAAAGCTATCATGCACCAGCGTGTCGGATTCTATGTATCGAAAGATGGACTACTGATTGCCATGGGCAACTATGGCGTTGCCCTCGACCGCAAAGACGACCCTAACGACGGCAACGGCATCGGACGAGTGGTGCGCGAGATTAGAGAGGATGGCACCCTCGGTCCTATCTATTTTATCTATTACAACCACGGTTTCAACGAGAAAAACACTGATTTTCCCAACTATCGCAAAGCCTCACGCGGTGTACGTCGTGCTTGCGAGGAAATTCTTGCCAATCCCTTATACCGCATGCAATGGGTAGAAGAAGCCGACCGCAACGACCCACTTATTCCCCTCAACAAAGAATACAAGGCGTTTTGCTACTACACCCTTCCCGACGGTCGCAAAGCCTGCCTCTGGAAACATGCCCTTACCTCCATCAGCAACGATGGCGGTAACACTTGGGTGCAGCCAGTGGAGCGAGCAAAGGGTTTTGTGAACAGCAACGCCAAAATCTGGGGACAGCGACTGAGCGACGGCACCTACGCCACGGTCTATAACCCTTCGGAATACCGTTGGCCTTTGGGCATCTCGCTGAGCAGTGACGGGCTGAACTACACCACGCTCAATCTGGTCAGTGGGGAAGTTCCGCCCATGCGGTATGGTGGCAACTATAAAAGTTATGGTCCACAATATGTTCGTGGCATACAGGAAGGCAACGGCACGCCTCCCGACAGCGACCTATGGGTAACGTACAGTATGAACAAGGAGGATATCTGGGTGGCACACATTCCCGTCCCTGTACAGACAATCGCCCACGCCCATGCCAACGATGATTTCTCCAATTGCCACACACTCTCCGACTTACGTCAATGGAACATTTATTCCCCCCGGATGGCATCCGTGGGCATCGACGGAGAATGGCTCACCATGCACGATGAAGACCCCTTCGACTATTGCAAAGTAGAGCGCAAGATACCTTTGTCTAAAGAATTGAGAGTGTCGTTTGATATTCGAGCAGGACAGAATGCCAATGGACTATTACAGATAGAGTTCCTGGATGAAAAAGGTACAGCCTGTTCACGTGTGGAACTGACAGAAGAGGGTATCATCCGTTGCAAAGGTGGTGCACGCTACGGACAAATGGGCAAGTATGAAAAGGAGAAGGTCTATCACATGGAAATACGGCTCTCCACCAGTCGCCGACTTGCCGAGGTGTTTATCGATGGCAAGAAAGCCGGACAGCGGATGCTCTTTGCCCCCGTGGAAGCCATTGAAAGGGTGATGTTGCGCACAGGCAACCGCCGCACCTTCCCCGACATTGATACCCCTGCCGACTGGTACGGCACCCTGGAGAACGCCGGTGCTACCGACACACCTGCCGATTATGCGATTGCCCATTTCCGCACCCAATCGATGGATGCCGACAGCGTGATGTCTATGCTCCACTATAATGATTTTAAACATTATGTGGATTATTTCAACGGTATGGAGGATGAGAACATCGTACAGGCCATCCCCAACGACAGCGCTTGGTCATGGATGCAAGAAAACATCCCACTGTTTGAATGCCCACAGAAAAACTTTGAGGAAATCTATTATTACCGTTGGTGGACATTCCGCAAGCATCTCGAGCGGACGCCGGTAGGATATGCGATTACTGAATTTCTGGTTCCTCGCACCTATGCCGACCAATATAACCTCATTGCCTCCGCTCTCGGGCATCACATCCACGAGGCGCGGTGGCTACGCAACCCCATCTATTTAGATGAGACCATCCACACATGGTATCATGGCAATGATGGTAAGGCCATGGCGAAAATCGGTAATTTCAGTTCGTGGACTGCCGCCAGTATTTATGACCGCTTTTTGGTGGATGGGCGAAAGGAATTGGCTGTTTCTATGCTTGATGACCTAACGCTGGAATATGACAACTGGGAGAAGAGTCACCAACTAAATAATGGACTCTATTGGCAAGCCGATGTGCAGGATGCCATGGAGGAGAGCATCAGTGGTGGCCGCCGCAAGAAATATATGAGGCCCTCTATCAATAGTTATATGTATGGCAATGCCTGCGCCATCGCAGCCATTTCACGGCTCGCTGGCAATGAGCAACAAGCAACCCTCTATGACAACAAGGCTGTCAATTTACGTCGTCTTGTAGAAGACTCGCTTTGGAATGAGAATCACACGTTCTTTGAAACCCGTCGTCCCGACAGTCTTGCCAATGTTCGCGAGGCAATTGGTTTCATCCCTTGGTATTTCCATTTGCCTGAGAGCGGGAAATATGATGAGGCATGGCTGCAAGTAAAAGACGAAAAGGGATTTTGCGCCCCACGAGGTCTGACTACTGCCGAGCGGCGACATCCAGCATTTCGCACCCACGGTGTGGGAAAATGTGAGTGGGACGGAGCTGTGTGGCCCTTTGCTACCTCACAAACCCTCACGGCAATGGCCAACTACATCAACGACTATCCCAATCCCGTCATCGATGCCAATGTGTTTTTCAACGAAATGGAGAAATATGTTCAGAGTCATAGTCATCGCGGACTGCCCTACATTGGTGAATATCACGATGAGGTGACAGGCTATTGGTTAAAAGGTGACCAGGAACGCAGCCGGTACTACAACCATTCCACTTTCTGCGACTTGATTATCAGTGGTCTGGTAGGTCTCCGCCCTCAAGAGGGCAATACCATTGACATACGCCCCTTAATTCCAGAGGGAAAATGGCCTTGGTGGTGCCTGGATGGTGTACGATACCACGGACATAACATCACCATCTACTATGATGCCGACGGCAGCCATTACCATGCAGGAAAAGGACTGAATGTGATTGTAAATTGAAATTGAAGATTATGCTTCGCATGAATATCGGCTGCACCTCAGCAATTGAAGTAAGCTTCATTGCATTCGATTTGCAAGATATTTGAGAAATGAAGTATTTTCTCCGTATGCGATGGTTTTGCTGTCGCCGCAACCCCACTCCTAAATTAAGATTCCCCCTTTCATCCGCAAAAAACAAACAAACTAAATCTGATACTTGTTTTCGCCAGTAGCACGACGTGGCACGGTGCTGACGCCCCCCATTTCACCAGGCTGATCCACATAAAAGACACTATTACCTCCTGTGACAGCGGCATATTGTTCATAGCGTTCACGCACTAGCTCGACGTAGTCATAAGTTTCGTTACCTCGCAGATAACCAAATTTAACAACTGCATCGTGATAATAACGGGGTTCACGAAGAAGAAGGATATATTCAGACACCTCCTCCCATGAAAACATATCACCGCCATATTTGGCTGTCAACGCCATAGCGTCGCGAACATGGCCTAATCCGCCATTATAACTTGCAAGGACGAAATTCAGGCGTTCGGTAGTATCAGGAACATCTCTGAATAGCGTTATCAAGTCATTGACTACCTTCGCAGATACTTCAATATTCATTTCTGGATTGAAAATCTGCGTCATATCCAGACCATATGCCTGAGCTGTAGCTGGCATTAATTGCATCAAACCACATGCTCCCGCCCATGAACGAGCATCAGGGTCGAAACAAGACTCTTGGTAACATATAGCAGCCATTAACCGCCAATCCACATTAGCTTGGTCGGCATATTTTTTGAACAGTTCGTCGTATGTGGAAATTTCACCTTTTGCCTCGTTAAGGATAGGGTCATATACATGTCGCTGCATCACCATGCCATTAAAGATATTCTCCATCTCTTTGTCCACCTCTGCCAACAAATCCGGGGTGTACCAGCTGTTGATGGTATCGGCAAGCAGTTTGTTGTATTCCATGACCGCCCATTGGGCTTCTTCGTCGCCAGGCCCACAGAACAACAGGCTATCGTTACCCTGAATAGTTTTACTTATAGGCATGGCGATGAGGTCACCCTCACCATTACGTAGCTTTTGTACCATTTCCAATGTATCCTGACAAGCCTCCACTCGTACCATCACACCCAATTCCTTGGTCAGTTTTTCACAAAGCAAGTATTGAACACCTAATGGTTGCTCTCGTTCAATAAAATAAGTATCTGGTCCAGAAATCGTAAGCATGATGAGTTCACCATTGTCAAGAATCTCACCAAGTGAATAATATGCAGAAGTATCCGACCGTGTTTCTGATGTTTGACTCCACGGCAGTTTTGCTTTGTCAGGCTCTTTGTTTTCAGAACATGCTACAAAGAGGACAAATGCTATAAATATGAATATTCTATACACTTTTTAGATACTACTATTGCTAATCGGCTACAAAATTAATTCATTTTTTGGATTTATGGTCAAAAAAGGATAATTTTGCAACGATTTTTAAGAATATGTAAATTTTTATAAGAGTAAACACGTAGAAGACATAAGAAAAATGCTTAGAATTGCCGTACAATCCAAAGGACGTCTCTTCGACGACACGATGAACCTGCTCGCAGAGGCAGACATTAAAATAAGTTCCAGTAAACGCACTTTATTGGTACAATCAACCAATTTCCCCATCGAGGTACTTTACCTACGTGATGATGACATACCCCAAAGTGTAGCCACAGGTGTAGCTGATATTGGCATCGTAGGTGAGAATGAATTTTGTGAGCGTGGTGAAGACGCCGACATCGTTGAGCGCTTGGGATTTAGTAAATGCCGTCTGTCGCTTGCCATTCCCAAAGAGGTGAACTACACTGGTCTAGAGTGGTTTGAAGGTAAGAAGATAGCAACCTCCTACCCCAACATCCTACGCCGCTACATGGACGAGCATGAGATAGATATAGAAATTCACGTCATCACTGGCAGTGTGGAGATATCACCGGGTATCGGACTTGCCGATGGCATTTTCGATATTGTTAGCAGCGGTTCGACACTGATAAGCAACAATCTTCGCGAGGTAGAGGTACTGATGAAGAGCGAGGCTCTGCTCATAGCCAACAAAGAACTGGATGACACCAAGCGTGAAACTCTTCGAGAACTTTTGTTTAGAATCGGAGCTGTGCGCCAGGCAGAGGACAAGAAATATGTTCGCATGAATGTGCCCAAAGACATGCTCGATGAAATTATCAAGGTGCTGCCCGGACTGAAGAGTCCCACCATCATCCCGTTGGCAGACGAGCAATGGTGTTCGGTGCATACAGTGCTCAATCAAAAGCGCTTCTGGGAGATTATCGGTCGTCTGAAAGCATTGGGCGCACAGGGAATCCTGGTGACACCAATAGAGAAAATGATACTATAGGTGTTAGAAGTAAAAGGAAAATACCATTTTTATATTAAAGATTGAAGATTGAAAATTGAAGATTGAAAATTGAGAATAAAAGGTAGTTAAAAAGTAGTTATAGGGGAGTTAAAGGGGAGTTAAAGGGACAATACCATTTTATATTGAAAATTGAAGATTGAAGATTGAAAATTACGCCGCCCTCAAATCATTTCTCTAACCTCTTACCTCTAACTTCTAACCTCTTACCTCTAACTTCTAACCTCTTACTTCTAACTTCTAACCTCTTACTTCTATGTTTAAACTCAAAAACAGAGTTGTTATGAAAATTATAAGATATCCCAATAAGGAGGAATGGAACGATATAGTACGTCGGCCACAGATGGACGTTAGTAGCCTCACTTCTGTGGTTTGTAGTGTGCTAGACGATATACGCCAAAATGGTGATGCTGCAGTGCGCCGCTACGAAGAGAAGTTCGACCATGTCTGCCTTGACACTTTAGAAGTGACTTCAGCAGAAATGGACGAGGCAGAGCAATTGGTAGATGAAGAATTGAAAGCTGCCTTGAGACTTGCGCATTCCAACATCAAGAAATTCCACGAGTCAGAGCGATTCGAAGGCAAGAAAGTGAACACTTGCGAAGGTGTGACCTGCTGGCAGAAGAGCGTGGCGATTGAGAAAGTTGGCCTGTATATCCCCGGGGGTACAGCCCCCCTCTTTAGTACGATATTGATGCTTGCAACCCCTGCAATAATAGCAGGATGCCGAGAGATTGTGCTTTGCACCCCTCCAAATCGTGAGGGAAAGGTTCACCCAGCCATTCTCATGGCAGCACGCATCGCTGGTGTGAATAGAATTTTTAAAGCCGGAGGTGTACAAGCAATAGGCGCCATGGCCTACGGTACAGAAAGTATCCCCAAGGTTTATAAAATTTTCGGACCTGGCAACCAATATGTCATGGCTGCTAAGCAACAAGTCTCGCTACACGACGTAGCAATCGATATGCCCGCCGGCCCTTCCGAAGTATGCGTTATTGCAGATGATAGTAGCTGTCCTACTTTTGTGGCTGCCGACCTTCTCTCACAAGCAGAGCACGGCATCGATTCTCAGGCTGTAATGATTACCACTTCTGAAGAGATGCTCAACAAAGTGGAAAAGGAAGTGGAAAGTCAGCTGGCCGTATTGCCCAGAAAAGAGATTGCCTCTAAGGCCTTGGACAACAGTTTACTCATCCTCGTTCATGACAAAATAGAGGCGATGGCGCTGAGCAATGCCTATGCTCCTGAACATTTGATTATATCCACCAGTGACTACGAATCGCTATCGGCAATGGTTATCAATGCAGGTAGTGTTTTCCTTGGTCCATATGCTTGTGAAAGTGCCGGTGACTATGCCAGTGGTACCAACCACACCCTCCCCACACACGGTTACGCCCTTGCTTATAATGGTGTCAACCTCGATAGTTATTGTCGTAAGATTACCTTCCAACATCTTAGCGAGGCAGGTATAAAATCTATAGGACGTGCTGTGGAGGTAATGGCAGCCAATGAACAGCTGTATGCCCATCAAAATGCAATGAGCCTGAGAATACAGGACGTTGATAGCCAATGACACGACTGGGAATGAGAATATGGCACATAATTAGTAATTGATAAAACTCATATTATTGATGCGCAATCTGAAAGAACTTACCCGCCCCAACATCTGGAAACTATCACCCTATAGCAGTGCCCGCGACGAATATAGCGGACACGATGCCCATGTATTTCTCGATGCCAATGAAAATCCCTATAATAATCCCCTCAACCGTTATCCAGACCCCTTGCAACATGAATTGAAAGCTTTGTTGGCCAAAAGGAAGCAAGTGAAGGAGGAGCAGATTTTCTTAGGTAATGGCAGCGATGAACCCATCGACCTGTTTTACCGCTGCTTTACCCAACCTGGCATCGACAATGTGGTAGCGATGGAACCTACATACGGCATGTATAGAGTATGTGCGGACATCAACGACGTGGAATACCGCCCTGTCTTGCTGGACCACAACTATCAAATGTCTGCCCAAAAGATGCTTAATGCCTGTGACAGATACACCAAATTTATTTGGATTTGTTCACCCAACAATCCCACTGGCAACCTCATTGATGAAGAAGAAATTCTCAAAATCCTAAAAGAGTTTGACGGTCTTGTGATTGTGGATGAGGCATACGCAGATTTTTCACGCCATCGCACAATGAGGAGTCAATTGGATGACCACCCCAATCTAATCGTTCTCAACACGATGAGTAAGGCTTGGGGTTGCGCAGGCATACGACTTGGTATGGCATTCGCACAGCCAGATATTATTCAAATCATGAATAAGGTGAAATATCCTTATAATGTAAACATACTTACTCAGGAGAAAGCCATCGAAATGCTGAAATCTCCAATATTGGTGGAGGAATGGGTGCGCACCTTACTTTTGGAACGTGAACGAATGATTGCCGCATTCAGCCAACTACCTATTTGCAAAAAGATTTTCCCCACGGATGCCAATTTCTTCCTGACACGCGTAAGTGACGCACAAGCTATCTACGACTACCTAGTAGGTAGAGGAATTATTGTGCGCAACCGCACCCGCGTACAGCTCTGTGCCGACTGTCTGCGTATCACCATTGGAACAAAGACCGAAAACAGTCAGTTGCTCAGTGCATTAAGACAATATTAGGTTGTGAGGTTATGAGGTACTTCATATATTTAGCGTACGATGGCAGCGCCTACCACGGATGGCAAGTGCAGCCTAATGGAAACTCAGTGCAGGCTGAATTGCAGCATGCACTGTCCATCATGCTACGTGAGAATATCGAAATAGTGGGTGCAGGTCGAACTGACGCCGGCGTACATGCCCGTATGATGGTGGCACACTTTGACACAGAGCAAGCCTTCGATACGGAGCAGCTGTCGTATCGTCTGAATCGCATCCTCCCTCGCGACATCTCCATCGACCATATCATCCCTGTGGCAAACGACATGCATGCACGGTTTAGCGCCATCTCCCGAACATACCATTATTATATCCATACAAAGAAAGACCCATTCCTTTGGCGTTACTCCTGTCCCATCCATTACCAAATGGATTTTGACTTGATGAACGAGGCAGGCACACTTCTCACGAAATACAAAGACTTTGGTGCTTTTTGCAAGTCACATACAGACGTGAAGACCACTCTGTGCAATGTAACCCATGCCCAGTGGACGAAACTCGATAGCGGCCAATACATGTTTGTCATCACGGCCAACCGTTTTTTGCGCAATATGGTACGTGCTGTTGTTGGCACCTTGATTGATTTAGGACGGGGAAAGATTTCCATGGATGAGTTTCAGCACATCGTCGAAGGAAGAGAGCGCACAGCAGCCGGTGAAAGTATGCCAGGCAATGCTCTTTTCCTCTGGAATGTAGATTATCCATTCTAACACAACAAATAACAAGTAACACTATGAAAACTAAAATTCTATTTTTCTTAATAGCATTACTGCCATTTACCTTTATGGCTGTCAACGATAATCCCCATGGCAAAACAACTTCAAAGATTAGTGTTTCTCCCATAACAACGCATCGTGGTGACACTGCTGTACTTGTCATATCACTGTCGAACCCTGATGAAACATATAATGGTTTCCAAATGGACCTTCAACTGCCCGAAGGAATATCATTGTGCAACAACCGTAGAAGTGGCTATCAATTCACTTTGTCAGATCGTGTTAGAAAAGCCCAACCATCCGTTGTAATTAAGGAACAAAAGGCTGGATTATTTAGAATTTTGTTATTTTCGTTCAATCAAACCCCAATTATTGGTAATTCCGGACCGATTATCACACTTTCCATAATCACTGATGCCAATATGAAGAAAGGGAAATACCATGGGACTTTGTCCAACATTATTTTCAACAAAAAAGACAATAAAGGGGCGAACATGGAAGATGTAGAAATAGAGTTTAAAGTGAAAAAATAAAAAAGAGTCGCTATCCATCTCAGACGGCAACTCTCATTTCAAGAAAAATTACACTCTATTGATTATAAAGCCTAATACCTAAATTATATTGGAGAACATTTATTATATGTAATAGATGTTTTAACACAAATTTCCACAATAATCATCTAATAATACTTTCTACTTATCGATAAGCATCTATATATTATGCAGCTTTGTGTATCCGCGGCAAAGATATATAAAAATCAGATGAAAAATGCGTGAAAAGAGTTTTTTTTTAGTAAATTTCCCAAATTGGAAAAACCTGTACCTGTATAGACATAGGAAATAATGCCATATCAATTCTTTAGCGCAATATTATAGTTGTAATACTTCTTATTTCCAGTAATATCCTCTATCACACGAATAAAGGGTGGAAATTTCACCGACTCATCCGAAGCCACACCCTTAGTCTCAAGGATCATCAAGCCTTCAACTGGTTCAGTGAAAGAGTCGAGCTCGAAATACTGTCCTTTCCAGATAAAGCTCCTGCGTATCTTATGAATAGTTTTGCGGTAGGGGTCAGCCTGCTGTAGTAGCGACTGATAGAGATTATTGCTTATCTGCCGTTCGGTTTCAAGTCGTTCTGTTTCGGAGATTTTCTTCTTAGTGGTATGCACATAGACATTTTTCCCCTGCCAACTGCGCTTACGAAGCCTTACCTCACACCCTGGTTCAGCCACAAGATAGGTCTGAACGATATCGCTCTCAATACTGTCTGGTAGCTCACCTGTCAATTCCACAATATATTTTCTCTCTTCCTCAATCGGTTGTGGTAAACCAAGAACATATGAAATCTCTTTAAGCACACGATTGATTTTCTTGTCGAAGTCTTCGTGGTTATTGATTACACGCAAATGTGAATGGCCTTTCCAAGCATCAATGACCTTTTTGTCGAGCATACGTGCAATTCGCAGCCCCTCCTCATCTCTTTTCTCGTATCGCTGCGCATTATTTGATGTGGTATAGAACTCTTCTGCCCCATCAGCGGCCGAGACAAGATGCAGCACTGCATCGTATCGCTGGTCACGGAGTTGTGCTGAAGAGGTGCCTAACTCAGCGGTGATTTTTTCCCACATCTCAGGTGTCATGTAGGCGGAGATATCCATCACACCACGGTCGCAAACAATAACGGTGGGTTCTTCACACTCCTGCGCCATACGCATGAATTTATCCTCAAAGGCTATTTGAAGTTCAAGCGTCGCCTTTTCACCTTCATAGAAAAGTCCCTCATTTTTGGTCAAGTAATTCATTCCAGCCTGACTGAAAAGAGTTGGAATTTCTGGAATGGTAAACACCTTGTATCCTAAACTGGAGAAATGCTCGATAATTTTAACTAATGCAGTGGTCTTTCCAGCACATGGTCCACCGGTAAGAACGATTCTTTTAATCTCTGTTTGCATATTATGAGTTGATGAGTTGATGAGTTCTTAAGTTAATAAGTTTGGGCGTTTGAGTATTTGAGAGACTTTATGATGCCAGTCGGTGTAACAAATGTATAAACACCTTCCATATATCCTCAATAGTAGAGATTTCCACTCGTTCGGCGGTGGAATGGGGCTCCACAATACGCGGCCCGATACTGGCGATTTCAATACCAGGATATTTTTGCACGAAATAACCTGCTTCGAGGACAAAGTGCATAGCCACGGGGCGTGGTCGCCATCCCAAGACCTCTTGGAAGACGTCTGAAGTGAGACGTAAGAAATCAGAATCCTGACGTTCTTGCCATGCCGGTGCCGACATTAGCACGACCGAAGAAGCTCCTTGTTCAGCAAAGGCCTCGGCTATATCTTGCCCAGTTTTCACCATATCAGCATCGATAAAGCTCCTGGTATGTGTAGTAACAAGTATATGGTCTTCACCTGTGACAATGCGCCCCACATTATTGGAAGTCTCAACAGTATCCTTCATGGTGTTGCTCATCTTCAACACACCCTGGGGAATTTGCTCCATACAAAGCATGAAAGCGTGAAAGGCATCATGGTTAATAATCTGAGTCTGTGGCTCGATTTTCTCAATTTGGCATGTGATATTGGGGTCAGTATCACCATATTCCTCCTGAACCCAAGTATTAAACTGCTCTTGCTGAGCCTTAACAAACTCTGCAGGTTCACCCGAAGCAACAGTAATCACCATTTCGGCCTTCGTGGCAATGGAAGCATTGGCCTCACCCACTGAGATAGAAGCAAGCTCCATGTCGTATTCATTGTAGATAGCTGCAAGAATAGCCCATGACAAAACCACAGCACTTGCCCTACCTTTGTTAATGTCAACTCCAGAATGTCCACCCTTTCCACCATTGATAGTGATTCGGAACCAGCGCCGCTTCCCACCAGGTGCCTTTTCAAAATGTATAGGTAGGCGATGCTCCTGAAGATATGCCCCTGCGGCCCCTGTAGTGATAGTATCATAATCCTCAGAGTCAAGGTTGATGACCTTGCGACCACGGATAAAGTCTTTTGACAAGCCTGCGGCACCAGTCATGCCATCCTCCTCATTGGTAGTAGTAATTACCTCTATGGGACCATGCACAACTGTATCATCCGCCAACATAGCCAAAGCCATCGAGAGTCCGATTCCATTGTCTGCGCCGAGTGAAGTCCCTTTAGCTTTCATCCACCCATTGTCAACGTACGGTTTGACGGTATCTGTAAGTGGATTATTCATTCCCACACAAACCATATCCATGTGATTGAGCACAACGATAGGCTCAGCGTGTTCGTATCCTGGAGTGGCTGCCTTGCGAATCACCACACAGTTGTTGATGTCACGTTGGTATTCAAGTCCCAATTTTCGGGCATAGTCACAAATAAAATCGGCCACTTTTTCCTCGTGGTGTGAGGGGCGTGGTATCTGATTGAGTTTACTAAAAATAGCAAACACTTGGTCAACTGAAGGTATATTCATATTGTAATGAAAAGGTAGAACGATAGAATTGATGCACAAAAATAACTCTTTTTTTTATTATGCGCAAACAACAAGTAAAAAATATTTGAAAAAAGGCAAATTAATAAAGTTTGTGATATATGAATACTAAACATAGAGACACAAAGAAACAGAGTTATTTCTTTTCTCACTATCTTTTTCCTGTGCCTCTATGTCAATGCATTTTTATTTTTATGATAAGAAAGGCTGCATCTCGGAAATGAAAATAAAACTCCTTTTATTTTGCATTTCACTCAATTTGCACTATCTTTGCACTCCAAAACGAAAAATAAACAATTATCTCAATCAGATGAATTATTCTCCATACTTTAACCCAGAGCTTGAGACCATGAGTCGTGAGGCACTGGAGGCACTTCAGACCGAGCGTCTGCGCGACACAGTAAACCACTGCATAAACAATCCTTTTTATGCAAAAAAACTGCAAGAAGCTGGTGTAACTCCGGAAAGCATCACCAGTCCTGCAGACATGAGACGTCTTCCATTCACGACCAAGGAAGACCTTCGCGAGAACTATCCTTTTGGACTTGCCAGTGTCCCACTGAATGAATGTGTACGCCTTCACTCCTCTAGTGGTACCACAGGTAATCCCACCGTGGTGCTTCATAGCCAGAAAGACCTGGACGAATGGGCCAATGCCGTAGCACGCTGTCTATGGATGGTAGGTAGCCGCCCCGAGGATGTGTTTCAGAATTCCGCTGGTTATGGTATGTTTACCGCGGGACTGGGTTTCCAGTATGGTGCAGAGCGTGTGGGTATGCTCACCGTCCCCGCAGCAGCTGGTAACACCCTGCGTCAGATAAAATTCATCAAAGATTTTGGGACTACCGTTCTCCATGCCATCCCCAGTTACGCGTCTCGTATCTACGAAGTGATGAAAGAGGAGCATGTAGATCCACGACATGACACGAAGTTGCGTGTCCTCTGTATTGGTGCCGAACCACATAGCGAGGAGCAACGCAAGCGCATCGAAGAGAACTTAGGCGTAAAAGCATACAACTCATATGGCATTTCCGAGATGATGGGACCAGGCGTTGCATTTGAATGTCCTGTGCAAAATGGTCTCCATATCTGGGAAGACTATTTCATCGTTGAAATTATCGACCCCGTGACATTAGAGCCTGTGCCCGATGGAGAATTAGGCGAGCTGGTGCTCACGACTATTAATCGCGAGGCAATGCCTCTGCTTCGCTACCGCACCCGTGACCTCACCCGCATTCTCTCGGGCGATTGCCCATGTGGCCGCACTCATCGTCGTATTGCCCGTCTGCAAGGCCGCAGCGATGACATGATGATTCTCAAGGGTGTCAACATCTTCCCCATCCAGATTGAGAAGATACTGCTCAAGTACAAAGAACTTGGCACCGACTATCTGATTACGCTCCAGACAGAGAATGGTAACGACACCATGACCGTCGAAGTGGAATTACGCCAGTTGTTCACCGACGATTACCAGCGTTTACAGACACTCACACGTGACATCACCCGTCGTCTGAAAGATGAGATTCTTGTTACGCCAAAGGTTAAGTTGTTGCCAAAAGGCAGCCTGAAGACCTCAGACGAGAAGAAAGCAGTCAGGGTGGTAGATTTGAGAAAACAATTCTAACTTTATCTCTTCCATATTATGACAATACATCAATTATCCATTTTCCTCGAGAACAAATCGAATGCTCTTGTCAACGTTCTCAGGTTGTTTAAAAAACTGGAGATACAGTTGATTGCATCAACTATTTCCGACACTGCCGACAATGGTATCTATCGAGTCATCTGCAGCGAACCTTTGCGTGCATACAATGGACTAAAAGAAGCAGGTGTCACCGTTGCACTCAGTGATGTCTTCGCCATCGAACTTGACGATATTCCTGGCCGTGCCTGCGATGCCATGGAGATTCTCAGCAATGCAGGTATAGGTATCACGTACATGTACACATTCCTCCTGCGTGGCAAGGGAATTTTGATTTTCCGCACAACAGATGCCAACCTTACCCGCGAGACAATCATTCTCAACGACATGAAATTTGTCGCAGAGAAAGACCTCTCGAAGTGGGTGTAAACAGATCTTGATTATTTATCAGAATAGACATACAGTCTCCAGACCAGCATGAAATCTCAAATAAAGGTATTATTAATATTAGTTATTGTCTTCTCGGCTCTATTTATCTATGCACAATCGCCATACGGCATGACTTTTGCCAAACAGTTGCTAAAGAAAATTGACATTGACCTTTCGGAGCCTGAAAAAGAGGAGGTAAACATGTTGGCTGAAGTAGAGGAAACGTTGGAGCCAGACACTACTGCTCAACATTTCCTTTTTGTCGGTGACTCTATGGTAGAGCCACTGGCCTATCGTTTTTACGACTATTGCAGGGAAAATGGCGACACGATGTATGCCGTCACATGGTATGGCAGTACCACAACAGCTTGGAGCGGCGAGACGATGGACTATTATATAGATAAGGTGAAGCCCACATTTATCATCTACTGCATGGGCAGCAATGAATTAACATCAAAAAACATTAAAGCCATCAATGCCAATCTTGCCCGTATGCAAGCCAAGGCCAATGGGGTGCCATGTATATTCATCGGTCCACCCAATACGACACCTGACACTGGACTTAACGATGAAATTGCCAAGGTATTTGGCAAGCGAGCGTTTTTCGACTCTCGAAATATAGAAATGGAGCGTCGTAGCGACAAGCTCCACCCCACTAACGCTGGTGCCCGTATATGGATGGACGAGATATGTACCTGGTTGAATAGTCAGGAATGTGTTCACCCTGTGGTATTGAATGTGCCTTTGGAGGAGCGCCCCTACAGCATCGAACATATCGAAGTGATGAAAGTAAAGGACAAGGGGCGTCGTTTGAATAAGCCTTCGGTATAATCGTATTATTCTACCCCATTCCAGAGACATTAGGCTTTAGAGTATAGAATTATGCAGGATTTTTTTGTAAGTCTATTTACACAACCCGACAAGACATGGTCGTTTATTTCAATACCATTTGTCTTGACGTTTCTTGTGTTTTATCTGATTTACATTTTCATCCGGTATTCCACACGTCAACTCATGTTGGCGTATGTCATCGTATTTAGTCTGTTCTTTGCCTACAAGGCCAATGGCGTGCTGATGCTCTTGTTGCCAGCCACGGTTCTGGTATCCTATTTCCTCACAGAACGACTGCGAAAAGAAGAAGGCAAGAGACGTAAGATGTTGATGTGGGGAATCATCATCTTAGACCTATTACCACTCATTTACTACAAATACACCAATTTCCTGATTGAAATCATCAGCGAAATCACGTCGAGCAATTTCTCCCCTCTGTCTATTATCTTGCCAGCTGGTATCTCATTCTATACATTCCAGGCTATCAGTTATACGGTAGATATCTATAAACGTAAGTTTACGATGGATGTCAGCCTGCTGGAGTATTCGTTCTACCTTACATTTTTCCCACTGTTAATTGCCGGTCCTATCACCCGAGCCGAAACTCTCATCCCTCAAATCAAACATCGTTATCATGTGGATGATGTCTGCGTATATACTGGTTTATGGCTGATTATGAGCGGTTTGTTAAAAAAGGCACTGATAGCCGACTATATAGCCCAATATAACAATTGGATATTTGATAATCCCACAGGATACTCCGGCTTTGAAAACATGATGGGTATGTTTGGCTATACACTGCAAATCTACTGTGATTTCTCCGGCTATAGTGACATGAGTATTGGTATTGCAGCATTGATGGGATTTAAGCTAAAAGAAAACTTCCGATTCCCCTACCAGTCGCTGAACCTTCAGGAATTTTGGCGTCGTTGGCATATCTCGCTTTCTACTTGGTTTCGCGATTACATCTACATTCCTCTTGGAGGTAATCGCAAAGGCGAAAAACGCACATACACCAATAATCTTGTCACCATGCTTGTGGCAGGCCTGTGGCATGGCTCCACCTGGATGTTTGTTTTCTGGGGAGCACTTCATGGCATCGGCCTGATTGTCCACAAAGCCTGCAAATCGTGGTTGGAGACTTTGCCTGACCGTTGGTGGATAAAGGTTACTTCCTTTATCATCACATTTTTATTCATCAATGTGGCATGGATTTTTTTCCGTTCCCCTGACTTGAATACCGCCTTCGCAATGATAGGCAACATGTGTGGTAATTTTTCCTTTGCCCACCTTATTCCTTTTGTAGAAACACGCACGATGTGGGTTATTCTTGTCGTCTTAGGCTTTGGTTTACATGCCGTGCGCCAAAAGCACGTGGACTATCTAAAGGAAAAATATATCAGTTCACCAATTATGCTGAAATTGATTTTGCTTTTTATCGTCATGCAGTTGGTTATCAATCTTCGCCAAAGTGATATCCAACCATTTATCTACGCACAATTCTAACTGAATTTCAATACTTTCGGACATTCCAACCTATGTCCATTCTATTATTATGTATATATGATGAAACGACTATTCACAATACTATTCATGGCTTCGGTCATCTCATTTGCCTCTGCGTCCACCTTTGTAAAGGCCACCGACCCTGGGTTTGCTTACGTGGGGCGTACAAGCAATGCCATTGCCGATGCGATAACATGGACCTACCCCGGTGTGCAGATTCATGCCAATTTCACTGGCACCTCGGTCAGTATGAAAACAAACGAAGACTGTGGCTATTTCATGGTGGAGATTGATAATGAAGCGCCACGCAAAGTGCAGTCACAAACAGGCACCGACATCACTTTGTTGGGTTCTGGGCTCAGTGATGGTCCACATCGTCTGACACTGACCTATCTTATTGAAGGACATGCTAAAAAACCCGTATTCTACGGTTTGCTCCTCGACGATGGTTGCAAGCTGTTAGACCGCCCTACCCTACCCACACGTAAAATCGAATTCATCGGCAACAGTATTACATGTGGCTATGGTATTGAAGGCAATAACACAGAGAAAAAATTCTATTATCGTCTCCAAAACTTTTATTACACATATGCAGCTATTACAGCGAGGAACTTACAAGCACAATGTCAGGTATGTGCAAGAAGTGGCATTGGCCTTTATCGCAACTATGGCGGGAAAATCCCCAATGAAATCATGCCCAATGTCTTTCCGCATACATTCTATGCCACAACTGGAGAATTATGGGATTTCTCGCGTTATCAACCTGATGTGGTATGCGTAAATTTAGGTTGCAACGACACATCCTTAGGAAAATATGATATAACGAAACTAACAGAAGCATTCAAACGATTTACCATCACCTTGCGCGAGTATTATCCCCATGCCAAAATCGTCTATATCATAGGAGCCATTCCCGAGGGGAAACGACTTATTGACATACGAGAGGCACAAGAAGCAGCTATTGCCGATGCTGCTATGCGTGGTGACAACGAAGTCTATCGCATGGACTTCACCCCTGATGACGGCAGCTTAGGTTTTGGCTCTCAAGGCCATCCCTCCATGCGCCGACAGGCATTAATGGGCGAGGAACTGACCACCTATCTGAGAAATTTGATGCAGTGGGAAGATTGATAATTGAAGGGTAGTTAAAGGGGAGTTAAAAGGGAGTTAAAGAGTAGTTAAAGGGACATTACCATTTACTATTGAAGATTGAAAATTGAGGATTGAAAATTGAGGATTGAAAATTGAAGATTGAAAATTGAGGATTGAAAATTGAGGATTGAAAATTGAGGATTTCGTTATATCGATTTTTTTACGATATTACATATAATAAACTGTAACCATAATAAAGCTACACAAAGATGAGCAATCATAGATATTTTAAATCTGCCATTACGTTTATTCTTTGGCTGACCAACCTAATGGCTTTTGCGCAAAATGGTCCCACAATGGGCTGGAGTTCTTGGAACACTTACGGTGTGAATATCAACGAGCGACTCATCAAACGCCAAGCCGATGCCATGGTGTCGAAAGGGTTGAAAGACGTGGGATTCGACCATATCAACATTGACGATGGCTTCTTTGGCGGAAGAAACACTGAGACGGGCGAACTGCTCATCCATCCCACGCGTTTCCCCAATGGTCTGAAACCTGTGGCCGAATACATCCATTCCAAGGGACTCAAGGCCGGCATCTATAGCGATGCCGGTTGTAACACCTGTGGAAATTACTATAATGGCGACTATCTGAGCGTGAATGTAGGATTCTACAACTACGACCAACACGATGCCGACTTCTATTTCTTAGACTGTGGCTTCGACTTCATCAAAGTGGATTTTTGCGGTGGCGATGCCCCACAAAACAGTCAGCGGCTGGCCCTCGACCCACAGGAGCGCTATACAGCCATCAGCCAAGCCATCAAAAATACAGGTCGCGATGATGTACGATTGAATGTCTGTCGGTGGAATTATCCTGGCACATGGGTCCACGATGTGGCATTTTCTTGGCGTACCACACATGATATCAATTCAAGTTGGGGCTCAGTGAAAGGTATCCTTGCAGAGAATCTCTGTTTGTCGGCCTATTGTTATGACGGTCATTACAACGACATGGACATGCTCGAAGTAGGACGTACACTGACCGAGGAAGAAGACAAGACACATTTCGGTATGTGGTGTATTATGGCATCCCCACTCCTTATTGGTTGCGACCTGAGCAACATTAAGTCCACCACCCTTGCCTTATTGAAAAATGAGGAACTGATAGCCTTGAATCAAGATTCTCTTTGTCTGCAAGCATATGTAGCTAATCTCGTCAATGGTTGCCATATCATTGTGAAAGATATAGAAACACTCTACGGCAACCGCCGAGCCTTTGCCGTCTATAACCCCAACGACAACCAACGTCAGGTGAAAGTGACTTTCTCCGACCTCGACTTAGGTGGTGCCGTCGCACTCCGCGATGTTTTCGCAAAAGAGGATGTCGGTACCTTCACGAATGATTATGAAGTGACAGTCCCTGCCCATGGCACCCGTATTTTCGTAGCCGACTGCGAACAAAGGTTAGAGCGCACACGCTATGAGGCGGAAACTGCATACATCAGTGACTACCAGGAAATTAAGAACAACCAAAGCGAGCGGACGGGCATTTATGAGGCAGCCAGTTTCTGTTCAGCAGGATATAAGGCCGGCTGGTTGGGATATAGCGAGGAAAACGACCTGCAATGGCGCAACGTCTATAGCGAGGAGGGTGGTCAATATACCCTCGACATTGCCTATATCTCGGGCGAAAGCCGCAACATCACGGTCAGTGTCAACGGCATTAAATTGCAGACTGTCAGCGTCAACTCCGGTGGCTGGCAGACCGTAGCCAAGAAGAACATCACAATCCAATTGGAGAAAGGCAACAATATCATCCGCCTCTCTAATCCCACCTCATGGATGCCCGACATCGACTACATCCATCTCACCCCGATGGCGTCAGGAATCAAGGAAGCCGGCAGCAAATCACCATTCAACAATTCACCGATGTACGACCTGCAAGGACGGCTGATACAGGCTCCCGTCCCATTTTCCATCATCATCAGTGAAGGCAAAAAGACCATCTACAAACGATAGGTCAAAAAGTAACAACGTTTGCCGTCATAGGAAAGGGTGAAGTTGTCCATCAGACCGTAGGAGTTAGGGTTATTTGTCGGCTTATTCATATTTCCTTTTGATTTGAATCCCTCGTTCCCGATATTGATATATGTACCCATGGCTTGAGTTCGTGAGTTTGCGAGTTTGTAGGGACATACCCTGTGTATGTCCGCAATTTTTCGATTTTTTGAGTTTGATGCGGTGGGGATGTGCTTGCAGGCGAGGGTGCCCGAGTTCCCTCTTCATCTTGCAAAAATAGTGAAAAAACCGAATATGCGGAAATAATGCGGACTATAATTTCTGAAGCCCCATGATCCATTCCCTACTCATTTTGATTTACTAAATATTTGATGGAATTTAATAACGATTCATAAAATAAGATTTTATCTTCAGGGACATTAGTATAATATAAGTCAATGTAATATTTATAAATATTATCTTCTCGAAAATATTTCTTCTCACCATTCAAATAATAGAATCCACGAGTCTGTCGAAAATCATTTGCTATAACATACTCACTTGAAATGTTTATTTCTTGAGAACCCATTACAAGATCAAAATACGCCATTCCCCCAAAATGTATTCCAACTAAAGCAGTGTCTTCTATGCAAGTTATGTCTCTGAAGAAACCTTCCTCATAGTAGGTATTACTAACTTTTGATTTTTCGGGATAGGAGATAATAATTATGTCTCTATTTTTTCCGATATCTATTGTATCAGTCTTTATCTGAGATAGCATTTGACTGGAATGTGCGATTAGTATTATTAATAAAATAATAATTTTATTTGATCCTTTTTTCATAATTATATTTTGCTTGATTTACCACGATGTTTATTCTATCGGCTAACGTTTTGTTTGTATCCACCCTAATCAACATATAAGATTCTTTATTTAATTCTTTATCCCATTCCATTCTCACTCCTGGCACAAATTTATGCGATGCGGCTATAAAAGAGCCTGTAATATCATACAAATATCCATGCCCATAGGCTTCATGGGCGGTCGTCATAACTTGTTGTTCGGGGGAAAGGCAGGCTCCTACAAGAATATAAATATTATTATCTGGAGATGGGTCTATTAGGGCTTTTGGCATTTCGGTTACTCCCCTATGGAAATCTCCACCACTGTTTGTGTTGTCATAAAATGCTTCACCTTTGTGGTCTTTGTCCGCTACTTTGAATACATAATAATTATCCTCAGACAATGCTAACTGTTTTATAGATAAGAATTTTTCCGATGTACTGTTACACTTATTTATTAAATCAACATTTATCACTCCATTTTCATCAAATTGAATATATTCCGCTTCCTCTGGCGTAACCGTATTAATAATATTCATGCGTATTCCGGCGATAGCCGTTCACCAATTCCGATGATATCCGTTCACTCGGTTGGTGATTTTCTATTTCGTCGGCAAAGTTAATATTTTTTTCTAAGACTTTCACCAGATAGTAAAAATCTCTTCGATTTATGTGCAATGCGATCTAGGCATGCCTCCGCAATAAGTTCGCTTTGGAAGACTCCATACCAGTCAGTGACAGGCAGTTGGCTTGTCAGGATGAGTGCTTTCCTGTTGTACCTGTCATCAATGATTTGCTCGAAGTCATGCTGCGTCTGCCCCTCTAGCCTGACCATCCCGAAGTCGTCTATGATGACCAGTTCGTGGTCTGAGAGTTTCCGGAAGAAGTTGGCCTCACGTCCTTCCAGCCTCACCAGCCTCAGGTTCTCTATGAGCGTGTTCATGGTGAAGTAGAGGGTTTTGACGCCCTGCCTACATGCACGCTCGCCGAGGGCACAGGCGAAGTAGGACTTGCCCGTGCCCGTCGGACCGCAGATGATGATGGTCCGCCCGTCCCTGATGTAGCCGCCCGTTGCAAGGTCGGCCGCATCCGCTGCGGGTATTCCGCGCGTTGTGTCTGTCTCCAGCTCCTCCATGGTGGCCTTCAGCCGGAGACCGGCGTTCCTGATGAGCCTGGCGATGCGGTTCGCCTGGCGAGTGTCGCGCTCATGCTGCAGCATCAGCTGCATGCCGTCGCGCAGTGATAGTTTGTCGAGCCGGTGCGTCTCTTCCAGCGACGTCCAGCATCCTGCCATTCCCGGCAGCTTGAGCCCGTGCAGGGCCCTTACGGTTTCGTCTGTCATAATCCTATGTGATTTGTAGATTGGTTTGTGGTTGGCTACTTGAAGTATCCGCTTCCCCGCATGTTGGCGTGGTCCGTGGGGACGGGTGCGAACAGGCAGGGCTCGTCAGATGACTGCGTGAGATAGTTGTTCTTGAGGATGGCCTCGAACTTCTTGTACGTGAAGATGCGGTTGTCGAGGCACTGCCGGCATGTGAGGTCCACCAGCTCGCCCTCGTACTTCTTGTACGACGAGAGTATGGCTGCGCAGAGGCGGTAGTACACCTCCTCGGGCTTGTTGGTGCGCTGCGGGTTGAAGATCTCCTCGATGTAGGCCTTGCAGTCCTCCGACTTCCTGCCCGCCCACGACACATATTTTGCCGCGGAGCGCTCCAGGATGGCGTTCGACTTGGAGGCCAGATGCTCCTCAACGTAGGTATGGCCGTAGACGTGGCTGCGGTCATGGGTGGCCACCAGCTGGTTGTCGACATAAATCTTCACCCATGAGCGCGTGAAGATGACCCTGGCCATCCTCCCGATGTGGACGTAGGGGGCGCTGTAGAAGTGTGTGACTTTGTCGTGGCGCAACTCGACGAAGTTGTTGCTCCCCACCTTCAGGTCGGCGTAGTAGCGCATCTCGAAGATGGTGTCGGGAAGGGGCTGCAGCAACGGTCTCTCCATGGCGTGGAAGCGCTCCTCGCGGGTGTAGGGGCGCTTCTGCATGCGGGTCTGGTTGAGCATCATATTCTGCTCGCCTACGGCCTTGTTGAGCTCGTGAAGCGAGTGGAACTCCCGCCCCCTGAGCCTTGCGGCTATCCGGTTGTAGGTGATGCGCACGGCGTCTTCCACGAGCGCCTTCTGGGTAGGCTCCCCGGGGTCGCAGGGCAGCACGGTGAAGCGGTAGTGGTTTCCCATGTCGCGGAGGGCGGCGTTGAGCGTGGGCTCGTGCCTGTCGGGCTTGATGACTGCGGCCTTCAGGTTGTCGGGCGTGACTATCGGCGGCACGCCGCCGAGGTGCTCCAGGCACATGCGCAGGGCGAAGAGGAAGTCCTCCGTGCGCTGCGAGGGGACGCACCAGACGAAGATGTAGTCGCTGTAGGGCATGCAACCGACGAACACCTCCGCCCTGACCACCTCCCCCGTCTCCAGGTCGACATACGGGAGCTTGTCGCCCGCGAAGTCCACCATCAGTTTCTCACCTGGCTTGTAGGTCGTCGCCAGCACCGTGGTGACGTCCTTCTGAGCCACGAGGTTCTGTTTCAGGTGGTCGTAGAACTGCGACTTGCCGTAGCCGTCGGGGTGTGTCTGGCGGTACTCCTCCCACAGTAGCTGGCGCGTGACGTGCAGCTTGCGGTCGGAGAGCTGCTCGCGGAAATAGGGAAGAAGGCGCAGGAACTCCTCCATGCGCTTGTCGGTGTAGGCCGGGCTGCCAGCATGGAACATGCGCTCCAGCTCGGGGTCGTCAACGGCCAGCAGGTCGTCCATCTTCCATCCGTTGGCCTTGATGGTCTGCATGTAGCCGTTGACCGTTTCTTTGTTGATTGGTAACTTGCGGGCTATGCCGCGGTTTGATTCGCCCAGCTGCTTCAGCTGGATCACTTGCTTGATTAGGTTCATTTCCTTTACTGTTCCTGCCATTGTCGTACTGGTGATTGATGTATGCATTCCAGTACAAAGATAATGGAAGACCACCGCAAAGTGAACGGGTATCGGCCGGAAAAGGATCGCCGGCGCGGCATCCGCCTGCATCCTGGATGAACGGGAATGGACCGGAAAAAGGCCGCGGCATCCCGCGTCGGCCATCGTCGTGCGTGAACGGGCATGCGTCGGAAAAAGGATGCCGGAAACGACAGCCGTCCCCATCGGAAATGAACGGGTATCGGGCGGAATAGTTTCCCGACCTCCCGCCATTTGAACGGGTATCGGGCGGAAAAACGTCGCTTCCGCACCTCCGTTTTCGAGGTGAACGGCTATGCGGCGGAAAAACGTCGTTCGAATGTCCAAAATGTCCATCTTTTCATTCTTTTTCTGAATGAATGGACATCAAAATGTGGCGTTTTCACACCTCATCGGAGCCTTGAAGAGCTCCCGGAATTTGAACGGGTATAGGGCGGATTACGCAAATATTCATTTGTGAAAGACTGTCTGCTTCTACGGTTCTTCCATCAGGATCCAGAAACATAACAGGATTGTTCATACAGTACACATACGGGCTGATGCTGTAGTATTTCTCGCAGAGCGGGTCCATCCTGTCCCACCGTGCGGTGACGGGGTTATATTGCCGTGCCCCATAGTCGTAGGTGTCGAGGCCGTGCATGCGGTCGAGTTCCTTGCCGTTGACCTCCGGTCGATTTTTCTCACGCTCAGAAGAGCAAGCAGGCTTTCTCTTCCCTCGCTCAATCGAAAAATTGTACTTATACGGCTGGAGGCTGGCATTCAGTATAGTCGATGGGTCGGCGTATGGGGTGCCGAAGGGATAGTAGTGCGTTATCTGCCTCACCACTCCCGCCGAATCGACCACCTCGCGGTTGTTGCCTAAGTGGTCCTGGTTGTAGTAGTAAAATGAGAAGGTGTAGGTCGTGGGATTCACAGCCGATGCCTTCGCATTGCCGCCGTCGAAGAGGAACCTGTCCACCATGCCGTCCTCCGTGACAAGGCTGCCGCCGAGCAGGTACTGCCTTGAGCCGGCATACATGGTCTGGCTCTGAGTGAGCGCATCCGGCTCCGTGCCGAAAGTCACGGTGACATTCGGCGCCGCGACATAGTACTCCACACCGAGCTTCTGCCCTGTGGCACTATAGACATATTTCGTCACGTTGCCGTTGGTGAAGTATATCTTCTGAGGGGTGCCGTTGGCATCGTAGCTCCATTTTGCTTTCATCTGTATCATTATACAAGTTATTGCGAACTATAAAAATATTGCTCATTATCTAATCATCTCGGCTCATTATCTATAATTATTCAGTATCCCATAATCTATAAGGCCAAGTGATATAAATAGTTTTTACTTCCCGATCTTCTTTTAGGTGATACTTCCTATATTTCATTCTGATTAAGAAGTCTTCTCTGATTTCATCTCTGACTGACTTGGGAAGAGGACAATCTTTCCATGGCCTGTAGTTAAATAGATGTACCTTTTGGGGATCATTGGAATAAAATTCCATTGCATGATTGCTTCTCCTGACAGCAAACCAATTTATAGCGACGGAGTCAACAATTTGAGTATTCTTAGTCTCGTCAATATCTCTAAGAACAATATAGCCAGTTACAATAACAGTAACATGTGATAACGTGTCATACCTTATATTGCATGCAATTTGAGGCTCATCATAACTACCAATCTCAGGGAAATGATAATCCATCAATTCTGTCTTGTATTTAATATCTTGCAGAGGTATATCTCTTATTTTATCCACCGATACTGGTGAGAAATAGGCATCACATGAATTAGTGGTTTTGCAACTCACAAATAAGATGCTAAAGAAAAAGAAGAATATTCTTGAGTTCATTGTATTCAATATTTAACAGGTAAAAAATTCATAATCAATGGTTCTTCTTTTATATATCCTGTCGTGTATCCCCGATTGTCATATCCTTTTGCCGATATGAAACTATTGACGGCACCATAAAAACTAATCAAATCATATCCATAACTAAAGAGGTCTTCGTGTGACCTCACAGAGGTCATATGAAGACCTCTTTAGTTTTATTTAGGGCTTTGATGATATCTGTATATGGACCTTTACCCATTGACCAGATAACATCAGTACCATAAGAGTCGATAGCATTGATTGGATTCCCCAGACAATATCCATACGTACTCACCCATGGGTAGTCCATTTGCATCGGGTCGGTCGAGTACCAAAGGCTCAATTTAGGGTAATAGTATCTTGCGCCATAATAGTACAGCCCGGTCTCCTCGTCTAACTCCTTGCCGTTGAAGAGGTAGGGGGTGGCGAAGTTGGAATTGCCGCTGCGCTGCTCCACGAAGACCTCACCCCACGGGGTGTATTCCACCTGCTGGACGGTGTTGCCGAGACTGTCGGTCACCGACATCGTGCTGCCGAGGTGGACCTTCATCCTGAGGTTGTGATACTCCTTTTCTTTTTTTAACACAATGCTTAGCATTATATATTGCTGAAATAATAAAACGTCATAATTGTATGCCATGAAAATAATACAATTGTTTCTATTAAAATGTGCTTTTTCCATTTCATTCTGCGGATTTGCGAGGAGAATAATGAAAAGAGGATTGACACTGTGATTAAGAGCAGAAATATAAATAGGCATATAATAAGCCCTACAAAGAAACGTCCCCATATATATCTAATGGTATCATTATTCCACATCTCTATCACCTGATCTTCTGACATCATATTTAATATATCTATGAGCAAAATAAACCAAAGGCCCATGAGCACTAATATAACATGAATCAAATAGTAGAAAAAACAAGTAATAGAAATACTTTCATTTTGGTGGTCCATAATAATCGTTATTTGTTTTATGTGAATAATAAGACCCATTGATATACTAAAATTTGAATTCTGTGTTACTGGTACTTCCTGTAGTATATACTCCTTCAGGTATTATAAATGAATACTGACCATAAAAATAATGGGAACTATATACCTGTTGTCCCCGAATAGGTCTTTAGTATAAATATACAGTATTTCAAAAAAATGTCACCCAAAATGCTATGGGGTGACATTTTTCTTTTTTTTTTGATATTTATATTAAAAGTATATATCAACATTTATGGACTTAATAAATGATGCACCAATAGTATCACTGAATGGTGATGAATTTGTGGGGGTTGAAGGTGAAGATTATGTCAATAGGGTCATAACAAAATTAGGCATGGAAAAATCTTCTGTTCAGAACTTATATTATCACTATATGGGTGGAAATGAAATAATGAAATCATCCATCTTGGCTGTTCCTATTGTAATTGAAAAGGGAGTAATCATTCAACCTTGGAGAAAAGGACATAACAAGAATTTAAAAACAGGAGTTACAGCAGCACCTATTAGTATTGGTGGAATTAGGTATATTTGCTGTGTTGTAAACACAAGAAATGCCCAAAAGAAGATTTCTCCATATTCAATAAGACTATTTGATAACACGCAAATAAGGGATATGCTTCAAAGTAACATTGTCCATCATAGCACTACGTCTACTTCTCAACCAAGCGATACTTCTAATGCAAATCCCTTAACTGTTGCAAAGGTACTACAAAAATACCTTTTATCCAATAATTCACAAGAAAAAGATGTTGATGACAATGAAGATAATAATAGCACAGATACAACTAACGAAAATAAACAATATAAAAAGAATAGAAATATGAAACAAACAATTAAACTGAGAGAATCTGAATTGAAACAGATAATTGCTGAAACAGTTAAACAAACAATAAGACTAAACGAAGTATCAGCATCTTTGGCAGATAAGGCAGCCGGAAAAGCATTAACAATTGGAAGAGAAGGATTTGGCAAATATGGGAGTTATTATGATGGTATACCACATGATTCTTATCACGGTAAAAAATATATGCAAGGAAATAGATTTTTACAATATAGAAACAAAAAATTAGGTATAGACAAAGGCTATTCAATCTACTATCCAGATGGAACGGGAAATGAAATTGTACTTAAAGACCCTAATGGAAATATTTGTACTAAACCATGTCATAGTATAGAAGAACTTGAAATGGAATACAATAAATTACAAAATGAATCTATCAGAAGAAATATAGATAAAATTGTTTCTGAATGTATAAGAAGAAACATTCGTTAAGCCACACACAATTTCAATTCATTCCAAGTGACAATCAAGCCAATGGACTTGTTGAACATATCAGAGAAGCGTTCCGATTGGGATGCTTCTTATGTTTATGCACAATGAGTGCTTTTCCAAAGGTTATAATACATTACCCTATACTCCCTAAAATGCTCAATGCTGACCACGCTTGAAAGTGCCAATACATCAGTGTAGTCAAACGACTTTGCTGCCCTCTTGAACATATCCTCAAAACGATAGGAAGCACTCTCCTTGCGAGTATTCCAACGATACACCTGCTCGTCAATATAACGCTGCAAATAGTCCTTGGAAACCATATGATAGGTGCTGAAAATAACTCTCTTGAAGTGTGCCCAAAAGCCCTCAATGCTATTGGTGTGGATGTCAGAAGCACGAACATACTCTCTCTGACTATGGTTAACAAACTGATGGATATAGCCATTTTCAGTCAGTTTGTTGTAGATAGTGGCTTCGTCAGTGTAGGTGGTTGTGCCAGACTCAACAAACTGCTCCACGATAGGCATAAGGGTTGCTCCTTGGGTATTCTCTACCTTTATAGCCACCACGTTTCCGTTGCGCTGCTGCATTCCAAAGATAGGGGTTTTGGTCTTTGTAGACCTACCCTGTGTGCCCTCTACGTGCTTGTCTTGGTGCTTGTTGGCTTCCCTACCACCAAGATACATTTCATCCATTTCGACAGTGCCCATGAGTGCCTTGATGTCAGACTGACCCATATTGTCACGGATTTTCTGCAAGATGAACCATGCAGTCTTTTGAGTGACCTCACAGTCACGCATAATCTGACAAGAGGAAACACCTTTCTTATGTGAGGACATAAGATACATGGCTACAAACCACTTTTGAAGTGGGAGTTTGGTGTTCTCAAACATAGTACCTGTAAGACAAGAGAAATTATGCTTGCAAGCATTGCAGCGAAAACGACCATCAGCACGTTTTGTGCAGTGGTGTTTGCCACAATGTGGGCAAACCACATCATCACCCCAACGAACCTCTGCAAGAGTCTTCTTGCAGATTTCCTCATTATTGAAGTGGTTGATGACTGCGATAAGTGATTTGAAAATTGAAAAGTTAATCATAGTAATTCGTTTTTTTCTTTTATTATTCTCTGTCTTAATGGTAATACAAAGTTATAAAAAAGTCCAGTAAAAAACGAATAATTTGGGAAAAATCTTTAAGTTTCTAGCATAGTTTAACTATTCATATATACTATGTATATATGATGTTAAAAAGTGTTAGTAAAAAATAGATACAAAAAAATTCCAACTTCCTTAGAAATTGGAATTTTGTATAAAAATGTGCATATTTATTTAAAAGAATAATCGGGGACAACAGGTATATAGTTCCCAAAATAATTATTAACGTTTTCTTTGTACAATAATTTTATTGATTTTAAATCTTTTAAAGCATTCCAAGTATTAGCATCAAATTTTGATTTTCCATGACTATAACTAATTGAACCATCGTATTTTATGATTCCAAATCGTTTTACTCCCTGGATTAAGTCATTTTCTCCAAAATTTTTATATAATAGTATTGGATCATACTCATATTGCAGTTGATATGTGTTAGGTGAATTTGTTTTGAAGTCGGATGAATCCGCAGAAGATAGATGTATTACTTCTCCAATTTTCACATTTTGACTAATAAAATAGGAAATCATTCCTTCGGCATATGCTGACCCCATACTATGAGACACAAAATTGATTGGCTCACCTTCAGCCAGACCACTGATTAATTCCGAGAAATGAGTTTTTGCATATTTAACCCCAGCATTAAATCTTTCTATACCAGAAGAATTCCACTTGCCTCGTCCGTCAATAAAATAGGGCGTTTTGCTACTTTCTCCAAAATAGTTCATCCCTGCATTCACAAAGGAAGTCCCCCAATATTTTTCACCTCCATACTGTCCAGTAAGTGCGGATAAAATACCTGTATTATAGTATCCATTTATAAAAATAACTCTATTTCCTTCAGAATCTAAGGAATTGATTGGATTCCCCAGACAATACCCATACGTACTCACCCATGGGTAGTCCATTTGCATCGGGTCGGTCGAGTACCACACGCTCATCTTCGGGTCATAGTATCTTGCGCCGTAGTAGTACAGCCCGGTCTCCTCGTCTAACTCCTTGCCGTTGAAGAGGTAGGGCGTGGAGAAGTCGGAATTACCGCTGCGTTGCTCGACAAAGACCTCACCCCATGGTGTGTATTCCACCTGCTGGATGGTGTTGCCGAGGCTGTCGGTCACCGACATCGTGCTGCCGAGATGGTCGCGGTGGTAGAAATATACCGGTCCCTCGCCAAGGGTGTCGGGATGGCTGCGCTGTGAACCTTCCCCAGAGGTCTCCACGGTGTTGCCCTCACTGTCTGTCCGGGTGATGGGGAAATACATGTGGGCACCCCGCCCCCTGCTGTTGGCATGTCGCACCTCGTAGGGCACACCAAACCACCCATACATGGAGGCAACGGAGTCCTCCTCCCCGTTGTCAGAGATGCCGTGGAGCCGGTCCTTGCAGTCCCATGACAAGTGACGCTCTGTGATACAAGGTGTCATGCTACAGTCATATTGTTTCCTTGAGACAGACTCGTAGGTGAGATTGCCGTTGGGGACATAGGTGTTGGTGTGGTTCCTCATATTTTCGTAGTGATTATTATCTCTTTGATTCTAACATCATATTCCCATAAAGAAAAGACAGTTGAAAAAACGAATATAAAACTTAGTTTCAGTAATACAAGGATTAAAAAATTTATTCATCACTTTCCTCCTCATCTATAAATACTGGTAGGTATATGGAGTCTGCATTAAATGCTTCTATATTTGTTATATTGCCGTTTTTAACAAGAATATTTAAAACAATCGCCCTCTTGATGAAGTTTATAAAAACATCTTTTTCATAATGCTTAAAATATCCATAATCTAATAATAAAAAACTATCTCGTTCGCAATATGCTATTTCCTTGCATTTTTGCACTTTTAGATTAGTTATTGTTAAAGCAGCGGAGTCAATATATATTTGTTTTCCTAAATAGGTAGTCAAATATCTTACATGTAAATCATCATGACTATCAATAAAACCATCGTACATCGGGCCAATCAAAACCCCAGAAATATCATTATTTCCATTGTGTAAAAGTAAACGGGTGGATGACATGATTAGAATGGAAGTATAATTAGGATGATTGCTGATGTATTTATTTAGATGCTCATCTATCCTGTTGTCAACAAACAACATTTTTGGTTGTTTATTAAAACATGATGTAAATGAGAACAATATGCACAAAATATACAGGTGATAAACTTTCATCATTTCTTTATTGGGGGTAAATTTTGAATAACTCTATACAAACTTGTAGTACCATTAAGAAGATTTTGTCTTAATGAATCATGAGTAGTCATTTTAATTTTTAAATAAGTTGGATAATTTGAAGCATTATAATATCCTATTAGACCGTATATCTTATTGTCGTGTCCAATTGTAAAAACAGGAAGTGAGTCATGATATAATGAAAAGCCAAAATCTCCATAGCTGCTACCGCCATTAGTATAGTATGACGGAGATGGATTCAACGATCTATTTTGATGAGTATGTATTTGGCCAACGACATAATAACAAAGTTTATCATATAGTACTCCCCAATCTCAGACCAGTGACCCTATGTTGCTAAGGCAATAACCGCAACCCTTCAGACCCGCCAGGCAGACAACAGACAATGTGAGCCAGAGTCCTTTCTTGGGTAGAAATGGGCGGGGCTCGATGCCCCGGCCATTTCTTTGACAACAGCGTAAAGTTTCACCGTCGTCCTTTCTTGGGTGCGACAAAGATACAAAAAAATTCCGTTGCGCCATAGTTTTTTCGGACTATTTTCACTCATGCCGCATGTTTGTATTTCTCCATCGGTATCTGGTGGTTGATGCCTTGATGGCTGCAACGGTTGTTGTAATACTCGATGTAGTCCCTAATGCCCTGTCTCAGGCGAGGCACGTTGTCCTCAGGGTTGATATAGACATACTCCGTCTTGATGGTACGCCAGAAGCGCTCTATCCAGATGTTGTCCTTGCAGCGTCCACGGCCATCCATGCTGACCCTGATGCCGAATCCCTCGCAAGTGGACAGCCACAAGCTGCTCGTATACTGGCTGCCCTGGTCGGAGTTGATGATCTCCGGCGTGCCATGGGCTTTCGCTGCCAGTCGGAGCACCTCAATACTGTTCTCCTTGTCCAGCGTGTTGTGCAGTCCCCATGCCATGATACTGCGGCTGTACACGTCTATTATCGCATTCAAGTACATGAACCCGTGAAGCATCGGTATATAGGTGATGTCAATGCTCCAGACCTGATTGGGGCGGGTTATGTCGAGGCCACGGAGCAGATAGGGCATCCTGTACTGCGGCTGACCAAGTCTGGACAGGCTTTTCCTCGGGTATATCGCGGTGATGCGCATCTTGCGCATCAGCCTGCGGACACGTTTGGGACCGACAAAGAAGCCCAGCAGGAGCAGGTGATCCACCATGCCCTCAACGCCCTTGGTGGGATGCTCCGTGTGCTCCCTGTCTATCTCCCTCATCATCTCAAGGCTCTCCGCGGACTCACCCTTGGGCTTGTAGTAGTATGCACCCTTGCTGATGCCAAGAAGCTCCAGCTGGCTGTTCACGCTCAACCCGCAGCCAGGGGATACTAGTCGTCTGCGGGCATCGGTATCCCCAATGCTCTTGATGCCCGCTTTGCAAAATCCAGCTTCATCTCCAACTCACCAATCTTTCGAAGGTGGCGGTCGCGCTCAGCCTGGATGTCTTTCTCGGTGCGCTCAGTGCTGCCGCCAAAGGCTGCTGCCGCATTCTTCAGAAACTCAGACTTCCAACGGCTAATCTGAGCCTGTGAAAGCTCATACTTTGATGACAACTCACTCAGTGTCGATTGCTCACGAAGAGCCTCGATTGCCACTTTGGCCTTGAACTCGGCCGTGTGCTTACGTCTTGTAGTTTTTCCCATAATTGTGCAAAGTTACTAATTTTATTTTGTTTGACTTATGCACTGGTCCGAAAAAGCGGGAGTATTATAGCTAAAAAGAATTAATTTTTTCATAATTGTTTTAGTATTTATAAGATTTGGTTAAGCTATTGTTTTAGTTGGCGCAAAGTTATAAGTATTTTGTCTATGCTCCAACTGATTTTTTAGGAATGAATACACCTTTGTACACCAAGATGGCCACTTTTTGTACACTTCCGTACATGTTTATACCTCTTTGT
>OMXV01000063.1 GCA_900315075.1 uncultured Prevotellaceae bacterium | reverse complement strand
ACCGCTACGCTTAAGAAAAAGAATAAAAAGTTGGAAAAAAGAAGAATGAAAAAGTGCCAAGGCACTCTCAAAAAGATAGAAAAACCTTCATGGTCATCTATTGTATGATGAATATCCGGATTAAGGGAGTAAAAGGATAATGTTGTGAGAAGCTCATTTTTAATTCTTTTTCTGAACGCCTTTGGCGTTTTTTCTTACTTTTTCTATCTTTTTCAACGTCAGTTCTTTTTTATTGATTATCCTCATATCGTTTCTGCGGACTTTTAGGACTTGAAGGACAGTTCGTCCTTTTTTTGATAGAATAGAGTTGATAGTGATAATTCCGATGCTTTAGCATCCCATAATTCATATTTAATTCATGGTCAATCTCTGGTAATTCGTGTTGAAAAAAACAATTCTTTAATTCTCCAATTCGTGACTTATCAATTAATATCGCTTTTCGGACATACATGGGGTAAGTCCCTACGACTAACTCCTGTTTTTTTCACATCGGAATAAAAAAATGAACATGTTTATTTTGTTCTTCGCTCGATTTGCACTATCTTTTGATAAGATAGGCTGCGGCTCGGAAATAAAAATAAAAACTTTGTGTTTTATTTTGTATTTCGCTCATCTTGCACTATCTTTTGATAAGATAGGCTGCGGCTCGGAAATAAAAATAAAAACTTTGAGTTTTATTTTGTATTTCGCTCATCTTGCACTATCTTTGCCACTGACAATGAAGATGTTCCACCTCAAAACATTTTAGGACTATGAATCGAAATATGAGAAAGCTCACCTATGTCTTGATTCTTTTGGCCTCTATGGCTTGGACGGGCAAGATTTTTGCCCAGACTTTCAAATATCCCGATTATCCCGACCACGACAAGATTGCAGTGAAATATCAGGGCAGCCGTCCTACCATCAACGATTTCGCCACAGCTTATCTGGATTACATCAGTGGGGAGGAGGATTTCTATGTTGAGGTTTACGAGGCATGGAAGAAATTCCAACAGAACAAACCACTCGGCGACAATGTGAGCTTCATGACCGATGTCAGGAATGGTTACATGCGGTATGAAAAGATCAATGTTGAGGAAAACGACACTATCATTTGGGAGATGTGCTTTTGGAATTGCGCCGACGGTAAACAAAAATTAGTTTGTTCTAACGCTATCTGGATACTGAATGGCGACTATGGGGCAACAGCGGGAACAGAGTTCCTCGTATATGACAATGCCAAAAAGAGGATGCGTTTCATCTACCCGGATGATATCGGTGCCTTGTATGATGGTGACGGTCTGAGCGTATTCTTCCTTCCACGCAAAGGTAAGGACATCCGCGTTTCAGCCGCGGGCAGTGGAGAACGTTGGGATGAGGTTTTAGAATGGGATGGCTATCAGTTTTCCTCCAAAGTAGTGCCATAGGAGAAAAAGCAAGAACAAATAGTACATAACGATGAATAGAATAACCAGCCTGCTTTTCTTCTGGTTAGCTATGTTGACAATTGTCAACGCACAGAAGAGCGACTGTTCTCTCAATGGGCAAATACAACGTCTGTGGCATAATCCAACGATAGACTACCGCATGAAGACATGGTGGTTCTTTGGTTACGAGCGTACCACAGACGAAGGTATCACTGCCGACGTAGAAGCTCTCAAGAAGGCTGGTTTCGGTGGGGTGGTCTATTACGACCAACAACATGCCGATGATGCCTCTGCGCAAGGAGCTGAAGACGCCTTCAGCCCTGACTGGTGGCATCACCTGCGATTTGCGGCATCCGAGGCGAAACGATGCGGACTGACATTCGAATTGAATATCTCCAACGGCTACTGTGCGGGAGGTCGGTGGATAGACCCGGCACATGCCATGCAGCGAGTGGCTAAAGCAGAGATAATAGTGGAAAAAGGGGCAGATGACCAATGGACAAAAATTGATGGTGATTTGGTCATTAATGGCCGTGATGGATATGTCAAGGATATCGCCCTTATAGCCATGCCATACCGCAATGACACAAAGATGCGCCATATCACGGCCAGTTACAACGCACAAGGAAAGGGACGCAACGGCGCTATGCAAGGCCCTCTTGGTGCACCATCAGGCGAATTCTCCGGCTATGGCTTCACCGCCTTACCTGACATAGGAATTCTTCAGGTTAGCGACGACAGTATTATCTGGCGAGACGTGGTGACGCTACAACCAATGTACCGCAGTCAAGGAGGATATTTCAAGCGTACAAACGCGTTTCCTGCCACAGAGGGGCGTTTTTGGCGTGTCAAATATATTGGTGATGAACGATTGAAGGAATGGCACATTGGCAGCGAAGCCTTGCTTGACCGCTGGGAAGAACGAGCTGCCTTACATAGTGACTTTGCCGAGGAAGATGCCACTCCACAATATGGAACTGAGGAAATTGTTGACCCAATGGCGTGCATTGTGTGTATGTCGCCATCAGAGGCGCAGGTAAAAGAACCTTTCTCCATATTGCCTGCCGATAGCTACTGCGGCAAGTGGCGCATCTTACGTTTTGCATCTGTTATCACTGGGGCGAAATCTAAACATGGCAGACAGAACTTGGCTGGTTATGAGTGTGACAAACTGTCGGAAGAAGCGGCTAACCTACATTGGGATAGTTATGTTCAGGTGATGCTTGACTCCCTACCAGCTGGAAGTGTAGCAGGCATCACGATGGATTCTCATGAGGGTGGGTCGCAAAACTGGACACCATTGATGTTGGAGGAGTTTTATCGGTTGCAGGGCTACGACCTCACACCTTATCTGCCAGTGTTGGCAGGCTATGTAGTTGAGTCAGTGGAAAAAACCGAACAGGTGCTTTACGACTTTCGCCAGACCATTGCTACGCTCATCCAAGAGAAATATTTTGGTACATTCCAACGTCGCGCCACCAGTCAGGGGCTCGCTTTCACTGCCCAGGCCATCGGCAATGCACTTTGCATCATTGGCGATGCTATCAGTGTGAAACAGGTTGTTGACAAACCTCAGGGAGAATTCTGGACATACCAGCAGCAAGGGGCCTACGATGTGAAAGACTGTTCCAGTGCCGCCCATTTATATGGTAAGCCAGTGGCTTCGGCTGAGGCGATGACAGATTGTGAGTATAAGGACACGCCCCATCGTTTGCACCGTGTTGCCAACATTGCCTTCTCTATGGGAGCCCAGGAATTTGTGGTCTGTGCCACTCCCCACATTCCATTAGATTCTGTCTATCAACCCTACATCGCGGGACGCGAATATGCTATCAACCGCAGCAATCCACTCTGGCAGCAGATGGAGCCAATTTGGCAGCAGGCTGCTCGCTCCATGGTCCTATTACGTCAGGGAAAGGCAGCCCCCGATGTTCTTGTCTTCCTTGGTGACGACGTACCCATCAAGACCCTATCTAATCGTTTGCCAAAAGGTATTGACCATTTGGACTGGGACGTATGCACAGGCGATGCCTTGAGAAATAGACTTAAGGCCCACAATGGCAAAATTGTAACTCCTGACGGCTTGGCTTACCAGGCACTGATAATGGCCGATAAAGCGCATGTCAGTAGTACCTCCCAGCAATTGATAGACAATCTTCAAGCGGCAGGAGTTCCTGTGTTGTACTCCGGCGAGAACATCATACGTCCTTTGCAGTTTTTGAAAGGTGGAACATCTGTCGTACATACCCACCGAACAACTACCAACGAGGTTTTTTACTATTTGGCAAATATAGAAGATACAACGGTCCATGTCTGTTTCCGACTGCAGGCAAATCCAAAGAAAATCAAAGTGTGGCACAATATGACAGGCCGTCGTCATTCGCTTAAACCTCATCCTGATGGCACCTTTTCCCTGTCGTTACAACCTTGCGAGTCGATATTCATCATTCATAAATGAGACAGCTGTAAAAATCTGTCTGTGGTCTTAAACCCTTTCAAGGCTAAAGCATGAAGTGCATCACTGCGCCCCATGCCTTTCCCGGGTTTTATGAACTAATGAATCAAAATCAGCAACTCAACTTTATTCGCATGGCTCATCAGCAAGCAGTCGCAAGCTCCAGTTTCGTTTGGTTTTGAGGTTGCTAAGCTTATAGGTTTTTTGAATAGGTTTTAAGGTGATATATGTATGGATAACGACATATTTGGGCAAATCTCACCTCATAACCTAAAGACCTCATAACCTAGAAGTTGAGGACTTGCGATACTTTAGTCAGCTATCTTATAAACTCAAGAACTCTATTCTTCGTCCACTCTTTCGACAATGAAGTCGCAGGCGGAGAACCAACTGCCGTTGTAGTTGGAAATTTCACGGGTGGTGACACCATAGGTTAGGTTGCCATCGTCATAGACGGTGATGTCGTCAAGCCAGATGCGGTTCCATCCGTAGCCTTGTCCGCCATTTGCCGCAGTCTTGTCGATGTCGAGGGCGGTAACGAAGTCATCATTGCTGGCACGTTTTTCAAAGCGGCACAGTGCAGAGAACCAGACGTTGCCACCCGTATTTCCCATGGCAGGAATCTCTTTGGTGATGACATTGCCACGGCCAGTCTTTGCGAAAATATACACATTGGAATGCTCTGCCTCAGAAGCGCGTACCACAGCGGAGACGTGATAGCGGCCGGGGCGCAGACCGTGTAGCGTGGTTTCAGCCTCGAATCCTTTGCCTGCATCTCCTTTTACTTCCAAATAGCCTTTCCGTTCATCACCGCTATAATGCTCTCCACAGGCTGTGAACTGAGTTCCGTCATGGTCATGACTGAGTTTCCAGAAATTGCGGTTTAGGTAGTCCTGGTCTTCCTCATTCAAGTTGTCGATCCCTGCCGTCAGATTTCTTTTGGCATTGATACTTTTACGGGCTGAGACCACTTGTTGTCTCTGGCCTGGGGGGACGGTGGCCTCCAATGCATCTGTCATGCCACATAGTTTTTCGGCTTGCCAACTGGAGAGCAGGAATGGGTAGTTGTCAATCTCCTTGTTCAATGTGTGGAGGATGGCCTCCAGTTCGGTCATGTTGGCAGTGCGGCTCAGCTCCCACATACGGTGCACTTTTGCTTGTAGGGCATCATAACTGGTGTACACATTGGGTATCTCTGACGAACCGTTGAGTTTCGCCACCATCTCTTGGAATTTGTAGCCGTATCCCTTCTCCATCATGGTGTCGGTCTCCAAAGTTTTTGCTCGTTCTGGATCGCTCTTCTGGAGCCCGCGCACCAAATTGTGCGCCACGCCCAATCCCGTGTTGGTCCTGTTTAGGTATTCGTCGGGGTCGTAGGATTTCATTTGCGGCGTGTTGTCTATTTTGGGAGAGTGAAACTCGTAAATAATACCTTCTACCATATAGAATTTATGCTTGGTGTCGCCATCGGTCAGTTCCGTATCCGTCCATGTGAGAAGGTAGGTGGAGCGGAATCCGTCATCATCCTTGAAACTGATAATGCGGGTGTTCATCGACGGATAGAGTTGCAGGGGGAACGTTTGTCCTTGTTCGCCCCAGGCAATCTTTACGCCAGGGAAAACGGCCTGCTCGTCGCCAGCCGTATAACTGTAATAACTGTTGGCAAAGGGTGCCTGTTTGTCGAAGGCATCGAGCATGGGGTGCAACGGCAGCGTTGGGTCATCGGGTACATGGTTGAACGAGAAACGGTGACCGTCGATATACAGTGGTCCGATGGATGCTGAGACATTCGACTTGGTCTGCGAGAGTGTCACCACGTGGATTTTCTCCTTGGGTACCAGACCTCCACCATCCAGGCAACCCCATTCTCCCCATGCCACAGCGATAGAGTCTTCGTTATAACTTTTCAACTTGGCCTCGATGTTTTTTGGAAATTTGCCGTATATCGTCTCCACAAAAGCCGTGCGCATAGCCTGGGCATGCTTGTTTTCCTGTGCGTGAAGCCACACTGTGGGCATCAGCAGGAGGGCTGTTATCAATAATTTCTTTTTCATTTTTCAGTCATTTTTTAGAAGTAGATATAATTGGCAGTACTGTCTTTCTGTAGTTCTTTCATAGCCTGGTCTGCATCGTCTTTCAAAATACTGTTGACAAGTTGTTGTAGGCGGTCGTCTGCGGCGATGAGTTTTTCCAGATGCGCCGCCCTTACGCTGTCGTCGAGGGCTTCCATCTCTGCTTCGAGACGGGCAATGTATTCATCGAGTTGGTCTGTTGCAAGATTGGGTGCAGACTTAGTATTTAAAGCAGAATGGTTGCTGGTGGTAGGAGTGTGATTAACTGTAGCATTCTGGGCAACAACAGGTGCTTGTGGGATGCTTACAGTTGGTTGGCCTTTTTCTTTTTGCAGAGCCAGTCGTTGGGCCTGCTCTATTTCAGATGTCACGTTATCTTTGGTCGCGTTGTTTCGCTGCTCCGCTTGTTGTGCCATCACAGGCTCCTCTTTCGGCTCAACATTCTTACCAGTAAAATGGAACATCAGCAATAGCAGAATGCTGGCAGCAATGGCACCGATGGAAAAAGAGTACAACCAGCGATAGGATGTTTTCTTAGGGTTGATACGGTCCATCACTCGCTGCTTCATATCGTCGGGCATCTTCATCCCTGCAGCTCTGTCGTTCTGTCGCTGCAAAGCTTGGCGTATAAGTTCATCGTGCTTCATCGTTCATACTTATTATAATCATCCTAAGTTTTTGACGTATTCGGTGAAGTTGGCTGCTGAGCCGTGATACTTCACGTTCGAGAGAGTTACCTTTTGTTTCCGTAATGTATGCTATTTCTTTTAGAGGGCGTTGGTCAAAGTAGTAGAGTTGTAAGAGCATCTGCTCTTCGGGCGTTAGCCTTTGAATGGCTTCATCCAACTGCTCAGCTGTTGTGGTATCTGGCAATTCGTCCGGAATGTCCTCGCCCACATCAAGTGGTATTTGGAACATTCGTTTTCGCTGTCGCAGATGATAGAGGGCTTCATGGTAGGCTATGCGGTGGAGCCATGTTTTCATCGATGCCATCTCTGGATTGTAGTCATCCAGATGTTTGTAGGCCGATACAAATGTCTCTTGCACTACGTCCTCTGCATCCTCCTGAATGGTGACAATACGACCGACAAAGGTCATAAGCTCCGAACCATAGCGACTTATCATCGTAGCTAAGTCTTCGGCTTTTCGCTCTCCATGTATGTGCCTTTTAAACATTTGTCAGTCCTTTTTATCTTTCTACTGAAATATAGACTATTTCTTGTGTTTCGTCACGTCTCCTTTGTGATAATTAACAAAAATTAAAAGATAATCTCCACACCTCTGTAGTCAAAGGTGTGGAGATTGTCTTTGCTTCACAACTCCCTACTGAAGGGACATACCCCGTGTAAGTCCAATTTCACAAACTCCCGCTCTTATTCAAAGAGCTTACTTTATGTATGTCTGGAAAGATAGCCTGTTATTTCACCACAAATTTCTTTCCGTGTTTGATATAGATGCCAGGAGGCAGCTCACCCTCCATTTTCATACCCTGTAGGTTGTACACTGGTGCATCAGATATATCTTCATCCTGATATATGATGGGGATGTCATCCAGCGTATCAAAGTCCGCCTCGTTGGCATTTACGCTACCCTGAACATAAACAGGACGAATGTTAAGTCCTGTACGGCGAAAACACTTTGAGACTTCATCGACACCGCTCTTGATATATAGAGAGTAGGCACGCTGGGTGTTTGCAGTATAGATAGACCCTGACCAATAAAAAGCCGATTCCCCCTGGCTATATTTTTTGCCGTCGTACCAAGAACCTGTAAATGGCAGGAAGATGCTGTTGCCGTTGGGACCTGTAAAACGAAGTCCAGCCACACCGTTGACCGTCTTCTTTACGATAGTACACTTGCTCACCAGTTCGTCGAAGTCAGCCTTCAGCGGCATCTGGCTCACATAGGTTTTAGACACTGAGCCTGATTTGATGATGACACACTTGCCGCTGGCAGGGTCATAATAAGTGTCGCCGCTGATATCACCCAGATCCCTACAACTCTTGGATGAGCCATACTCATAATTATTCCATGTGTAGTCGGACTTGGCGGTCAACTCTCCCCATGCATAGTATTCACCCGTCTGCTCTTCGCTGTTGGCTCCTAAATTGCATTTGGCCCACAAATGACCGCTTGGCAGGCCAAGGTCCACATACTCCACAACACTCTGCACAGGGCGGATGGCTGTACCTGTACGACGCTGGATGGTTGTGGGCGCAGGCATGGCGCTTGACTTGAGATAAACAGCCATGGCCTTGGACTTGTCATCAGGATTGTTGTTGGCGCTCCAATAATAGGCGCTGCTGCCCACGCCGACATTCTTTCCATCATACGTGCAGCCAGACAGTGGCAGGAAGATGCTCTTTTTGCTTGGACCTGTCACCCGATAGCCTTTGATGCCATTAGAGGTCACCAAAGTCCATGTGCATCGGCTGATCAGCTCATTCCACTGCTCAATGGTAGGAAGTGCCAACGACGGGTCTGAAAGGTAAGCCGCATCATACACCGTCTGACTGATGTCAGTTCCTATGTTTTTGGCAGAGTTATAGCTGCCATATGCATGTGTGTAATTCGTCCAGGTGTAAGTGGTCTTAGGTTTCGTCTCACCCCAGGCATAATATTTTCCATAGTCACTCTCCTTGCTGGCATTAATGTTCTGGCTGGCCCATTTGACACTCAGCCCCAAATCAACAAGCTGGAGATTCTCGTCGGTAGGCACTTCATCTATATTCTTGGCGCCTTGTACTGGACGGATGACAATACCTGTTCGGCGCTGTGTCAGAGGAGTCGTGGCAGACTCACCAGTCTTAATGAACATGGAGTATGCTTTTTGCTGGTTGCTCTCGCTGATGTCACCACAGGCATAGTACGCATAGGAGCCAATACCTTTCGCAGAGCCATCGTAGCTGCATCCCGCAAATGGCAGGAAGATGGTCTTGCCATTAGGCCCTTTCACCCGATAGCCCTTTACCCCGCTGACGGTGGTCTCTGTGAAGGTGCATTTCTGTATCAGCTCCTTGATTTCACTGATATTGGGCATGCGCCAGTTGCCACCCCAGAGTTGGGCTGCCACGTCATAACTGGTGCCGGCAATATCGCTGCCGATATTCTTCACTGTCGTTGCAGAGCCATCTGCATAAGCATAATTGGCCCAAGTATATTTGCTCTTAGGAGATGTCTCTCCCCAGGCGTAATAGTTGCCTTTGTCACTGGCGGTTGTGGCACCCACATTGTATGTGGCCCATTTCACACTCAACCCCAGGTCTATGGCTGTACGTGGGTCGGATGCAATATGGAAATAGCCGCCTTTCCAGATGAAATAGTTGCCTGAGGTGTCCGTGCCATAGTTAAACCCCTGTGGGGCCTTGAGCAGACAAGAATTCGACTCACTTCCTACTCCCGTACAAGCATCGCCAGCCACTTTCGTCATGGTTGATGGTATCGTCAGGGTGGACAGTGAACTGCAGCCGGTAAGCATTCCGTCAGAAGCCTTCACTTTGCTAAAAGAAAAGTTGCTGAGGTCGAGTGTTTTCAGACTGTTACATTGTTTGAACATACCTCCGAAGTATTGTACCGAAGAGGTGGCGAACTTGCTGATGTCAAGGGACGTCAGCGAATTGCAAAAGGCAAACATGCTCGTCATGTACGTGGCCGATCTGGTATCGAAACTGGAGAGATCCAGGCTGGTCAGTTGCTTACAGGCATAAAACATCTGAGCGAAATTTTTCACATTGGACACATCAAGATTGCCTATTTTGACACTTTTCAAAGCATAGTCCTGTGAAAACATCAACGACATGTTGGTCACCTTGGATGTGTTGAACGTGCTTATATCCACGCTCTCCAGTTTATTACAATTGGCGAACATAGAACTCATATCGGTGACTTGGGAGGTGTTCAGGTATTGAAGTCCCTGCACCGATACAAGGTTGGGCCAGTGTTCAAACCACGCTTTCGTGGAAGTGGGTCTGGCACTTGCGTATGATTTGTCGATGACATAAGTCTTTACATCGCTTTTTTCCCAACTGTTTTGATTCCAATTGCGACTCACCCATTTGTTGTCATAATAACGTGTCAGCCGATTGGTACTTGGTGTATAGGCTTCATATTCGCAAGGATCTACAGGATTGATATTGGCAAGTATACCCATTGATGGGGTAAATGAAAAAAAGCCAGGCTGAAGAGCGTCCAGGGAAAAATAGCCATCGGCGGCACCTCCCCATCCCCAGTTGATATGATACTTGTCGGTGGAGGCGTCATAGCCGTCGCAGACAAAAGAATGGCGTACGTTGGTGCCTCCATACATAAATACTGGTCTGCCATGGGAAATGTCCTCATAAATCAGTTCTCTCTTCGCTGTTGCGTTTAAGTGTTCATTGTCGGGATATCTCACAGAGGGATTATAATTCAGATACCTCTTCATTCCCCACCAAGTATATACAACAACGGCACCTGACTCGTCGGGAGCATAATCCATATTCATCGACTGTCCACAATAGCGCATGAGTTGGGCGACAGCCCTCCGGCTTGCCGCTCTGACGGGTTTGCCGTCGGTCATGTTATCCCAGTCGAATGAGGTGAGTGCGGGCAATTCCTCCAATTCATAATCACGTTCATATGTTGTAAAGGCAGGAATCTTCCTCGATCCTCCCCTGTATTTCTTCCCGTTATACCCCTTGGTGGCCCAATAGTACATGATTTGTGCCAATGCTGTGGCGCTGCAGCCAGTGGCACACGTGTCGCCGTTAAAGACGCACATGTCATTGTAAGGTGCTCCTTGGTTCCATGTCGATGTCAGCAAATATGGAACGGATGACTTCGCCTTGGCTGGTGGGGTGCCATACAGTCTCTTTGCTGGCTTCTCTGTAATGCCCTGCGTCTGTGCCCAGTCAATGGCTCTTGCATATTCCTCAAGCCATGACTTCAAGTTGGCTGGAATTGTGGCAGCATCCAGGCTGCCATTGTCGCTATATCCAAGAATGGTTTCAGCCACATCGTCAGCCGACACAATAATAAAGCCATTGTTGCCACTCCTATTAAAACCATAAATCAAAGGATGGCCACTTTTGCTATTGATTGTATAAGATAAATGGAGGTCGGTATGGTTCCTGACCTTTTTCATTTTGCCTGTAGTCAAAAAGGCGAGCGCACTTTGCCTGGCCATGTCTGGAGAGACAGGCTTGGCGATTAAATGACTTGATGTAAGAAACATCAAAGACAACAGAATGATTAATAGATTTGCTTTTTTCATCATCGTAAAAAGATGCATCACATTGATTTAAGGATGTTCAGTGAAAAGTCTAATGTTAGTTTGTATCTTGGCAATTCATGTACCTTGCTTGCCCCTGTGATGCTTAGGAAGGTAAGCAGAAAACAGAATAACAATGCAAAGATAGATAAAAATGATGAACTTGCAAAGCTGTAAACTGTTTTTTTGCACTCCAACTTTTTTTATTTAAAAAAATGATAGGTAAGGTCAATAACTCCATTTTTATGCTTAATTTTGCAGTAAACAAAATCAATAACTCAACTTTTGCAAGTTCCAGTTACGTCAGGTCTTGAGGAAGTTAGGTCGCTACGCTTATAGGTTTTAAGGTGATATATGTATGACAAATGATGTTTTTGAGCAAATTTCACTTCATAACCTCATAACTGAACGCCATAGAGTTAGGAAATGACTTGTCATTTCATCTCAAATTCCTATAAATTCATCATAATGGAAAATTCTTTAATTCTCAAATTCGTGATAAAAAGGATGGGAAAGTTCAGTTCATAACCTGAAACCTCATAACCTAAGAAGTAGAGGACTTCCGAAACTTCAGTCAATTATAATGGGCAGAAACAAATTTTCACAGAAAGAACTGAAAGAAATCGGTAAATTGTTGCAACAGAAAAATTCTGTCAACCGTGGCAAGCAGAAACTCATCCGTCATCAACTGCGGGTGGACTATGAATTTAATATCTCAGATTTCAACGAACCCGGTAAGGCGTTTGGAGAAGAAGAACTGTTGGAGGCGGTCAAACGCGGTGCTATTCAAGTGCTCGACGATGCCACTATTGTGGCCATGAAGGAAAAACGAGCGCGCGACAAGGCGAAAGACGAGGCAGCACGCATGAAAGAGGCTGTGGAAGCCGGTGAGCAGACTGACTGGCAGGAAGCCCTTCGGGAATGGAAGGAATGGGAAGATAAAGAAAGTAGTACTGAGAGTTGAGCTTGACCTCGTAACTTAGAAATTGATGGCTTACGAAATATCAATTAATTGAAGTTTCACAAGTCCTCAACTTCAAGGTAATAAGATCTTCAGGTTATGAGGTGAGATCTGCTCAAGCATATCGTTAGCCATACATATATTACCTTAAAACCTGCAAGCGAAGCGACCTAAAATCCTAAAAACCAGACGAAATTAGAACTTGAGAAAGTTGAGTCAATTAAATTAATATTAACCAATTTTCAAAAACTGTACAACAATGACAAATTTTAGAAGAATTGACAAATGGATGGTTATGATGGCCGTCATCTGTGTGGCGTTTCTATCGGGGTGTGGCAAATCCGCTAAAGATGGAGAGAGTGCTTCTGGCGAATCGAAAGATGGCAAACCCGTAGCAACAGAGTCTGCAGAGGTGTCGGCTGAAAACGAGTCGGATGAAGCAATGCCAGAGGGACTCAGCCCCATCGTAAGCAACTGGCAGAATACCCCCATCACTATCAGCCCTAAGGGTGCCAAGGCAAACATCGAGGATTTTGCCCAGGCTTTTTGTAGTCAGTATAACAATTACGAACCCAATAAAAAGATGTTGAAATACCTTGCCAACCCCAAGGCATTCGACGAGGAAGCCGAAATCTACTCTGTCGAAAGTGATGTTCCAAATGGTTTCATCAGCTCAAGTCTGTGGACCGAAATCGACCGCTTTACCAAGATGTGCTATTGGAATCGTAAAAATGGTCATTCGCTTGTAGGTGTTTTCATGATAAACGGTTTCGAGAATGAAAAATCTGAGTCGGCTTTTATGTTTTATGACTACGATCCGAAGACCAATGTCATGACTCCCGACATGGATGTTTACAAAGTGGTGGAGAAGGTAGCACTCAACAAGGACTTCGAGGATTATGCTTTGGAATTCCCCAGGGAAGGAAAGGATATTGTGGTCCGCCTCTACTCGGACAATGGAGATGATGGCTACGACATCACGGAAATGACGCTGAAGTGGACGGGCGATACCTTCACTTTGATTGCTGAGTAAAAATAGATTTCTTGTCCGTGCTATCTTCTAAGTAGGTGATTATAATTAGATGATAGTATTTTATGATTTATAATACGGCACTCATATCATGGGAGAATTAAATAGAACATGATGACCTGTTAAATTAGTTCACCCTCTCCGTTATAATTGGCGAAGAGGGTGACAATAGGTTCATGCACGAGTTTATTTGCAAATAGTTTCTCATTAATCAGAAGAATTTGACGATTTCATCCAGTTCCCGGTGATTGGGGCGTTTGGGCTCCTCTGCTCTGTAGCCTAATGAGATGACCGCCATGACAGTTTCGTTTTCCGGAATGTTGAACAACTCTCTAAGCTTGTCAGCATCACGCATACCCATGATGAGAGTGTCGAATCCCATCGCCCACCTCGCACCCTCCTTATCTATTCTACGGACTTTTAGGACTATTGGGACTGATCGTCAGCTCCCGTATTTATATGTCTACGGAGGATAGGAGTAAAGGGAGGATTAATAATGGACAAAATATGTACTTATTTGTTTTTCCTCCACGACCGTAGGTCGCCTCCTCATACTCCTCACCTCCGTAGCGGGTATAATTCGATGCGAGCAGCATCGTCTCAAATTCCCAAAAATTCATTTAAATAGAAATTCTCAAATTCTCAAATTACCTCCCGTTGGTCAGTGGGTCTGCGACAAATCTCGTGATATAAATCTTTTCACAACCACCCCGTATCCTCATCTATTCTACGGACTTTTAGGACTGTTCGGACTGATCACTCAACTTTCGCAAGCTCCAGTTTCGTTTGGTTTTGAGGTTTTGAGGTCGCTACGCTTATAGGTTTTAAGGTGATATATGTATGGATAACGACATATTGGGGCAAATCTCACCTCATAACCTAAAGACCTCATAACCTAGAAGTTGAGGACTTGCGAAACTTCAGTTATCTAACAATTTTAGCTTTTTGCAGATTGGTCATTTCAGTCAAGAAGTTAGTCTCCTCAACATCAGTGAAACCATCTGAAGACATTTCTTTGAGGATAGCGTCAAGGAGTTGACTATTCGAAATCTTCAGTTCTGTGGCAACAACTATCCGGTAGGTGATAATATCGCCAAGGGAACCGACATGAGCGTTAGTCACAACAATGTTCCCATTAAGCATTTTCACCTCGATACGCCTGTTCGAGCCATACTCAGGTTTCACCTTCAGCAGTTCCTGGTATAGAAGGTTATCTGCATATCTATCTGCATCGACGGATAATATGAGTTCACGTAGTGTCATGATAGTTTATGAGTTAGTCTAAAATCCCTTTAGCCTTCAGCCAATGAATCATTTGACTGCTCCAGGTCTCTGTCGTAGTCTCACCCGTTTGGGGCATCAATTCGTACGGTCCCTTACCGTCGCCATAGATATGCAGTTCGGCATTAGCGCCGGCTTTCTTCCATTCCATAAACAGGGCTACGAGACCAGCTGCAACGTTGGGATGGTCAGCACGGGTCATGATTAGTAGGGGAGGGGCATTTTTAGGCACAGTCACAGGCATCAGCGAGGGACCGAAATTGGTACACAGGAAATCGGGGCGTTCCAAACCTTCAGCAGACATTGTGGCTGCTATGGCCACACCACCACCTGCCGAGAATCCGAGAAAACCGATTTTATCCTTGCTGATATGCCATTCGTCGGCATGCTCCCTTACCATGCGGATGGCAGCTTTGGCATCCTTTGCAGCAAGTTGAATAATAGAGTCACCATTTTCGTCGTGCATCGGATTGGCGTCAGCCTGTGGAAACGCTTCTGGGTGTGTAACGTCCACCATCGGAGGCATCTGCATCCCTTGCGGCATTGGTGCTTTATTCAAATGGTAGCGCAACCCAATGGCAGCAATGCCATGTTCGTTCAGAAACGATGCCATCTTCACCACGTCACTCTCCCACGACAACCATCGCATGGCTCCACCGGGGCAAAGTACGACGGCACACCTATTATTCTTGTCATCTTTTGGCAGATAGACCTCTATCATCGGTCTGTCTTTCTCGTCTGATACAGATTCTGCTGTGGGCAGATAATACTGCTGTTGTGCCAATGCAGCCAATGGCAGGAATAGCATACAGAATAAAGCAATTTTTCTCATGTTATTTCTCTGGATTATATCTGATAACATCGTGTAAAGTACCGTCCGGATGCAACCAACAATTTCATTCTTCCTGGATAAATTTCATAGGGTTGTTTTTTTTGATTTGAGCCCAGATGGCGAGTTTGATATGCCATGTAACATACCTTATTCAATCATTTAAATCAGTACCTCATTAGTAGTTTCTCGATGAGTGGCACATACCATGTGCGGACTTCCTCAGCAGTTGGTGTGTGGGCACCTGGGAAATGAAAAGAATGGTTGTAGTGCTCGAGGAATAGCGGTTCGAAGTGTGCTAAAGTGTCCTGTTCGCCGAACAACCCCCAAATACGCTCTTTGTAATCGGAATGACAGGAGGCAAACTGAATCGCCTCCAGTTCCGCAAATTCATGTATCAAGGCTTCGTCGATGACAAATTGCTGGATGCCGTCCTTGCGTGGTGATTTAAACTCATGTTCGCCGATACGTGGCTTTAGAAACTCTGTCATCTTGAAATGGGGATTGCCCAACAAGGCTGGAGCTCCAACAATGGGCGCAACCATCTGGGCATAGAATGAACCGCAACTGTTGCCCACGAGCAGGTCGGGGCACTCCTTGTCGCAAATATTCCTTATTAGCTCCAATGCCATCCTTGGATGTGTGGGCAAGTCAGGTGTCAGCACACGCGCCTTTCCCTCAAATACATCTCGCAAGGTCATTGCAGGGATGCACTGCCCACTGGCAAAGAAGCCATGAAGAAACAAAATCTTTTTCATTCTTTTGAAAGTGCCATTTTTATGAGAGAGTCAAAATATTCTCTGCCATTTTTCTTCCTTCATCAAAAGCATGCTGCAAGTCCTGCTCCAAATGTTCGTTGCGCCATTGACGCTTGGCTTCCTCGGAAAATCCTGCAAGTTCATAGCGGTCGTAGTTCTTCACTTGATAGGTGTTGTAGGCTATCAGACGCTTAAAATCGCCAAGGGCAGCCTTGATGCAGTACTCCATCGAGCCATAGCCCTGACTGTTGTTTCGTTCTGGCGTTCCGTTCATGGTCTCCACCAGAACCACAGGCATTTGCTTGGGAGCCGTCATGCTGTAGTCGTTGTAGGAAAGCCAGGGAAAAGCCAGACGCTCTAAGAATGTGCGCATTTGTCCTGTCACGTCACCATAGTATATCGGTGAACCCAATACCAGTCCGTCGGCCTGGGCGATATCCTCTAAAACGGGAGTTAGCGCATCCTTGAATTTGCATACGTTTGATGCTTTGCCCTTTATCTTACATGCCATGCAAGACATGCAACCCTTGTAGTCGAGGCCATACAGACGAACAGTCTTTACTTCAATTGTATCACTTACAGAACTTGCACCTTCGGCAAATTTCTGGAGTATAGAGGCTGTATTGAAATTCTTTCTCGGTCCTCCGTCGATAATGATTATTCTTTTCATATGATATTGTTTTAGTGGATTTTCTTGTCACTTTTTTTTGTTGTTTGGGCCTTTGTCTTCTGCATCTGATGATGATTTTATGTTTATCCATGTCAGTTTGCGCCAGAGACCTTCCAACGGTCCGCGGGGATGACTCTTAAACCAATAGCGGCCGAAAGTATATTGTACGATGACCATGACTAAACCAATCAGTACAGCATAGGTGATGCCTACAAGACGGTAGCAGGCTAATCCATAGCCGCAGAAGATAAAACTGCCGATGATAGACTGCAGCAGGTAGTTGGTGAGACTCATCCTTCCGAAGAAACAGAGATGGCGGAGGGCATTGCGCACGCGTTGGAAGGCATACCAGGCTGAAACCACTGCCGACGTAATCATAATAAGGATGCAGAAGTTGTAGATAGGGGTGAGCCACGGAGCCATTACCCCAAAATCCACAAGACTCATAATGATGACAATGAGTATGGATAAGCCAAGGATGATATGCCATATCTGCAAGTTTCGTCCCTCGTTGTAGAGGAACCGGTGCCGCCCTAACTGCATGCCGAGGATGAACAGGCAGAGCAACTGGGTAAGCCGTCCGCTGAAAACGTTGAATCGTAGGTTCAGTTCGAAACCATATTGGAGGTTGTTGATGGCATTTTCCATGAAAGTGCCATTTTCGTGCAGTCTGATGGTTTTGTCGTATATTTCAAAGAGGGTGGAATGGTCGATAGTGGTGCCTGAAAGCAGGCAGAACAATTCAACGGGCTGGATGGCTAACACTGCGATGATGCACCATACAACTTGTGATGGCAGATAACTGATGGGAATGAGCAGCAAACCATAGACGGCATAGAGCATCAAAATGTCGCCATCGTAGAAAGCCACATTGATGAGGCCGAAGACAAACAACAGGCACATACGCCAGGCGAATCTACCGGAGAATGACCGTCCCTTTTGCTGCTGGTTGTCGTTCATGATGAAGAAACTGAGTCCGAAGAGCATGGCGAAGATACCATACATTTTGCCGCTCAACAACCATGCCAACACTTTGCCCACCAGTTCGTCACAAGGAAGTGTATATACTATCGGGTCGTTGGTGAATATATCAAAGTGCTCTACGGAGTGATATAATATGATGCCAGCCACAGCAATGCCTCTCAAAGCATCTGCCACGTCAATCCGGTAGTTGGGAAGGTTGCGAGTCATGGTTTTATCTTGATATATCACTACTCATTCATCATCTGAATGATATTGATGAACTAAATGTTCTTTACTATTAGGACGGAAGTGCTTTCGCCGAGCATGCGGAAGAACTCACGCGCGGCTCTTTTCACATAAGTGTTTTTTAGTTGGTGGATGCAGCCATGCATTTGCTTCTCAGGCGTATCAGTATCAGTGATGGGAATGGCTTTAAGACCTTGTTCTGCCACCACGGTACTCTCGCTGAGCAAGGTGACATAGTTAGACTTCCGTATCAACCTAAACAGCAGATAGACAGTGTTCATCTCAACTTTGATTCGGAAATTATAGTCGGTTTGTGCAATGGCACGCTCAAAGGCACTGCGGGCTTGAGTGTCTTTTTTTGTCAGGGCTAAGTCATAGTTTTGCAGCTCTTCGAAAGTGATAGCTGTACGGTTGGCAAGTGCGTGGCGGTCATTCACGATGGCTGCCAGACGGTGATGGAACAACACTTGGCTATCTATTCTGGGATTTGGTGTGTCGGGCTTGAAAGCGAGCACGAAGTCAAGCTCATGGTTCTCAAGACGGCCTATCAGGTCGGCCATTGTCGATTGGGTGACATTCATTTTGACATGGGGATGCTCCCTCAGAAATGCAGTGACGGTTTCCGCCATGATGCTGGCAAATGAGAAGGTGACACCAATGTTCAACTCTCCACCGCTTAGGTTCTTCAGTTCCTCAAGCCGCTGCATACAGTTGTCGGCAGAATGGAGGGTTTCCTTGGCAAGAGGCAATAATTCCTGACCAGCCTCGGTGAGGATTACTTCATGACTGTTTCGCTGAAACAAGGGCTGCTGAAGTTCATTCTCCAACTGCAAGATTTGATGTGACAGCGTGCTCTGGCTGATGAACAGTTCCTTGGAAGCTGTTGAGAAATTGAGTGTCTCAGCAAGCTTGACGAAATATTTCAATTGTCTTAGTTCCATATCAGATGCAAAGTAACAGTTTTTCTCTGAAAAAGCCAAATGTCTATCAGTGTTTTTGATTGTATTCTGCACGTGGCAGAGATGGAAGGAGTCACTTGCGCCTGTTCAGAATGTCGAGTATGAGAATCCCAAGCCTCAGCCAAAGAAGCGGATTAAGAAATACTGGAGCCGCCCCGTCAAATGTGTTGAAACGGGTCAGGTGTTCCCATCCATCAAGATATGTAGCAACTATTTTGGTCTTTCGCACAAATCGATATGGAACTCCATCAATAGCGGTAATGCGAGGAACGGGTTGCATTTCGTCAATGTTGATAAGGAAAAGGCGGACGAATGACGAGGTGATGTCAAAAAGAAGTGCCCATACATTGTTGTTATTCAAAGGTATGAGCAGTATGTGGGGTGGGAAAATGAAAATACCACGAAGAATTATATTTTGGTTGTAGCAAACGCAAGATTACAAATCATTGGGGGCTTGCTGAATAGTTTGTCCCCTTTAATGACGAATTAAAAATAATTTTTATCGAACACCAATAGTTTTAAACGCTCCATTATTTCAACCATTTACATCTAATAGCAATAATCTGCTTTGAAGCAATCTGGCGTTGTCATGACGAGGCGAGGACGGCAAGGTGCTTTTTATTTTGAAGCCTAAAAAAGAGGATGTGTCACTTCATTTTGACACATCCTCTTGTCTTATGAATGGGATTGGTTACTCCATTCGATTTGGGCTTATTTCAGTTTGACGGTTTCCAAAACTGCTTTCAGATCCGGTGAGTCTGGAGCCACTTTGAAAGTTTTCACCATGAGGGCCTTCTCTGGTTCATTGGCTATGTCGGTCATGAGCGTATAAAGTTTTGAACTTTCATTAGCAAACACTTTCCATGTGATGCCGGCGACAGTCATGTCTTCACGCTTTTCATCCTTTGCATAGTTTTCCTGCAGTTTCTCAAAGGAGATGGTAGAATTGCTAACAGTAATGCTGGCATCATCTTTCTCCATTCTGAAATCACCTGAACCAGGTGTTAATTTCCAACCTTCGAGACCTGTAACAGAAAAATAGTCACAGTCGTAGTCACGCGACACTTCTTCTGCAACTTGTTCAGATTCTTCTTCTGCAACTTGTTCAGAGGCCTCGCCCTCTGTGGCACCTTCTTTTTCTGTGGCTTTGTTTCCACATGCTGCCATCAAACCGACTGCTACAATTGCAATGGCGAATTGAAATAATTTCTTCATCTGAAATGATTATTTATTTGGTTATAAAAAAGTTGATAATAGTTAGCGAATAGTCTATTTCGTCAACAAAATCTTTTGCAAAGATACATAAAACATACATTAAATAGGGAACTTGACGGTTAAAAAAACATAAACCTTTGTGCAAAACGGCTGGAAGTCGAATTAAAGCACTTTTTATATTTCATACAATGAACAAACGTCTGTTGCTGTAGGGTTGAAAAACATCCTGTCTATAGTGTAGTGTTTGTCCTTCATTTTTTGAAAGAATGAGGGAAACTATTGTTCATTTGAAAAAAAAGTGTATCGTTGAAAAAAAGAGCAGATATGAAAGAATTTCATTATTTTACCATTGCCGCGCTGTTCGCAGTGGTGCTTGCCAGCGGACCAGAATGCCACGCCGAAACAACAGTTCACTAGGGTGATGATGTCGATATATGCACCAAGCGTCACCCTGGTTAGCATCACGATGTTCGAGAATGCAAACTTACTCATTGATTTGACCTGTACTTGCTGAATAGTTTGTCCCCTTTTCTGACAACTCACTTAAAATTTTTATCGGACACCAATATAAAACTTTAACCCAACTTTGACGTAAAAAAGAATTTTTCATCTTTTTCTACATGCTGCTGTCTCATAACCCATTGTCAATCAACGCTGGTCCATTTGAAAAGTCAATTGTAGTACACAGGAGAATGGAAATAATGTTTTACCTTTGCACCACGATGCACTTCATGTCCCAGCTCAGATACAACCCGAAGACCCGGCGTGATGAATGGTATTACCGCATCAAGGAGTCTTACCGCGACCTGACAGGCCGTGTCCGCAGCCGTGTGATGCTGAACGTGGGTTTCATCGACGAGGACCACCGGGCTGAGGACATACGCGACATAGGCAAGTGCCTGACCTACCTTTACGAGCACCAAGGCGAGCGGGACCTGTTCAAAGACCCTTTTGCCCGCTACAACGACTTTGTCCGCAGGAAGTCCTCCGAGTTCTGGCGGGCGATGGTGAACGGCGGCAGCATAGATGCCGTCCAGGAGGACATCGAGGCCTCCCGGGAGAAGGCCGGCCGCCTCATCGATGTCGACACCGTGGAGCACACGGATGCCCGCGAGGTGGGTGCCGAGTGGATGTGCCTCCAGGCGTTGCGCGAGCTGGAACTTGACCGCTTCCTCGCCCGCGAGGGATGGAGCGAGGTGGAGGTGAACACAGCCCTTGCCCACCTCATAGTCCGCACGGTCTACAGCCCGTCGGAGCTGAAGTCCATGCGCATCATGGAGGACAACTCCGCCGTCTGCGAGCTGCTGTCTGGCAGCCAGGACTGGCGGCCGACCTTCCGTGGGGTCTATGACGTGGCACCTCGTCTGTATGCCTTGAAAGACAGGCTGGAGCAGCACCTGTGCGACAAGACCGACGACCTGTTCTCGCCCGACAACACGATTGCGATTTTTGACCTCACCAATTTTTTCTTTGAGGGGCAGAAACTAGGAAGCGCCAAGGCGAAGTTCGGGCGCTCGAAGGAGAAGCGCTCCGACTGCCGCCTGCTGGTCCTTGCCCTGTGCATCAACGAGGCGGGGTTCATCCGCTACTCCTCCATCCTTGCCGGCAACACCGCCGACCCGAAGTCGCTGCCCGACATGGTGGACACGCTTGCCGCCAAGTCGCGTGCGCCGAGGGGCGCTGACGGCCGCGCCCTCGTCATCATAGACGCGGGCATCGCCACGGAGGACAACCTCACGGAGATCAGGAATCGCGGCTACGACTACCTGTGCGTGAGCCGCACCCGCCTGGCCGACTATGAGTTGTCCGACGACATGAGGAGCGTCACCGTCATGGACGCGCGCAAGCAGCCCATCACGCTCCGCGAGGTCAGGCACGAGGAAGGGGGCGACTATTACCTGGAGGTGACATCGCCGGGGAAGACCGTCAAGGAAAAGTCCATGAACGAACAGTGGCGCGAGCGTTTCGAGGCGGAACTCACCAAGGCACGCGACGCCCTTACCCAGAAAGGCGGCACGAAGAACTACGAGAAGGTCATCGAGCGCGTGGGAAGGGCCAGGCAGAAGTACCCGTCCGTGTCAAGGTACTATGTGATAGACTACGTGAGGGATGAGGGGAAGCCTCGGAACATGGCCGACATCAAATGGAGGATTGCGGTGCCCGACAACGTGGACAAGGACTGCGGCGTCTATTTCCTGCGCACCAACAGGAAGGGCGTCGGGGAGAAGCAGACCTGGGACTACTACAACCTTGTCCGTGAAATCGAGTGTACGAACCGGCAGCTGAAGACGGACCTCAACCTGCGGCCCATATACCACCAGAAGGACGACCGGAGCGACGCCCACCTCTTCCTCGGGCTGCTGGCATACTGGGTGGTGAACACCATCAGGTACAAGATGAAATTGGTCAACGGGGAAAGGGAGAGGGAGGCAAACAGAGACAAAAAGCCAAGCGAAAAACAAGTCCACCATCCCACGCCGTACTGGACTGAGATCGTCAGGATGATGTCCACGCAGAAGGCCATCACGACAGAGGCGAACAATGCGCTGGGTGAAAAGGTGAACATGAGGATATGCAGCTATCCCAACAAGAAAGCAGAATACATTTACGACATCCTAAAGTACAAGAAAATGCCATTCAGAAAAATAAAAATCTGTAGTACACAGTAAGACAAGCCGCCTTGGCTAAATAGTTGATAGACAATAAAACATTTTTTTTACTGTAAAAGTTGGGTTAAAATAGTTGATTGATGATAGCATAAATTATATGGGAAAATTAGTATATTTCGTCGAATCACCGCGACATAGTGTAATTCGCTTTGTGAAGAATTATCGTACTGCTGGCTTTCTGCGATGTGAGCGAATAGAATATTCACTATTCGCATCCGACTCCAAACCATTTGCAGACGATGGGACGACGGACTTGGTATGTAAGCGCATCAAGAAAGACCACCCACAGGCAAAGGTATATTGTACTACATACACTGAGTTTGAAGAGATGTATTCCACACATCTGTTTTGGATTATCTGCCGATGGAACAAGAAGAGCAAGATCGATGGCTTCTATTCTCACTCTGAACATAAGAAAGTCTTCTGGACTAAAGACATTGGCGATGCTGAGATAAGCCTCGACAAAAAAGGGGCAACCGATAGTTTGGACAACATACGCAGGTTGTCAGGGGAAAGAGTCAATGTGATGCCCATCTATCTCGACTTAATAAACGAACTCTTGACACCAGTTTTTATGCTTACATGTACAAGCAAGAGCGGAGGTGCAACAAAGTATTTTGCGGGTCTTGAAGACAAAAAGATGCGCCTTGTAAACATGTCAGACAAAGCGAAGAAGTTCACATATGAACAGGCCATAAACGCTTTTGGATATCTGAGTGAGCACCATAAGCAATACCTCTATGCCGTGCTACCAGTATTCAGCAGCAACGTGAAGTCAACCGACATTGAGCAATATATCACGGACCATCATGTAAGCCCACTGAGTTGAAGCCTTGTTGGTGATGGGTTGAACATATAGGAATATATTTGTTTTAGTGAAAAATTTTTTCTATTGTAGGTGTCATTGTCTTATCATATAACTCTTCCCATTTTTTTACTGCTTCTACATCATTAAAATTATATCTATAATCACTATTTATTTTCTTTTTTATTTTTTCCACTTCATTTGAAAGGATAAGAATAGCAAATATAGCACCCAATCGATACAAACCAATTCCGCCAATAATAGCCAATGCCAAAGAAAGGATATTTATTGTTCCAAACGCAGCAATAACACCGCCAGCAAAGCCTGCACCTAAAACGAGTCCTATAACAAATGATAATAGAGACATCTTTCTACCTAAACCAATTAGATAGAATGGGTCTTTTGCTCCACACTGTGGGCAGACTTTTGCCTCTGCGTTAATTTTTCTTTTACAACTTCTGCAATAAAGTAATGAGTTGTCTAAAGCCATATTTTTACAATTTAAAGGATTCTCTCACTTGGTGAAGAACTAAAAATAGTCGTTTTCACATATTCATCTGCAAAGATAAGTTTATTTTTCATTCTTCCCAACCTTTTTCATCATTTATTTCTATTGAATTAAAGAAATAACTATTTAAAGCAAAGTAGCACTTGCTTTGAGTTCATCTAAGGAAATAGTAAGAACACTAATTCTTGAAAGCTAGAGTGATGGGAGCGGCTCCTATGCTACTCCCACCATTTTGTTTCTACCCATTGAAGAATGACATCACATTATCGCTGAGGTTCCGTGTCTGCAAAGATATACCTCTGGGTGGTGGATCGGTCTGTCCGGAAGGTACACTTGCTATCGAAAATTTCGATAGCTGCGTTTCGTTTTTCTTGCGGTGAAGGATGCTGTATAATTCATAATTAATGGTTGCAGAATATTTCAAACAGATGTAATTTTGCATCGTCAAAACAAACATTACAAACTTTAAAAAAAATAGGAATTATGAATACAACAGCAATAATCGCAATCGTGTCAATGAGTTTAGTTGGTTACCTTTTCTGTATCTGGATGGCACGTTTCGACAATCTGGAGGTAAGATAAATAGCATCCTTTTGCCCAATGGCATACATATATGCTACACACTTCTCCACACTCTCAGACATTGGGAATGTGGTTTTTTTGTACTATAAAATTATATACCGGCTTCCAATAACTGTTCGTAGATGCTCTTCATGCCGCTTATTGATGGATGACCGTTCTGCTTCTCAATATCATGGAGTTCTACGAGCTTTACATTATAATGCTTGCAAACTTCACGCATTGACTCATTGACAGATTCTTTCAATTCAGAGTTCAGGATGAAGCAGAGTTCAGCCTGGGGATAACGCTTCTGGAGCATGTCAATCAGACAGGCAAGCGCAGGACGGAAATTCTTGCAATCTTCTTTTGTCCAATCCGAATACTGGTACTCACCCATGGGTGAGTTGGCCCAATCATCGTTGGTACCACCAAAAACAAAGATGATGTCAGGATTGCCAAGACTATCGACACGTGCGATAAAATTGTTGCGTGAAGAATCCATTCTGCCGTATCCTGTGCCACAGATGGTCGTTCCACCCCATGAATCATTCTTCTCCAGTTCATAACCTTTAGCCTTGATATAGAGGCTCCACCATGTCTGCTCTATCTCCGTGACATCGTTCCTGTCGTTGGGATAGAACGTTGCATAATTGGCAGGAATGATTCCAATAAAAGTAGAATAAGAATCACCAAGGACAGACACCTTTTTTGACTGCGCTGATACACAGGCAAACGTTGCCACCATCAGCATCAATAAAAACAGTTTTTTCATCATGTTGCTTACTTTAAATATTGACGTATAATAATTCCTTTGTTTCATTCCTGCCCCCCTCTCATTTCACTTTGCAAATTAACAATAATTCTGAGAAATCTCCAAAGAAATACAACAATATATGGTGTTTTTTGACACTATTTTTAGGTTGTGAGGTCTTTAGGCTATAAGGTTATGATGTGAGATTTGCTCAAATATGTTGTTAGCCATACATATATCACCTTAAAACCTGCAAGCGTAGCGACCTCAAAACCTCAAAACCAAACGAAACTGGAGCTTGCGAAAGTTGAGTTTGAATTTTATTGAATTTCAGAATATTTGGCAAGCCAAATATCCAATGCAAGCTACAGTTTGCGGGGCAAACATCAATTCTATAATTCACAATAATTCTATCATTGGTTGAAATAATTCTCTAATTCTCAAATTCGTGACTTATTAGTTAA
>OMXV01000030.1 GCA_900315075.1 uncultured Prevotellaceae bacterium | reverse complement strand
GTCAATATACGACGTGCATGGATGGCTCACGGGTGTCGTCAACGGTGAGTTCCAGGAGCGCCTGTACTATGCCGACGGCCTTGACGGAGGATGTTGGAATGGGAACATCAGTACCATGAAATGGAGGTCTGGCGACAACGGCTCCTATGAGGGATACAACCTGAAATACGACGGCTGCAACCGCCTGTACAGTGCGGTCTATGGCTCGGGCGACAACCTCACGGGCTATAGGAACTACTTCAGCGAGAACGTGGAGTATGACTGCGAGGGCAACATCACCAGGCTGCGGCGCTGCGGGCTTGTCGATAACATACACGGCACCTTCGGGCTGGTTGACAACCTTACCATGACGTATGCGGGCAACATGCTTGCCAGTGTGTGTGACAGTGCCTCCCGCTATCCCTACGCGGGTGCAACGGACTTCGACGGGGTGCCCGGTCAGGTGTACCCCCTCACCTACAACGACGCCGGCTCCCTCGTGAGCGACGCCGGGCGGGGGATAGCGAGGATAGACTACGACCTGCTGAACAACCCCGTGCGCATCCAGTTCACCAATGGCAATGTGACAAAGTACATCTACAGCACGGCGGGTGAGAAACTGCGCGTCATCCACCAGACGGCTGTCCCGAACATCACCGTCGCCATCGGCAGCGTCAGGGAGCTTGCCCCGGCGGAGATACTGAGCGCGGACTCCACGGACTACCTCCTCGGGGGGAGCCTCACTTTGAGGAACGGTCGCATCGAAAAGCTCCAGTTCGGGGAGGGCTACTGCCAGGCGGAGAAGTACGCCGGCGACAACAGCAAGGACGACTTCTACTTCTACTACTACGACCGCGACCACCTCGGCAACATCCGCCAGGTGGTCAAGGCCGACCGCAAAGTGAACGGTACGGTCGTCCAGACAATGGACTACTATCCGTTTGGCGCGCAGTTCTGCCATAGCTCCACGGCAAGCGAGGTGCAGTCACGAAAGTACAACGGCAAGGAGTTCGACAAGATGCACGGGCTGAACACCTACGACTACGGCGCACGGCAGTACAACCCCGTCACCGCCCGTTGGGACAGGATGGACCCGCTTTGCGAGAAATACTATGCCATCAGCCCATATACGTACTGCGATGGGAATCCTGTGAACAGGATTGATCGAGATGGACGATTCTGGGGTGATTATTTAACAAGCACTGGTGAATTCATTCGATCAGATGGGTCAAATGACGGTAGATTATATGTATTGAAAACGAGTAAGATGGAATTTGATTCTTATCAAAATGCGCCAATATCAGGTATAACAATTGAAGATGAAAAGAGAGTTGTTGAGAATCATGATATAAGTAACAAGGATTTTTTTGTTGAGATAACTGGTAGCCAAAAGATTAGAGAGACAGTAGTGTCGAAGATAAAAGATAACGGAAAAGGTGGAACTGATGATGATAATAACCGTGAATATCTAATGACTTTCGATAAAAACATTGATCCATGTGCAATAGATGAAGTTTATGTAAAAGAAGGTCCAGTTGGAAATCTTGCAAAAGATAATTTGGTTTCGGTAGAATATGGCAATTCGCCTAATTTAGAGTATGTTCATACACATCCTAGCGGAACAAACGGAAAAAGAAGATGGCATCAAGCACCGTCTAGATTAGATGTTATTGAGACAACAACCCAACAATACGTTATCGGAATGGGGGATAAAACTGTTTACATCTATAATGGCAATGGAATTAATGCGACATTACCTTTAGACGTATATAAAAATTATGTGGTTAAAAACGGAAAATGATTATGAGAATTATAATAACGTTATTTTTGTTACTAAAGGTTTTATTTGTTTTTTCACAACCCCAGCATATAAATCAACTTATTGATAATGTGCTCCCTAATTTCATTACTAATTATAATATCACCCACAATATAGATCTTGTCATAATAGACAACGAAATGCCTTACAGGGCAGAGCCATTTTCACAGATAAAAACAACGAAATACATAGAAGGGAAGACCAATGGTGGATTAATAGATGGGTACTATTGTACAAGTCCATCTTTCTATTTGGTTTCAAAAGATACTCTTCGTATGCAGTTTTTCTTAATTACTGTTGATAAAAAATGGGGAGAAAGAATTGGTGATACGATTTCTTTTTACTTTATTTATAAAGGACAAACAGGTAAGTGGATATACGATAATAGTATTAGTAACCATACTACATGGTACAGGGACGGTTTTTATATAGGCGACTTCGTGAAAGAGTGTTTGGAAGACTGTTATTTGGAATTACATAAAAATAAAGAAACATTTCCTCATGATGTGTATGTCATAGATGATTATCTAAAAATGTATATCATAAAGGACTCTATTTTACCAAATTTACCTCATATTCCTGAAGGTAATAATATAAAGAACCATTGTAAAAATGATGATTGGCTCATTGGCTTTCCTGAGATTTCATTTTATAATAATGCGATTGCAATAAGTACGAAAGTATTCAGAGTAAAGGACTATAAAAACGATATAAGAATCAATAATTACGCACAATATACTTTATTCTATCTCTATAACACAAAATTAAAATTATGGGAAATTTGTAAAAGAGAATTTGAAAAATCGATATGTCAAAAAGAATGATAATTGTTTCACGATTGGCACATCTCTGGAATGCATCGACTGCAAGTCCCACGACCTACACCTTCTCGTTCTACTATTACAATCAGGACCATCTCGGCAACAACCGTGAGGTGGTGGACTCGGCGGGAGTGGTGAGTCAGATCACGCATTACTATCCCTTCGGCACCCCATACGCCGACCCATCGACCATACTGGGCACCAGTCTCCAGCCCTACAAGTACAACGGCAAGGAATTCGACAAGATGCACGGGCTGAACACCTACGACTACGGCGCACGGCAGTATGACCCAATCCTCGGCAGGTGGGACAGGATGGATCCGCTCTGCGAGAAATACTATGCCATCAGTCCGTATGCGTATTGCATGAATAACCCGGTGAATCTCATTGACCCTATCGGAATGGAACCGGTTTATAACATGGATGGAGAATTTCTGGGAACGACGTCAGAGGGCTTCACGGGTGATGTTATGATTTATTCTGGCTTTATGAAGATAAATTTCGAGTCCTACACAAGAGATGTCTTGGAAGAAAAAATATTGGATTTTTTCAAGACTTATGACACAGTGAATGGAAGTAATAGAGATGGATTGTCAAATGACACAAAGAGCAAAATATGGACAGACCTGGTCTCACATTTTGAGGGGACTCAGATATATGATGAGAAATTTAGCATGTCTAAAATTACAGGAAATTCTATTCAATTCCATTACATTGAAAGAACAAGTTGGTGGACCAATCCAAGAACATGGGAAATAAATGGTTGTGATGGGTATAATTATGAGACTACTGTTGAGAACCTTGCGTCATCCATTATCGTACACGAGTGGTACAGTCATGCTCAAAAGAAGACAAACGACATTTTAAAATCACATAGACTTGCATATAAAAATGTGATAAATTATAAATCGTTTTGGGATAAAACAACAGATAAGTATAAACAATTTTGTTTGGAAATGCTAAGAGACTATACAAAGATTGAAACAGGGAGGACACAAGTCGACCGTTTATACAGAAACCTTTTTAAACGATATGTAAAATAGTGACTTTCAAATATCTAAAGACTAAGAAAATGAAGCGATTAATAATATCAACAATACTATTATGTATAGTTATTTCGATACAGGCAGCTGACCATCATACCATGGGCTATAGAGATGCTATAGCGGAAACATATCCACCTATAGACAGTATCGTTATTATATTAAGTGGGTTAGAAGTAAATCCTGATGAGGTAAAGATTACAGTAAGTCCCTCCTTAGGTGTTATTCAATGGGCAGATAAACCTCATTTTTCAGAAAATAGAAATCCACAAAGATTGTGTGAGTGGCAAAGACAAGAGATATTTGATACTTTGGTAGGTATTTATATAACAAAAGACATCAATATTTTTAATGAGAAACCAGAAATAGAGAATCTTTTATTTTATTCCGCTGTAATATATATCACATTTTACACAGGCAAACAATCTATGAAAGAGAAACTTGCCATTTATCTTATTTATGATAATGATATGAATGTTTACACAGATAAGTTCAAACGCTTTGATAGCCTGGTTTTCGCAATAACTAGAGCGTATCAATGCGGATTTCCATGGATATGTTAAAAAGAATGATAGAATATGGAAAAAATGTCTAATATGATTTTTTGCTGTGTTTTCTTTTGTATTTCCATGTCATGCAGTATGCTCGACACTGTTGACAGTATCACTTTTGATTACTGGCGATGGGACAAGGGGTATATCTATCATGTCGCATTAGATGAGCAAATAGGCTATATGTCGAAAAAATCATTAGAAGGCGGCACTGACAGTGTACAATCGTCAATCATACTACCAAACAAAGAAGTAAGTACGTTATACGAATATGCCACCAAGTCATATATCCCCCAAGATTCCACGCCCTCTCATCAAAAGAAAAAGGCAGATAGATTTGATTATCATATGCCTATACGATTAGAAATAGTTATCAGATGTGGCAGACAATGCATTAAAGACACTTTGTTTATACCTACAATAGATGATTATAAATATGATTACTCGGATAATTTTAAAATGCTCTTAAATTATATTTTGGCATTAACTGACGATTATTAAATGGCATAAAACCCCTAACTATGGAAAATCTCCTATGCATTTACCAAAACAGATACTCTCCCTATGGTAGTGTGTGCCAGAATACAGATGGACATAGAGCGTGAGAGATATGTTTACCAGACATGAAAAGTGTTTCCGGCAAACATGTCCTGTTGTCGATACGTTGAATATAATGCAAACAAATTTGAATAAACAATGAGAACAATAACCGCCATCATTGTTTCGCTTATGACAATAGCGATACATGGACAGACTATGCTTACACAGCCGACAAATGCTTTCACTGGAACGGGCAGGCTCGTGATGCGGCAGGTCAGTTGTGTTGACAGCCAGAAGGACTCCCTATGCTGGGACTTCAGCAAGATGGAGACCATGATTCCCAAGGATGAAATAATTAATTGGAGAAAAAGCGTCGGCGACCGTCGTGAGACGATCGCCGATGCGATTTGATAGGAGTGTGGACAATACAATTGCCGCTACCGTGAATACTAAAAAGCATGGTCCTAAGCCTAACAACTATTACATTCTACGGACTTAAAGGACTCAAAGGACCAAGACACTTCTTATCTAAACTCTCGCAAGCTCAAGTTTCTCTCAGGAGTTATATTCGTGAGGATTCGTGCAATTGGTGGTCGGGGTCATCCAAATATTCGGGGTCATCATCCAAATATTCGTGAAGATTCGTGCAATTGGTGGTTTTAAGGTGAGATAAAAACTTTTGTTTTTATTTTGTATTTCGTTCACCTTGCACTACTTTGGATAAGATAGGCGGCACCTCAAAAATAAAAATGAATGAATTCATTTTGTATTTTCTTCAGTTTTGATAAATTTCTCACGTTCAGAAAAGAAAAATAATTTTCTTTTCATTCACTTAATCGAAATTTTGCACTACTTTGGATAAGATAGGCGGCGGTTCGGAAATAAAAATAAAAACTTTTGTTTTTATTTTGTATTTCGCTCACCTTGCACTACTTTGGATAAGATAGGCGGCACCTCAAAAATAAAAATGAATGAATTCATTTTGTATTTTCTTCAGTTTGCACTATCTTTGGATAAGATAGGCGGCGGTTCGGAAATAAAAATAAAAACTTTTGTTTTTATTTTGTATTTCGCTCACCTTGCACTATCTTTGCAGCAATAATTAATGTTGATAGAATAACATGTCATTAAAATGTGGTATTGTAGGATTGCCCAATGTAGGTAAATCCACTTTGTTTAATTGTCTTTCCAGTGCCAAGGCACAGGCAGCAAATTTTCCTTTTTGTACTATCGAACCCAATGTTGGTGTCATCACCGTTCCTGATGACAGACTGACAAAGTTAGCAGAAATTGTGCATCCAGGTCGCATAGTACCAGCAACCTGCGAGATAGTAGATATTGCCGGACTGGTAAAAGGAGCCTCAAAAGGTGAGGGACTTGGAAATAAATTCCTTGGAAATATCCGTGAGACAGATGCCATTATCCATGTGCTCCGCTGTTTCGACGACGACAATATTGTGCATGTGGATGGTACCATCGACCCTATCCGCGACAAGGAAATTATTGATACCGAACTACAGTTAAAAGACTTAGAGACCATAGAGTCGCGCTTGGCCAAACAGCAGAAAGCAGCTGCAGCCGGGAATAAAGACGCTAAACTGGAAGTAAAGGTTCTCGATGCTTATAAAGAAGTGCTCGAAAAGGGTCAAAATGCCCGTATTGTGAGTTTTGATAGCAAAGAGGAGCAAGACGTGGCACATAATCTCTTCCTGCTCACTGCCAAACCAGTGCTCTACGTTTGCAACGTAGATGAGTCAAGTGCCCGCGATGGTAACGAATATTCCAGTAGGGTAGAGGAGGTGGCCAAAGAGGAAGGTGCTGAAGTGCTGGTCATCGCTGCAAAGATAGAGGAAGACATCGCAGCTTTTGATAGTTATGAAGACAAGCAGATGTTCCTTGATGAATTAGGACTGGAGGAAAGTGGTGTCAACAGACTCATTAAGAAAGCCTATTCACTGCTCAATTTACAGACATTCATCACTGCCGGTGAGATGGAAGTTAAGGCATGGACCTATCGCCGTGGTTGGAAAGCACCACAGTGTGCCGGTGTCATCCACTCCGACTTTGAGAAAGGCTTTATCCGTGCTGAAGTCATCAAATACGATGATTATATCTCTTTGGGCTCAGAGGCTGCCGTACGTGAAGCTGGAAAAATGGGAATAGAAGGAAAAGACTATGTCGTACAAGATGGTGACATCATGCATTTTAGGTTTAATGTTTGATAAGGTTATGAGGTTATAAGGTCGCTTCGCTTGCAGGTTATGAGGTTATAAGGTCGCTACGCTTGCAGGTTATGAGGTTATGAGGTCGCTTCGCTTGCAGGTTATGAGGTCATGAGGTCGCTTCGCTTGCAGGTTATGAGGTTATAAGGTCGCTACGCTTGCAGGTTATGAAGTGATATATGAGGTCATAATGTTATAAGAGCAAAAGAATCCCATACCTTGTCATCTTGTTTACTTGTCAAAAAATATCTTGTCAACTTGTTTATTCATTAACTCGTCAACAATAAAAATGAACACCCTATTATATATTACTTGGAAACCCAGTGAAATAGCTTTCAGTATTGGAAGTTTTAGCATACGATGGTATTCGTTATGCTGGTTGATAGGTTTGGTATTGGCATTTTTTATAGTAAAGAAACTCTATAAAGACCAAAAAATCAAGGATGAGTATTTTGACCCTCTGTTCATATATTGTTTTCTTGGTATATTAATTGGTGCTCGTTTAGGACATTGTTTATTCTATGAGCCACAATATTACCTCAGCAGTTGGCAGCATGTACTTGAAATGTTCTTGCCATTCAAAATTGCCAATGGTTCATGGGAATTTACGGGTTATGCTGGATTGGCTTCCCATGGTGGCACATTGGGACTGATGTTGGCATTGTATATCTATTATCGTCGAACACATGTCAGTCTCTGGACTGTGCTCGACAATATCGCTATTGCCACACCCATCACCGCCTGTTTTATCCGTTTGGGTAATCTATTTAACTCAGAGATTATCGGAAAAGTAACCGATGTGCCTTGGGCTTTTATCTTCCAGAATGCAGAACCCTCATTAGCTACAGATCCCCGTCATCCTGGTCAGCTTTATGAGGCTATCGCCTATCTTATTTTCTTTTTCATCGGATGGTATCTATACCGTAAGAATTCAGAGAAAGTAGGTACTGGCTTTTTCTTCGGACTCTGTCTCACATTGATATTCACGGCAAGGTTTTTCATCGAGTTCACCAAAATCAATCAGGTGGATTTCGAAAACTCATTGCCATTAGATATGGGACAGTTGCTGAGCATACCATTTGTCATCATCGGTGTCATCTGTATGCTGAGAGCAAGTCGGAAAAAGAAAGAAATAAAAGAGTAGAAGTCAATTGAAGATTGAAAATTGAAGATTGAATTTTTGGAGCAGCGAGAGCAGAGTCAAACTTGTTTGAACTATGCCGAGTCGTGACAAAAATCAGCGAAGCTAAAATTGAGTCCACTTGAAAAAATCACTGCTGGTATTTCAATGAGGGTGTGTCAAAATGATAAAACATGAAATCACAACATACAGATTGTGAGGAAGCAGGCCGCCATAATGACAGTTAATTGTAAATGTCAATAGTGAAAATCTTCATTTTGACACACCCTCATTTAAAGGATTGTTGGCGAGTACAAATTATGTTTTCGGACATACACGGGGTATGTCCCTACGACTAATCACTTTTTCAAGTGGGCCTATTGTGCGAAGTATGGGTGAACTTTGTTTTCTGAATGATGTCACCTAATTGCTATATACCCACTCTCGTCAATCATTTCTGCGCCTCTTTTAGTAAAAAGGAATTGATAGAGTTTGTACGCCATACTCTCATGGCTTTCCGACTTGCGGATTGCAGCATATATGCTTGAAACGAAGGGATACTTGTTTTTCCTAAGCGATTCTTTGCTGGGGGCCACGTTGTCGATAGAAAGCATTTTTACCATTAACAAATCGCGGACCATTGCCGTGCAGTAGAAGAATGGCGTGTAGCCGATACCATATTCATTTTCTTCAAGTTGCATGTAAGGAGAGACCATCTGTGAACCGATGATTTCTGGCATATAGGTTCCGTCAATCATATTCAGGCCATTCATGACCAGCGTCTCCATCTTCTCCTGACTCCCAGAATCCGCATCACGGATATATGGAGTAATAGCATGGTCAACACCACCAACCTCCTTCCAGTTGGTTATCTCACCGGTATAAATCTTTCGTACCTGTTCCGAAGTCAGGTTCTTGACAGGATTATTAGGGTTGACAATGAACACCAATGCATCGATGGCAAGTGGAGCCGTTTCCAGTTCTACGCCTAAGGACTCTGCCGTTGCCTTTTCATTTCTGGATATATCGCGGCTCGCAATGATGACGTCGCTCTTGCCCTCAATGAGATTCGTATAGGCTCCGTGTGTGCCACTGCAGAGGTTCTTGGCGAGATAATCATTATAAGAAAAAGATGATGTCGGCCCATAAAAGTCAGGTTGAATGATATAGGTCGTTCCACTCAACCAATCCACTTCCCACTTGTAAGGCACATCAAGTAACTTATAGGCCACAAGATCCCGAACAGGACGCGTGCTTGTCGAACAGTCTGTTAGTGGCCAGTCTGTCAACGAAATTCCAAAGAAAGATTCATCGCCATCGTTATCATCATCTTTGCTGCATGCAGATAGTAGGATTAAACCCGCCAGCCCGGCAAACAGCCAAAATGCCAATCTTTTTGATTTATTGCTTTGTATCATATTATTAAATTTAGATTGAAGTATCGCATTCACTCAACTTATGTTACTGCTAAGTTGCGGATTTTAGGAAAAACTCACATTAACTCTTCCCACTCACTATTTTTTTGATTTCATTGAGTTTGTTGAGGGCTTCGACAGGAGTAAGGTTATTGATGTCGAGGCCTAAGATTTCGTCGCGTACCTGACACAACACTGGGTCGTCTAATTGGAAGAAACTCAGTTGCATACCCTCACGCGACTGGTTCAGCGCCTGTGCTGTAGGTTTTCCAACAGTACCTACCGTGCTATTGTCATTTTCAAGCTGTTTGAGGATAACTTTGGCACGTTTCACGATACTCTTGGGCATACCAGCAATTTCTGCCACATGAATACCGAAAGAGTGTTCCGAACCGCCTTTCTCAAGTTTACGCAAGAAAATCACCTTATTGTCCACCTCCTTCACACTGACATTGAAATTTTTGATTCGAGAGAAATTCTTTTCCATCTCATTCAATTCATGATAGTGCGTGGCAAACAGCGTACGGGCTCTCGTACGCTCGTTTTCATGCAAGTACTCCACAATAGCCCAGGCAATGGAAATACCATCGTATGTAGAAGTACCACGACCCAATTCATCAAACAAAATCAAGGAGTGTCGTGTAGCATTATTCAGAATATTGGCAGCCTCGGTCATTTCCACCATAAAAGTGGATTCACCCAACGAAATATTGTCTGAAGCACCCACACGAGTGAATATTTTGTCCACCAGACCGATTTTAGCGCGTTCTGCGGGCACGAAGCAACCTATTTGGGCCATTAGTACTATCAAAGCTGTTTGACGCAACAGCGCCGATTTACCAGCCATATTAGGGCCCGTGATAATGATGATTTGTTGCCGCTCATTATCCAGATAGATATCATTGGGCACGTAACGTTCATCTAAGGGCAGTTGTGTCTCTATCACAGGATGCCTGCCCTGAGAGATGTCTATCACTTCTGAAGTATCTATGACAGGACGTATATAGCGGTTTTCCTCGGCAGCGATGGCAAAGGATAGCAGACAGTCAATACGCGCCAACAAAGCAGCATTCACCTGAATGGCAGGGATGAAATCCTGAACTGCCACTATCAGATTATTAAACAACTGTGTCTCCAAGGAAAGAATCTTATCCTCTGCACCAAGTATTTTCTCCTCATATTCTTTCAGTTCCTGAGTGATGTACCGTTCGGCCTGTGCCAATGTCTGTTTCCTAACCCACTCTGCAGGCACTTTATCCTTATAAGTATTGCGAACTTCCAGATAATAGCCAAAAACATTATTATAGCCGATTTTCAAGGAAGCGATACCAGTGATTTCGCTCTCACGCTGCTGAATTTTCAGCAGGTAATCCTTGCCACTATAGGCTATGCTACGCAGTTCATCCAGTTCGCTACTCACACCATTGCGTATGACATTGCCTTTGTTGACCATAAGTGGAGGGTCGGGCTGTATTTCACGCTCGATACGGTCGCGAATCGACTTACAGAGATTCAACTGTTCGCCGATACGTTGCAACACCTCATCCTCGGCACTCATACAGACGTTTTTTATCGGCTCTATCGCCTGTAAGGCTACCTTCAACTGCATCATCTCACGCGGTGACACACGCCCAGTGGACACTTTTGAAACGATGCGCTCCAAATCACCAATCAGATGCAATTGGTTTTCTATACATTGACGGAAATCGGGATGTCGGAAGAAATAATCTACGATATCCAAACGCTCATTGATAGGTTTCTCATCTTTTAGTGGGAAGACCACCCATCGACGCAGCATACGGCTACCCATCGGCGTAATCGTATGGTCGATTACACTGATGAGCGACGACCCCTCGTCCTGCATCGTATCAGTCAGTTCAAGTGAGCGGATAGTGAATTTGTCCAGTCTCACATATTTCTCTTCCTCAATACGAGATAGAGAAGTGACATGTGAAAGTTGGGTATGCTGTGTCAGTTCAAGATATTGCAAGATGGCTCCAGAGGCTACCACACCATTTTTCAGATGGTCAACACCAAAACCCTTCAGACTCTTGGTCTGGAAATGCTTCAGTAGTTTCTGCCGGGCAGTCTGTTCGGTAAATACCCAGTCATCCAGTTCAAAGATACATAGTTTGGTGCCGAAATAGCGTTCAAATTCCTGCTTCTTCGACCTATCATAAAGCACTTCCTTGGGTTGAAAATTACCTATCAGTTTTTCCACATAGTCGTATGTCCCCTGACCAGTGAGAAACTCACCCGTAGAAATATCTAAGAAAGCCACACCACACGAGGTCTTACCGAAATGCACTGCAGCCAAGAAATTATTCTCTTTATAATTCAGCACATTGTCGCTCATGGCCACACCAGGGGTCACCAATTCGGTAATCCCGCGTTTGACAAGTTTCTTTGTCAGTTTGGGATCTTCCAACTGGTCACAAATGGCCACACGCCGTCCGGCACGAATCAATTTAGGCAAATAGGTATCAAGGGCATGGTGCGGAAAACCTGCCATCTCGGTAGTACCAGTGCTTCCACCATTATTACGTTTGGTGAGTGTGATACCGAGTATTTTTGCGGCTGCTACCGCATCCTCACAATAGGTTTCATAGAAGTCACCACAACGAAACAGCATCAATGCATCAGGGTGCTGGGCCTTGAGCGTAAAAAACTGTTTCATCATCGGTGTAAGTCCCTTGTCTTTCATTGCCATAAATATATTACTTATTCAAGTTTCGCATGTTTCAAATTCTCAACTTTCAGTGGTAAGTGGGGAGAGGTGAGAGGTAAGAGAATTCCTGTCTTTCAATTTGCAAAGTTAATGAAAAAAGAGTTGTAAACAAAACAATCCACACACATCATCATTTATTTTTTTATTTTTCAATTTTAAAAAGGAATAAATGAAAGATGATGATAGGAGGTTGGAAATGTGGATAAGTAGTGGAAAAAGGAGTTTTGATTGATAATTGGATAAACAATCTTATTAGTGTTGATAATAATCATATATTAATCAATAGATTACGAAGTTATCCACACTTTTTGAATATGGTGGATAAGTCATAGTGGATAATTAGTTAATAGAAATCTCTGTGAATATCTTTTCATATCTCATTGTTCTTTTGTGTATTTTTCCACAATCCATAAGGGTAGGGTAGAGGTGTGTGGAAAACTCGATAGTTTTCCACACAGTTTTCCACAGATTATTTGAACTTATCAGGGCTTTTTTCACAACCAACTCGCCTTTATATGACCTTATCACCTCAAAAAAACTTGTATTTTCACGAAATGATAAGATTATTTCACGAAATGATAAGTCATGATAGATTAGAATGACTAATTTTGCACTCGAAAACAATCCATGTTATCACGTGGAAACCGACTTTTATTTATTCACATTATTATTTTTTTAAAAACATTATGAAGAAAATTATTTTCAATTTCGCATTGGTAGTAGCCGCATTGACATTTGTGGCTTGTGGTGACAAAACAGCTAAGACCGAAGGTCAGGAAGCTGCAGCAGGTGAGCAGACAGAAGAGACAGCTAAGGCTGCTGAACAAGTTGAGGTCAAGACAGAAGATCGCGCATGGTACACTGTTGACGTTCCTACTACTTGGGAGGCAAAGCAATATGCTTCTGAGATGATAGTAAAGAAGGACGGTGCTGAACTGAACTTCAAAGAAGAAGCAAAGGGTGACATTGCTAAATGGATTGAGAATGTTACAAAGGATGCTGAGACTCCCCTCGATGATATCACTACCGGTGACATCACATGGAAAGTTTTCAAAAATGTGAAGAGTTTCAAGACTGTCTATGTCGCTCAGGTGAAGGACGGTGTTGTACGTGTAGGTTCTTCTCTTGAAGATGCTAATGACGCCGATGTACTTGCAGTGCTGAGTGGTGTAAAGGGAAAGTAAAACTTCTGTAAAACTTGTTATATTATTAAGGTCGAGTCCTCATAAGGGATTCGGCCTTGATTTTTAATGAGTTTTTAGACCTCACAACCTCATAACCTCATAACCTCATAACCTCACAACCTTATAACCTTATACACTCCCCATGTGATAAAAGTAGAGAGGAGATAGACCAAAAGGAATGCCACTAAGATGTGCCAATATTGCCCATCGTAGATGAAACCAACTTTCAGAAGTCCCATACTGATAGCAGTGGGTACGGCACCACAGAAAAAGTAATATACCAAGGAATGTTTACCAGTCCATGTGATGGGTGAAATATCCGGTATGATTCTGCATATTGCTATCAAAAACAGAGTGGTTATTATACCGTCGAGTAGCAAAATAAAGAAAGAAGTGACAATAATTGGTTCCATCGTGAGGAAGAGTTGGTGTTGATGTTCCCAATATTTCAGTATTATTACTCCAACAAATAAAAAAAGGATTGCTTTTTTTGAAGTGATTGTATCGAATAGGTGTTTGTTTCTTCTCAAATAATACCCCATATATAGGAATGGTAGTATGAGTAGTGCATTCTGCCAACACCAGAGATTACAGGAAACCAGAGTCTCTGATGATAGAAAATGATAAGCTGCTGCAATGAGTAAATAGGGTAGGGTAGAGAGGATAAAAACGGTCGGTTCTTTTAAGTGTTGAAAATAGTAAATAATCGCTGCAAATACAATTTCTGCTATTATTAAAGTAGCTACAAACCAGGAAGCTTTTCCTGTAAGAATGGACATAAAAACATCGGTGAAAGACATGTCATCATGTACCATGGCTTTTGGAATGGCTAAAATAATAGTAAAAATGAAATATGGAATGACTAATTTTCGTAGTATGGTAGTCAATTTATGACGGATGGAAAAAGCATTGTCAGGATGATGGAAAAGATACCCTGAAACAAAGAAAAAGGCTATCAACGCATTGGTGACATAGAGGTGATAAGGTATGAGTCCCTGACCAGTATAATATACCTCGGTGTGGAATAATAGGATGGCCATCATCGAGATTCCACGGATGGTGTCTATCCAAGTGATACGCATACTTTCTTTACGATGTTATCTCACAATAGCAATTTTGCATACTGTGCCTTTCTTACCCTCACTGGTAGCTGTTTCCACCATATATACCCCTGAAGCCACACGTTTGCCATTAAGGTCACAACCATCCCAGGTAAATGAACCACCATTGCTGGTGCCCGAGGCAACCAAAGCCCCATTGGCAGTCACGATTTTCACGTCGGCATTATAGGATAATCCTACGATGGTAATGAGTCCGGTATAATCGGGTTCCACAGGATTAGGATAAGCATAGACATTGTCGCTTGTCATGTTCTCATTGGTGGCACTTGCATCACTCATGTATGAACAGAGTCCGTTGTCAGTACCGAAGAACACCTCACCAGTCTTATCGTTGATAGTGATAGCCTCGATATTGTTGGAGAGCAACGCGCTATTGGAATTGGTGAAGTGCTGTACCTGTTCCATATTGTCTTCACTGATCAGATAGACACCATTTCCGTTGGTGCCAAACCATTTTCTCCCACCCCCGTCGATAGCAATGCAAGTGATATCGACACCACTAAGCAGATAGTCGGCAAAATTGGTACCATCGTTTCGGGGCACTTTCACTTGTTGCAACACAGCATTTGATTCACTGATATCCTTTGCTAAAAGCATCAATGGTCCCACATTGGTACCTATCCACATATTCCCCTCTTTATCTTCTTCGATACACCTCACGCCTGTAGTGGTAATGGTGGTACCATCTTCGTTGACAAAATTGGAAAAATAGTTGATAGCATCTGATGATGGGTCAAAACAATAGAATGATGGCAATGCCCAATGGTTGTTGACAAACCACAGATATCCACGGCTGTCCATGGTGAGGCCTCTGAGGTTTGCCAGACTACGGTTATTGTCATCTACGAGTATTTTTTTGTGATGTGACTCCCATTTACCATCGGTAGAGAGTTTTAGGATAGAAGCCGACTCCGTCAGACTGTTTAGACACCATAAATTACCTTGTTTATCGAATTTCACACCAAGGGTAAGAATATAGTTTTTGGTGCAGTCGGCAGTGGAATATTCCAAAAGACTGTTGTCAACATTATGGTATTTCACCATTCGCCCATTGTTATATTCATAGAGTCCGGTGCGCCCTCCAGCGAATATATGTGTAGAATTTTGTGGGTCTAAGTCCAGACAAGCAAAGTCTTGAAAGAGATAATCGGCTTCTGTATCTCCTTCAAATAATGTCCATTCATCATTGGCGAAAGTCTGTACGATAGCAGGTCGGAACAGTTCTGCCGGTGAGTTAAAACCTCCACCACAAGAGTATAGTGTGTTGTTGACGTATTTCAGAAAACCAAAATAGTTGTATTTAGGGCCATCAGGGTTGATATCTGTCAGTGAGGGTATGATATTTTCTCCTTCCAGTGTGAAAGAATAAAGTTTGTCATCGTTTTGATTACTCCAATAGCAGTTGTTAGCCTTGTCGTAAATCATGGCTTTCAGTTGATGGCTATAATGAGGTACTACAGTACGCTGGAGGTTTGAGTCCAAAATCCATACTACTTCAGGGCGTAGCAATATCAGTTTGTCGTCGGCAAGTGTACTGCTAATGGTAGGATAGTCGTAGATTTTCTCCCATTCCGTGTTTTTCCATCTGAATACAGCATCGTCGCTGATACCAATCATCTGGCCATTCAGTTCATAGAGATTCATCAAGTTTTTATTGGATATGATACTCCAGTTGCTTTTATCGAGCAGGTTGGTTGATGTTTTGGCACTGATAATGCCGTCATTTTCCGTAACTGCAAAGATTTGGTCACCATGAGTGACAGTGGAAAGGATTTTGCGGCCTAAGTTATAGGTATCGGTGATTTCCGCATCTGCGACATTGATTTTCAGAATACCAAAATTAGTGGAAATGAAAGCATATTTACCAATAATTTTCACCTCGTTGATGGTTTTGTCGGCTGTCATCGACTTATTGTAATAAGCACTGATATTCACCACATCGCCATTTTCCTCCAGCAGGTCGATATTTTGATTTTGATAGATGATAACCAGTCGTTTAGCTGCTTTGCAGTAAGCGATATGTGAGATATTGCAGTCGCTTAGCGCATTCATCTTGTCGTAAGTCTGAATGCTTTGGTCGCTGGTATTGTATGAGAAAAGACCTTTTGAGCTGAGCACATAGATGATTTTACCAGTGGATTGTATCTCACTGATATCACCGTATGCCAAATAACTTTTCCATGTTCCTATTCCACCACTCCAAGCGGTAATGGCCATCATCAGAAACAGGATGCTCAATAATAGGGTCTTTTTCATTATTTCAAAGGTGTATTTATGGGGGAATAACTCAGGGGTTAGAGGTGAGAGGTAAGGGGTGAGAGATTACCACTGCGGCTTTCGAAATGGGATGGCAGAGGCGACGGCAAAACCGTCGCATACGGAGAAACTACCCCTACAGCAGCGATAATCTTCAATTGTCCATTTTCAAATATCGTGCAAACCGAGTGAAATGAAACTTGTTTCAAATTCCGAGGTGCCGCCGATATTCATGCGAAGCATAATCTTTACTGGTATTGTCCCTTTAACTACTCTTTAACTCCCTTTTAACTCCCCTTTAACTACTTTTCATTTTTAAATATTTTTCTAATTTCTGTACGGCGCGGGCACGGTGTGAGATTTTGTTTTTTATTTCAGCACCCAATTCTGCAAATGATTGTTCGTAGCCGATGGGTATGAAGATAGGGTCGTAGCCGAAGCCGCCATGGCCGCTTTTCTCGTAGGCGATATGTCCTTCAATGATACCTTCAAAGGTTTTTATGTCGCCCTTCTCTTCTATTAACGCAATAACAGTACGGAATCGTGCCTTACGATTGTTATTTTCTCCTAATTCTGCCAATAATTTTTTCATATTGGCCTCGCTGTCGTGTCCTTCACCAGCATAGCGGGCAGAATAGACACCAGGAGAACCCCCTAAGGCATCCACTTCCAGACCCGTATCGTCGGCAAAGCAACTCATGTGGTAATGGTCGTAAATATATTGTGCTTTTTGCAGGGCATTGCCTTCGATGGTGTTGGCCGTTTCAGGGATATCCTCATGGCAACCGATGTCATTCAATGACAGAATCTCAAAATCGGAGCCAAAAATCTGTCGGATTTCCTCCAATTTATGACTGTTGTTGGTAGCAAAAACGATTTTCATTAGTGAGTTTTTGAGTTTATGAGTTTTGGGATGAATTAGGATTGATTGGGATGAATTGGGATGAATTGGGATGAATTGGGATGAAGCAGCAAATGTAATCTCTTACCTCTTACCACTTACCACTCACCTCTTATTTCTCACCCCTTCCCTCTTCTTTCTTCTTGACCTTCACTTTCATTTCATCGAATCCCTCGCCATAGACGCCGATGACGCTACTTTGACTGACGAAGGCATTGGGGTCGATGCTTTTGATAAGTCGGAAAATGCTCACACTCTCACGTTTGCGAGCAAGGATGCAAAGCACTTTCATATCCTGTCCGGTGTACCATCCGTGACCATCAAGAATGGTTACACCATGTTGCATTTCCGTACCGATGGCATTGGCTATTTCCTGGTATTTTTGTGAGAAGATAAAGAATTGCACCGACTCTCTTCGTGAGTTCATCACGTAGTCAAGGGTGAAATTCTCGACAACCATCGTACAGAGACCGAAAACGATTTTGTAGGCTGCATCGAGCACGGTGAAATCACGTGCCAGGATAAACATAGGGAAACTGCTGCCAATAATCACAAGATCGACAAAAATCAGCACGGTACCTAACGACACATTGCGGTATTTATTCACTGTGGCAGCCACAATGTCGGTACCACCAGTACTTCCGTTATGCAAGAAAACAATGGCCAGAGAAGTTCCTGTGAAACAGCAGCCTATGATGAGCGACATGAAGTCTTGGTCGCCAAGCAACTTAATGAGTGTGCCATCTGGCCGGGTGATGAGATCCTGCGCGATACCAAGAAATAGCGACAGCATCACAGTGGCATAGATGGTCTTCATCAGGAATCTCCATCCAAGAATCTTCAGTGCCATAATCAGCAGACAGGCATTGATGATGAAGTACGACACCATGATAGGTATGCCGTGGCCATTGCCGTTGGTGGCATAGAAGATGAGTGCTGATATACCTGTCACGCCTCCTGTCACGATTTCGTAGGGCAACAGGAAAAAAGTCCATCCTATGGTTAAAAGCAGAAGACCAAGGGTTATATAAAAATAATCCTTGGCTTCGCTAAAAAGATGTTTTTTTGTAATTTTTTCCGACATATTATTTGATGACCACGTTGACGATACGCTTTGGTACGATAATCACCTTGATCACTTTCTTGTCGCCAATGTATTTAAGCGACTTCTCATCCTTAAGTACTGTCTCCTCGATGGTGGCATTGTCGGCATCGGCAGGGAAGAGCAGTTGGAAGCGTGCCTTGCCATTAAACGAGATAGTGAGTTGCATCTGGTCTTCCACCAAGTATTTCTCGTCGTATTGTGGCCATGTAGCATCGCATACCGACCCACTTTGTCCGAGTGCTTCCCATAATTCCTCAGCGATATGAGGTGCAAAGGGAGCGATGAGTTTTACAAGCAGGGTTAGCAATTCGCGGTTGTGGCATTTCTGCTGGGTCAGTTCGTTCACACAAATCATGAAAGCTGAGATGGAAGTATTATACGAGAATGTCTCGATGTCCTGTGTCACCTTCTTGATGAGTTTGTGTACGCTCTTCAGCATGGCAGGTGTGGCTTCGCCGTCGAGTGCTGACAGCGTGGTGCTATTGTCCTTTGCATTGCCATAATAAAGAGCCCAGAATTTGCGCAGGAAACGGTGGCAACCGTCGATACCGTTGGTGTCCCAGGGTTTGCTCTGCTCCACAGGTCCGAGGAACATCTCATACAAGCGCAGTGTGTCGGCACCATATTTCTCGACAATCATATCGGGATTGACCACATTGAACATCGACTTCGACATTTTTTCCACAGCCCATCCGCAGATATATTTGCCATCTTCCAGGATAAATTCAGCGTTGGCATACTCTGGACGCCATACCTTGAAGGCCTCGATGTCGAGTACGTCAGCATTCACGATATTCACATCCACATGGATGGGTGTGGTGGCATATTTGTCTTTAAGTCCGCAACTCACGAAGACTGGATTCTTATCGTGGTCGTCGTCGTTGATGCGATAGACAAAGTTGCTGCGACCCTGAATCATACCTTGATTGACGAGTTTCTGGAATGGCTCCTCACAGTAGGAATAGCCATAGTCATGCAGGAATTTATTCCAGAATCTGGAGTAGATGAGGTGACCAGTGGCATGTTCGGTTCCGCCCACATAGAGGTCCACGTTCTGCCAGTATTCATCCACATCCTTGTCAACGAGTGCCTGGTCATTGTGTGGGTCCATGTATCTCAGATAGTAAGCCGATGAACCTGCAAAACCTGGCATGGTATTCAGTTCGATGGGGAATACTTTCTTGTTGTCGATGAGTTTTTTATCGACAATGGTTTCTGTTACGGTGTCCCATGCCCATACGACGGCACGTCCCAATGGTGGTTCACCACTCTCAGTGGGTTGATATTTGTCGATTTCGGGTAGTTCGATGGGCAGTTTGTCAGCGGGAATCATCCTTGGCATACCATCCACGTAATAGACTGGGAATGGTTCACCCCAGTATCTTTGGCGTGAGAAGATGGCATCGCGCAGACGATAGTTCACTTTCACGCGTCCCAACTGATGCTCTGCCACATATTTCTTGGTGGCAGCGATAGCTTCTTTCACTGTCAGTCCGTTGAGTGAGAAGTCGATATAGGGTTTCACGCCGGGTCGTGGTGAGTTGCACACGATACCTTCCTTGGCATCGAAACTCTCCTCGCTCACGTCACAACCTTCAATCAGTGGGATGATGGGCAGACCAAAATGCTTTGCAAAGGTATAGTCGCGGGAGTCGTGGGCAGGCACAGCCATGATGGCACCAGTACCATAACCAGCGAGTACATAGTCGCTCACCCAGATGGGGATGGCCTCGCCAGTGAAAGGGTTTATGGCGTAGGAGCCGGTGAACACACCAGTCACTTTGCGGTCGGCGATACGCTCACGCTCTGTACGCTTCTTGGTGGCAGCCACATAGTCTTCCACCTCCTTGCGTTGTTCATCGGTAGTCACCAGTGACACATATTCACTTTCAGGAGCAAGCACCATGAAGGTCACACCAAACATAGTGTCGGCACGTGTGGTAAAAATGGTGAAGTTGATGTCACTGTCTTTTACTTTGAATACCACTTCAGCACCCTCGGAACGGCCAATCCAGTTGCGTTGTGTCTCTTTCAGCGAGTCGGTCCAGTCGATGGTGTCAAGTCCATCGAGCAGACGCTGAGCGTAGGCAGACACACGGAGGCACCACTGGCGCATCTTCTGCTGTACCACAGGGAAACCGCCGCGCACACTCAGGCCATCCACTACCTCGTCGTTGGCCAACACGGTGCCCAGTCCGGCACACCAGTTTACCATTGTCTCTCCTAAGTAGGCGATACGGTAATTCATCAGTACCTCTTCCTGCTCATGCTCACTCATGGCATTCCATTGAGCTGCTGTAATGGAGAGTTCTTCACTACCGGCGGCATCCAGACCCTCGGTGCCCGATTCCGACAGTTTCTTTATCAGTTCGGTGATGGGGCAGGCACGACCAAGCGTGTTGTCGTAGTAAGATTCAAACATTTTCTGGAAGGCCCACTGTGTCCACTTATAGTAACCAGGGTCGCAGGTGCGCACCTCACGGTCCCAATCGAATGAGAAACCGATTTTATCGAGTTGTTCACGATAGCGGTTGATGTTGTTGACTGTCGTGATAGCGGGATGCTGACCTGTCTGTATGGCATATTGCTCGGCGGGTAGTCCGTAGGCATCATAGCCCATCGGATTGAGCACATTATATCCTTGTTGACGTTTGTAACGGGCATAGATATCACTGGCAATGTAACCTAAGGGATGACCCACATGCAGTCCGGCCCCAGAGGGGTAGGGGAACATGTTCAGAACATAGAATTTCTTGCGCTCTTTGTCTTCAGTCACACGGTAGGTCTTCTGCTCTACCCATTTCTTTTGCCATTTCTTTTCGATTTCCCTGAAATTGTATTCCATTTGATGTCTTTTTTAGGAGTGCAGACAATAGTCTTGCTACTACTGGTTTCTAATATCCAAAGTACGATTTTCCAAATCGGTTGCAAAATTACGTTAAACGGAGTGAAATGCAAAACAAAAACACAAATTTTCCCCCAAAAATGTTATCAATCAAAAAATTACCGCTATCTTTGCAAGAAGTTTTGAGGTTATGAGGTTTAAGGTTATGAGGTTATAAGGTGAAAAATGCTAAGTGGTGATAAATTCACCTTAAAACCTGCAAGTAAAACGACTCTAAAACCTTATAACCTATCATGATAACAATCTACTAAAACAATAACGATGAAGAAAAATTTACTCACTACACTTTTTGCCATGATGATGTCTGTGATGGTCATGGCACAGGCACCTGCCTTTCCAGGTGCAGAAGGTCATGGACGCTATGTAGCCGGTGGACGTGGCGGAAAAATTGTACATGTGACCAACCTCAACGATAGTGGTACTGGTTCGTTCCGTGAAGCGGTGAAAGGCTCTGCCAAGAAAATCGTGGTATTCGACGTTGGTGGGGTTATTGCACTCCAGAGTGACATCAGTATTGGCGACAATACCACCATCGCAGGACAAACGGCTCCCTATCCTGGTATCACGCTGAGATACCGCACTATTCGCCCGGGAGGTAACAATGTGATTCGTTTCATACGTATCCGCCGTGGACAAGAGAAAGATATCAATGATGGTGCCGATGCCATCTGGCAGCGTGAGAAAAACAAGATTATGCTTGACCACTGCTCCTTCAGTTGGAGTATCGACGAGGTGGCCTCTTTCTACGATAACAACAATTTCACCATGCAATGGTGTACCATCGCTGAGAGCCTTACCAATGCCGGACACAACAAGGGTGCTCATGGCTACGGCGGTATCTGGGGCGGCAAATTGGCTTCCTTCCATCATAATTTCCTGCTTCACCTGCAAAACCGTGTGCCTCGTTTCAATGGCGCGCGCTATCAGTGGAGTGGATACAAAAACAATACACTCTATAGCACCTATCAATGGGAAAACTATGTGCAGGCCGAGATTGTTGACTTCCGCAACTGTGTGCTGTTCAACTGGGGTGATGGTGGCTGCTATGGTGGTCCTGGCGGTGGCTATATCAATATGGTGAACAATTACTACAAGGCGGGTCCTGCCACCAAAAACAAGACACGTGTGACACAGGTCACCGTGGGTGCTTCGGGTAATTCCACACCAACTGCCCTTGTGGGGATGACAAGCCGCTATTTCATCAATGGCAACTATGTGACGGCAGCTTCTGCCAACCAGCGTGAGAACTACGACTGGAACGGTGTCATTTACGACAATGGCACTTATACCATCAATGGTGAACGTTATTCTCTCGACCCAAATCATTATTATGGGTCGGGGGTGGAATATGTGAAAAACAGTGAGGGAAAAGACTGTGTGAGCATCAAGGTATCCGAGGCTGCTCCTGCCGGTGAGGTGACTACACACACTGCTGAGAATGCCTTTACCGTGGTAACCCAGTATGCCGGGGCTTCATTACACCGTGACAATGTGGATGAGCGGTATATGAACGAGGCCCGCATGGGCACGGCAACCTATACTGGATCGGTGACCAAAAAACCAGGTATCATCGATATAGTGGCCGATGTAGAGGGTTATACAGAGGCTAATTTCGGCACGGGTTCACGGCCAGCCAACTTCGACACCGACAATGATGGTATGCCTGATGAGTGGGAGACAGCCAATGGTCTCGACCCACACGATGCTGCCGATGCTGCTCTCTTCACCCTCGACACCGAGAAGCAATGGTATTGTAACCTTGAAGTATATTTCAGTTCGCTTGTCGAGAACATCATGCGTGCCGGCAATGCCGATGCACAATCTACTATCGATGAGTATTATCCTGCCTGCACCACCCCCTCTGGCATCCATACTCCCAATGCCGCCGCTGTGGTGAGCGTGAAATATTACACCATCGATGGTAAGCAAGTCACTTCTCCCATTAAGGGTATCTATGTGGTGCGCCGTACCCTCTCCGACGGTACTGTCATCAATAGCAAGGTGAGTTTTTGAGTTATTTATATAAACACAGAGACACAAAGGTTCAGAGTTTTTCTCTGAGACTTTGTGTCTCTTGTTAGTATTTTGTGGATGGAAAATAACAAATCATTTCAATGTTTCATTGATATAATTTTGTAATTGTTTTTTCCATCCTTCCTCATAAATACCCTGTTCAAAATCATCGACGTACCAATTGTCCCGTTCGCACACCATTGTCAAGCTTGCTGTTTCATATAAGTTTTCATATTTATATCTTTTGAAAGTATAGAACACTAAATAGGTGTTGTTGTCTATTTTTTGGATTTTGTCGATACAGAGTAGTTTCATATTAGGTCCATCACTGAATTCTTGTCCTGAAAGCCAAATACCCGAATCAGGAAAATAGTCTTCATTTTGTGTTGTCAAAGTGTTAACTTTGCTCATTGTTTCTTTCCAACTTTCCGAACAGTAGTCATTGTCTAATTGATTCACTCTTTCCCATACTTTCTCAGATTCTTTTTCATTATTCTCATCATCAGATGATAATAGTGCGTCCACTTGGTTAAATCTGTCGAGCGCATCTTCCATGATAGCTTTCACTCGCTGTCCTACGGTGATTTCTGTCGTATCGGTAGTGGGAGGGAATGTACGTAAGACAAAAGTATTGCTTTTGTCATCGAATTTAAAATGTTTTTGACTCTTGTAGGGTTCATCACTCGAAAGGTCGAAATGTATTTCGCGCATGGACGGATCGTAGGTAAGGGTTGGTTCAAAATCGTCATCAAAGATATTCGTTCCAAAACTAAAACCTATTATCGAGGAGGGTTTTTCATGACTTAAATCATTCGGATATAAATCATTGGCATAAATATTTATATTATTTAATCCAATAATGTCCTCAGAGTCAAACATAGGTATTTTTGTCACTTTTCCCTTATCTATTGCGATAGCCCTTATTTGCTCGTATGTGAAAGCGTCATCCAAAATAAATTCTTTCACAAGATATATCCGTTTGCCATGATTATTAAGTGTATATATCTCCGTAGGTGTGAAGGCATAGCTCCATGGTAACATAGCTTCATCGTAGAAAGGAATGTCCCAGCATGTTTCTATCTTTCCATCGTCGGTACGGTATTGCATCACACGTGATACCTCATCATATTTTTCATTTTCAGACAAAACCCATGAGTAATAACGTATTCGTCTATCTGGCGAGGTGATAATATCGATATCAAGTAGTTCTTCTAATGTATTGTCTGGGAAATCCATTAATTTTGGATGATTGCTGATAAAGTTCACCAACAGCTTATCAGTTTCCATATCAGTATTATTTGATAGCATTTCTGCCTGTTCGGCGTTGGTTTCCTTTTTCAGCTTATTGTCCAATTCATCGTAGGCTTTCTTCTCACTTTTCTTGTAGTCCTTGATGGCTTTTACCAGTTCAAGGGAGTCTTTCTTTGACAGGGGGCCGTTGGCCCATGCCCACTGTCCGCCAATCAGCATGAAGAGCAGTGTGAACAGTGTCGTTTTGAAAAATGGTCTTGCTTTCATTATGATATTTTATTGAGAAGAGCGTGGGTCTTGCCCACGCTCTTGAATTATCTCTCGATACGAATTTTACGCAATACGGTGCGGTTGTTGTCTGTGTCGATGACACGGATGATAACCACTTCGCCGCGGTGTGCGTTGATAGGCAATGTGAGTTGTTGGTCTGCGGCTTGCCAGTTGGTGGCAGCGAGGCGCATACCAGCAGCGTTCACCACTTCCACATGACAGTTGCCGCGGTCGGAGTTGCTATTCAGGCGACATTCCGTGGTGGTAGCAACCATGCCCACTTGCAGTGTCCATACAACAGTCTGGATATCCATTCCCTCGCCAACAAGTTCGAATGGCTGGATGCGTAGCATCGACCAATGGTTGTCACCGTCGCGAGCTCGTACGCAGAGTTGGTGGTTGCCGAGTGAGAGATGTGAGATGTCGAGGTCGAAAGTGAACTCAGTGGCACTCTCGCCAGGCAATGCTACGGCAGTGGCTTTACCCACACCGGGGTCGGCATTATCGAAGAAATATTCCAAGGCAGTGATTTCTCCATCGCTGGGGTTGATGACGTAGAGTGGGCGTGACAGCACTGTGGACCAACGTCCCTGTTCATCTTGTGCACGCAGGCAGAGTATATGGGCTCCACTGCCGATACCTTCTATAGGTAGTGCATAACTCTTTTCGCCATTCTCTGGTGCTTGCAGCGCATGGGCAAGGCCATAGCCAGGGTCGGTGTCGAAGAAATATTCCATGCGGTTTGCACGTTGTCCCATCACCGAACAGATATAGATGGGGCGTGAGATAGTCTGCGACCAGTTGGTGTTGTCATCCCAGGCTCTGAGGCTCAGTAGGTGAGCACCGGCTGCAAGGCCTTCCACCGACATACGGTAGGTGTTGGTGCCTTCATTGAGAACTTCTAAACGTGTGCCCTTGCCATAGCCTGGGTCTGTATCAAAGAAATACTCGATATTGGCCAGTTCGCCACCTGGCTGTGGAGGTTGTGGTGGGTCTGGGTCGTCGGGATTTGTTTTCTCGACGATGGTGAAACGTCGTGTCACTATGTTGGCCCATTGGTCGTAGCGATCGAGGGCACGCACCGACAATTCATGTTCGCCAAGTTCCAACCCTGTAATATCAAGTGGGAAGTTGAAATCGAGGTTGCCCATATAGTCCTGATTGGGCAGTGCGACGGCAGTAGCCTTGCCAAGGCCAGGATCGTTACCGTCGAGGAAATATTCCACGCGGACGATGTCCTGGAAGCGGTCGATGAATAGCGGACGGTTGAGCACTGTGCTCCATTTACCAGTGGCATCTTGGCTACGCACGCAGAGCACATGTGCACCGTCGGCATAGTGGCTCAGGTCGAAGGTCATCGTGCTCTCACCCAACAGAAGGTTGCTGATGGGTGTAGCCTTGCCGTAGCCGGGGTCGGTGTCGAGGAAATATTCCACGCGCACCGGCGGCTCCGGGGTCTTCTCCCTGACATACACCGGGCGGGCGACTGTGGAGGACCACAGTCCTCGGTCATCCTGGGTACGCATATAGAGGATATGCGCTCCGGGAGCGGCATCGCTCAAGTCGAGCGTCAGGCTGCTTTCACCACTTTGGGTGAGGGCTAACTGACGGGCGGCTCCATGACCGGGGTCGGTGTCGAGAAAATACTCCATCCGTACTGGCTGCTGGGCATGCAGGCTCATACCCATGCTGCCGACCAAAAGGAGCGTGAATAGTCTCAGTTTGCTCATTTTGAAATGCTAACTTTAATGGTTACGGTTGGAGTGCTGCCTACTTCCACGGTTGTGGGCATCTCTAAGTCGGTGATAATGGGGCCAGAGGGTACACCACTGATAACGTAGGGGGAGTCACCGGCGAAGGCACCATATTGGCTGATTACCTCAGCAGGAATCTCTAAGTTGTAGTAGTTGGTGTCGATGAAATCATTGGTGGCCTGAGTGTTGATGATGTCGATTTCGTAGTTATTGGATAGATTGTTACTGGAGCCATGTTCAACATAGGATTTCCAAATATTATGATCTATCTTACTATTGGTAAGAGATAATTTTGTGGTTTTGTCTCTGAAAGTGTTATATGCTACAGTACAATCATTTATACGATTTATAGTGCTATAGTTTTGATTAGATTCGACATCGGTAAGAATGTTGTTCGTAATTTGATGATAATTAGTTACATATCCATTGCCACGACCAATATTACCTTTAATAAAGTTTTGACTAATAATAGCATTGTCGGCTCCTTCTGCGAAAGATATACCACCTGTAACTTGACATCTGTTAATAACAACATGAGATGCATTTATTTCAATATCACGAGTGGTCATACCTTTTATAACAGTATTGCTCACTTTAATAGTAAGGTCTCCAACAACAGCGGCACTTCCTCCTTCATTGATAATTCCATTTTCAGCAAGCCAATATCCCGGACCGATGAGCACAACTCTTTTTGTTAGAGTAATTGCTCCATAGCCATATGCATCACCATAAGTGGTTTTTGAACCTTCTACCATGATGGTATCTCCAGCACTGGCGGCATCCTGGGCAGCTTCTATAGATTTGTATGGTGCCGAGCTACCGCTGACATTACTAACTCTCAGGATTTTTGCGTTGGCGGCCATAGTCATGCAGATGGCGGCCAGAATCATTAATACTTTTTTCATAATCGATTTGTTTTATGTGTGAATACTTTGGTTATTGATTTCTGTTGCAAAGATATAGTTTGATAGTGGTGTCTTCCAAATTTTAGTGTCTTTCCTTTCTGAAACGTGTGGTTTCATGGGATGAAACGTGCTTGAACAGCGATGAAATAAACTACAGTTTTATCTGATTACTCTGATTACTCCGAATACTCTGATTACTCTGATTACTCTGATTACTCTGATTACTCTGATTACTCTGATTACTCTGAATACTCTGATTACTCTGATTACTCCGATTACTCAGAGAAAAGCATAAGTAGTTCCTATTTTCAAACAAAAATAGGAAATAAAAAAGAAATGACTCTAATTATTTTAAAGAAATAATGTTTTTCAAGGTAAAAACTATGGAAAACCGTAGTTGGAAATGATAAAAAATAAGGTCGAAAGATTGATATTTAACCTTTCGACCTCCTGTTTTATAGTTTCCAGAACTGATACAATTGTAGGGTTTGTTTTAAGACAGGCTCTTGACCTGAGGTGTAGAGCAATTTAAATTGATAGCCCTCATTTTGGAATTCAGCCATGCGTAATTCAGCATCTTTATCGCCAATGAGCAGATAGCCACTCTGTGGTTTACGGAGATGGAAATTGTCGATGCGGTCGCCCATATAGAAATTAAGTTCATAGTAGTGTATGGGGTCTCCCTTGGCTTGAATACCTTTCTCGATATATTCATAGAGTTGTCCTTGCCCTTGTGGCACGAGAGCCTCTATTTGCTGTGCGATATGTTTTTGCGACTTGGCGTTGAGGATGCTGGGTTTGAGTACAGCATCAAAACACAGATAGAGCAATAAAGTCATGACGATGATAGCCTGCAAAGCTGGTTGACCGCCACGATGCTGTCGGCGCCATCGCCACCATAGCCCACATGCTATCAATGTCAGCAGGATAATCATCCAACTGACGATGCTATTGTCGCCTGAGAGATTAGATACCATTTCTTGAGAGTCGAAGGCATTCTTGCCATGAAACATGGAAGAAGGCAGTGCAACAAATTTCAGTGCGATGAACAGCAGGGCAATGATAATGCCAAAAACGGAGAGGAAACCTGCGTAGATGCCAAAAGGACAACTGTGTCGCTGCGACATTCTCAACAGGTATTTTGCCGTAAGGAACGATAGGAATGGGTATATAGGCATCAGATAAACACTGCGCTTACATTCAGGGATGCAGAAAAACAGAGTGATTACCACCACAGCGGTGAGCGCATAAAGTGTGAGTGGATGCACTCGGCGCAGCCAGGAAGAAGTATTTTCACGTATTGTGGCCCATTTTATGCCTTTTGGACTGCTGTAGTGGAGCCATCGCAGTGATATGAGACCAAGGAGTGTCCATGGTGCCATGCTCATCAGGATGTAGGCGAAATTCATGAACCATGGAGCCTCGTGTACCTTGTAAGTCATGGTATTTGTCATACGCCCTACATTTTCTTCCATCATCAGTTGCACGAATTCGTCACCAGCCTGCTGATAGGCAGCGAAATACCAACATGCCGGGATAATGAGTGAAAGTAGTCCGAGGGCCATCATCCACAGTAAAGCCTTGAAGAAATTCACCTTGCGTAGTAAGAGGAAGACGCCTGTGACAAGACAAGGCAACAGTGCCCCGATAGGACCTTTAGTGAGGGTGCCGAGGCTCATCATGAGCACCGCCACCCAAGGGATGCCTTTCATACCCCGCTCATACCATCGGTAAAGGCCATACATGGCCGCTACGATGAAGAGGGTGAGTAGCATATCCACACGACAGTTGAACCCCATACGGTGTAGTTCATAGGCTGTGAACACCAGTACGGAAGTAAATAGTGCGGTGCGCTCATCGCTGCGCCGACGCAAGAAAATATAAGTAATGACGGTAAGCAGAATAAATGCCACCGCCGAGGGAATACGCGAGGTAAATTCCGTCACCTTGCCATTGATGCTGGAAACGGCAGCAATTGCCCAGTGGAAGAGTGGCGGTTTGTAGGCTATTTCGCCCACACTGTTGCGTGGAATAATCCAGTTGTCAGACTCTACCATGGTGAGCGACACGATGGCTTCGCGTGGCTCACCTTTGGTGTTGTAGTCGAAGGTTCCTAAAAAAGGAACCACCGCGATGGTGCATAGCAGCAGTATGAGCAGTATTTTTTTCATCAGATGACTCCTCTCATGGTAGTGACAAAGGCTTTAGCCTTGCCCCAGTTCAAATCTACGTCAAGGCGCACGGGAACATGTTTGTTGTCGTCAGTAACGAAGAAGGTGCCATAGGTCTTCCATTTTTTCTTCTTCTCAACGTATTCAGAATATTCCAATTTCAGACACATGTAAGTGATGTCGTTGTCACCCTTCACCTTCTCCTTACCCATGTATTTTAGGGTGGCTGTGGTCATGCCGTTGCCATCGGCGACAGGTACTTTGATGGTATGTCCTTTAGTCCAGCCATCGGTGTTGAAGTTACGGGCACGTGAGAAGAGGTTGAGCATGTCATAGACACATTGTTCGCTGCTTTTGGCAAAACGCTGGTGTGTGCCATCAGCCTTCTGGCGGTGCATCTTCAGGTTGCATGTGCCATTGTTGTAGGTGTACCACACTTCATCCACTGTGTAGCGGTCTTGCTCTACTGAGCCTTTGCGAAAATACAGTGGTGATAGGGTAGGGGTGACATAGCCGATAAGGGTGTCGCGCATGACAAAATATTTGTCGAGTTTTCCGTTGCCTCGAGTGATGAGGGTGCTTTTAAAGGCAGGCTGACCATCGTATTTGGTAGAGATGGTTGACATAGTTGCTGTGCCAACCTTCACCCAGACGAATTTCCAGTTGAAGTAGAGGTTGTAGGTTAAGTACTCGCCCGAAGTAAAAGCCTTGTTGGTTAGTGGGCATTGTGCAGAGGCCGTCATGGCGGCCAGGGTGAACAGTAATGTAAACAGGTATTTTTTCATTTTCTTTGAAGGTTTAGAATTTTTAAAGTCTTTAGACATTAGACGTTAGACAATAGGCTTTAGTTTAAGAGATGATTACTGATTACTCGGATTACTCTGAATACTCTGAATACTCTGAATACTCCGATTACTCCGAAAAATTAATATCTATTATTTGGCACATAGATGATGCCCAATTTGCTTGCGCGTTCAGCGTTTTTGTTTTTTATCTTTTTATCTTTGTCAGGCTTTTGTTTGGTGATAGCAGCAGGCTTTTGTCGGGCCAAGAAAACGCTGGTAGGGTTCCAACTCAATTGGAGTGGCCATTTTGCTTTACATTCAATGACCTCGGGATAGTAATACACCATTTCTGCCTGAAGATCGTCTTTGTAGCATCCTGTGTCCCAGAGTCCATTGTTGTTGGAATCGGCATAGAGTCGCAGATAGTATTCTCCGGGTTTTACGTATTGAAAGCGTAGCACGCCGTCAAAAGCCACAGCTTGTCGTACCACCTTCTGGCCTTTGTCTAAAAGTTGTCCTATATAAGGCACCGTATCGGAAGTGATGACGTTGAATGTGACAGTAGTGAAGTCTTCTTCGGCTTTCACACGCATGGATTTGCCTGTTGCGAGCGACGCATGGCCATAGATATCAATGAATGCCGCAGAGTCGAGTTCCAATTTGTATTCTGTGGCCATTTCCCAAAGTCCGTCGGTAGAAGCGTGCGACAGCCTGTATGAACGTATTGCCTGACAGGCAGGAATGCCCATGTAGGTAGGTAAGTCTTCCAAGAGGAAGGGTCGTGGTTCCCAGATTGTGTCGTTGCGTGCCGATAGTCGTATCTTCGAGGTGTCGGCAATGGCAATGGGTGTGTCGAAATTGAAATACATATAGGCATCGGGATACATATCCTGTGGCATCTGTATTTTAATTTCCAATGCTTTGGGTGGCATCTCCTCAAGATAGCTTTTACCACGTTTTTTGGCTTTCTCCTGTTCTTTTTCCCATTTCTCCCGTTCTTTTTCCTGTTCTTTGAGACGTTTGGCATAAGGAGTCTTGGAAAGAATTTCCAAGGTGTCGGTATGTGTTTGGAGTACCCCCAAGGTGTCGGTGTGGAGATAAGTGTAGGTAATGTTCAGTGTGTCGGTGTTGACCAAAGTGGTGTCACGTAGCCAATAGGTAAGCGTGTCTTGAAGAGCGTTGGTCTCTAAGAGCAAGGCATCGGTGTCGTCGAAGTTCATTCCATGGATTTCTGGTAGTTGTGGATTACCATAGGTAAAATAGAATGTCATCTTCTCAGGAACACTACGCTCTTGTTTGAGTAGAAAGCGGTCGGTTTGTGTTTCGGTGAAAGCGCGTAGTACAATATCGTCGGGCAGGAAATGGGTGTATCCTGTCTGTATGATGTCGTCGATATGGAGGGAGTCACGCCAGAGGGTGTCTTGTCTGACGTCGGGTTTCCACGAAGGAGTGATAATCTCGTGTGAGAAAGCCATTTTTTCGCTCTTTTGCGAAAACTGGTAGTTGTTATCTACATCCTGTAGGGCATAGATTCTATATTCACCAGGTGCTACACCCTTGATATTGAAACGGCCGCGACTGTCGGTGCGTGAGACGCGTAGCATTGGTTCTGTGGTGAATGCCGAGTCAGCGAGATTAGCATAAAGTCCTACGAGTATGCCTTTGATAGGCTCGAGATTTTCTGCTTCGAGCACATATCCCGACACTTCGAGGGTGTCAATAGATGTTCCTGTGGAGAAACTATAAGTGTAGTTGCCCAATGGATTGCCCTCATTGTTGTCTGAGATAGCATCAGAGAAGTCGATGGTGTAGGTGGTATTAGGTTTCAGCGAGTCGTTGAGTTCCACAATGATGCGGTTGCCCGCCCCTTTGATTTCAGGTGTCTCTAATTGTGGTGGCGAGACGACGACTTTTTCCGAGGGGTTGTCGAGTTTGATGTATTCATCAAAGTAGATAGTGATTTTCTTAGCATCGACATTGGTCGACTGGTCGGCAGGAGTGCATCCCATCACGCGTGGTGGTGTCTCGTCATACCATCCTCCATCTGGCTGCCCCATATTGGCGCAGCCTATCAAGGCAAGTATTGCCGCAAATGTCAGGATGCTTTTTCGGAGATTATTCATGATGTTGGATGGTTGCTGCGACGGCGAAACCGTCGCCTACGGAGAAAAAAGTAAAGTCAAGAGAGAGATTGGAAAGGTATTCTCTCACCTCTTACCTCTTACTTCTCACCTTATATTTCTAATGATTCAACGCCAGTATCTCTTCGATGAACCGTCGGTTGTTGGCCAGTCGTGGCACTTTGTGCTGTCCACCGAGTTTTCCTTTCGACTTGAGCCAGTCGTTGAAAAGACCTGTTCGGGCTTGAATAATTTCCAAGTGTTGTAGTGTGAGGTCTTTGTAGCGTTTGGCTTCATAGTCGCTATTGATTTCCTGAAGTTTTTTGTCGAGTAGTTGGCCGAAACGTTGTAAATCATCAGGAGCTTTAGAGAATTCTATCAGCCATTGGTGTCGGCAGCGGGCATGGTTGTCCATGAACACGGGTGCCGCGGTGTATTCCATTACTTCAGCGCCAGTCTCTTTGCAGGCATAGGCGAGTCCTTTCTCGGCGTTATCTACGATAAGTTCCTCGCCGAAGGCATTGATAAAGTGTTTGGTGCGCCCAGTAATAACAAACTTATAGGGGTTTTTCGATGTGAACATGACAGTGTCGCCAATTATATATCGCCATAGTCCACAAGAAGTGGAGATAACCATGGCATAGTTTTGCCCGGTTTTTATGGCCGACAGTGGGAGCACTGTGGGATGTTCTTTGTCAATATCCTCAAGGGGGATGAACTCGTAGAAAATATCATAGTCGAGCATGAGTAGCATGGAACTGTCGGCGGGGTCGTCTTGTATTCCAAAGAACCCCTCGCTGGCATTGTAGGTTTCCATATAGTGCATCTTGTCGCCTGTGATAATCTCAGCATATTGTTGGCGATAGGGTGTGAAAGCCACTCCACCATGGAAGAATACCTCTAAGTTGGGCCATACTTCGTTGAGAGTTTTCTTTCCCGATATTTCAAGCACGCGCATGAGCACAGAGAGCATCCATGAGGGTACACCAGAGAGATTAGTGACGTTTTTGCCCACAGTCTCGTGTGCGATACGGTCGCGTTTTATCTCAAAATCGTTTAGCAGTGCTGTTTTTTTCTTTGGCACCCTGACGAGATTGGCCAGTGGGTTGATATTTTCGATGAGGATAGCACTAAGGTCGCCCACTAAACTGTCTTTCAGTTGGTAGTTTGGGGTGTGACTGCCACCGAGAATGAGGCTTTTACCATCGAAGAGGCGACTATTGGGATTGTTGCGCAGATAGAGTGCCACGGTGTCGAATCCACCGGCATAATGGATATGCTGAAGACCTTCAGAGGAGACAGGAATGAATTTACTCTTGTCGTTGGTGGTGCCAGAGGATTTGGCATACCATTTGATGCGGCCGGGCCATAGCAGATCGGATTCGCCATGCCGCATACGGTCGATGTCGCCTTTGAGTTCCTCGTAACTGTTGAGGGTCAGGTTGTTGGCGAAGTCATCGTAGGTCTTGATGGTGCTGAACAGGTGGGTGCGGCCAAATTCCGTGTCTTTAGCACGCGCAATAAGGCGCATGAGTACTTCCTGTTGCAACACCTCACCCTCGGTGAGATGGCGCTCCAGTTCTTTCTGCCGTTTTTGAAAGATTTTGCTGGCTATTCGGGTAATATTCATTTCTATCTGATATTTTCTTCTGCGAAAGCAGCATCTTCTGCTGCTGCGATAATGCTCTCACGTGTCTGCTCCACGGGGTTGTGTGTGATGTCGCTAAGATCAAATTCGTCCGACTTTGGGTCTTTTTGTGTTTCGGTCTCTTTATTCTTCTTAGTTTTGGCAGATGGTAGAGGAATTGTTTCCACCGACTGTTTCTCGCTGACATCTTGTATGATGATAAAATCATCCTTTACTTCGGTATCGGGGACAGTCTGGGTTGGTTCTTCCTCCATTTTGGTGCGGTCGGTCTTGGCAGCAAAGACAGCATCAATATATTGTGGTTCGCGACGTAGTCGTTGTAGGGTAAGCTTAGAGGCTAATTGTTGGCTCTCTTTCTTGGAATATCCACTTCCGTTGCATCCCTCTACTCCTTCAATGAGTACTTGGTAGGTAAAGGTGGGATTGCCGTCGTTGTCTTTTTTTTGTTCCAAGAGTTTGTATTCTATCTCTACTCTGTTTTTTTGGCACCACTCAATGAGTTTGCTCTTGAAATTCACCTCTTTATATGCCACTTTATCGAGGTCGATAAGTTTGGAGAGGATACGTTTCTGTACAAACTTCATGCAGGCATTATAGCCTTTGTCTAAATAGATGGCTCCGATGAGAGCTTCAAGGGTATTGCCGCCGAGATAGCTGTTGTGCGATGAATTGTGCCCAGAGGACATAATGAGGTTGTTGAGGCCCATCTCCTGGGATAGTTTGTTGAGTGTGTCGCGCTGGACGATTTTGCTGCGAGTATTGGTAAGAAAACCCTCGCGTTTGCCCTCAAAATGACTATAGACAATATCTCCCACCACGGCACCAAGGATGGCATCACCGAGAAACTCTAATCGCTCATTGTTGATGGGCTTTCCTTTCTCTTTCCGCATGATGCTTTTGTGCATCAGCGCAAGTTTGTAATGCTTGATGTCGTGGGGGTAGAATCCTAAAATGTCGTATAGAGCCGAAAAAAGCTCCTTCTCCTTACGGAAAGGGAGCCTGATACGGTCTATGATATTACTCAGCATATTTCTTGAATACTACACAGGCATTGTGCCCGCCAAATCCGAAGGTATTGCTTAGTCCAGCCCTTACGGTACGACGTTGTGCCTTGTTGAAGGTGAAGTTCAGATTGTAGTCTATCTCTTCGTCTTTATCATCCTCGTCATGGTTGATGGTGGGAGGAACGATGTCGTTTTGTACAGCCAAAATTGTCACCATGGCTTCAATGGCACCAGCGGCACCCAACAAGTGACCGGTCATCGATTTTGTCGAACTGATGTTCAGTTTGTAGGCTGCATCGCCAAAGACTTCTTTGATGGCTTTGGCCTCAGAGATGTCACCAACATGTGTTGATGTGCCATGGACATTGATATAGTCAATCTCGTCGGGGCGCAGACCAGCGTCTTCCAGTGCATTCTCCATCACCAGTTTAGCACCGAGGCCATCGGGATGGGAAGCAGTGATGTGATAGGCATCGGCACTCTCGCCTTCACCCACCATTTCGGCATAAATCTTGGCACCACGAGCCTTGGCATGCTCCAGTTCTTCTAAAATCAAGCAGCCGGCAGCTTCGCCCATCACAAAGCCATCGCGGCTCTTGCTGAAGGGACGTGATGCCCGCTCTGGTTCGTCGTTGCGTGTGGAGAGGGCGTTCATAGAGTTGAAGCCGCCTACTCCGCAGGCACAAATGGCCGACTCGGCTCCACCGCCCAATATGATATCGGCTTTGCCTAAGCGAATGAGGTTGAAAGCATCAGCCAGTGCGTTGGTAGAAGAGGCACATGCTGATGTGGTGGTGTAATTGGGACCGTGGAAACCAAAATGGATGGAGATGTGTCCAGAGGCAATGTCGGCAATCATCTTAGGAATAAAGAACGGACTGAACTTCGGGCCGTCCTCCTCGTGGGCACCATAGTATTTCACTTGGTCTTCAAATGTCTTGATACCGCCGATACCCACGCCATAAATCACTCCTACGCGGTTTTTGTTGACTACTTCCAAGTCGATACCGCTATCTTTCACTGCCTGAATGGCAGCTACCAAGGCCAGTTGGACGTAGCGGTCCATATTGCGGGCTTCTTTGCGGTCGAGATAGTCGGTCACTTTGAAGTCCTTGATTTCACATGCAAAATGGGTCTTGAATTTGGAAGTGTCAAAACTATTAATGGTGGCAGCGCCACTCTTGCCGGCCAACAGATTTTCCCATGTTTCCTCAGCGGTGTTGCCTAAGGGAGTGATGGCGCCAATGCCTGTTACTACTACTCTTTTTAGTTCCATTATTGTGTTTTTGATAATTCGTGTAAACTCAACAGAATAGTCTTCTCAGAAATTTAGGAGCAAGGCAAAAGCGTCCTTCTTCTGTTGAGTAATTAGAAATTTATGGTTTATAACTATGGCAGTGATGAAAAAATGACCAGCCATAAGCTATAAACCATAAACTATAAAGCCTTATGAGGATTATTTCTTTTTCTCCTCAATGTAAGCGATAGCATCACCTACGGTAGATATTTTCTCAGCTTGGTCGTCAGGGATATTCACCTCGAATACTCTTTCAAACTCCATAATAAGCTCTACTGTATCCAGTGAGTCAGCACCCAGGTCATTGGTGAAACTTGCCTCGGGTTTAATTTCCTCTTCACTTACACAAAGTTTGTCAACGATGATTTCCTTGACTTTCTTCTCGATTTCTGACATAATTCTTTAACTTTAAATGTTTATAAATCTCTTTTTTATATTCTATTTTTCCAGTCAATACGGCAAAGATACGGCCAAAAGACTACTAAAAAACGAATTTTTAAAAATTCGGGTGCAAAGGAACAAATTTTTATTTAAGTGTGCAAATTATTTCTCAAAAAAAGCAATGCACATTGCACAAACACCCAACATCTGTGCATAAAAGTGGGACAAAATAAAAAAAAACAAACAATTATTTTGTTCTTATTGCGTTAATTACTATATTTGCAAAGAATAATAATAGGAGTTTGGGAGTATAGATTATACCAATTTGAGAATTCAGGAGTTCAGAAGTTGCAGAAGTTCATACATTACCTCTGCTTAGGACAAAAGTTTTAAGTATAGAACAGCAAAAGTATTCTCTCACCTCTTACCACTTACCTCTAATAAAAGAACTAATATGTCAAACACTGAAATTTACAACCATGTCTTCAATAAGGCCATCATAGATTATCATATTATAGATAATGTAGATACGCCTATCAACAATCCGTATGACCGCGACTCATTGGAAAACCGCTTGTATTTGAAATGCTGGATTGACACAGTGCAATGGCATTTGGAGGATTTAATACGCGACCCACACATCAATCCTTTGGAGGCATTGTCGCTAAAACGTCGCATCGATCGTAGCAACCAAGACCGCACCAACTTGGTGGAACAGATAGATTCCTATTTCCTGCATCAATATAGCGATGTGAATGTTCATCCCGATGCTAAAATTAATACCGAGAGTCCGGCTTGGGCGATTGACCGTCTGTCGATTTTAGCACTGAAGATTTATCACATGCGTGAGCAAGTAAACCGCACAGACACCGATGAGACTCATCGTGAAAAATGCCGTGCAAAGTTGAATGTGCTTTTAGAGCAGCAGCGTGACCTCTCGACAGCCATCGACCAGTTGCTTGAAGACATTGCTGCCGGGGTGAAATATATGAAGACCTATCGCCAGATGAAGATGTACAACGACCCTTCCACCAACCCTGTGCTCTATAAAAAGAAATGACCTTCGATACTTGATATGAAAAACGAGCATATACTCATTATGAGATTCTCGGCCATGGGTGATGTGGCAATGTTGGTGCCCGTGGTATATTCTTTAGCTAAGCAGTATCCCGATGTACGGGTGACAGTGCTTAGCCGGGGATTTGCGAGGGCTTTCTTCGACAACCTGGCTCCCAATGTTGGGTTTATGGCTGCCGACTTAGAGAAGGAATATGCAGGAATTACGGGTCTCAATGCACTCTATCGTAGGTTGCGTGCTAAACATTTCACTGCCGTAGCCGACATGCATGGTGTGCTGCGGACACATTATTTGCGAACACGTTTTAGGATGGACCGTTTCCGCGTGGCACATATTGACAAGCATAGGGCTGGCAAACGGAGACTGGTCAATCGTGACAACAAACGGTTGGTGCAACAGGCAACATCGTTTGACAACTATGCCGAAGTGCTTCTGCGTATCGGTTACCCCATCAAACTGGAGTTTCAGTCTATCTTTCCACCACAGGGTGGCAACTTACGTTCCCTTCCACCGCAGATTGGTGAGAAAAAAGCGTTTCAGAAGTGGGTTGGTATTGCGCCTTTTGCAGCACATGAGGGTAAAGTACTGCCATTACAGAAAATGGAGCAAGTCATCGATATGTTGGGCAAGGCCCATCCCAATGCGCGATTTTTCCTCTTTGGAGCTGGGGGTAGCGAGCGGCGTATCCTTGATAAATGGTGTTCGACGTTTCCACGTTGTGTATGTGTCTCTAAGGTGCTTAACGGTTTGTCTGAGGAATTAATTCTTATGAGTCATCTTGATGTGATGGTGTCGATGGACAGTGCCAATAGTCATCTTGCCTCATTAGTCGGTGTGCCAGTGGTAAGTATTTGGGGTGCCACACACCCTTACGCCGGATTTATGGCATGGGGGCAGAGTGAGGAAAATGCCGTGCAGGTGTCGTTACCATGTCGCCCATGTAGCATCTATGGCAACAAACCTTGCTATCGTGGCGATATGGCTTGTATGAATCGTATCACCCCGGAAATGGTAATACAGCGTGTGGAGGCTATCTTAGATAAAAACTGATAAAGCTCATAAACTCATCATATCACTCCCCTCGCCCTCTGGAGAGGGGTTGGGGGTAAGGCTTTAAAAACTTAAAAACTTTAAAAACATGAAGTACGTATGCGACACTTGCGGGTATGTGTATGATCCCGCTGTAGGAGACCCTGACAATGGTATTGAACCCGGCACACCGTTTGAGGAATTGCCAGAGGACTGGGTATGCCCTCTCTGTGGAGTGGGAAAGGAAGACTTCTCACCAGAGGAATAGAATAACCAGAAAGGGTGCCACTCAATAATAGAGTGAGCACCCTTTTTGGTCGTATTTTTGGGTCTGCTAAAAGTCTCATCAAATCACTCTCCTCGCCCTTCGGAGAGGGGTTGGGAGTGGGACTTTATTCCGTCATACATTTGATATTTTTCTCTAATTGTGCGGTGCTGCTTGCACCCACCAACACGGAGGTGACACCACGTTGATCGAGAATCCAGCGAAGTGCCATCTCTGCTAATGTGTAGCCTTTCGACAGGGCTTCGTCATTCCATGTTCTTAATTGTGTTATCAACTCAGGGGTGAGTGTGTCGCTCGAGAGCGATGACTCGCGGCTCATGCGCGACCCCTCAGGGATGCCATTGATATATCTGTCGGTGAGCAGTCCCTGTGCCAGTGGTGAGAATGAGATGAATCCGATGCCGTGGTCAGCACAGTAGTCGGTGATATGCTCATCCATGGGCTCGCGGTCGAGCATATTGAGTTTTCCTTGATAGATAAGCAAGGGGACATCGCGCTGCCGGAGGTATTCATCGGCAAATTTCAAGGCTTCAAGGGGCCACCGTGAGATACCCACGTAGAGGGCTTTTCCACTGCGCACGATATCAACGAGTGCTTGCAGCGTCTCTTCCAAGGGAGTAATGGGGTCGTAGCGATGACTGTAGAACAAATCGACATAGTCGAGGTTCATACGGCGCAGACTTTGGTCAAGGCTTGCCATGAGGTATTTGCGGGAACCCCAATTGCCGTAGGGTCCTTCCCACATGTCGTAGCCTGCCTTACTGCTGATAAACAGTTCGTCGCGGTAGGGTGCAAAGTCCTCACGCATCAGTTTGCCCATAGTTTCCTCTGCTGTGCCATAGGGAGGTCCATAGTTATTGGCAAGGTCGAAATGGGTGATGCCATGGTCGAAGGCATAGTGGGTAATATCGCGGCTGCGTGTATAGGGGTCTGTGGCACCGAAATTGTGCCAGAATCCCAATGAAACTTTGGGGAGTAGTACACCGCTGTTACCACAGCGGCGATAGATTGTCTCTTGCAGGTCGTAGCGATGGGGAGACGCTACATAAGGAGGTTTGATGTTCATGGTTAGTTTGTGAGTTTTTAAAGCCTCACCCCCAACCCCTCTCCAGAGGGCGAGGGGAGTGATATGATGAGTTTATGAAGCCCCTCTGTCTTTCTCTATCAGTTCGAGTAGTTTTTCCACGGCAAATTCTTCGGGGATGTTTTTTTCCACGCATACTTTTTGCCGGTAGAGAGAGATTTTGCCACGTCCGGCACCCACGTATCCATAGTCGGCATCTGCCATTTCGCCAGGACCGTTCACAATACAACCCATGATGCCAATCTTGAGCCCTTTCATACCTTGGGTAGCTTTCTTGATGCGGGCGATGGTCTCTTGCAGGTTGTAGAGCGTACGTCCACAGCCAGGGCAACTGATATATTCTGTCTTGCTTACCCTCAGTCGGGCGGCTTGCAGGATGCCAAAGGCGGTAGCAGTGATGTCGTCGTTGGAAAGCCCTTCATCTATGAGCCATAGACCGTCGGTTAGGCCGTCAATCATCAGTGCGCCCATGTCGGCGGCAGCTTCTATCTGGAAGTCTTCTTTTTCCTCAGAGGTATGGCTATACGACAGGCAGAAGACCACAGGGTTGGTAATGCCGACGGCCATCATCTCATGTAGCATGGCACGTTGTTCGCCCAGGCGGTTGACATGTTGGCTCACACAGACAACTACAACCTCGGGGTGATGTTTCAGACAGGCAAGGTATTCCTCTGATGGCATTCCTGCTGGCAATACCAAAAATTTCCGTTCTGCTTGCACACTGGCAATCAGTGGCATGGCGCTATGTGGGAAGATGGGGTAGGTGCCTGGCCGGCCGTCATAGCAATTCAAATCCACGATATAGTTCTGTTGCTCATCGAGGATGTCAGGGAGTTTTCCACCCACATAGATATAGTCGGCATGGGGAGAAGGCGTTGTCTGAACGGCAGTCGATTCAGAACTCTTGGTTTCCTTATAATCAGCGATGACAATGGGCACATTCTGTCCGCCGATGTTACCCACGGCATGTGTCTTTCGTCGTTCAGGATGCAGGTAGTCGAATGTCGGGGCTGGTTTGGCAGCGATAGGTGTATGCCCAGCATGGCGTGTGATGTAGTTTACCAAATGGCGGGCAACAGGAATTTCATACTCAGGCTCTTCGCTGAGTGACACCCTGATGGTGTCGCCGATACCATCGGTAAGGAGTGCACCAATACCCACGGCACTTTTGATGCGCCCGTCTTCACCCTCGCCAGCTTCTGTCACACCTAAATGGAGAGGGTAATGCATTTGCTCGCGCTCCATTTGTGCGACAAGCAGGCGCATGGAGCGCACCATGACCACGGTGTTGGAAGCCTTGATGGAAATGACTACATCCTTGAACTGTTCTCGCTTGCAGATACGCAGAAATTCCATACAGCTTTCGACAATACCCTCTGGTGTGTCGCCATAGCGCGACATGATGCGGTCGGAAAGCGAACCATGGTTGACCCCGATGCGGATGGCAGTGTGATGTTCACGGCACAGATTGAGCAGCGGAATGAGTGTGTCGGCGATTTTTTCCACCTCCTGGGCATATTCTTCGTCGGAATATTCTATTTTGCGGAAGGTGCGGGCAGGGTCAACATAATTGCCGGGGTTGATACGCACTTTCTCACAATAAAGAGCAGCCACCTCTGCCACATGAGGATTGAAGTGGACATCGGCCACAAGTGGTGTGGTGTAGCCTTCTTCATGCAGCCGGTCGTGGATGTAGCGCATATTCTCTGCCTCGCGCACACCCTGCGTGGTAAATCTCACCAATTCGCCACCAGCATCGATGATACGGCGTGCTTGTGCCACACACCCTTCGGTGTCGTTGGTAGAGACAGTGGCCATCGACTGGATGCGGATGGGATGAGTGCTACCCATGGCAACATCACCCACGCTCACTTCGATGGTCGGACGGCGGTGATAATTGAATAAATCTATCATACCTTATATTTATAGGTAGAAATCTCGCTCAGTTGGGCGTTGGCTTTTTCTATCTTCTCACCCAGTGTCGATTTATAATTCTCCATTTTGGCGGCAATGGTTTCATCGCTCAAGGCGAGCATCTCAACAGCTAAGATAGCAGCATTTTGGGCACCATTGACACCCATGGTGGCAACAGGGATTCCCGGGGGCATTTGAACGATACTCAGGAGAGCGTCCAGACCGTCGAGCATACCTTTGATAGGCACGCCAATGACAGGGAGTGTGGTGGAGGCGGCTATCACGCCAGGGAGGGCGGCAGCCATGCCAGCTCCGGCAATAATCACCTTGATGCCACGGTCACGTGCACCACGGGCAAATTGCTCTACTGCTGCAGGTGTGCGGTGTGCCGACAAGGCGTTCACTTCAAAGGGGATTTCCATTTCCTCTAAGAATTTCATGGCTTTTTCCATGACGGGCAGGTCGCTGGTGCTGCCCATGATAATGCTGATGATAGGAGTCATTATTGAGTTTTTTAAATCGGAATAAACAGAGTAATCAAATAATCGACAGTATTGCTGCGATGACACCAACGCAATAGCCAATAAATGTTTCTTGAAATGTGTGTCTGTGTAGGACAATTTGGCATGAGCCAATCACTCCCGATAGGATGATGATGAGGCAGAGCCACCAAATGGGGTTGAATTGGAAATGCTGCATGGAATAGATGACCAACAGTCCTGTTGCACCTCCCATGGCGGCACTATGTGTGGATACGTTAGTCTTTTGGTTAATTAATGAGCATGCCACTAAGATAATAAGTGCCGTGATAATCACGCATCTAATATGATAGATGATCTGATACCGACACAACATATAATAACAGAATAGATAGCAGACGATGGCAATGGCGTATGGCACAGTTCGTCGCTCTTTTTCAAAGAGTTGTTTTTTTGTCCATCCTTGATATAGTGTAAAGAGTGCAATCAATACGGTGGGCAGTAATAGTGAGTAAGCAAAGAATATCCAGATGGTCAACAATTTGTTGTCATTAGGAAACACACTGAAATTACTGACCATGAACAGTATTACCACGCATATTGTTGGCAGGATGATGGGGGTGAATATGGCATTGAGCACTTCAGCCCAGATGGTGATGGTTTTTTTCGTCTTTATAGTGTTCATTCTCTTCTAAGACTTGATTTGGGTATTTTCATTTGTTCTCTGTATTTCACGATGGTACGTCGTGCAATGGGAAAGCCTTTTTTCTTCATCTCTTCCTCCAGTTTGGCATCAGTGAGGGGGTGCTGTTTATTCTCGTGGTCGATGATTTCGCGGAGGGCAAGTTTGATTTTGCGTGTTGACATCTCTTCGCCGTCTTTCTCATACCTATCGGTAAAAAAGAACCGCAGTCGGAAAATGCCCCATCGTGTCTGGGCGTATTTCTCGTTGGTCACACGTGAGATGGTGGAGATGTCGAGACCGGTGTCGTCGGCGATGTCTTTGAGAATCATTGGTCGCAGGTCGGCTTCGTCGCCGTCTTGGAAAAATTTCCGTTGCCGACGAATGATAGCTTTCATGGTGGCTTGCAAGGTATGTTGGCGTTGTTGGATAGCATCTATCAGTCCTTTGGCACTTTCCAAGTCTTTGCGCAGTATGGGGAGTGCCTCACGGTCACGTTTCGACATGTTTTTGGTGTTGTTGAGGATGTCGATGTATGTTTCCGAGACAGCAATATCGGGCAGGTCGCCCTGGTTGAGCGAAAAAGATACAGAGCCATCATCGTTGGTATCGACGATAAAGTCGGGTGTGATTTGGTGGATATTAAATCCCTGCACTTCTCCGAGTGATGAACCTGGTTTGGGATTTAGTTTTCTGATTTCGCTCTGGATGGCTTCTTTGTCTTCATCACTCAGATGCAACACATTTTGCAGTTTGCGCCAATGGTTTTTGAGCAGGTCGTCGAAATAGTTGGTGACAATCTGCTTGGTGATGGTCTTTATCCAACTGGGCTTTTTACGCTCGATTTGTAGCAGCAGGCATTCTCTGAGGTTGTGTGCCCCCACTCCAGGTGGGTCGAATCGTTGTAGGATGGTCAATACAGTCTCTACCTCGTTGGCGGTGGCATCGATGCCATAGTAGATGGCGAGTTCGTCGCAGATAGTCTCGGTGTCCTTGCGCAACAGTCCATCGTTGTCGAGCGACCCGATGAGGTATTTCATGATTTCCTGTTGTTGGCTGTCGAGTTCATGCTCTCCCATCTGTTCTTTCAGTTTGTCGTAGAACGAGGTGGTATCGCCGTATGTGATGTCTGTGCGTTGGGTGTTGTAGATTGGGATGGGAACGTCGTTGTCGTAGCGGTCGTCGGAAGTACTGCCGTCGTGGTTATCAGTTAAGGAAAGGCTGCTGTTGTCTGGCGGTGTTTGATTTTCGCCCATACCACCTCCCCACTCATCTTCTTCTTTGGGTGAGGATTCAAGGGCGGGGTTTTCCAGTACCTTTTTTTCCACAAATTCCCGCAGTTGGTCGATGGGTTTCTCAATCATCTGTCCCACAAGCAGTTGCTGGGGTGTCAGTCGCTGTTTGGCTTTCTGTTGTTGTCCTTGTTTGAGACTTTGACTGTTGGCCATGATGTTATTTGAAATAATCTTTGAGTTGGTTGGCGTATGCGGCAAGGTCTTCGGGGTTGTCATTGCCCCATTGTTGCCAGATGCGCTGACAAGCCTCAGAGAGTTCGTCGTTAGGTTGTTGCTCACGTACTAAATAGGGATCGCAACATTGATAGATGTTCATCACCTGCACAATGCGCTCTGCGCTGACTTTTGTCAGTTCGGAAAGTTCCTGGATTTCAGGTGTTTCCTTTACCATTGTATTGGGTGTGAGACGGAAATAGAGGTCGAGAATGAGCACTAAGGCGACAGGTTTGATATCGGGAGCCGTGTGCAAGGGTTTGAAATCATTGACAAACGACTCGTTGATTTCCACACCCTCGTAGAATTCCTCAGCATTGTTGAATCCATTCATTTGACGGAGCATCGTGATGCCTTTGGCTATTTTCTGTGGTTTGTCGTAATAGGTATTCCACAGTCGCTCCAAACGTGGTGTGCTTAGGCGGCGAAGTTGGAACATCTTACGATAGAGGTACTTTGGTGGCAGATGTAATTCCATAGCCAAATCTATTAGATGGCGTGAATAGAGGGGCTTCACACCAGCAGGTTTCTTCAGATACAAGTACATCAGCATCAGCCAATATTCATCTTTCCATCCTTTCTTTGTTGCCATGTCCTATCATTTATGTGTGGCAAAGGTACAAATAAATATTAGAAAATAGAATATTGAAGATTGAAATTTGAAGATAGAAATTAATAAGGTAGTTAAAGGGTTGTTAAAAAGTAGTTAAAGAGTAGTTAAAGGGACAATACCATTGAAGATTGAAGATTGAAGATTGAAGATTATGCTTCGCATGAATATCGGCTGCACCTCAGAATTTGAAACAAGCTTCATTTCACTCAGTTTGTACGATATTTGAAGAGTAGTTAAAGGGTAGTTAAAAAGTAGTTAAAGAGTAGTTAAAGGGACAATACCATTGAAGATTGAAAATGGAAAATGGACAATTATGCTTCGCATGAATATCGGCTGCACCTCAGCAATAGAAGCGAGCTTCATTGCCTTCGGTTTGCACGATATTTGAAGATTATCGCTGCTGTAGGGGTAGTTTCTCCGCATGCGATGGTTTTGCCGTCGCCTCTGCCATCTCATTTCGAAAGCCGCAGTGGTAATCTCTTACCTCTCACCTCTCACCACTTACCTCTCATCACTTACCTCTCACCTCTTACCTCTCACCTCTAAGAAATCTCTTACCTCTCACCACTTACCTCTGAGATATTCTTATATCCCCATTTCATCCCAAGAAGGTAGTGCTGCTGCAGGCAGCATGATGGCTATGGTTTTGGCGCGAACATAGTTTTCAGAGAGATACATATACCCGTTGTAGGGGTTTTCCTCCCCCCATGAGTTTTTACAGAGGTAGTATTTCTTACCGTGGTCGTCGTGTGCGATACCAATGATGACCATGGTATGGTCGTCGGTGGTCTTTGTTTGGTTGAAATCTTGCTGTCGGCTTTCTTGGGTTACTATCTGGTCGTCGTTTTCAAGTAGTGCATAACCTTTACTGAAGTCGAAAAGTGGTTCGGTCACATCGCCCTCCCAGCAGACGGGATGATTGTTTTTAAGTGCCCTGTCGATATAGTTCATGAGTGAGTCGAGCCTGACATTGAGGAATTCGTCTTGGTATAAGTTGTCGGGCACCTCCAATGGGAAGCGCACCCCCCAGGGATGATGGTTGAAACTGGTCAGCGCTACATATTCTTCGTGTTTCATGATACTGTGGGTAAACTCTATGGGTGTGTACTGACATCCCATCATGAAGACATTGTCGGCAGTGGGGGAGAGTTCTGTATCGAGTAATTCCATGACCTCTTCCGACAGTTTTTCGATGCCAGTGGCATGCAGCCGTGCTGCATCGGCCATGCGCTGCAATTTGCGAAGGGTCACGTTTATGTCCCATTTCTCTGGCATACGATACGAGGTGTAAGGCATGGCACCATAACGTTCGATCAGACGTGGTAACATGGTGATCATACCGCGGATGCTCATGTCTTTTGGGGTGTTTTGGCTATAGCGCATCAACGCCTGCTCATGCAGGAAGTTTCTCAATACATAGGCCGCCGACAGGTCGATGGAGTCGCCCTGCATGATATGTTCGGTCTCGATGGTAGCGAGCATGGCGTATGCCCAGCAGAATTGATTGTTACCTTGGTTTTTCACAGGGGTAGTGCTCAATCGGATGACATTGTCGAACGACACCGGTAACCGCTGGTTTCCCAGCTTGTCGTCTGAGCAACTGACCAGTAGCGAAAGTGAGATAAGTATGATGTATAGATTGCGCATGATGATTAATTGGGAATTCAGGAGTTCAGGAGTTGTTGGAGTTCGGACAAATGCCTCTTACCTCTCACCTCTTGCCTCTGAGATTTTGGCCACAAAATTAATGGTTTTATGCCAAAATGACAATTTTCCATCTTCATTTTTTCAAAGAACAAAATAAATGGACTACGGCGACGGCAAAACCGTCGCATACGGAGAAAATAGACCTTTAACTCCTTTTTAACTCCCCTTTCAATTTTCAATTTTCAAATATCGTGCAAACCGAGTGAAATGAAACTTGTTTCAATTTCCGAGGTGCAGCCGATATTCATGCGAAGCATAATTTTCAATCTTCAATTTTCAATTGTAATGTCCCTTTAACTACTCTTTAACTACTCTTTAACTCCTTTTTAACTCCCCTTTAACTACCTTTTAATTATCAATCTTCAATTTTCAATCTTCAATTTTCAATCTTCAATATAATTTCGTATTTTTGCAGCCTAAAAGTATGTGAAATGAAGGAAAAGACGACAGAATATGAGATTATGGCACCTGTGGGCTCGCGTGAGTCGCTCGTGGCAGCCATACAGGCTGGGGCCGATTCTGTGTATTTCGGTATCGGTCAGTTGAATATGCGAGCACATTCCGCCAATACCTTCACTGTGGATGATTTGCGCCACGTTGCCGCCGAGTGTGGTAACTATGGTATCAAGACCTATCTCACCGTCAATACCATCATTTATGATGACGACATGACAGCGATGCGTGAGATAATCGATGCTGCCCATGCGGCAGGTATTACCGCTGTGATTGCCAGTGATGTAGCGGTAATGAACTATTGCCGACAGGTGGGGCAGGAGGTGCACCTCTCTACTCAACTCAATATCAGCAACATCGATGCACTACGCTTCTATGCTCAGTTTGCCGATGTGGTGGTGCTGGCGCGTGAACTGAATATGCGACAGGTGGAGGAAATACACCGCCAAATAGTGGAACAGGACATCCGTGGTCCGAAGGGCGACCTTGTGCGTATCGAGATGTTCTGTCACGGTGCCCTTTGCATGGCTGTCAGTGGTAAGTGCTATCTCAGCCTTGACAATGCTGCCCGCTCAGCCAACCGTGGTGAGTGCATGCAACTGTGTCGTCGTTCCTATACCGTGACCGACAATGAGACAGGCACACAACTGGAGATAGACAACAAGTATGTGATGAGTCCTAAGGACTTGAAAACCATTCGTTTTATCGACCGTATGATGAATGCTGGTGTCAGGGTGTTTAAAATTGAGGGACGAGCACGCGGACCAGAGTATGTCTATACCGTGGTGAAATGCTACAAGGAGGCGATGGCCAGTGTGATTGATGGTTCATTTACCGAGGAGAAGAAAGATGAGTGGGACCAGCGGCTTGCCAGTGTCTTCAACCGTGGCTTCTGGGATGGCTATTACTTAGGTCAGCGCTTGGGCGAATGGAACAAAAACTATGGCAGCAATGCCACTGTCCGCAAAGTGTATGTCGGTAGAGGAGTGAAATACTATTCCCGCCTTGGTGTGGCTGAGTTTACTTGTGATGCCGCTGAGTTCAGCGTGGGCGACCACCTGCTTATCACCGGACCTACCACGGGGGTCATCTATCTCGATGCCACCGAGATACGCTATGAATTGCAACCCGTGGAAACTGCTCATAAAGGTCAGCATATCTCTATCCCTGTGCCAGCGAAAATACGGCCCAGCGATAAGTTGTTTAAATTAGTGAAAGAAGGGGAGTAATTCTCGGAATACTCCGATTACTCCGATTACTCCGAATACTCCGATTACTCCGATTACTCTGATTACTCTGATTACTCTGATTACTCCGAATACTCCGATATATTCCAAAAACCATGCATATCAACGAATTACAAGACGAGATTATTGAGGAATTTGAAGACCTCACCGATTGGATGGACCGTTATCAACTGCTCATTGACCTGGGCAGCGAACTGGAGCCACTCGACGATAAGTATAAAACCGAGAGCAACCTGATTAATGGTTGCCAGAGTCGTGTATGGATACAGGCCGACTATAAGGATGGCTTGCTGTATTTCACTGCCGACAGCGATGCACTTATCGTAAAGGGTCTGATAGCTTTGCTCATCCGTGTGCTCAGCGAGCATACACCTCAGGAAATCCTTGACAGTGAACTTTATTTCATCGACCGTATCGGACTGAGCGACCATCTCAGCCCCACACGCAGCAATGGCCTGTTGGCCATGGTGAAGCAGATACGGGTCTATGCCTTAGCATATAATATAGAGACGTCTCAGAAATAAAATAATTCAACTTTCGCAAGTGAATATGCAATTATAATAATCTATATTTATGATGGTTATAGAATGTAAAGCCAATTTTGGGGGCAAGGACGGCCTGAAAGGCCAGAAGATATCAGCCCAGGGCAACGCCCTGGGTAATCATAACCGATGGGTGGTTGGTACGCCCTGTAAGGGCAAAAGAGTCATCATATTTATAAAGCTTTTGCCCCTTTGGGGCGAATTTTCCCTTTCACACTACAAACCCAGGGCGTTGCCCTGGGCTGATTGCTCATTGTCCTTACAGGCCGTCTGAGTATAAATGCACTTGCGAAACTTAAATAAAATTATTAAAGAGTAAGTAGTTTAAAAGTAGTTAAAGGCTTTTACCCCTTATCAATGCGGAAGCTTAAGACAATAGAGATGCAGCGCCTGACGGTGGAGGAATTCCAGCAGGCCGACAAACTGCCGTTGGTAATCGTGCTTGACGACGTACGGTCACTATATAATGTGGGGAGTGTTTTCCGCACGGGCGATGCCTTCCGTGTGGAAGCCATTTATCTGTGTGGCATCACAGCTTGCCCGCCACATCCGGAAATTCATAAAACAGCACTTGGTGGGGAGGATAGTGTGCGATGGCGGTATTTTGCCACAGCACAGGAGGCGGTGGCATCGCTGCATGAGGAGGGATATTTTGTCTATGCCATCGAACAGGTGGAGGGGAGCACCAAGTTGCAAAACCTCTCCCTTGACCCCGAATGTCGCTATGCTGTGGTTTTAGGCAATGAGGTAAAGGGTGTACACCAAGAGGTGGTGGACCAATGTGACGGATGTTTGGAAATCCCACAATTTGGCACCAAACATTCGCTCAACGTTTCCGTCGCTACCGGCATCGTCGTCTGGCAGTTTGTATTATCAGAGGTAAAGGGTAAGAGGTAAGTGGTCGTTGTTAGTTTGGAGTTAGGAGTTAGAAGTTAGGAGTTGAGGGCAGCGTAATCTTCAATTGCATGCGTCGCTTTAACTATCCGAGTTTTTCACTAATTTGTACCCAAAAATCTTAAATTACGTTAAATCAACGGGTTCCAATTTTGCGGTTTGCTTTATTTTAGGTACTTTTGTA
>OMXV01000032.1 GCA_900315075.1 uncultured Prevotellaceae bacterium | reverse complement strand
ATGCACGCCACTGCCAAAAATAAGGAAGGGCGGCACTGCCTCTTGTACTACTTCTAATGTCTCCATGTAAATCTTTCAAAGAACGACGTCCGGCCTCACAATGCCCAGGGGGCGTTTTTTGACCGAAAGCGGATGCAAAGGTATAACAAAAAAACACACGCTCCAAATTTTCAGGCAACTTTTTTACGAAAATAACAAAAGTTTTCGGATTTGTTGACATACATCAAGAAAATAAAAAGAAAGAGCCCTTGCTTGGTGAAAGCAAGGGCTGAAATACCTTATTATATATATCACTCAAAAATTTCCTCTATACCATTGTCGTATTTAGTTACATCTTTCGAACATGTATCAAAATCCTTTGGTACATCAAATTTCACATCCTGTGAATAACCGAGACTTGCATCTGCATAAACCTTCTTCATGAATTTAGCCCAAATTGGCAAAGCAGCAGCTGCACCCTGTCCGATACTTGTAGAATAGAAGTGAATATCGCGGTCCTCACCACCTACCCATACTCCATTGACCAAGTCGGGTGTGACACCCATGAACCAGGCATCGGAATTATCGTTAGTGGTTCCTGTTTTTCCACCCATCTGAGCAGAAATACCCATTCCGCGGATACGTCTTGCAGTACCCCCATCAACTACACCTTCGAGCAATTCAAGCATTTTGTATGAACTTTCCTCGCTGATGACCTCATTTTGCCTTGGTATGAAGTTTGCAAGCACATTTCCCTCACTGTCTTCAATTCTTGTAACCATCAAAGGTGCACTTCGGATACCATGGTTTGCGAAAGCCGTGTATGCACTGACCATTTCTCCAACAGTAACCTCACCAGAGCCAAGACAGAGTGACATAGTAGGTTTGATATTGGGATTATTTATACCATATTTGTGTAACAAGTCAACGAGGTTCTTCGGATGAAATTTGTCCATCAAATATGCAGAAATCCAGTTATTTGATTGTTGCAATCCCCACTTGAGGGTAACCATCGCACCATATCTGGCATGGCTACCATTTCTGGGTGTCCAAGTTCCACCTGTCTCCAATCTATATGTCTGCATCCTGTTTGGTGCTTGGTCGCAAGGTGTATATCCATTTTCCATGGCAAGCGAATAGAGATAAGGCTTGACAGTAGAGCCAACCTGTCGTCTTCCCACCATCGCCATATCATATTGGAAATGTGTATAGTCCGGCCCTCCGACGTATGCTTTCACTGCACCGGTTTTGGCATCCATACTGACAAATCCTGCTCTCAGATACTGCTTATAGTATAAGATGGAGTCGAGTGGGCTCATTTCCTTTACGACTTCCCCTCCATAAGTAAACACAGTCATTTTGACAGGAGTATCAAAGATTTTTCTTATTTCCTCTTCGGATTTACCCTGAGCCTTTAGGATCTGATAACGATGACTTTGCTTGATAGAGCGATTCATAACCCTCTCATAGTCTGTCTTTGACATTTTGCTTGAGAAAGGTCCTCTCGCACTCCCTCTGACCTGTGCATTGAACGTTGGTTGCAAAGTCTGGGAAAGATGTTCCTGTACAGCTTCCTCGGCATATCTTTGCATACGAGTATCAATAGTGGTGTAGATTCTCAATCCATCAGTATTGATATTATAGGGATGTCCACCTCGACGTGTGTTTTTGTTGCACCATCCATATAGAGGGTCATCTGCCCATGCGATGGAATCAATAGTGTATTGTGCCCTATTGTAGCTTGGGTAATCTTTCAATTCAGGTTTCTTGGCCATCATATATTGCCGCAGATATTCTCTGAAATATGGAGCAATACCATCAGTAGTCTCTCGGTCGCCAGATGCCTGGAACTTCAAGTTGAGTGGTGCTGCCATATAATTTTGGCAATCTTCCTTAGAGATGTAACCAGCCCTATACATTTGTGTGAGCACCACATTTCTTCTTTCAAGAGCTCTGTCAGGGAATCTCACAGGATTATAATAAGACGGATTCTTACATAGTCCGATGATAGTAGCAGCCTCAGTGATTGAAATGTTTTTGGGATCTTTGCTAAAATAAGTCATACAAGCACTTTTCACACCAATGGCATTGTAGAGGAAGTCGAAATAGTTGAGGTACATCGTAATGATTTCCTCCTTTGTGAAGTTCTTTTCCAACTTAATGGCAATCACCCATTCGATGGGTTTTTGGAACAATCGTTCAAGTTTACTGTGAGCCACCTCAGAGTACAATTGCTTAGAAAGCTGCTGAGTAATGGTAGAACCACCACCAGCATTTTCATTTCCCATCAATCCACGTTTGAGCACCGCTCTTGACAGAGCCTTGAAGTCAATTCCGGAATGCTCATAAAAACGCTCATCCTCCGTAGCAATGAGTGCATTGATGAGATACGGTGAGATATTGTCAAAAGAGGCAGATATTCTATTGTCTCTTGTTGACGCATACGTACCCATCAATTTCCCGTCCGCAGAATATACCTGTGAAGAGTATTTACTAATAGGATTCTGGAGGTCGTCCATATCGGGCATATACCCCACCCATCCATTCCAAATAGCTATCGTTCCAATGGTAGCGATAAGGACAATTCCTATAAGAAATCCCCAAAGAATCTTGATAAATATTTTTCTCATAAGCTAAAAGAAAAGGTCAAAAAACGCGATAATACGTTTAGACGGGGCAAAATTAATGAATTTCTTTTGAATTATGGCAAATAAATTAAAAATAATGCTTAACTTCGCATCCGAAATCTAATCTAAGTACGATTAAGACATCATGGACAAACATAATTTTGTGACGATAGCCGATCTCTCGCGTGAGAAGATTCTCTATATGATCCGTCTCTCCGAGGAGTTCATGCGGCATCCTAACCGTGAGATTCTCAAGGGTAAAGTGGTTGCCACTTTGTTTTACGAACCCAGTACCCGCACTCGTCTAAGTTTTGAAACTGCAGCCAATCGTCTTGGCGCACGTGTAATAGGTTTTTCTGATGCGAAAGCCTCCAGTGTGTCGAAAGGTGAAACGTTGAAAGACACCATCCTGATGGTGTCCAACTATGCCGATGTGATAGCGATGCGACACTACATAGAGGGTGCAGCTCAGTATGCCAGCGAGATTTCACCTGTGCCAATTATCAATGCCGGTGACGGTGCCCACCAGCATCCCTCTCAGTGTATGCTCGACCTATTTACCATACACCAGACCCAAGGTAGTCTTGAAAATCTGACCATCAGCCTCGTAGGTGATTTGAAATACGGTCGCACTGTTCACTCCCTATTGATGGCAATGCGCCATTTCAACCCGACTTTTCATTTCGTGTCACCAGAGGAGCTGTCCATGCCCAACGAATACAAGCTTTACTGCAAAGACCATGGTATCAAATATGTAGAGCATACAGATTTCAACGAGGAAGTTATCTCCACCTCTGACATTATTTATATGACTCGCGTACAGAAAGAGCGTTTTTCCGACTTGATGGAATATGAGCGTGTGAAGAATATCTATATCTTGAAATCAGATATGCTTGTGAACTGCAAAGCAAACATGAAGATACTCCATCCCCTACCCCGTGTCAACGAAATAGACTACGACGTGGATGACAACCCCCACGCCTACTACATCCAGCAGGCCCGTAACGGTCTTTATGCCCGTGAGGCTATTATCTGCGATGTTCTTGGCATTACCCTTGACGAAATCATCAACGACGACACTATCATAGATTAAAGAGTATGAACAAGAAAGAACGGCTAGTAGCCGCCATCAAAAATGGCACAGTGATTGACCACATTCCCTCAGACAAGACTTTTCAGGTAGTGAGTCTGCTTGGTCTTCAGCAAGTGACTTCGCCTGTGACCATTGGTTACAATTATCCTTCGACAAAAGTAGGGAGCAAAGGAATCATCAAGGTCAGTGATAAGTTTTTCACCGATGATGAAATCTCCCGTTTGTCTGTCGTAGCCCCCAATGTTGTCCTGAATGTCATCCATGACTATGAGGTTACTGAAAAAAAGACTGTGGAAACCCCCGACGAGCTTCGCGGCATCGTAAAGTGCAACAACCCGAAGTGTATCACCAATAACGAACCTATGCATACCATCTTCCACGTTGTGGACAAAGCCCATGGCGTACTGAAATGTCATTACTGTGACAAAGAGCAAGATATAGACAAAGTAGAACTTACGAAAGCAGAATAATTTTAAAAACATCATAAAATAAAGAACAATGAGAAAAGACAACGAGATTTTCGATCTTATCGAGCGTGAGCATCAACGTCAACTGAAAGGCATGGAGTTGATTGCCTCTGAGAATTTTGTTAGTGACGATGTGATGGCTGCCATGGGTAGCTGTCTGACGAACAAATATGCTGAGGGGCTTCCTGGCAAGCGTTACTATGGTGGTTGCCAAGTGGTGGACCAGGTGGAAGACCTTGCCCGTGAGCGTGTCAAGAAATTATTCGACGCAGAATGGGCAAATGTCCAGCCTCACTCTGGAGCTCAGGCCAACGCCGCCGTACTGCTTGCCGTTCTTCAGCCCGGCGATACTTTCATGGGTCTGAATCTTGCCCACGGTGGCCATCTTTCACATGGTTCATTGGTTAACACCTCAGGCATTCTGTATAAGCCCGTAGGCTATAATCTCTCTGCAGAAACCGGCCGTGTTGACTACGATGAAATGGAACGTCTGGCCCAGGAGCACAAGCCTAAATTGATCATCGGCGGTGGCTCTGCCTATAGTCGTGAGTGGGACTATAAACGCATGCGTGAGATAGCCGATTCCGTAGGAGCACTGTTGATGATTGACATGGCCCATCCTGCCGGTCTGATTGCCGCCGGCCTACTCGACAACCCAGTGAAATATGCCCACATCGTAACCTCCACCACCCATAAAACCCTTCGTGGTCCGCGTGGCGGCATCATTCTTCTTGGCAAAGACTTTGAGAATCCATGGGGTAAGACTACTCCAAAGGGCAAAATCAAGATGATGAGCCAATTGCTTGACAGTGCTGTGTTCCCCGGCACTCAGGGTGGTCCATTGGAGCATGTAATAGCAGCCAAGGCCGTCGCCTTCAACGAAGCCTTGCAACCAGAGTTTAAAGAATGGGCTAAGCAGGTACAGACCAATGCCCGTGTACTTGCCGCCGAATTGATAAAACGTGGTTTTGGCATTGTCAGCGGTGGTACCGACAACCATTCAATGCTTGTGGATCTCCGCACTAAATATCCCGACCTTACTGGTAAGGTGGCCGAGAATGCCCTTGTTGCTGCCGATATCACTGTAAACAAAAATATGGTTCCTTTCGACACGCGTAGTGCCTTCCAGACATCCGGCATCCGCCTTGGCACTCCTGCCATCACCACGCGTGGTGCAAAAGAAGATATGATGATACTTATTGCCGACCTTATAGAAGAAGTGCTTAATGCTCCTGAGGACGAGACTGTCATCAGCAATGTTCGCCAAAAGGTAAATGAGACGATGAAGGCATATCCTCTTTTTGCCTATTAATATTAAGTAATATAGAAATATATCGGCATGATCTTTAAGCGGAAGAAAAAGAAAAATGTGGTTGACGACAACCAATTGCTGCTTTTCACCATAGAGGAGATGAAAGGTGGCGAGGCACCTTCGTCCAACCCTAACTCAACTCCGCTATCTACTGGAAACGATGAGGGATTGCACATGAAGCAATCCCCCATCGCAACCACTGAACAAATCCCAGAAGATTCCTTATCATCATGCAATGTTTCAACGACCGAAGCAACAGAGCCCGCCATTGTACAGGAATCTGTATCAACCGTATCAGAAGACGGGGGGCCCGACTCCCAAGAATCCTCTTTTCAAATTACCGACAACCGATATTCAGCCGACCATCATTTATTGCTTGAATCGATGCACAAGGCTATTCTACGGTTATCTACCATGAATATCAACGACATCCGATTGGTAGCGATAGAATCGGCCAGTCATGCCCAAAATGGGATTAACACAGAGCACACTTATTATCTCCAAGCATTGAAAGGGATGGAATTGTCGGGCTATGATTTTATCGCTTATTATTACGTGAGTTTTGCACGCTCCTTCCCCACAATGCTGGATAAGATTGATCTTCCCTTTTCCGATATTTATGAAGAAGCACTCTCGTTAGGACGATAAACGATAATTGAAGCAACGGCAAAACCGTTGCATACGGAAAAACACTATTAAGAGTTAAGTCAGTTATTGAAGCAACGGTGAAACCGTTGGATACAGAAAAACAATTATATCAAGTCGTAGATTCCACTTGGTGACTTGCGTTTCAACACCTCCACGTTGAAATCTACTCCCGCCACTATACCATAATTTCTGAGAATCTGCTCCACTGTGATACGTGCCAATTCTGGATGATTATTTTCCTCACTGAGGTGACAAAGCCACACTTGCTTCAATCCCAAAGAAGCATTCTCTGCCAATGCCTTGGCACAATCCTCATTGCTGAGGTGTCCATACAAACTACTAATTCTTTTTTTCAGAAAAGCAGAATATGGTCCATTCATCAGCATTTCCATATCATGATTAGCCTCAAGCACCAAATAATTTGCCTGATTGATACCATTTTTTATTTCATCGGTAATATGGCCAACATCGGTGATGATGCAAAAACTAACTCCTTGACATTGGATGAGGTATCCCACATTGTCGGCGCTGTCGTGTGGAACATTGAAAGGAAGGATATCAAAATCTCCTAAAGTAAAAGATGTGCCCTTTTCAATAAATTGTATATTCTGTCTGTCGATTTTATGTCTGACGCAATAATTACGCATAATACCCTCATGTACCAACCTGGTGGTATAAACGGGTATATTCAAATCATGACTTAAACTTCCAACAGATTTTACATGGTCGGCATGGTCGTGAGTAAGAATTATATGTTTGATTTGAGGCAATTTCAATCCATATTGATGTAGGTGTTTCTTGAGTGCTCTTACCCCAATCCCCACATCAATCATGAGACCATCGTTTTCTGTAAATAGAAAATAACAGTTCCCGCTGCTCCCACTACCTAGACAAATAAACCTTAACATAATTCCAATCCATCAATAATGATGCCAACACTCCTTTCAAACTGCAAAGGTAAACATTTTTTTTAAAACGCCAAATAAAAAGCATCAGAACGGCATACCGACAGCGAAATGAAATGAAAAATCCCTGTCGAAATTAGGATGTATGACAGGATAATGCTCTCTTTTTGTCTCGTATGCTGGATTGACAGCTTTCATTCCCATATCGAATCGTAGTATAAAATAGCTGAAATTCAACCTCACTCCAAATCCATACGCCACGGCAATCTGCTTATAAAACTCATCTATCTTGAACTTTCCTCCTGGTTGATCAATATACTCCCTAAGTGTCCATATATTTCCAGCATCAACAAAGAATGCCCCATTGAATTTCCAGAAGAGTTTTGTTCGGTATTCCATATTCAGGTCAAGTTTCATGTCGCCTGTCTGATTGATAAAATCAATGGCACCATCATGTCCTCTGAATTTTCCCGGTCCTAATCCTCTAACGCTCCATCCCCTGACGGAGTTTGCCCCCCCAGAGAAATACCTCTTCTCAAATGGCAACACATTGCTATTTCCGTATGGATATGCGATACCTAATCCGGCATGTAATACAAGTGAGTTGTGCTCGTCGAAAGTAAACATTCTTGTGAAATCGACATCCCCTTTGACATATTGAGCATACGCTATACCAAAGAGAACACTTTGTCCATCGACATTCTTATTGAAATCGAAGACACGTGCTGCGAGTGCCAACAAATTACCTCCTATCTCAAAATTAGTTTTGAGTGCATGCCTACCATTGTTGTAGGTAAAACCGAATCCAGACCTCATGATAAAAAGGTCCTCATAGTTATATCTAAGGATGGCATTTCTATTGCTCACACTATCAAGATAATCATGCTTGAAAGTTCCCGATATCCATGGCATGTGAATGAAGTTGAGGTCGATGGCATCCACTTTATATGCCATATTGCTATTATGCTTTGCCCATTGATACCTCCATCCTGCAGAAAACACTCTCCGGTGAAATTCCGGACGGTTTTGCAGGTTATAACTGACAGAGAGTTCGGAAGTGGCATGGATGTTTCTCTTGACATTTGCTGGAATGAAAGGCGCTGCGAGTGTCGGGTATGTGAGTTTTGAAACGAACCCATACTCTATATAGTTTTCATTGTTATAACCTTCTAACCCTGTGATAGCCTCAAAAGCACCTCTCAACTGCACACTGAAAGCCTCCGACCCATGAAATAGGTTTCTATTCTCATATGTCAAAGATGCCGCAGCCCCCAAGTCACCTGCTGTATTTGTGCCCTCTGGCTGAAAAGAAATCGTACTCGGTTTGTTGAGTGCATATTGTATATTGCAGTTGAGTATTCCTTCTTGTTGATTCTCCGTAAATCTGATATTGGCATATTTCATAGCCGACAACCGGCTAAAATTGTTGTATGTTCGCTGAACATCAGATGCGGAATAATACTTTCCTTTTTCTATAGCAGTATTATTGAGCAGTGTCTGGAGTTTAAGCCTCGATCCTGTAGAGTCAACACATTGGAAGTTGACATCTCCAATAGTGTATCTCTGATGCAAAGTCTCAGGAAGATTATTCCTCATCCTATATTTCATCAAGTGCATTTTCAGGTCGATAGATCTCAAATTATTCATGGAATCAGCCTCAAATGTAATGAAATCCTTATGGAATCTGTAATATCCCCTGTCGAGTAGGAAAGAGGTGATGCGATTTCTTTCCTGTGCCAATTCATTGATAGAAAATCTGGTGTTTTCATGAATATTCAGCAAGGTGGGATTGTCCTCAAGCAAAGCCTTGATACTGTCGTCCTGAATATCATATTCCATTGTCCATATTGTGTATGGCTCCCCTGGCGACAACGTATATAACGCAGTGAGGTTCTTCCCCTTAATTTTGGTTGTATGATCAACCCGAGCATTCAAGTACCCCATATTCTGCATAGCCTTGAGAAGGTCTGCCGATGTACGCTTAGCCTGTATGGAATCATAGACAACTGGAGCTTCTCCAATATTCCTCAAAGTTCGGTTTACCCATTTGGTCGTATCCCTTCCCGACATAGAATAAATGCAAAGAGGTATTTTAAAAAGTGAGAACCATCGACTATTGCCTTTCATACGGACATATTGACTCAATTGCGAGACATCAAAATCCTTCTCGTCGGTTGTTACCTCAACATTTTTGAGTAAATATTCCCCTTCAGGCACATACTTAGAGGTGGAACATGACATCATAATAGCGACAATTATCATTGCCACCATACACATAAACAGACGCCATCTTCCTTTCATCCCAAGTCTGGCCTTTTACTGAATGTGGTCAGTTGAAATAATAGAGGAAAGTAGAAATACCCTCAAGAGCGGGTTTCCGTTGATTTTCGATTTCGATTTTAAAATCCACCTCAACTTTACAGATTCCACGTAGGTTCTGTATATTATGAAGCTTGGTTATCATTCGTACACGACTCCCGGTGATGACTGGCTGTCCAAAACGCATCTTATCCATACCATAGTTGACAAGCATCTTGATATTGCGCACTTCTACAATTTGCTGCCAGAGATATGGTAGCAACGATAATGTAAGATAGCCGTGTGCTATAGTGCTATGATATGGACTTTCTTCCTTTGCTCTCTCCACATCGACATGAATCCACTGATGGTCGAGTGTGGCGTCGGCATACATGTTAATACGTTCTTGGTCAACTTGGAGCCAATCCGACTCACCCAATTTCTCACCCAGATGTGATGCAAACTCCTCGTAAGAGTTAATAATAAGCTTTGCCATATTATATAATAATAATGTGTTTATTTTTGTTTGTTAGATGAAATAAAGTCAGAGCATGCCCTTAGTTGATGGAAGTTCATAATGATAAATATCCCTTCTAACCGCCATTTTAATAGCACGCGCCAATGCTTTGAAAATACCTTCAATTTTGTGATGCTCATTTTGGCCCTCAGCCTTGATATTGAGATTCATGCGTGCTGCATCTGAAAGGCTTTTGAAAAAATGCAAGAACATCTCTGTTGGCATATCCCCCACACACTCTCTCTTAAATTCAGCATTCCACACCAACCAGGGTCTTCCTCCGAAGTCGAGTACAACGCTGCATAGACAATCATCCATCGGAAGCGAAAAACCATATCTTTCGATACCCCTCTTATCTCCCAACGCCTGTAGAAGACAATCTCCAAGTGCGATGGCAGTATCTTCTATAGTATGATGTTCGTCGACATTCAGATCGCCTTTGGTATGGATATATAGGTCGATCATACCATGTTTCCCAATTTGTTCGAGCATGTGATTAAAGAATCCCAATCCTGTCTCAATGTCGCATTTGCCTGTACCATCAAGACAGACCCGTACGTCGATATCCGTCTCCTTAGTAACTCTTCTCACGCTTGCCCGCCGCTCGCCAGCAAATAGTAATTCGGCTATTTTGTCCCAGTTCACCCCCTCATCATCAAGGATCAAAGCCTTACATCCTAAATTATCAGCTAATTGTCGGTCGGTTTCCCTATCACCAATAACATAACTTCCTGTCAAGTCATATTCATCGTTGTCTATATATTCTTTCAACATCCCGATACCGGGCTTGCGACATGGATGATTGTCTTCAGGGAAATGATTGTCGATATGAATCTTATCGAAAACCACACCCTCACCCTTCAGCGTATTGATAATGAAATTGTGAACAGGCCAAAAAGTTTCTTCTGGGAATGAGTCCGTACCCAATCCGTCTTGATTAGAAACCATGACAAACATGAAATCAAGTTTCTTGCGTATAAATGCCAAATTCCGAAAAACGCCCTCCTTAAAACGTAGTTTTTCGAAAGAATCTATCTGCTCGTCTTCTGGCTCTTCAATTAGCGTACCATCACGGTCGATAAACAATATTTTCTTTTTCTTCATGATTATGACTCTTTAACGACGGACACCATTTCCTTGGCTTCGAGCCTTTCAGTCTGTTTTTGCTCTATAGAGCCATAAAGGAAATAGCAAACCAACATTTCATAAATATTAATAAGGCTCATGACTACACACGCGACAATCATTGTGCCAAAAACCAAAAAGATAAAATATCCCGGCAGGTCAGCAGGGTCACCTATCGCCTCCCCGGTGAGAGATGAAGTCTTGGCTATAAGTAACACGTATAGAGGCATTAAAACAACAGATGTAATGACCAATGCTATTAGCAAAGTAACTATAACGGCTACAAAAATGAAGCCAATGAATCTTAAGCCATTTTTATAGTTTTTTGTAAAAGATTTTAAATAATGAATATCTTTCTCCTTAAGATATTTCATGTTGACGTAAACCATGGGCATAACGAGAAGTGAAAACAACATCGTGACAACCAGTAAGATAAATATTTTTATCACAAAATGGCTCTCAACACTTCCCCGAATAAACATGAACCATATACCTCCTCCCCAAAACGCCATCAGAGGTACCATCGCCAAAAGGGTGATAAAGAAAACGATTAGCATTCTTTTCAAATTCCATAGACGTGGCATTTCGTTGAGGAAAGACATTAGCCTTGCTATTACCCATATTCCAGTAAAAGCGCAGACAAGTCCCAAAGCCGACACCACCACGATAAAGATACCATGCTGTCGAAGTCCCAAAATATCCGACTGACTGTTGGAAAGCAACAAAGTAATAAATGCAGCAGAAAAAATGCTGTACAACAATACAGGAAGCCAAACAGCATGAAAAATACCTTTAAAATTGCTCAACAGAAAATTATAAGCAGCCTTAAGGCATGATGTAATACTTCTATTTTTATAAAGTAGTTCCATTTTTTTCTGGGATTTATTGAGATGAAGTTGAAATTATTGGATAGACGTGGGATATTGCAGCGTACGTCGGAATTCAGAGCAAGCAACAGCAGTGGCAATAGCAACATTGAGGCTGTCGGCTCTTGATGAAATCGCATTGGTTGAAATATTGGGGGATGGAAAGAGTGGAATAAGCAATTTATGAGTTAAATGATTTATAACTTCAGGAGAAATACCCTTTCCCTCATTTCCCATTACAAGTAGTCCCACATTGTTTAAAACTGTCTGATAGATATTTTCACCGTCAAGCACCGTGCCATAAACTGGAATGTCCTTTGGCAAAGCCTCCATAAGCTCGGTCAGACCGACATAAACAACCTTGACTCTTGCAATACTTCCCATTGTAGCCTGTACAACTTTGGGGCTATAAACATCAGCAGTATCTTCACTACAAAAGATGGTGTCGATTCCAAACCAATCAGCAATCCGGATGATAGTACCCAGATTTCCTGGGTCTCTCACCCCATCAAGTGCCAAACAAAGTCGCTGTCTAATGACATTAACCATGCCATCAAGTGACAGAGAAGGTGTGGGAATACGAAAAAGTGCCATCACCTGCTGTGGGTGCTGGAGAAAACTTAGTCGCCGCAACTCCTCGTCGGTCACAAGGATGACTTCTGTATCATCATCGAATTGGTGTTGTGTGCTCCATTGCTCTGTGGCTATTACAGTAACAGCATCCTGCAAATCCAACAAGTCTCCAACAACCTTGGGACCTTCTGCCACAAAGAGTCCTTTTTCCTTCCGCGACTTTTTGTTTTCAAGCTGACGGATTGCCTTGATTTTATTTTTGCTTATCATTTCGAAGTGCAAAGTTACATCAAATCGATGGCAAGGCAAAGGAAAAACACTATTTTTTATAATTCATACACATATCTTATCTTCATCTAACACTACCTATTTATCTTCGTCAAAATTGATTTTGCCAGAGAAGGATATCGGATTTCTCTCTCTTGACATAACATCTAAAGTTACAGTACCATTATTGAAGATAATAAAGGAATACTGGTGTATATCCTCTTCGCTCTCAACGTCCATCACGACTATATGTTCTCCTTTCTTTCCAATAGTTTCCTGGTATCTCATCACCTTTCCCACAAAATTCAAACCTTTACCTCCCCCGTATGGTACATTATATGCCCTTCCAAAATAAGGGAGGTATGAATTGATTTTATCATCCTTGACACTGACAGAATAGAGTGTGGATGGGTGAATAATGCCCTTCCCAATTGGATAAACCTTATCAATATCCACAGAGAAATGTCTCGACTGCACACCTTCACTGATTTTCGCTGCCATTTCCGCCCTTTTCATGGCTTTACTGCTTTGACTACTCTCAGAAGTAGAACATGCCACGAGAAACAAGGAGGCTATAAAAAAAGATAATAGATGTTTCATCTTTGGGTAGTTAACTATTCTTAAACTACAATTTGATAATCGTTTATTTCAGCCTTGCCTCAACGACATTGATAACGTAGTCTGCGAGTTTTTCACATTCATTGATGAGGTCGGCAAAGAGTGTTCCTACAGTATAATCATATTGATGCTCATTGATGGCGTCCACATTCTGTGCCTTGAGTTCGTCTCTCTTGGCATTGATTTCGATCTCAATATTGATAGATTCTCTAAGCGATGTCTCCTCACGCCGCCCGCCGAGAACCCGAGCCATCTGCAGGAGCGACTTGTTGGTAATTTCCATCATCTCCTTCAAACTCTTCATCTGCCACTCGTTGAACTCCTTGTCGGTGTCAATCTTCCTGTGCAATGTTCTCGACATATTGTAACAAGCATCGCCAATACTCTCAATCTCACTAATTTGTCTCATCATTGACCGAATCTTCGACTTTGTATCATCGCTCAAATGCAAATCACTAACTTGTTCAAGGAAGTTAGCAATTTCTATCTCCATGTTGTCGGCGATATTCTCGTATTTAGCTATACGCTCATACCCTTTGGCGAATTTTTCCTTATCTTTCTCATCCACCAAAGCCTCTACCATGCCATACATTCTGATAATACGCTCTGCATAATGCGACACCTCCTTCTGTGCCTGTAATACAGCAATTTCAGGCGTATGCACCAAACCTCGGTCGATATAGACCAATTTCTCGGGCATGTCCTCTTCTCCTTCTTCCTTTTTCTTATCTTTGATAACCTTGGTGACCAATTTCTCTATCTGAGGAATAAACCAAATCAAAATGGCTGTGTTCACGAGGTTGAATCCTGTGTGGAAGGCTGGCAAAACATAATTAAGCTTCAATGCATTATCCTTAAATCCTGCGGTAGATGGGTCCATATTTACATCATATCCCACAAAACCGCATATCATATTGATAAATGGTTGGAAGACAATCAACATCCAGCATACACCAAAGACATTGAAGAACATGTGTGCCAACGCAGCTCTACGAGCTTGGGTGGACGCTGTTAGTGCCGCCAAATTAGAAGTAACCGTTGTACCGATATTTTCACCCATCACCAATGCGATACCCTGATAGATAGGCAAAGCTCCACTTGAGCATAGAATCATGGTGATGGCCATAACTGCCGCCGAAGACTGCACACACATAGTAAGGATACCACCTATAATAAGAAACAGTAATGTGGTAGTAAAGCTGGTAGGATCAAAACTCTGGAAGAAATTGAGCACTGCCGGTTGCTCACCTAAGTTCATGTCAGCTCCCGTCTGTCGCAGTGTACCAAGTCCGAAAAGAAGAAAAGCCATACCAAACAAGAATGTACCAATATTCTCTTGTTTTTTCCGATAAGTAAGTATGAGACCTATCAGGAATGCAGGCCAGACAAAATCGGTAATATTGAACGACAGACCAGCCGACATAATCCATGCTGTAAGCGTCGTACCAATATTGGCTCCCATAATAATACCAATTGCCTGTGCCAACGTCAACAATCCGGCATTAACAAAAGACACCGTCATCACAGTGGTGGCTGTTGAACTCTGTACTGCTGCTGTCACCGATGTACCTGTGAGGAGAGCCGTGAACCGGTTTGTTGTCATTTTACGCAAAATGCTTCTCAACTGAGGTCCAGCCATTTTCTGTAAGCTTTCACTCATCTGCTTCATACCAAACACCAACAATGCCAGCGCACCAAGCAGTTTGAGCGCAAACATCACATAATTAGTATCCATAAAAATAAAGTTTAGTTATAATGGCAAGCCACAATTAGTGATTTCGTTGCAAAGATAACATTTTTTCTCGACTTATTGAAGGTTTTATACAAGTTTATTCATTAAATAGCGAAAGATTTTTTGGAAAAAATGATTAAAATGTTTATTTTTGTGGGCATATATTCATAATCATGTTGAATTATCATTATGAAATAGCCTGTATTATATTTACTTCATCTAATAAAAAACACTTATTATCAACTCACGAATGGATATGAAAACAATCAAACTGGTAATGCTGGCCACATTATTTGTTAGTACAATGAATGCACAAAATGCCCCACAACTTCGTACTGACAACATCGACGAAGTGCTCTCAGCAATGACTCTTGAAGAAAAAGCCAAACTACTTGTTGGTGGTGCCAACAATTTTTTCAGCGAGGGCGCAGTAGTTGGAGGTGAAGCCAACCTTGTAGCAGGAGCAGCCGGGACCACGGCAGCCATTCCTCGTCTTGGCATTCCTGCCACAGTATTGACCGATGGTCCTGCTGGTGTACGTATCGACCCAACACGTAAAGGCACCGACCAAACCTTCTATGCAACGGGTTTCCCCATTGGTACCTGTCTGGCAGCTACATAGAACACTGAATTGGTAGGCCAAGTGGGTGTTGCTATTGGCAATGAGACCAAAGAATACCGCTGCGACGTGATTTTAGGCCCTGGTATGAATCTCCATCGCAACCCTCTTTGTGGGCGCAATTTTGAATACTACAGTGAAGACCCTGTTTTGACAGGCAAGATTGCAGCTGCTTATATCAATGGAGTACAAAGTCAGGGCGCCGGTGTCAGCGCCAAACATTATGCTGTCAACTCACAGGAGACTGAGCGCACCAGTGTCGATGAGCGTGTCTCACCCCGTGCTGCCCGCGAGTTGTACCTCAAAGGTTTCGAGATAGCAGTTCGTGAAAGTCAGCCTTGGACTGTCATGGCATCATATAATAAAGTTAACGGCACATTCTCCATGGGCAATCACGATCTTCTGACCAAGATTCTCCGTGATGACTGGGGATTCAAAGGTATGGTAATGACCGACTGGATTGGTATCCGCAATGGACTTCGCACTATCGATGAGGTGAAAGCCGGCAACGACTTATTGGAACCAGGCCAACAACGCCAGATCGAGGAAATCGTAGCTGGTGTGAAATCCGGTGAACTATCAATGTCTGACCTTGACAGAAATGTCCGCCGGCTACTTGAATATATTGTAAAGACTCCGAGTTTCAACAAATATCCAGCCACCAATCATCCCGACCTGAAAGGTCATGCTGCCATTACTCGGCAGACAGCCTGCGAGGGAATTGTACTTTTGAAAAACAACGGTACTTTACCTTGGAATGTAAAGGAAAAAACAGTAAAAACTGTAGCACTGTTTGGTGTCAACTCATACGATTTCCTCTCTGGTGGCACAGGCTCTGGCTGTGTCCACACCCCCTATGTAGTAGATATGTCTGAAGGTTTGCAGAATGTGGGTATCACGTCCACCAACACCCTTACGGAAATCTACCGTAAATACATCGACTTTGCAAGAGTGAAATTCCAAGCCGACCGCCATCCTGCCAGATGGTATCAAATGGAAATGTTCGGTCAGCAGAAATATCCAGAAATTAGCATCAGCAGCATATGTGTCAACAACGAGGTGAAGGTTGCCGATGCCGCTATTGTCACTATAGGTCGCCAGGCTGGTGAAGGTGTGGATCGTGAGGTAGAAGGTGAATTCAACCTTACGGTAGAAGAACGTGAGATGATTTTCGATGTATGCAACGCTTTCCATGCCGCCGGCAAGCCTGTAGTTGTTATCATCAACTCAGGCTCTGTGATTGAGACCTCTTCATGGAGCGGCTATCCCGATGCTATTATCTGTGCTTGGCAACCCGGTGAAGAAGGTGGCAATTCTGTTGCCGATATCCTTACAGGCAAAGTCAACCCCTCTGGCAAACTTACAATGACATGGCCCATCTCTGCCGCTGACCATCCTTCTACCAAGAATTATCCCGGCAGTATAGACTTTTTATCATACAGTAGCATGAAATCCAATGGCAATCCTATTCCCAACTATGACTACACCAATCACGACGAGGGTATCTATGTAGGGTATCGCTATTTCGATACATTCGAACGCGAAGTAGCCTACCCATTCGGCTACGGACTCAGCTATACCACCTTTGACTACAGCAAACCTATTGTAAGGCAAAAAGGAGAACAGATAGAAGTAAGCGTGAACATCAAGAATACTGGAAAAGTGGCTGGCAAAGAGGTAGTACAAGTATATGTCACCGCACCTAAGGGCACACTCGACAAACCTTCCAAGGAATTGAAAGCCTTTGGCAAAACCAGAGAGTTACAGCCTGGTGAGAGCCAGACAGTTGTGATGTCACTCCAACGCCGCGACTTGGCATCATACGATGAGTCGCAATATGCCTGGGTTGTGGATGGTGGTTCCTACACATTCAAGATTGGCGCCAATGTCTGCGACATCCGCGCCACTGCCACCCTGTCAGTCAAGCCAATGACAGAAAAGACTACCCACGCACTGGAGTTGAAGAAATAAGTGAATGATAGACATCATAGTCTAAAAAAAGGAAGTTAAAGAAACCAAATATGTAGTCTTTAACTTCCCTTTTTATATTGTATACGGACATACACAAAGAATGTCCATAAAAAAAACCGGCACTGTTAGAAAGCTGCTATCAGTTCCTCGTTGGAATAGGCATCTGCACCATAGCAGGTCTTAAGATATGCGATACCAATATTGTAGTCTTCCTCTGTGAAAGAATCAGTAGCCTCTTTTGCCACCACCACGTCATATCCTAAACAATAGGCATCGGCAGAGGTGTGACGTACACACATGTGAGCATGAAGACCTGTCATTACCACAGTCTTCACTCCCAATTCCTTAAGCAGAATGTCGAGGTCGGTCTGGAAAAAGCCACTATATCTGCGCTTGGGGACCACATAGTCCTTCTCACAAAGCTTGAGTTCTGGTATCACCTGTGCACCTTCTGTGCCAGCAATGGCATGGTCACCCCAAAGTTTCAATTCGCGGTCAATGCCAGCGATATGTGCGTCATTGCAAAAGATTACGGGTACGCCAGCAGCGCGTGCTGCATCAAGTAATTGGGCTGTAGCAGGTACGATGGCTCTACCTCGGTCGCATCCAAGTGCGCCGGTCACAAAGTCGTTGAGCATGTCAACAACAAGAATTGCAGGGCTGTCAAGTTTCATAAAAGTATTTGTTAAATTCAATGATGTTTAAAAACGATGCAAAAATAGACAAATATTCTGTGTGTGCCAAACTTTTGGCTAAAAAAATGTGATGAGATGAAAAACGTCAATTATTTCATTCGTAAAAATGAGAAAAAAGTGGTATCTTTATATAATATAAGATACACCTCAGCATAAAAAATAAATACTTTTATTTTGTTCTGCACGCGGTTTTCATTATCTTTGCACCGCAATTGCAAAACATTTATTGAACAATATATAAAAAGATGGAATTTGAACTTATCGCCAAGACGTTTATGGGCCTTGAGCCCGTTCTGGCAAAAGAACTCACCCAATTGGGTGCCAACAATGTACAAATCGGCCGTCGAATGGTTTCTTTCACAGGTGACAAGGAACTAATGTATCGTGCCAATTTCCAGCTCCACACCGCAATCCGCGTGCTAAAGCCCATCTCCCATTTTAAGGCCCTCAGTGCCGACGATGTCTATAATGCAGTACTTAAGACCGACTGGTCATTATATTTGGACAACACGAAAACCTTCGCTGTCGATGCCGTAGTTTTCTCTGAGGAATTCCGTCACTCCAAATTTGTATCTTATAAAGTGAAAGATGCCATTGTGGATCAATTTCGCGAGCGCACTGGCAGTCGTCCCAACATTTCAGTAAGCAATCCCGACCTCCGCCTCCACATCCATATTGCCGAAGACCAGTGTACTCTGAGCCTTGACTCCAGCGGCACATCACTCCATCAGCGCGGTTACCGTCAAGAGAGCGTCGCTGCACCATTGAACGAAGTGCTCGCTGCTGGAATGATATTGATGACAGGATGGCATGGCGAAACCGATTTCATCGACCCTATGTGTGGATCAGGCACCCTATTGATAGAAGCTGCGTTGATTGCCCGCAACATCAGTCCGGGTGTATTCCGGAAGGAATACGCATTTGAGAAATGGCCTGATTTTGACAAGGAACTTTTCGACATGATTTACAACGACGACTCTCAGGAGCGTGAGTTCACCCATCACATCTATGGCTACGACATCGACATGAAATCTGTGAACACCACACGCCTTAACGTGAAAGCCGCCGGTCTCTCATCCGACATCACTGTTGAGCAAGCCGACTTTAAAGACTTCACACAACCCGCCCACAAGAGCATCATAGTAACCAATCCACCATATGGTGAGCGAATTTCCACTCCCGACCTCCTTGGTACATATAAAATGATAGGCGAAAAACTTAAACATGCCTTTACTGGCAATGAAGCATGGATACTGAGTTATCGTGAAGAATGTTTCGATCAAATTGGTCTGCGCCCCTCCATCAAAATCCCCGTGTTTAATGGCTCATTGGAATGTGAGTTCCGTAAATACTCAATTTTTGAGGGGAAATTGAAAGAATTCAGAAGCGAGGGCGGCATAGTTAAAACCGAGGAGGAAAAAGCCGCAATGGCCGAGAAGCACCGATTCAAAAAGAACCGCGAATTCAAACAGCGCCTCGATGAGACGGAATCCAACGAAGACGGCGACATCCGCTCTTTCACTTTCCACCGTCATGATTTGGAACAATTCCGTCGGAAAGATACTCGTGAGCGCCGTGAGGACCGCAGCGATGGCCGTCGTGATTTCCGAAACAAAGAGGAACGTGGTGACAACCGCCGCCGTGACTTCCGCACGAAAGAAGATCGTCGTGATGGCCGCTCTTCTTTCCGTGACAACGACCGTAGTCGCGACCGTCGATTCAGGGGTGACCGCAATGACGATGGCAAGAGATACGACAAGCGCGAAAATCGTGGACGCGACAATCGCAGATACGGACCTAAAAACAGGAAAGATTATGAATAACCGATATCGCCCTTTTGTGGCATTCCTTGTGCTTATGGCACTACTGTCAGGAACAATGACTATGGCCCAAAAGAAACAATTCACCCTTGAAGACTTAAACTATGGTGGTAAGAACTACCGGCAAATGACACCTCGTAGTGCCTATTATGCCTGGTGGGGTGACGAGTTGGTTCGCACTGAACAGCAGAAATGTGTGCTCATCAACAAGAAGAACAAGGAGGAGACTATACTATTTACCTTGCGAGATGTAAATAAGGTTTTTGCAAACCAAAACGACCCTATCCTTCGCACAGACTATGCTGAATTCCCCTACCCCGGCCAACCCGTCGTCAAACTTCTCAATAGTAACGAGACCATCTTATTTGACTGGAAAAACCAAAAAGTATTGATGCGACAACGTGGCGGCTACGATGGTGGAGACTGGTGTGCTGCATCACGTGCCTCAGCCTTCAACTCTGATAATCAGCTCTACGTGGTAGATTGTGACGGAAAGGAGCATCAACTCACTCATGATGGCAGTCGTGAAATTGTCTATGGCAAAAGTGTCCACCGTGATGAGTTTGGTATCTACAAAGGTACATTCTGGAGTCCCGACGGCAGCCGACTTGCTTTCTACCGCATGGACCAGAGCATGGTGACCGACTATCCCCAAGTAAACACCTCGACTCGTATCTCCACCGAGGAACCTGACAAATATCCCATGGCGGGCGAGACTAGTCATCAAGTGACTGTAGGTGTTTATGATATGGCAACAGAGAAAATTATCTATCTTCAAGCTGGCGATCCCACCGACCGCTATTTCACCAACATACAGTGGGGTCCCGACTCTAAGACTATTTACATCTTCGAGCTCAACCGTGACCAGACCGACATCGAACTTGTAAGTTATGATGCCACAACAGGCGCACGCAAAGGGGTGCTCTACCATGAGCACAACGACAAATACGCTGAGCCACTCAACCCCATCACCTTCTTGCCTTGGGATCAAAATAAATTTATCATCCAGAGCCAAAAAGATGGTTACAACCATCTATACCTTCATGATACCAGCGGAAAAGAACTACGCCAGTTGACAAAAGGTGAGTGGGTGGTACTCGACCTTGTCGGTTTCAATAAATCACGCAAGAGTGCCATCATCCTTTCCACCGAAGCAAGTCCGATACAAAACAATCTATATGAAGTGAACCTGGGCAATGGCAAACGCACACTGCTCGATAGTGGTACTGGCTGTCATGGTAATGTTTATGAAGAAAGCGGTCACCACGACAAAATACTCTCGTCGTCAGGCAATTTTATCTATGACGACTTCAGTGACCCCAACACTCCACGTGAATTAGACATTCTAGATGTAGCCAAGCATAAACGCACGACACTCACCACCTGCGAGGATCCCTGGAAAGACTATGATGTGCCAGAATTCAGTTGTGGCACGATAAAAGCCGCCGACGGAACTACAGACCTCTATTACCGCATGGTAAAACCCGTGGGTTTTAACCCCCAAAAGAAATATCCCACAGTCATTTATGTCTATGGAGGTCCACACTCACGCAATGTGGAAGCAAGTTGGCATTATATGTCGCGTGGTTGGGAAACATATATGGCTCAGAAAGGCTATCTCATTTTTGTCCTCGACAACCGTGGCAGTTGCGACCGTGGCCTCGCCTTCGAGCAAGCCACCTTCCGCCAGTTGGGCCAGATAGAGATGGCCGACCAGATGAAAGGTGTGGAATATTTGAAATCGCTCCCTTACGTCGATACCAACCGCATTGGTGTACACGGCTGGAGTTTTGGTGGTTTTATGACTATTAGTTTGATGACAAACTACCCTGAGGTATTCAAAGTGGGTGTTGCCGGTGGTCCTGTTATTGACTGGAAATGGTATGAAGTGATGTATGGTGAACGTTATATGGACACTCCGCAGACCAATCCCAATGGTTATAAGAAGACATCTCTCTTGAATCAGGCTAAGAACCTTCGCGGGAAATTGCAAATTATTCAGGGTATGAATGATACCACTGTTGTCCCTCAGCACTGTCTGGAATTCATCAATGCCTGCATTAGTGCCGGCACCCAGCCTGATTTCTTCGTTTATCCTGGTGAGCCACACAATATGCGAGGCCATAAAAGTGTTCATTTACATGAGCGTATAACACAATACTTCGAGGATTACTTGAAGTAAGTTGAGGACATTTTTAATCACCTTCACATCCCTTACTGATAGGGAAATCAATACATTAAAGTATTTATATAGAAGAATTTGTTAATTATCTGAAATACAACAAAATGAGAATACTATTATTGGGCAGCGGAGGACGTGAACATGCCTTGGCCTGGAAAATACAGCAAAGCGAAAAAGTAGAGAAATTATTTGTAGCTCCTGGCAATGCAGGCACAGCCTCTCTATGCGAGAATGTGAACATAGGAGTCAACGATTTTGAGGCGCAAAAAGAGTTCTGCCTCAGGGAGAGCATCGACATGGTGGTGGTAGGTCCCGAAGACCCCTTGGTAAAAGGAGTATATGACGTTTTTACAGCTGATCCTCGTACATCGCATATTCCAGTGATTGGACCGTCTTCATCTGGTGCCCGTTTGGAAGGCAGCAAAGATTTTGCAAAAGGTTTCATGCATAGGCACAACATTCCCACAGCCCGCTATCGTACCTTTGATGGCACCACCCTTGATGAAGGCCTTGCTTTTCTCGAGACCCTTCAGCCACCATATGTACTGAAGGCCGATGGTCTGTGTGCAGGTAAGGGTGTACTCATTCTCCCCACCCTCGAAGAAGCTCGCAAAGAACTTCGTGAAATGCTTGGTGGCATGTTTGGCACAGCTTCCTCACAAGTGGTTATTGAAGAGTTTTTAAGCGGAATTGAGTGTTCGGTCTTCGTACTCACCGATGGTGTTCACTATAAGATATTGCCAGAAGCCAAAGACTATAAGCGTATCGGTGAACACGACACCGGTTTGAACACTGGCGGAATGGGCAGTGTTAGTCCTGTGCCCTTTGCAACCCCTGAATGGATGCAAAAGGTGGAAGACCGCATTGTGCGCCCCACGATTGATGGATTGCGAAATGAAGGGATTGATTATAAGGGATTTATCTTCTTTGGGCTGATTAATGTCTCTGGTGACCCGATGGTAATAGAATACAACTGCCGCATGGGTGACCCCGAGACAGAGACCGTAATGCTGCGTTTGAAGAGCGACATTGTTGATTTGTTTGAAGGTGTTGCAAATGGTGACTTAGACCGCCGTGACATTGTCTTTGACAATCGTGCAGCAGTGTGTGTGATGCTGGTTAGTGGCGGTTATCCACAATCCTATAAGAAAGGCTATACCATTGATGGACTTGACGAGGTGAAAGACTCCATTGTTTTCCATAGCGGCACGGCATTGTATAATGGTAAAGTTGTAACCAATGGCGGACGTGTGCTGGCGGTGAGTAGTTACGGCATCGACAAAGAAGAGGCCCTTAGTAAGAGTTTTGCCGGGGCCCAACAGATATTCTTCACCGACAAATACTTCCGCAGTGATATAGGCAGAGATTTGTAAATAGCGCTCATGGCCTATAAGAGACTTCAGAACACCCTTGCAGAGAGCCGCCTGATGCTGCCCTTTGCTGTGGCGGTCACAATAGTGGCCGTCTATTTATGTGGTGCTATCACCGACCGTCTTTGGATGCAAACACTCTGTTTAGGCATCTCAGCTTATCTCATGGTGGAACTGAGCAATACCCACCAGTTGATTCGTATCTTTGGGATGATGGTTCCCACTATGTATCTGCTGTTGGTATGCATAGCACCCACATTATTTCCCGACCTGGGTTCTGAAATCATGCTCCTTTGTAGCATAGCCATCTATGCGATGCTGTTTCGTTGCTATCAGATGCGTCGCTCTCAAGGTTTGGTGTTCTATGGCTTCTTCTGTCTTGGTATCTCCAGCCTTATCTTTGTACAGGTGCTCTACTATGTGCCTGTGCTATGGGCGATGTTGTATTATCATCTGCGTACGATGTCGGGCAAAACGTTTTGCGCCTCAGTTCTTGGACTAATAGCACCCTATTGGTTTGCTGTATGCTACTATATGTATGCTTATGACTTCACAACTTTTCTATCTCATTTCGAGGGGTTATACTCGTTTTACCCACTTTTCGACTATTCACACCTTGGTGAGCACGAAATTCTCTCTGTTGGTTGGTTGTTGCTGCTTTCTTTAATCGGCATCATTCATTATGTAAGACAAGGCTACCACGACAAAATTCGTACGCGAATGTACTATGGCATGTTAATGGTCATCGACATCCTGACATTCATATTTCTTGCCTTACAACCGCAGCACTATTCTCTACTCATGCCCATCATCATTGTGAACACCAGCCCCCTGATAGCCCATTATCTCTCGCTAACTGGTACATGGCTGACGAACATCACTTTTCATCTGATTATCCTGATTACTCTTCTAATCATTTTCTACAACACATGGATGCCCTCATCGACTTTCTTGTCAGCTACGGTTACCTCGGCATGTTCATATCTGCCTTTATAGCAGGTAGTTTCTTCCCATTTTCGAGCGAGGCCGTGATGATGGGACTTGTGGCCGCTAAACTCGACCCGACGATGCTGCTTGTCTGGGGAACTATAGGCAATTGGGCTGGTAGCATGTTTAATTATGGTGTTGGGCGTCTCGGCAAGATGGAATGGATAGAGCGTTATCTTCATATTAAAAAAGAAAAGTTGGACAAGGCTCAGCATTTTATGGGCGAACGTGGCGCATGGATGGGTATTTTTGCCTTTCTCCCGATTATCGGCACCGCCATTTGCATTACCCTTGGTCTGATGCGCGCCAATCCTACGATTACTGCCATCAGTGTGCTGATAGGCAAATTGATACGCTATGGTGTGATAGCCTACGGGACTGCCGCGGTAATATAAATGATATAATTGTAAAAACACTTATAAGAAGATGAAATGCTTGTTATGAATGTGGAGAAAATAGAAAAAAGTCTAAAAAAACATCAAAGGAACAAAAAACGAAGTCACATGAGATAGTAAGTGCAATCTTTTTATTAATTTTGCACCTTGATTGTATAGTAAAATCGTTTCATATACGTAGATTAATCACAATAGTTTATTAATAAATGAAGAAGACGTTCAGAATCATAGACAATTCACTCGGATGGCTTTGTTTTTTAATTGCCGCAATAGTGTATTGTCTTACCGTCGAGCCTACAGCCTCGTTCTGGGACTGCCCGGAATTTATCACCACTGGTTATAAACTTGAGATAGGCCATCCCCCTGGGGCACCATTCTTTATGTTGATGGCCAATTTCTTCTCACTATTTGCAGATGACCCATCTAAAGTGGCTTACATGGTGAACATTATGAATGCACTGCTCAGTGCACTTTGCATCATGTTCTTGTTCTGGACAATTTCCCATCTTGCCCGTCGACTCCTTATCAACACTTGGGACGACCTTACATCGACCAAAATAATAGCCATTGAAGCGAGCGCTTTGGTGGGAGCGCTGATTTACACCTTTAGCGACACTTTCTGGTATAGTGCTGTCGAGGGTGAGGTGTATGCGTTCTCCTCAGCCTTTACCGCCGTGGTATTCTGGATGATTCTGAAATGGGAAGACGATGCTGACAAGCCTCACAGCGACCGTTGGTTGGTATTGATTGCCTTCATGATAGGTCTGTCTATCGGTGTACACCTGCTCAACCTTCTTTGTATTCCAGCTATAGTATTGGTTTACTATTATCGTCGTTTCCCCAATGCCAACCTTTTAGGCTCAATTATCGCCCTTGTCATATCATTTGCACTTATCTTTGCAGTGCTCTATGGTCTGATTCCAGGCATTATCACCGTTGGTGGATGGTTTGAGTTGTTTTTTGTCAACAATCTTCATTTACCATTCAATACTGGATTATTTGTTTATATTATTCTTCTCATTGGTGCTGTTGTATGGGCAATCTACGAGAGTTATGTAAACAAGAGCACGACACGACAGAATATCTCATTCATGCTGGGCATTGCTCTATTGGGAATTCCATTCTACAGCTATGGATTGATAGCTGTAGTGACAGGTATTTTGGTTTTGGCTATGCTCTTCTTTGTGCTTCAAATTAAAAAGGGCAAGACGCCATTTGTCACTTCACGCTTCAAAAACACTGTCATGCTAAGCCTATTGATGATGGTGATAGGTTACTCCTCTTATGCGGTAATTGTGATTCGCTCTTCTGCCAACCCACCAATGGACCAAAACTCTCCCGAGGATATCTTTACACTGGGCACATATCTCAGTCGCGACCAATATGGGTATCGTCCACTGTTCTACGGTCAGGCCTATACATCCGAGTATGAAAGAAACGATGATGGCGGCGTAAAATTTGCAGAAGGTGCCCCAGTATATCAGCGTAAGGAGAAAAAGAGTGCCGACGAGCCCGACAGTTATTTTATTGTGAATAACAACGAACGTCCTGTCTATAAACAGAACATGTTATTCCCACGTATGTACGACCCAAGATATGCAGGTATTTATGATGCGTATGTTACTAAAGGCAAGTATGTAGATGGTGTTACAATGCCTACATTATGGGAGAACTTTAGATTTTTTATTGACTACCAATGCAATAATATGTACTGGCGCTATTTTGGATGGAACTTTATCGGTCGTCAGAACGACATCCAAAATATCGGCGACAATGCATACGGAAACTGTATCTCAGGCATCTCGTTTATAGATAACTTGTGTTTGGGCGACCAGGACAAATTACCAACGGAATTGAAAGAGAACAAAGGCCATAATGTATTTTATGCGCTGCCTTTGATTCTTGGACTGATTGGTCTCTTCTGGCAGGCATTCCGTGGTAAGCGAGGCATCCAACAATTCTGGGTAGTGTTCTTCCTGTTCTTCATGACAGGTCTTGCCATCGTATTCTACTTGAACCAGACGCCTAACCAGCCACGTGAGCGCGACTATGCCTACGCTGGTTCGTTCTATGCATTTGCCATCTGGTGTGGTCTTGGTGTGGCTGCCATTATTAGTATTGTACGTGCATTCTTGAAAGACTCCAAAACAAGTGTTATTGGTGCACTTGTGGCTGCAGCAGTCTGCCTCTGTATTCCAATCCAAATGGCTTCACAGACCTGGGATGACCACGACCGTAGCGGTCGCTACACCTGTCGCGATTTTGGCCAAAACTATCTGATGTCGCTTCAAGATGAAGGCAATCCCATCATCTACACCAATGGCGACAACGACACCTTCCCACTATGGTACAACCAAGAGACCGAAGGTGTAGGCACGAATGTTCGTGTTTGCAATTTAAGTTACCTTCAGACCGACTGGTACATCGACCAAATGATTCGCCCCGCCTACGACTCTCCGAGTGTACCTATAAAATGGCCTCGTATTGACTATTGCGCTGGAACCAATGAAAGCGTCTATATCTGGCCTGAATTCGGTGACTTGTTAAAACAATATATCGAGATTCACCCAGAGGATGCGACACTATTTGGCAACGACCCATTCGAATTATCGAATGTGATGAAATATTGGGTGCGTGATAGTGTGAACAAGCAACAAAGGGATGTCAAAGAATATCTATTTACAGCTTTCAATCAACAATTGATAGCCAATGGCTATGGATTCCAACTTGATTTGGGACAAGACTCGCACATCGTACCATGCGACACACTGAAATTGCCCATCGACAAAGAAGCTGTACGTAAGAGTGGCATGAAAATGGTTGATCCAGAGATTCCCGACACCATGTACATCTCACTTGCAGGTCACCGCTATCTTGGCAAGAGCGACTTGATGATGCTCGAAATGATAGCCAACTGCAACTGGGAGCGCCCCATCTACGTGGCTACAACTGTAGGCCGTGAGAATTACATGAACCTTGGTCAGCATTTTGTGAGGGAAGGTTTGGCTAACCGCATCACACCCTTCCTGACAGACCCAGGTGAGCGATTCAAAAGAAATATAGAAAGTGAGGAAAAGAATCCGAATTTTGACACTGAAAAGACCTACGATCGCTTGATGAACAAGTTTAAATACGGTGGTTTGGAAAAGAAAGGCCTTTATTTGGACGAGACTGTGCGTCGTATGTGCGACACCCACCGTGCTTTGTTTATTGAGTTGGCTATCCGCCTTATCTATGAGGGCAAATTTGATAAGGCTAAGAAGGCACTTGCAAAAATGGAAAAGGTACTTCCTGATTATAATATCCCCGTATCGTTCTCCAACCAAGGTGAATTACTGATAGAAGCATACGGAAGATTAGGCAACAAGCAGCGTGCCACTGAAATTGCCAACAAACTTTGGAAGAACTCTATAGAATGGCTGGATTGGTATATAGCCCAAGGCGACTCATACAATATGAATTGTTTTACTGGTCCGAATCTCAATTGCCCCAAAAATCAGTTGCTTGACGATCGGTATGGTCTTTTAGCCATACTCGGTGTAATGCAATCAATTGACGAGAATTGGTACACAGCGCATGAAGAAGAGTATATTAAATATTATCAGTATTTTGAACCATACATCAATATGATCAAGAGACAAGAGGATGTAGGTTCTGGAATGATGAGTTACTAATCTCACCATTTTGACATATTATTAACAGATTAAATTTATACGATGAAGAGGGTAAGTTGAAAAGTTTTTAAATTTCGACACACCCTCTTCATCATTTTTATAGAAAACGATGATTTTAGAGCAGCCTTCATTTTGGATTCGCTGGATGTTTCCACGAGCCTTATGGCGAATGGATAAACATGATCATTCTGTATATCTGACTTTTGACGACGGTCCTATTCCTGAGGCTACTCCCTTCATCCTCCAAACATTGAAATCCTACGATGCCCTGGCCACCTTTTTTATGGTTGGCGACAATGTTCGCAAATACCCTCATCTTTACGACGAAATTGTAGCTGCCGGTCATCAAGTGGGCAATCACACCTATAATCACTTAGGTGGTCTAAAGCATTTCACCAAGACTTATATAGACAACACAGAAAAAGCCAATCAATTGATTGGCAGCCACTTATTCCGCCCTCCACATGGTTGGATGACAGCCCCAGAGTATTTCTGGCTTCGCCGTAAATACCGTATCGTGATGTGGGACCTTGTCACCCGCGACTATTCCAAATGGATGACAGCCGACGACATTGTAGAAAATGTGAAACGCTACACACGTAATGGCTCCATCATCACCTTCCATGATTCTCTCAAAAGTATCGACAAACTACAAACTGCCCTCCCCCAGTCGCTTGAATGGCTTCGGAAGGAGGGATATGAGTTTAAGGTGTTTGAATAGGAGTGTGGGAGTAATTTTCAATTCTTCAATTTAAGGCTGAAGTCACAATACTTCCAACCTTGCTGGCGATAGATAGCAGTCAGTTTGATTTGCCGCTGTAGGTATGCCTTATAATCTTTATTTTCAGGCATGGTCCACTGAACCTCAGAGAGAGCGCCCATCCTTGGCAGAACCTGATATTCAGCCAATTCTTTATCAGCAATATACTCTGTCCACAAATTTGCCTGCACACCTATAATATGTTTCTTTGCTTCGGGAGTAAGATAGCTGGGGGCGGGCTCTGCATTATACACAGTGTCAAGCGGAACAAATCCTCCAATGAGTAAAGGCTTCGACCAATAGTCATCCTCTGGCGTCTGATAATAGTCGTAATAAGAAGTAGAGGTAGGCACCATGATAACATCATGCCCCATTTGTGAGGCCCTGATGCCCCCTTCCTGTCCTCTCCAACTCATGATAGTAGCCGACTTATTGACATCACAGTCAAGTAACTCATCCCATCCGATAACTTTTCTTCCATGTTGGTTGAGATAGCTCTCAACCCTTTTCATGAAGTATCCCTGCAGTTTATCTTCCGCAGAGTGTTTTCCATCGCCCACCAATCCTTGTTGTTTGATGCGCGCCTGGCATAGTGGACATTCCTTCCATCTGGTGCGAGGTGCTTCATCGCCACCAATATGAATATACTCCGAAGGGAATATTTCCATCAATTCATCAAGAACCCCCTTCACGAAGTGGAAGGTTTCCTCCTTTCCTGCACAGAGAATATCATCGAACACTCCCCAATCATCCTCTACTTCGTATGGTCCACCCGTACATCCCAGCTCAGGATAAGCAGCGAGTGCCGCCTCCATGTGCCCAGGCATATCAATCTCGGGGATCACTGTGATGTACCTCTGTCGTGCATATTCCACAATATCACGTAGTTCTTGCTTTGTAAAATATCCACCATAACGTTGATGGTTGTAGAGTCCCGTGTTACGTCCGATGACTGTCGTATTTCGATATGCCCCAACCTCAATGAGTTTGGGGAATTTATCTACTGGCAGTCTCCATCCCTGGTCATCGGTGATATGGAAATGAAATATATTAATATGATGGAGAGCCAGCATATCAATATACTCCTTGACAAAGTTGACATCGAAGAAATGCCTCGACACGTCCAAGTGCATACCTCTATATGAGAATCTTGGTGCATCTGTAACAAGAATTGGGTTCATCTGCACTTTGTCGGCATCGGCAATAGGTATTGCCTTGCGTAATGTCTGTATAGCGTAGAAGACACCTGCATTGGAACCACCTTGGATATCCACGCCCTTGTTCGAGACTTTAATGGTATAACCTTCTGGAGCGCTGATTTTTTCGCTCACAGCCATCGAGATAACAACACCTTTGGTATTAGTAGTCACGTTGAGTCGTTTTCCCGTATTCTGATAGATATAGTCGGCAAGGAATTCGGCATTACGCTTCATATCCTCCCCACCTTTATAACAGATGGCCTGAAAATCAGAGAGAGGCATGGGTTTGCCTTTCTGTGCCACACATTCACGTGGCAGAGGAACAACATTGAAATCCACCATCTCCTGTGCCACAGCAGAAAAATGGATACATGCCAAAAACAGGATGGATAGAAAAGTTTTTTTCATATTATCTCTTGATTTTTAGTTAATTCCCTTTGTCTTAGGCTAAACTCACATCCACAATATTGCTGGTTGTAAAAAGCGAACTCATGCAGCAGTTGGTTACGCCGCTCATAAAGTCCACCTTTTCTCCAATTCTGTGCCCAGAACAAAGTCCCAGGCACCATATTTTGCGCCTCGATACCAGCTTTTGTGATTTGTTCTATACTCTTCCAACGTGAGGATGCCAATGTGGTAGTAAATACGCTCATACCATGTTGCCTTGTCATTTGTGCAGCGGCAATGAGTCTCATGCGGAAGCAACAATCACACCGTCGTCCTCTTTCCGGTTCGCTTTCCATCCCCTGAACACATGAAACCCACTGTTCATGATTATAGTCACCATCTATCCACTCTACTCCCAAACAGTCAGCATGACGTTTACTCTCCTCTTTTCGGATAATATATTCCTCTATAGGGAAAATATTGGGATTAAAGTAATAGATGGTGGGCTTCAGTCCGTTGGCAAGCATCCACTCCACGATAGCCGAGGAGCATGGAGCGCAGCAAGCATGTAGCAGCAATTTCTCCGTGCCCTCAGGTACAACGATGGGGGAAGCCTTGTGTTTCATTTTTAACTGTTGGCTGCCATTCAGCAGCATACATAACAATTAATGGCAATTATTGCATGTCATATACCACTTTCATCAATGTCTTCCCGAGTTCATCAGCCTCTTCCATAGTGGCTGCCTCGCTATAAACACGGATGATGGGCTCGGTATTCGACTTACGCAGATGAACCCATTTGTCGGGGAAATCTATTTTCACACCGTCTATATCGTTTACCTGCTGGTCGGCATACATTTCCTTGACACGCTGTAGTATGGCATCCACATCTGTAGATGGTGTCAAGTCAATTCTGTTTTTCGCGATGCAATACTCTGGCAGTTCTTTTCTCAGTTCGCTCACCTTACATCCTTTATGTGCCAACGAAGAGAGGAAGAGCGCAATACCCACAAGTGCATCACGACCATAATGACTAGCTGGATAGATCACTCCACCATTTCCTTCACCACCGATGACAGCTTCCACCTCTTTCATCTTTGTGGTGACATTCACCTCACCCACAGCAGCAGCACAATACTGTCCGCCATGTTTCTCAGTGACATCCCTAAGCGCACGAGTAGAAGAAAGATTGGAAACAGTATTTCCTGGTGTTTTTCCCAACACATAGTCGGCTACGGAAACCAACGTATATTCCTCACCAAACATTTTGCCATCCTCACAAATAAAAGCAAGACGGTCAACATCGGGATCCACCACGACACCAAGATCATATTTTCCTGAGCGCATTTCTTCCATGATACCGCCCAGATTTTTCTCTAACGGCTCTGGATTATGAGCAAAATCCCCTGTTGGTTGGCCATTGAGAATATTATATTTCACACCTAATTTGTCAAGTAACAAAGGCAGGATAACTCCCCCCACGCTATTAATGGCATCTACACATACGTTAAAACCAGCATTCTTGATTGCATCAACATCAACGAGGTCTAACGCCAGCACACTCTCCACATGACGCTGATTGAAAGAATCATCACTTACATAATGTCCGATGTGGTCAACATCAGCATAATCAAAATCCTCAGCCTCAGCAATTTTCAGCACTTCATTACCATCGTCTTTAGTTAGAAATTCACCCTGTGCATTAAGCAGTTTGAGTGCGTTCCAATGCCGTGGATTATGGCTTGCTGTGATGATGATACCGCCATCGGCCTTGGCCATGGTCACAGCCAATTCTGTGGTAGGTGTTGTTGCCAATCCGATATCTATCACGTCATATCCCATGCCAATGAGTGTTCCACAAACTACCGACCTTACCATCTCGCCAGAGATGCGAGCATCGCGGCCTACCACGATTTTCCTTTTTGAAGTGTGAACATTCTGTCGTTGGATAAACGTGGCATATGCTGTAGTAAATTTAACGATGTCAAGTGGATTAAGGGTATCACCGGTTTTTCCTCCGATAGTACCTCTGATTCCTGAAATAGATTTAATAAGTGTCATAATTATAGTCCTCTTTCGTAAGTTATTTCATAATAACAGGGATAGACATTGGCAGTAGCATTAGCTGTTCCCTGACTGTGTGGTACAATGACATTAACCTTTGCCAACTCATCCCCTTCATTGATAAATCTTCCAATATTAATGTAAGTCAGTGGTATCAACCATCCCGCTGGTACTGAGGTAGAATTATATTGCGAGAGCATAACGCCACTAATAAACTGTGCTGTAAACGTTCCGAGTGTATTACTCACTGCCATCTTATCAGGAAGTGAAGAATAGTAAAGGTTATTATTGGTGGTAATCAGACTATCGGTGAATACATTGTACTCTTTGAATCGACAAAGTACATTGACAGTCTCTCCATTTTTAATCTTCTCACCACAACCTTTTCTTACAATCTGCATATAAACTCCAGTGTTTTCAAAGAGCACAAACTCGTTTTTACTCACATCGGTGATAGTATCTACCTTAAAATCCTGCTCGGAAATGACGTTGATTTTATGGTCGATAAGGAATTGCTTTATAGCTGTCCTTTCTTTCTTTTTCTGGTCAGCGTAAGTCTCATTGTCATCACATGATGTGAAGCAAATCATGGCAGCAATCGCCAAGAACAAAAAACATATTCTATTCATCTAAATAAATTTTCAGCAAATTTTGCACTATTATTTGATTCTTTTAATCCATTATCACGACAAGTGTGATAGAGAGGATTATCCCTTGTTATACATATTTGTAAAATAGATGATGGCCTTGAGCGCCACTTGTTCTGCTTCTTCTATGGTACAATACAGGTGTCCTCCTGCCGCATTGGGGTGCCCACCACCATTAAAGAATTTCTCGGCAATCGTATTACAGTAATAGTGGTCAACAGAACGTATGCTTACCCACACTGTATTATCCTTCACAGTGTCTTCACGCAATGAGATGACCATTCGCATCCCTTTGATACGCAATGGCTCATTTACCAGTCCTTCGGCATCTCCTTTGATGAAGTGGAATCTCTTCATCTCTTTTCGTGTAATAGAGAAATAGGAAGCATGGCTATCAGGAAGCACATTCAGTTTTTGGCTCATCACATATCCTCTCATCCGTATGGCCCACTCACTGTAGTTATTATAGACACTCCTATAAATCTTGTCTTTATCAAAACGCTTAGTGAGTAACAAACTGATGATATAGAAGATGTCGCTTCTGGATGAATTGTAAGTAAATCCGCCAGTATCAGTCATCATACCACAATAGAGTGGCACAGCTCCCTGCTTGGTCATTGCTTCAAAACCACCCATCTGATAGATGATTCTGAAAAGCAGTTCACAAGTACTGCTCATTTCTGGCTTTGAAACAATGATTTGTGCATCGATGTCTGGTCCGAGGTGATGGTCGATAAGCACCTTGTTGCCCGTAAACTTATCCAGTGTCTCCTGCATGTCCCACAACCTTTTCGAACTGTTGAAGTCTAGGCAGAACACGAGGTCTGCTTTCTGAAAAGCCTCTTCCACGGCCACATTGTGCTTGTCATATCTAACAATTTTCTCGATACATGGCAGCCATCTGAGAAAATCGGGAAAGGCGTCAGGCGCCACCAGCATCGGTTGTTTCCCTTGGTTTCGCAGGAACTCTGCCCATCCAAGCATTGCCCCGATAGCATCTCCGTCAGGACTTTCATGACAACAAATGATGATATTCTGGGATTGTGAGATTAGGTCTCTGAGTTTTTGTACCTCTTCGGGTGTGAGGATGTCAAGTGTCATTATTTTAAAATATTATTTCTCGCAGGCACAATACACCTGCGAGAAAATGAAATGGAAATTCGTTAGAAACCCTAAAAAAGTTTCTCGGGATACACCCCTTCGTCGATGAGTTTTTGTATTTTCTCCACAACAGAAGGTCTATCGGCTGCGTAAGTGACACCGAACCACTTGCTTGTGGTGTCGAGCACCTTCACTGTTGCGGTTTTCTCGGTAATGAGCTTGTTGACCATCAGTGGGATGAAGAATTCAGCCTTCAGATTCTCCATATTTTTGGGGTCGGCGAGAAATTCTTTGAAATAGGCCTCACTATAGTCGAAATAATCGGGTGTGAATCCCCACATATTCATGCTCACGGGTGTGTTGTCATCGACTGCCACCCATTCTCCCAGCTCATCTTTATAGCAGATGGGGCCATTGACTCTCATAATTTCTGTACGCTCCACTACGGTAGTCAAATTCTCATCTTCATCTTTTGAACAAATGCCACGAGCAACAGTACCATTTTCCGAAAGGGTATTCCCTACTCTGAATCCCACCATGGCATATTTATTCTTGCTTCCCTCAGGTAAATCGGCAAGGAATTTTCCAATGACCATATAGGCGTCTCTGTTGTAGAAGTCATCACAATTGATCACGCAGAAAGGCTCTTTGATGGTTTTTGCAGCCATCATAACGGCATGGTTTGTACCCCATGGTTTCACACGTCCCTCGGGCACCGAGAAGCCCTCTGGCAGGGAATCCAAGCTTTGGAACACCAATTCTGCTGGTATATGACCTTCGTATTTGCTTAAGATTTTATCTTTGAAGTCTTGTTCGAAGTCTTTGCGGATGACAAAAACAATTTTCCCAAAACCTGCCTTTATGGCATCATATATGGAATAATCCATAATAGTTTCTCCATTGGGTCCAAGGCCATCAAGCTGTTTGAGACCTCCGTAACGGCTGCCCATGCCGGCAGCAAGAAGCAATAATGTTGGTTTCATAATATGTTTTAAAAAGATTGATTTTCTAATAACGTGCAAAAATACTAAATAATGCTGACATACAAAAGCATTTTTGGAGAATTAACGCAGTTCGCCCCATAAATAAAGGCAATTCGAGGAAAATTGAGAAAAGTCTGCAAGATGCCACTACGCAAATCAAGGCGGTTTGCGGAACGAATTAGGTTTCTTATTCGTAACCCAGATAGCCCCATGTCGGATAGTTAAACTTTCTTAACGACCTGCGCAAATCGTGACATATCGGGGCAGTTCAAACCGCGTTAACACTTGCTGTTCCAATTGCCGAAATTTGAAGTGATTTGCATAGCAATTTATTCCCAAAATGGTATTACTTTTGCAGCCCGAATTTTAAAAGGAATTAGAAGATGAGTAGAAGCACTTTTTCGGTATTGTTCTACGCGAACAAGAGTAAGGTAAAGAACGGCATTGTGCCTGTGATGGGCAGAATCACCATCAACGGAACGCAGAGCCAGTTCAGTTGCAAGCGGAGCATCCCTTTGTCGCTGTGGGATGCGAAGGGCAACTGTGCCAAGGGCAGAAGCAGGGAGGCTCTTGATCTGAATCGTGACCTTGACAACATTAAGGCACAAATCATCAAGAACTACCTGCACTTGTCAGACCGTGAGGCATTCGTCACGGCAGAGATGGTGCGCAATGCCTATCAGGGCTTCGGCAGTGAATACGAAACCCTGCTGGGCGCATTCGATAAGGACATTGCCAACTTGAAAAGACGTGTAGGCAAGGACAGGGCTTTGGGAACATACAAACTGCAAGTGAGGTCGAGGAACTACGTAGCAGACTTCCTTCATATGAATTTCCGTCGCAATGACATAATCATGCAGGAACTCACCCCCGACTTCATCAAGGAGTTTGCCGTGTATCTCAGCAATGACCGAGGTCTGGCCAGTTCCACCATTTGGCTGACGTGTATGCATTTGAAAGGAGTCGTAGGCCGTGCCCACGACAACGGCAAGATACAGCGCAACGTGTTCGCGCAGTTCCATATCAGCCCCAAGTGCAAGGAGCGTACCTTTCTGACAGAAGAGGAACTGAAAAAGGTGATGGCACATGAGTTTGAGGATGCCAGCCTCGCATTCGTCCGTGACCTCTTCGTGTTCATGAATTTCACTGCCCTGTCGTTCGTGGACTTGAAGGAACTGACAACGGACAACATCGTGGAGGTGAATGGTGAGAAATGGATTGTGGGCAAGCGTCATAAGACAGGTGTACCCTATCAGGTGAAACTGCTGGCTGTTCCCTCACAGATTATCAATCGCTACCGTGACTTTCTGAAGGAGAATCCCAAATCCGTTTTCGGCGAAGTCAACTACTGGAACGTATGCAAGAAGTTCAAGCCAGTAATGAAAGAGTGTGGCATTGACAAGCCAATTTCGGCTCACTGCGCTCGCCATGGATTTGCCACCATGGCTTTAACCAATGGCATGCCCATAGAGAGTGTAAGTCGAGTATTGGGACATACGAACATCGTTACCACCCAGATATATGCCCGCATCACTACGCAGAAGTTAGACAATGACCTGACCATGTTGGGTAACAAGTTAAACCAGTCATTCAGTAACATCAAAAGAGCATAGAAGCATGGAAGAAAGAAACATCATTAAGTGGAGTGAGTATAGCGGGTATACAGAACTGACTATACCAAGTGGGGAGATTTGGATGAGCGAGTCCGAGATGGTGGACTTGTTCGGAGTGTTCATCCCCAAACTGAGGAATGCCATCAAAGCCCTCTACAAAGAAGAACTGATAAAGTCCTATGAGGCAGAGCGGACAATCAAGAAGAGAGACAACTTGTATGTCACCGTATATAATATGGAGGTCGTTCTGTTGCTTGCTTTCCGCCTGAACTCCTATCAGGCAAGGGCAGTCCGCAGGGAACTGATGGAGCGTATCCCCCGTAACCATAAGCCATTTGAGGTGATTCTGACAGCAACAACAGGAAAAGGGAATTAGCGGCAGAGAGAATAAAGACGGACTTTTAGGAGGATAGATAGTGTGTTGGAACGATGGAACGCTCCAACACACAACGTCTATCCCTCCTTTAGTCCATCCGTCCATTGCAACTTCCCTATAGTCAAAAAGAAGACATCGTCTATAGCAGACGAAGCACACGGCACAGCAATGCAAGACGGGATTGATGCTGGCGCAGGAACGGGTATTTCCCACAAACGGAAAATACCGTAGCCAATTAGGGGATTTTTCGAGCCGCACAACAGAGTTAGTGCTAAAAATCCCCAATAGGCCAAGGTGTTCTTGCCTTGCAAGCGACCGTAGGTCGAGCGGCACCCCTCTGGACACCCTGCCAAAACCGTCGGCAAGAGCCGAACACAGACAAGAACGAGATACCAACGAAACGGAATGTCAAACGAATAAATCTAAACAAGCGAATGGGATACGCAGTATTACACTTAGAGAAAGCGAAAGGAGCGGACTGCGACATGTCTGCCCACATCGAGAGAACCATACAGCCGAAGAATGCCGACCCGAAACGGACACACCTCAACCGTGAACTCATCCAGTTCCCCGATGGTGTCCACAATAGGACGGAAGCAATCCAACACCGCCTTGATACGGCAGGACTTACACGCAAGATAGGCAAGAACCAGGTACAGGCTATCCGCATTGTACTCACTGGCACCCATGCTGATATGGAACAGATAGAGCAAACGGGCAGACTGGATGAATGGTGCCAAGATAACCTTGAATGGCTCCGCAAGACCTACGGAACAAACAATGTCGTTTCGGCTGTGCTGCACATGGACGAAGAAACACCGCATATTCATGCCACCATCGTCCCTATCGTGCAGATAGAGCGTAAGAAGCAGAAGAAGGAGCAGACCGTCAAAAAGAGATACAGGACGAAGGCACCCGCCCCTCGTCTGTGTGCCGATGAGGTCATGAGTCGTGCCAACCTGATACGCTACCAAGACACCTATGCTGAGCAGATGGCAGCATACGGACTGCAACGAGGTATCAAAGGTTCGGAAGCCCAGCATATTTCCACACATGAGTATTACCGCAGCCTTATTGCACAGGGCGAGGACTTGCAGGCTAACGTTACGCAACTGCTGGAAGAACAGGAAAAAGCAAGAGAGGTGATAGCCGAGGCAGAACAGGCAAAGAAAGACCTTGCCCGCATCAAGGCAGAGGCAAAGACTGAGGAACTAAAGAACTCCGCTACGAAGACTGCCACCAGTGTACTCAACGGAGTGAATTCTCTTCTTGGTGGCAACAAGGTGAACCGATTAGAGAAAGAGAATGCCCAACTGCATAGGGAGGTTGATGATTTGAATGACCAGATTGAAAAACTGCACACCGATATGCAGAAGATGAAGAACAACCACGCAAGGGAACTCAACCGTATCAATGAGCAGCACCAGCAAGAGGTGAGCAACTTGAAGCGTCTCTTGGACAAGGCTTATAGATGGTTCCCAAGTTTCAAGCGGTTCCTCAATATGGAACGTGAGTGTCTGCAATATGGCTTCACCGCAGAACAAACCGACAAACTGCTACACGGAAAGACCGTCAACTATAGCGGGTGGCTTCACTCTAATGAGTACAGGCGCAATGCACTTGCCAATAACGTAACGGCACAGGTGATAAGGAACGAGAAGCGAAACTTGTTCCTATATTTCAACGAGACACCCATTGCCCAATGGTTTATGGAGCAGTTTGGGATAGGGCAAAGTAAAAAACAATTTCTTAGATTGTAATAAGGGGAAGGGGTAAGAAATAAAGTGTCTTGCTCCTCCCTCATTGTTTTCTATCACGAATCCAAAGCACAAAACCCCAGAATAACAAAGCTACACAAAAAAGAATCCAAATATTTTGCTTATTTCAAGAAAAAAACTATCTTTGCCCCATGAACACTCCATCTATAGTAAGTGTGTATCTGCACATACAGATGATGATAATAAAGTTCTTGATGTTATTTGAAATAGAGGAAATAAAGACGTAATACGTATCCTCTTTATTGAAAACCAAATTGGAACAACAAATGCTCTTGACTGTCTTAATGGAGGGATAGGCATGAGTGAGCTAACAATATAAATATCTATCCCTCCATTGATAATTTTTATGTGTTTTTCAAATAAAGTAATTCAAAAAGTCTGGGAAAAGGCAATTCCCGTAATGAATCAAGACCCTGCTCATATCTGTAAAGACAAATGTGGTGCTTGGATTGTATTTGAAGCTTATGGTGATAGGAATAGTGAATATGGTTGGGAAATAGACCACATTATTCCTAAAGCGAAGGGTGGTAGTGATGATTTGGATAATTTGCAGCCATTGCATTGGGATAATAATGTTGCCAAAGGTGATGGCGGTTTAGTTCGCAAGGTTACTGCCGATGGTATTCACAATAAAGTTGTTCCATATTGGAATATTCTTTTTGAATAACACCTCTAAAAATGAGTGGGCGTTCTTTACTTGTAAGAACGCTCACATCTAACTAATCCTGTTGTAATAATCAAGAGGAGATAATCTTTTTCCTTTCTTATTTTGTGAAATAACCACTATTCTTTAGGAACAGGGAACAATTTCATATATGATTGATTCCCCATCTTTAATACACCATTTTTGTCTAACTCAGAAATGGTTTCTGTTTTCGAATAGTTATCTTCAAAGTAGCTGGTATTATAATAATTGCTTCTTAGTTTTTCGATGATAGCTTTTACGCTACCAACAAACCAATTTGGTTGATCCGTTTCCATAACGATTGCAAGATACTTTCCTTGATCAGCTAAAATGGCTATCTGGAAATATGAACCACCAATGTTTTTATAAATACCCTCGACATCTTCTATTCTTGATGATAGTCCCATAATTATTATTTTTATAAACCGCCAAATCGTTTATTACATGAATTGCACTCAAATTCATCATCAAACATCAGCAACTTTACATTGGTGCTATGACAGTATGGACATCTGGCTTGCCCACTATCAAGGAACTTATGTCTTTCTGCTTTCATGATGTCAGAAAGCCAATCGCACATTATACCATATGAAGTGTTCTCTGGTTTTAGCGCCACTCGCGGTGCAACTTCATAGGCTTGATTGGCCATATATTTATACGCTTCAGGCAGATAATGGAAATTCTCATACGTACCATCATATTTACTCATCACATCATCTTTATAGAGCTTTTCAAGACCTTCTATTGGGCATTTGAATAGTTCAGACATTTCCCTTAATGATTTGATTCGCTCTTGCAAATCCTCAATCTTTGTATAGGGGAAGTATGACTTTGCAATCTCCATTTCCTTATAAGATGCCGACGCAGAAATATTCGCATCTGGTGCCCCCAATTCCTTGTGTCGTTCCTTTAACCATTTAACCATCAAGGCTGATGCAGTGTTGCCCTCTCCAATGTGGAATGTTTCCATTTCCTTAGACCGTTCCCTGCTAGTAGATTCAATCATTTGAGGAATGAGACGAGCAGGATATTTTTCGATTTCTTTCAAATAGTTTTCCTTAATTTGAGATATAGAACAATTCATGCCCTTACTCAATCGTTCAAGCGTTTCTTTCTTTTCTCTTGCATCCCTATCACTAAGTGTAGAGAAATCGAGTCCCCAAAGAGTTTCTATTTCTTTCGCCTTAGTAGGATTACTTTCCTTGAATGATTCCCAATATGTTTTCGATTTAGGTGCGGCATACGAGGGCTGGGGATTACTCTTGGTAGAATTCTCCATTTTATCAGCACTGTTATGAAAGTAAAATGCCAATATGGCGAATATAATCGCAAGTATAAACCAAATCATAGTTTAAAAGTCGTCTAAATCCTTAAAGTTAATTCTAATGCCCCTCTTGATGCTTTTAATTACCGATGTACTTTGCTCTTTAATTGCTGCTAATTGTTCACCGATAGGCAAATGAGGACGTAACTCTTTGAAAATATCCACAAAGTACTTGTAGATAATATCCTCCAAAGGGGAAGTGATATGAGCAATCTCTGCTTCTTTTACAATTCCACCAAATAAAAGCATTTGGTTACGTAGATGTGTTTCAGGATTAATATATCCTGCCTGACCTGCTATAACGGAATACATTAGGAACTGATTCTGCATAGAAAACAGCACAAGAGCAAGTTCACTTCCTGAGACTAAATCTTCGTAACCTGCATCACCATATTTGCTATCACAATTTTTGAGATAGTTATTAAGCAGACAAAAGTAAACTAACTTGACAACAGACATCTGTTCTTCTGTAGATAAGTAATCTTCTGTCAGCATGAAATAGAGACTCTTGGCAACTATGTATGGCCGTTTAACTACCGAGAACATACCTTCATGATGTTTCATTTTATGAAGCATTAACTTTCCCGTTTCCTTAAGCGTTGCCCTATCATCTGCATTGAAAGAAGAAACGATGTTCTCAGCAAGCTGGTCAATTGATAGAAATAGTCCTTCAGTACCCATATTATATAACGCTGCCTATACAGTACCTTATCGGCATTTAATGATTTACATTTAGAAGCGTGGCACTGATATACCACTTCTTCTAATGGAGGCCGTAGGAATTGCCTTGAACTGAGAAGGAGTAATCAGTCCACGCTATATGCGCGAACCGATACACCGTCCTTGCAGTTCATTGGAAGTTTCCTACGTTTCCATTAGCAAGTCGAGCATAACGCTTCGTTGTTTCAATATGTCTTGAGTCTCTTGCGAAACTTGGTGCAAAAATACAAAAAAAATGGTATATTTGGTATTATTTCTTCAAAAAAATAATCGAATTCTTGCATATTTGAAGAAAAAACATTATTTTTGCATTCGAAATGAAGAAGATTCTCGGATAAGACAGTCCGAATCAAACGATAACAGAACCCGTCGGCATCCCGTAGATCTGCTGGCGGGTCACCTTTTTTTATAAACAGCAATGAGCAATCAGAAGCCCTGCACGATAGATGAACTATCATGCAATTGTGAATCTCCTATTTGAGAAAGGGTTACTTAAGAAGATTCCTATTACTATTCCCCTCCAAGACCTGCATTTGCTGGATGGCAATCTGATTGAGTTTTACAAGCCTTTCTCCTTGTGGAACACCATCATTGATAAGCACGGCATTGATATTCTCCATATTCGACAGGCATATCAGTTCATTGATGGTGGCATAGTCACGGATATTGCCTTTCAAATCGGGATTTGCCTCTCGCCATTGCTTGGCGGTCATTCCGAACATTGCGACGTTCAGTACATCGGCTTCTTCTGCATAGATGACACTGGCTTGTGTTGGGGTGATTTCCTCTGGGATCAAGTGGCTCTTGATGGCATCCGTATGAATGCGGTAGTTAATTTTTGAGAGCTCTCTTTTAGCAGTCCATCCCAATAATTCCTGTTCCTTGGCTTTTAGG
>OMXV01000005.1 GCA_900315075.1 uncultured Prevotellaceae bacterium | reverse complement strand
CGCCCTAGGTAATCATAACCGATGGGTGGTTGGCACGCCCTGTAAGGGCAAAAGAGTCATCATATTTATAAAGCTTTTGCCCCTTTGGGGCGAATTTTCTCTTTCACACTATAAACCCAGGGCGTTGCCCTGGGCTGATTGCTCATTGGCCTTACAGGCCGTCTGAGTATAAATGCACTTGCGAAACTTAAGTGAATGTATTTAAAACTCCAGTTTATGAAAATATCATTATCTGCAATTATCAAAATGTTCCTCATGGTAATCGGGACCATCTCTGTCACCTCATGCGCCACGATGTTTTCCGGTTTCAAAGCCGATATATTCATTGATGGCGACATTGACGAACCAGTGACCATCAACAGTAGTGCAGCAACGTACGAAGATGTCACACTTCCCACAGTAGTCGAGGTAAAGCGTCGCCAACTCAACGGACAGCATATTCAAATCAGTTCTGAACACCATACATTCGATGACATTGTGTTAGAGAAAACGCTCAATGAGTGGGCGTTGCTCAGTGCATTATCATACGGAATGCCGGTATGCATAGATCTGCTTACGAATGCAGTTAGCAAGCCAAAGCACAACCAGTTTTTCATCACACCCTTAGAAAGTATAGCGGCAGCAGATTCTCTGAATGCGACACTACCGAGGTCTGTTGTCCCTTCTTCAGCTCTGGATTTTGCCACAAAAACCCGTCTCAGGTCAGAACGATTATTTACAAAATTTCCAAGGCATGAAATCAACGGAACGTTTGGGTTCGGTTCCAATCAGGCAGACCATCTCACGAAACAATTTGCTGACAACATCTTGCAACGCTACCACATGGAAACAGAAGTAGAATGTGGCGACATCTTCGGAGACTCGTATTTTATAGGTAAAATAGAATACCATTATCGTCTCAACCGGAAATGGGATATCGGCGCATTGATGGCATGGGGCGAATCTTCCATGGACTATACTGATGAGTATTATTACATGGATGAGCAACATAAAGACGACTACCCTGGCCACATCACCTTAGGATACCATAAAGGTAGCAGTTTTACTTTTGCGCCATCGGTCAGATATACATGGTATGAGAAGGGTGCCTGCCGTTACTACTCCCGTGTCGCTTTGGGTTTGCTACGCAACCATCTTACATTTAGCTTGAATGAGTGGATATTTAACGGCCCTAACGAGAGATATTGCTATAAAGACAAAGAAAAGCACTTTGAAAAAACGAATTGGCGTATGGCCTATCAATTCTCCCCCATTGGCATGAGTGTCGGTGCTGGTCCTGTGAGATTCATCGCCGAATTGGGCTACGGATGTCTTGGAGTGTGCAACATAGGCCTTGGCATCTGCTTCTAATCTTTCATATTTTTCATGAATTTATCACCCATTCCAAAAAAAAACTGTAATTTTACACGCCAAATGAAAACAACAATCATGCAACGTAAATCCACAGTTATTCATAATTATGAAATGTAAGAAAATATACACGCCTGATATCACAGAAGTAAATCCCTATCCCCAAAAAGGATATCCGACCGATTTTTATTACACCCAATTAGCCAACAAACTATTAGAAGATTTTAGCAACTCCGACGTTGACCTCGGAAACTCCCACTCAGACATCATACGCCTTGCTGCCATCACCCTGACAAAATACATGGAGGACATTGTAGCAGATAGCGGACAATGGCGCATGTTTTCATACCTCTGCCAGCAAATGTTCGGCTGGCCTGTACCTATGTATCATGACGAAGAAGAAGAATACTACCCCGACGAACCAAGCCTTATGGCTGTTCGCTATCTGATTTGGCATGCCGCAACAGAGACGGACGACATCTGGTGGGAACCCGACCTGGATGAACTTGACGAACTTGCAAACATTGCCTATCAGCGTCTTTGTGACGAATTTGAAAAGGCCCCCGTCAACGAACTACTTGCAGAAGACATTAACACAATGCTGAGAGAGTCTGAAGAAGACTTCAACAAAATCCGCTTCACACTCATCTGGCTCACCTTCAATAGTTATTTGATACATACCGTCGAGGGCGACAGATTATTGTTCGAGCACATAAAGGATGCAGATTCTTTGAAGGATATAATGACAGAAAGACGAATGAGACTCTACTATATTTACATGAACTGCATCTTCGCCTACAAGTTTGGCCCTTTGGCACTCAATTCAAAAGAATACATTGCTGCATTGGCAAGAGTTAAGTCTATGGACAAATTGGCCAAAGCCCTCGACGAAATCGAGACTATACCAATGCGTGCTTTCCAATACTCAGCCAGCGAAGATGGAAAGAAGCTTAATATGCAATGTACCAATGGAAAAACGATTGAAGTGGCGCGTGATGAAATCATGATCAGCGATAAAAGGCTCTTCAAAACCAACTATTGTATGTCATCCTTTATCTATTTTCAAGGCGAATGGCATCTCAACGGCGTGTTTTCGGCATTAGATGGAACCGAAGGCAACTGGGATACATACTGCAAGAAAGACCCAGACTATATACCAGAAGGACAAATCAATGCTGATGCCAACTGGTATCTAAAGCATACAGGCGGAAAACAACTATTCTTTTTCAAAGATGCTACAGAATTGAAAAATTACATGGTGAAAAATTGGAATTTCAATAAGGATATGCTGGCCGACTATGGAAAAGAAGCCATTCAAAACCAACCAACTATGGTCTTCATCAACAAAGAAGGACATAAAGACAATCTCCATTTATCATACGGATATTGTCCATATATTAAGGCTCCCGACAATCCATTCTACAATCCACAAACAGCAGCAAAAGAAGCTGTTGAGATTCTTTGGAATGATGGTGTGAGCACAGAAACCGCTTTATACCTGCTTGACAAAGGCTACTTGCCCGACCTGATAAACAACGAGCTCATCAGTCAGAAAGGCTCTTTACAGACGCGCGTCTCAGATGCCCGTTTCCTACTTCGCTACATGAGGCAACATAAGTACTAACCCTGCCACATTCTCTAATCCACCTTCTATTTTTCCAGAAATGACATCTCCGTGTGGGATGCCATTTCTATTTTTGTATCATCCATCTTGACATTCATGGAGTATTCGAGTAAATCTCACCTCATGACCTAAAAGTTGAGGTCTTTAAGGTTATGAGGTGAGACATGCTCAAACATATCGTTAGCCATACATATATCACCTTAAAACCTGCAAGCGAAGCGACCTCAAAACCTCAAAACCAGACGAAACTGGAGAAAGTTGAGTTCAATAATTGATAATATTGGCACAGCAAACGGCACAGTAAACGGCACAGTAAATGGCACAGCAAACGGCACAGTAAATGGCACGCTAAACGGCATGCTCCATAATTACAATAACATACTGAAAACATCCACTTTAAGCATCAGAAAACATGCGGCTAGACACCCTCTTCGGCACAGCAAATGGCACACCAAACGGCACAGCAAATGGCACAGCAAATGGCACAAATAAAAATAAAGATATATAAATATATATCAACTACATCAACTACGCGCACGTGAGAGCGGGAAAAGCCCCCCAAATTCCATCCTCCGAACCTTTTTTTACACTTTTTCGCTGGAAAAAGCCGCCAATTCAAAAAAAATAATTAACTTTACCCGCTCATTATGCATAAATGTCAATAATTGACAAAAACTGCCTATATGAGCACTATTTTCGCGGGTAAGTAAGAATTTGTATTCAAAATTCTGTTGAGGTTCACTTTCAAATAGTCGCCAAAACTAGTAAGATTCGACCTCACGGGATTGGGATACGCCTGCAATGAAGGCAAATGGATAGAGAAATTCAATTCTTCAGCTACGAACAGTGTTATAAACACTACACGAAACGCATAGAAACAATCCGACAAGCTAAAATCAAAGGAGAAACCATCGCTGCAAAGCCTGTTTTTATGATTGCAATTATAGAAGGGATTGAAGCAGATGTGTTTAGAAATAATCAATTTATCATCAATGACTGGCTTGAAGGACGATATAAAATGTTGATGCAAAAGTATGCGAAGGATTCCCTGTTTGAAGAAAAGACTGGAATAGAGAAACCATTTTGGCATTTGGAGACTGATGGATTCTGGCATTTAAATTATCAAGGGGAACGTTTAAGCAAAAGTAGAACACAATCAAAAGCCTGGCTGAAAGAGAATGTAGAGTATGCGTATTTTGATGAACCACTTTGGATTTTGCTACAAAACAAAGTTTGGCGAACACGACTGCGCGATTATATCATAGATCATAAATTAACTGATGGTTTCTGGAATGGTAAGAGAGCAGCAGAAGAACTGGGAATAATCGCTACAATGATTCTGATAGCATGATAGGGTTAATTGAAGTCTCCTTTGAAAAGAACAGGTCTGATTGAGGGTATACGATAACTGAAAGGTAAGACTTTTACAAAATTTTCGAATCAGATACGATTGATTTTCTATATATTTATTCTCACTATAATGTGTCTTAGTAAACGAAGATATGAGACTTTGGACGATACAAGGAATCGAGATTTATGAGCAATTGAAGCGTGATGGTGTTGCGTATTGCACCAAACCTTATTGGGGCGATGAACCAACCTTTATGTATGCATATAAGTGGATGGCCAAACAAATGCGACAACGAATAGGAGAACCACCTATTAACGAAACAAAATATCCGATATGGGCTTGGTATCAGTATGTTTCATCAAAGAAGAGGAAACCGTTACGTTCGCCTATGGACATTCAGGAAGGTGTATCTGCTTATATGGAAATAGAGATTCCAGAAAAAGATGTGTTGTTGTCTGATTTTGATGCGTGGCACTGTGTATTAAACAAAGGTCCGGTTGACGATTGGAAAAGAATATATAAGGCTATAGATACCCTGGAAAAAGAAGAAGAGCGTAATTTACAATTTGAAGATTACCCACAAAAACTTCGTGACAAAATTGAGAAGTCATGGGAAGCAATTTTCGATTTAGATCGTAGAGACAATATTATTGGAAAGAGACATAAACGGAATCGTAGTATTCAAGCTACATTTTGGAGTTTAAAACTTGACTATATTGTTTCGGTAGAATTACTCAAACGAGAGGGAGATGTTGTTAAACGTGTTTTTTTGTAAAATCAACTGGGCACCCCACCCAGTCCTACTGGCACCCCTCATCTATTCTACGGACTTTTAGGACTTTTGGGACTGTTCAGCAGCCCCAATATTTAACATGTCTAAGGAGGAACCTCCTCATACTCCTCACCTCTGTAGCTCTTTAACTAAGGTATGCTAATCAGAAGCCCAAAAGAATTTTATAATTCTAAAAATCGTGACATTTGGGCACCCCACCCCGCCCTTTGGGCACCCCTCCCCTGTGTGAAGGGAGGGGAGCACAAATGCCCCATGGGCATTTTTTATATTCCGCTACAGTCATTCTACACTAAACGCGACGAATTAATTCTACAATTCTTAAATTCGTGACATTTGGATACCCCACCCTGCCCTGCGGGAACCCCTCCTCATCTAATCTTTTCTACGGACTTTTGGGGAAATTGGGACTGTTCAACAGCCCCAATATTTAATATGTCTAAGGAGGAAAGGAGTAAATGGAGGATTAATTAATAACGGACAAAATATGTACCTATTTGTTTTTCCTCCACGACCATAGGTCGCCTCCTCATACTCCTCACCTCCGTAGCTCTTCCACTAAAGTATGCTATCCAGAAGCGAATTCTAAAATTCGTGACATTTGGATACCCCACCCCGCCCTGCGGGCACCCCTCCCCTGAGTGAAGGGAGGGGAGCACAAATGCCCCATGGGCATTTTATTTGTTTTCGTTGATGAGTCTCCACTCATGAGCATGGAATGTGCTTTCCGTGGGAGTGAAATTGGGGTCGGGCATGTACCACCATTGCGACTCGAATACCTTCCTTAGGTCTGGGTCTTTGAAGACATAACCACGATGAGCGTAGGGAAGATTGCGTAATAACCTCTTAGCGAAATTACCTTTTTTATCCTTGACTCCAAATCTTGATGGTGTCCATGAATCTACATAGATAGGATAGAATGTCTCTCCACTGTCATAATAGAGGATATCATCGTCGGGAGCTTCGTAAAGTTGGTCGGCTGAATTGATGGCCATATCCTCGTTGGCAACGAAATTAACGGCATGATATTCCACAGTGCCATTTCTGAGCACGACTTCTGCCATCCTGTTTCTGTAGTCGGTAGCCTCTAATGTACGAACTTTTCCCTTTCCACTGGTAACTTTAAAACCATTAGGATTGAAGCTATTGCAGTCAACCAAGAAATGCTTGGTGGCATTGTCTGTTTTAATACGCAATGTGAAATCATCAATCTGATGGTTGGCCCAGCGCATGGCCGGAGTGAGCCAATAGGGTACCTCGAAAGAACGGCCTACTCCATTCGACATCTCATAACGGTAGGTGTGGTGGATAGTGTTCACGCCTTGTTTGAAATTGGCTGTGAAATAATAGGCATAGGAATAGCGCATGTACTCTTTGGTGGAGGGATTGTAGAGCATGTGTATCATATCAGCCCCATTCTCTTCATATTCTGGGTCTGACTCTCGCGGCTCTCTCCATACCTTCAAGTCAAGGGGTATGAAGTCTTTTTCTGCACCCTCTTCATTCGTAGCCTGGATGACACCGTTCTTTAAAGGCAAAAGCTGACCATTCATCGTGGCTGAGAAGTCCTTGATATTTGGATGGGTGCAATTTTTGTTGAAGGATTCACCATCGTTGTATGGGACACTGGCCTCAAAACCCATAGTGACGGTCTTGGGAGCACCATTGTTTACCATCTCGTATTGCACATCCACAGATGCGAAACCATCGTCACTAAGGGTGATGGTGAGAATTTCTTTCTTGATGGAGATATCGGTTTCCTCCAAGGGAATCAGGTGATTTCCATTCACATAAAAGACGCCATCGTTTGCTACGGCACTTTGAAGGCTTACCGCCAGTGCCATCAATGTAATCAAAAAGAATTTTTTCATAATGATAACTGATTTGATTTATGGTGCAAAAATAGGGTAATTCTATGAAAAAACAAAATGTTTGTGAGTTTTTAAGTTTTGTGAGTCTGAGAGTTTGGGAGTTTATGGTTGCCCCACCCCGCCCTACGGGCACCCCTCATCTATTCTACGGACTTTTTAGGACTGTTGGGACTGTTCGGAAGCCCCAGTTTTTATATTTCTAAGGAGGAAAGGGAGGATTAACAACGGACAAAAAATTTACCTATTTGTTATTTCTCCACGACCGTAGGTCGCCTCCTCATACTCCTCACCTCCGTAGCTCTATCACTAAGGTATGCTAATCAGAAGCCCAAAAAGAATTCTATAATTCGTGACAATTGGGCACCCCACCCCGCCCTGCGGGCACCCCTCCCCTGAGTGATGGGAGGGGAGTTCAAATGCCCTTGGGCATTTTTTGCATTCTGCCACAGCCATTCTACACTAAACAAACTACAGATTTACCTGATTATTCCACAGCCATTCTACACTGAACAAACTACGGATTTATCTGTTTTTCCCGAGGGAAGATAACAAACGAGTGATGGGCGGGGAATGCAAAGAACCCCAGAAAGTCATGGCGACTTCTGGGGTTCACAGTGTTCAGCACATGCTCACTATGCCCAAAACTATTTATCAGACATAAACCCTAATGACCAATTTAGGCTAAGTTGATGAGCGTATGTGCAGCTGACCTTTTAAACTTAAAACTAACTAATTACGATATGCAGGATTCTGGTAAGCATCTTTTGCGGCATCGTCCATTTCCATACCATCGAGCTGTCCTTGTGGGATTGGACGGAGATAATAGCCAGCGGGGATATCACGCTTGAACTCCTTCAGGTCTTTGTCAGTGTAACCAACATCGGCGATGTGGTAGGTGGTGGCACGCTCAGCCCACTTCTGTGTACGAACAAGGTCGAACCATCTGTAACCCTCACCCCAGAACTCACGGCTACGCTCGTCGAGGATGTAGTCGATAGTGATGGTAGCGGGTGTGGCTGCCAGCATCTCAGCTGTGTGGTCTGCAGAGAGAGGAGCTCTCTTGTTCACACAATAGGTCTGCTTGCCGGCACGGGCACGGAGGACATTGACGAGGTTGCGAGCCTCTTCGTTTTTATTCATCTTCACAGCAGCCTCAGCGGCGATGAGATAGAGCTCTGAGAACTTTGCAATATTCCAGGGACGTGGACTACCACCATTCACCTTTGAACCCAGACCACCAGCATTGTCTGTACGGTAGATACCAATCTTCCAGTTGATGGGGTACTTCTTACGGCTGATATGGTTGACAGCAACTACGAAATCTGCACGTCCTTCCATCTCGCCGAAGCCCAACTTACCATCAGCACCAGTGTAGTTGATTTTACTATCCTCGCTTTCAGGAAGCCATGTGAAGTAAATCTCGTCCTGACCTACCTTCATTCCGTTTGCACCGATTACATATTCAGCATTATTACCAGCCTTATGCCAGTTGGTGAAGTAACTCAATGTGAAAGTTGCATCGTAACGTGAGTCGATAGCCTTGACAGCATCTTCCCAAACGCCACCCTCGATGAAAGCATCGGCCACAGGAGCCATACGGGTCCAAGGACGTCCAAGACCTTGAACGGCCTCACGCTGAACGGGGTTAATGTTATTGCCAGAAGGATCCTTGGCAATCATCTCTGTGTAGTTCCAGGTCTCCATCCAGTATGCGAAGTTCTCTGGAGAGCCACCACTACCCCATCCGTAACCTGTACCACCATTACCATACTTCTCATCCTCGTCGTGGTCTGCATAGAGCATGATTTCCGAGTTACGGTCGTTGGTAGCAACATTTACATCATAGAACGTAGGCTGCAATGCGTATGGGCCGGGATTATTGATTGCCTCCATGGCTGTTGCGTAAGCTTTCTGGAAATAAGACTGAGCTTCACCTGCATTACGGTTGCACTCTGGATAGGTAGGGATATTGTTGGGGTTCTCCAGCCACCATGCGTATGTCAGATAAGCCTTTGAGAGGAAAAGACGGGCAACGTTCTTAGTCACAGTACCTGTCAGACGAGGATTCTCGGGCAAGTCGGCCACAGCTTTCTCCAGATCGCTGAAAATTGCAGCATAGACCTCGGGAACGGTGTTACGGACTGAGGTACGAACTGTAGAGGTATTGAACTTCAGTTCGCCGGCACCTAAGTCGAGGGGCACACCACCATAGTACTGCACCAAGAGGAAGTAGTCGAAAGCACGAAAGAAATACGCCTCTGCAAGGAGGGATTTATCCATACCAGCCTCGGCTCCATTTTCGATAATACCACTGGCAGTATTAATATTAGCAAAAGCTGTTCCCCAGCAACCACCGGCAATACTGTTGGAAGAAGTCATGGAACCAACGCCAGAGAGGTCGGCATCCTTGAAGTTTCCGTCGGCTGACTGTGCATAGGTGTACTCATCAGTACCTGTTTCACAGGCGTTCAACCAATAACCGTTGCCATAGAAATAGCGCAGGTGAGCATAGAGCGATGTCAGACCACCCTCAATACCCGCCTTCGTGTTGAAGAATGTCGGGTCGAACTGGCTGCGCGGCTGCTCATCGAGAATGTCAGAGCAGGAAGTAAGGGTTGTGGTAAGCCCACAGCATAACAAACCGGCAGCGAGGATATATTTGATACTTTTAGTTTTCATATTCATATCTTTATTAAATTGTCAATTTCCTATTATCCATTGTCAATTAGAATGTCACATTGAGACCAAAGATGAAGTTGCGCGTAGCAGGTGTGTTATAACCCACGATGGGCATTCTATGTTTGCCAGAGTATTCACCAAAGGCCACAGCCGTATTCTGGTTTGCCCAGGAGTTGGTTTCTGGATCAAGTCCGCTCTCGTTGTTGAAAGGTGAGAAGAGCACAAATGGATTTTGAACAGTAGCATAGAGACGCAGACGGCTGATGCCAAAATCCTTGACGGCCTTCAGGTTTTCGAAGTTGTAGCCGAGTGTAATGGCACGAATCTTGAGATAGCCAGCATCGAAATAGCCAAGGGTAGAGCCGTATTTGGGGTTATCACCACTAAGGATACCACCTGGTTTTGGATATTTAGCATTGGTGTTCTCCTCTGTCCAATAGTCAACGTCGATGTTATTACGACGACCTGTGAGCATATTCAGGTAACCGTTTGAAGAGTGGATGGCACTGATGAGTTTACCACCTACCTGGAATGCACCGATGACAGTGAGGTCGAAGCCCTTGTAGCCTACAGTTGTGTTGAAACCACCAATGAGGTCAGGCTCCATGCTCATAATCTGACGGTCCTCAGGACCAATAGCGCGGGTGGGCAGACCATTGGAATCATAGTCTCCTGTGTACTTCACCTTAATCATACCTACGTTACCACCTGGCTCGAGTATATTCATTGCAGCCTCTTCGCCAGCCTGCCACAGACCTACGTACTCATAGTCGTAGATGACATCAATAGGATAGCCCACGAACCAGCGGTTACCCTCGTCGCGGTCCTCACCAGAAGCAAGGGCAACAAGTTTATTTCTGTTGGCATAGAGGTTGATGCCAGCCTCCCAGTTCCAACCATTCTTGTTGTCGAGGATAATACCATTCAAGGTGAACTCCCAACCCTTGTTCTCAGTCTTACCGATATTGCCGGTGAAACTGCTTACACCAGATGTAGAAGGCAGAGAGACATCGAGCAGGATGTCGTTGGTCTTCTGGATATAGTATTCGAATGTTCCAGAGAGACGGCCTTTGAAGAGAGAGAAGTCGAGACCGAAGTTCCAGGTCTTAGAGTACTCCCAACCGAGTTCGGGGTTAGGCAGCGAATTGACATAGTAACCTGCCATATAATTGGTTCCGTTGCCAAAGTTGTAGTTACGGATTGCCAGGCCACCGAGTGTAGAATAAGGACTGATGCTCTGGTTAGAAGTCTCACCATAACCTACACGCAGTTTCAGATTGTCGATAAAATCGTAGTTCTCCATAAATTCCTCACGGGAAATGTTCCAACCAGCGCTGACAGCGGGATAGGTATGCCATTGATGACCCTTGGCCAGACGTGAAGAAGCGTCGGAACGGACTGCGGCAGAGAACATATATTTATTATCATATGAATACATCACACGACCCATCCATGACATCAGACCACTCTGCCAGTAATTATAGCCAACGAGGTTTGCCTGCCCAGTAGCCTTGTCGAGTGCATAGTACTGGAAGTAGTCAGCTGGAATATCCTGTGCAGAGCCACCAGTCTGCTCGTAAGTTGTCTGCTCAGCAGAGTACATACCGACAATATTCAAGTTGTGCTTCTCGGCGAATATACGGTCGTATGTCACAAGGTTCTCAACAGCCCAGTTACGGGTCTGGTTCTCATAAACAGAACCGCTGTTCACGGCATTGGCATCCTTGTTGTTAACACCGGTACCTGTGAAAGAGCCAGACTTTGAGGAACGGAAGTTAAGACCAATATTGATGCGATAGCTCAGGCCTTCGACCCATGGACACTTCACCTCACCAAAAAGTGTGTTGTATGAGCCAACACCCTTGTTCTCACTCAGCCAGACATCTTTGTCGCGCTCAACAGTCTCCTTAGTAACAACCACCTGGTCGTCGGCAGGCAGTGCATTGTAACGCTTCAGGTTTCCTTCGGCATCGTATGGACTTGACAGAGGAGACGAGCTCAAGACATTATACATATTGTTGACGCCCTGATTCACGCGATAACTGTTATTGGTGCTCAAACCAAAGCGGAACCACTCGCCTACTTTCTGGTCAAAATTACCACGCACAGAGATACGGTCGTAGCCTTCAGTTGGAACGACAGACTCATCGTGATAGTATCCTGCACCGAAGCTGTAACTGCCACCATTGGTGCCACCAGAAACACTCACGTCGTGATTGTGACTGACACCGGTCTGATAGTAAAGGTCCTGCCAGTCGGTATTCGTATTATCATCCTCATCGAGCGAATTCTGATATTTGCCAGCATACTTACGGAACTCAGAGAAAGTAGGACCATCCATCATCGGATACTTACTGAACACTTTCTTGAAGCTGATATAGCCATTGTAGTTCACCTTGGCGGGAGTACCCTGGATACCTTTCACAGTGGTGATGATGATGACACCATTGGCACCACGAGAACCATAGATAGCGGTAGCAGAGGCATCCTTCAGAATATCCATTGACTTAATATCGGTGGGGTTGATATCTGAAAGCTGACCCATGAAGGGGATACCATCGAGCACGATAAGTGGGTCGTTGCTGGCACTCAGTGAGCGCTGTCCACGAATACGAATCTGCATCTCCTCACCCGGTTTCGACGAGGTCTGTGTCATCAACACACCAGCGACACGTCCCTGAAGGGCTTGTGCGGCGTTCGTGGCTGCAATCTGGTTGAGTTTCTCACCATTAACATTGGCGACAGAACCGGTAACGGCCTCACGGCGTTGTGTACCATAACCGATGACGACTACCTCATTGAGGTTGCCACCTTCGTTCTCCATCATAATGTTCAGATGGCTCTGATTGCCAACCTTCACTTCTTGTGTGACATATCCTACGTAGGAAATCACGAGTGTTGTACCAGGATTCACATCAAGGCTAAAATTACCGTCATAGTCGGTAACAACTCCTTGATTGGTGCCTTTCACCTTGACAGAGGCTCCGATGAGTGGTCCCTCGGAGTCACTTACCTGGCCTGTCACTGTTCTTGATTGCTGCACTTCGTCTGTCGAATAGACTTCGGTAGGTGCTGCTGCGGCTTGTGTTGTGACCTGCATCCCAAACAAGCAAAGACCCATCAAATAGATGGTTTTTCTCAAGTTCACATGCATAATGTTACATTTTTGTTAGTTATAAATTTATAGTAGGTAAAATTGTTTGTGAGTTAGTGAGTTTATGGTATGTTTTTATCGCCACATCTTTATTTAAGATTAAATATCGGTGCAAAGATAGAATAAACGTTTCAACGTGCCGTTAATAAATGTTTCATGGCCGTTAATTATTGTTTCATGCCTCATTTTCACTACAACAACAAAGAAAAAGTAAATAAATTGAAAATATGAGTGAAATAATAATTCATCAGATGATTGGGGAGAGTTTCTCAAAAATAATCATCATTTTTATGTGGAATAACAAAAAAGGCCATTGGGGCAGTAAGAAAGACGTGGATGTATGCGTTAACAAAACGTCAGTAGAGGCAAGAAGAGAATAATAAATAAAAAAGAACTGACGTTGAAAAAGATAGAAAAAGGAGGAATAACGCCAATGGCGTTCAGAAAAAAGATAAAAGACAGAACTTTCCCACCCTTTTTATCACGAGATTTGTGAGGGTGGGAAAATTCTGTAAAGAGTCCACTTTAAAAAGTCGGAATTGGCAATCAACGTAGGGACATACCCTGTGTATGTCCGCTTATTTTAGCTCATGCTTCAGGGCTACCCTCCTGTTCTTCGGCGTATTCTGTGGGTGTACGCCCGAAGTGTTTTTTGAAGACGGTGGAGAAATAGGTCTGGTTGTTGAATCCCACGGCATAGGCAACTTGTGTGACATTGACCTTTCGCTCTTTGATTAGGCGGGCTGCTTGCTGCAAACGGATGTTGCGAATGAACTCACCTGTAGAGATGCCTGTGATTTCTTTCATCTTGCGGTGTAGTTGCGTGCGACTGAGTCCAACCTCCTCGCCCAATTTATCAACATTGAAGTCGGAATCCTGAATGTGATCATTAATCACACGCATAATACGCTCCATCAGGACCTCGTTGTTGCCCTTCACCTCTACATGTTCTATCTTGTCGTCCTGGGTCTGGGCTCCAGTGAACTTCCCCTTCAGGCGGCGTACATTATCCACAATGTTATCCACCAAGATGTGCAGTTCCTCGATATTGAAGGGTTTGGCAAGATAGGCGTCGGCACCCTTACGCAGCCCTTCCAAACGGCTATCCACCTCGACTTTTGAGGTGAGGAGTATCACGGGAATATCGCTGATATTAGGATTTCCCTTGATTTGCCGGAGCATGGTTATGCCATCCATCTCGGGCATCATTACATCGCTGATGACCAAATCGTAGTTGTTGGCGGTAAGCAGTTTTTTGAGTGCCTCTCGCCCATTAGGGGCTGTATCAATGCGATACCACTGACCAAGTTCGTTTTTGATGTATTGCGACACCTCATAGTCATCATCCACGACGAGCAACCGGAAGTTGCGTGATGCCTGTTGGCGCACTGTCTGATGCTCATTCTCCTCCGGCTCTTGTATCTCCTCAGGCTTGAGGTGTGCCTTTCCCAATTTCAACTGCACTTCAAGGCAAGCGCCCCGTTGTCCGTCAGTACGATTGAATGCCTTGATGTTGCCTCCATGAAGCAACACAATGGCCCGACTGAGGTTCAGCCCGATGCCCGTTCCCTCGATATGTAGGTCGCTTGAACCTTTTCCCTGATAGAACCGCTCGAAGAGCCGATCGGTATTCTCTTCTTTAAACCCTATGCCACTGTCGATGATACGAATGTTCGCCGTCTGTTCATCGTGTGAAAGAACGATTTTCACATCTCCTCCATCGAAGGTGTATTTGAAGGCATTGGAAAGTAAATTGCTTACGACCTTATCAAACTGTATGCGGTCTATCCAGGCCATGAGTTTTTCATCCTCATGTTCAAATGAGAAAGAAATATTACGTTGGCGGGCATTAAACTGGAAAAGTGAGCATATTCCTGAGATAAATGCCACAAGGTCGGTCTCACTACAATGCAGGTGCATCTGGTTTTTGTCGATTTTACGCTCATCGAGGATTTGGTTGACGAGTAGGAGCAAACGTTGTGCATTGCGGTCGATTGTCTGCAAGTCGGAGAGGTTTTCCTGGTCGGTAAGACGTTCTTTCAGTTTGTTGAGCGGCCCCATAATGAGGGTAAGTGGAGAGCGGATATCGTGTGTGGCATTGATAAGGAACTGCATTTTTTGTTCGTCGAGCTGTGTTCGCTGGCGGCGCTGCAGGTAATAAACGACCAAACCAGCCAATGCCAACGCCAGTAAAGCATAGATGAGATACGCCCATGTGGTGGCATACCAAGGCGACTGCACCGTGACATAGACCGTGTGTGTGTTCTTGAAATACAGTCCATTGCTCGTGGCCCTTACTTCAATCTCATAGCTACCCGGTTTCATCTTGCTAAATGCCACTCTATTGGCGCCATCAACAAAAGGCACCCACTCGCCACCATTGATGCGATATTCATAATAGATGTTTTCGGCATCGCTGTAATTGAGCATGGAAAACTCCATGGAAAAAGAGTTCTGATTGTAGGGAATCTTGAACTTGTCGGTAAGACATCCCACAGGTTTGCCGTCGATGACAAAACTGGTCAGATAGACACGCTCATTGTTGTCGATGCCCATTCCTGAAACATCATTGGGATAAAAAGACACGATGCCCTCGATACTGCCAAAACTGAGACGACCATCATTGGTCATGGCCACAGCCCCTAAGACAAATTCACGGGTTTCAAGGCCATTGCCTTCCACATATCTCACTAAATGCTGGCGCTGCTTATCGTAATGCCATATCCCATTGGCGGAACTCATCCACAGGTCGCCGTTTCTCAGATGCACGATGGTGTAGATGGGTTTGTTGTCGAGTTCCTTCAAACCTTCCACACGACCAATTTTAGCGGCTGCCATGTCGTAGCAGTAAATACCACTCTCAGTTCCTATGAGTATCGAACCATCCGACTGCTCGGCAAGGCTAAAACACTGGATATTTTTCAATTGCAAATCCCATCCGAGGGAACGGAAATTGCGGTCGGCAGGATTCATCACACAAACACCATTGGTTGTGGCTATCCACAGCAGTCCCCGACTGTCGAGCAAGAAAGCCTTCACCCAGTCGTTACAAAGTCCACCTCGCTGTGGATGAATCTGATACATGCTGAATTGCTCCGCCTCTCCAGTATTGATATCGAAGATACAGAATCCCTTTCCATAATTGCATACATAGAGATGCCCATCTCCATCGTCGGCCATGCAGTTGATGCCCCATCCATCGAGACGTAGCCTTGGCTTGCTGGCACCTGTCGCAGGGTCGTAGCTGTAAAGTGTGCTTTCGCTACCCACCCAATAAGTGCCTTTTCGGTCGTGATAGATACAGTCGGCTCCAGAGGGGAAAGCCGGTGCGGGGGTGAACAGCCCATTGGCATCACATCGATAAATACCTGTTTTCTGAACGGTACACCAGAGTGAGCCATCACTGCCAAGTGTCAAGCTGGAGAGGCTGCTGCCCAACTGATATTTTTGGTCGGCAAATTTGGATGTATGAAAAGCCTCATTGCCCTGGCAGAGCAAGAAAAGCCCTTTTCTGAAACAACTCACCCATAAGTTCTGGTCCTTATCCTTAAAGATATAATTGACATTGGCTGTCGAAAGGTCGTATTTATGGTCGTTGTATTCCACTCTCTCCAAAGTTCGGCTACCATTGCGTATGACAAATAGTCCTCGGCCAGAAGTGCCGATATAGATATTGCCAGCACGGTCGATCATTGCCGCACGCACCGAGGCTGTTGACCCGATATCTGAGAGGTCGATACCAGAATCGGAGAGTTGACCTGTGGCATAATCATATCGAAGGATACCGTATGTGCACACTACCAAGAATCCCTTAGTGTCGGTTCGCAGGAATGCCACAGCAGGACCACAGGGCAAATCGAAATCCTTCGTTTCTGTTGGAGTCAGGCCATTGGTTTTGAATCGGGTAATGTTAGCAGTCTGATACCCTCGCCAGAGATTATGTTGGTCGTCTTCAAACAAAACCATAAGGAAGTCGTTGTTCTCAGTGCGTGAAAACTGTCGCTCGCGCGTAATGACATCGGCGCCAGAACGAATGGAATACAAGCCATAGCCAGATGTGCCTATGAGGATATTACCATGTGTGTCTTCACAGATACACTCTATGCGCGGACGAAGGCCAGATGGAAAGTCGTATCTCACAAACTGATTAGTGGCATGGTCGTAGCGACTAAGGCCATTGGCACTTCCAACCCACAGTCGATGCTTGCTGTCGGAAAGCAGACGTGTAACCTCATTGCCCTGGACAGTGGTAGGGTCGTCGGCATCGGTGAAGAAATGCGTAAAACGATAGCCGTCAAACTTATTAAGTCCGAATTGAGAACACACCCAAATATAGCCATAATGGTCTTGCGCAACAAAGTTCGTGGTGCTACTCGACATTTTGTCGGCTGTATAAAGACGGCCACGGTCTGCCCATGATGGCAAGCAAGCCATCAGCAAGAAAAAAAAGACGGTAATATAACGCTGATAGGTTTTGGGTAGAAATGTCATCGCTTAAAAGCTTATATAGAGTGTGTATTTAGAATGGATAGCCGATGGCGAAATGAATGCTCTGCCCATCCTTGAAGTGTTTTATATTGTAAAAGCCACTCTTTCCTGTGTCATAAGGTGCATGGAGCGCAACGCCCCAGTCGAGTCGGATGACAAAGAAATCGAGGTCGTATCTCAGACCAATGCCGGTGCCTAATGCTACTTGGCTGAAAGCATCCTTCAAATCAAATTTATAATCCTCTGCCTCATCGTAGGCATCAAACGACCACACATTGCCAGCATCAAGGAAGATGGCACCATAGAGGTTGTCGAAGAGCCGAGGCCTATACTCAAGGTTTGCCTGCAATTTGATGTCGCCCACTTGCTCTATAAATCTCCACTTTCGGTAGTACGAACGATAGTTGCCCGGACCAACACTTCTGACGGTGAACGCCCTGATGCTGTTGGCACCGCCCACCCAGAACTGCTCGGTATAAGGAGCATATTGTGAATTACCATAGCTCCATATCACACCGGCATCGGCATGCGCCACCAATTTGTCGTGTTCGGAGACGCTCCAATGCTTGGTAATACCAGTTTCAACCTTAAAGAACTGAGCATAAGGATTTTTGAACAACTCTTTATAAGAATCGCCCCACTTTTTCCCTGCAATCATATACCCCAATGAGAGCAAATTTCCTGCCTCGCTGACAGAGGCATTCCAATAGATGGGATTACGATAATCTGAAGGACTCGTATATTTGACAGAATATTTTAACTTGGGAATGAAAATATCCATCATAGAGGCTAACAGGTAGGGTGACTCCGACACCATCTCAAAGAATTTGTCGGTGCCCTTCTTCAAGTAATTGTATTCCACCATGAGTGGCGTAATCTCATGCATCCATCGCTGCGACGGCTGAATCTTGTAGGTAAACTCACCCGAGACAATATGGCGTTTGAAATATCCGGAGCGGTTGACAGTCGTTGAAGACGCCTTGATAAGGGTGGAAGGTGTAGAGAAATATCTCCTCCGCCTTCTACGTCTTTGAGTAGTATTAGACGAGACTGAGTCGGTACCCATCGTTATGCCATTCCTTCTGTTCCTCGTCTCGGTAGATTGCATTGTTCTTTCCTGAATTTTCTCTTCTCTGTCTCTGTCGCGGAAGGGATTGACGATTCGGGGAATCTCGAGCGATGCATCAAATCCATATTCATAAGAATTAACCCTTGACGAAGAACCGTCGAAGGGGTGTCCCGTCTGCCACTCATAGGAGCCATGCATATTCACGTCCAGTTTCTCGCCCCCCTTAAAAGCATTCCGCTTGGTAAGACCCACGATAAGTTGTGGACCGAGGAAACCAGAGGTTTTACCCTTCATGTTGGTCTCCACATAAAAATCGTATGGTTTGTCAAGGATGCAGTTGACTAACAAGTCGAGCGTATCAGAAGAATAGTCCGCCTCTCGTGGGGTAAAACTGAAATCCACCGAACTATAAAGACCTGAATTTGCCAATCTGCCCACAGATTCCTGGTATTGAGAGTAATCAAATGGTTTTCTTCTACTAATTCTGACATCCCCTAAGATGACCTCTTTTCGCACAGGTGGTCTTGAACCATGAAAATGCAGTGTTTTTCTTCTATGGACGAGCGAAGTGTCCAACTCTTCCCGCCTATCTCTTCTTACATTCACATCGATTTTACCAATATGCCATCTACGAAGGACTTGGTCGGGCAGACTGTCGGCAAGTTGCAGTCGGAGTTGCACTTTTCCTGGCACCTGAAGTGTATCAGCCAAGTAGGAGGCATACCCCGGCTCATAAAAGAAATAGCCATTGTCACGAAAAAGAGTGGCCAAGCGTGTACGCTCGGCATCGAGAGTTGAGACATCGAAGGGGTCGCCAGTAGCAATTAGTTTTTCGTCGGACAAGCTATCAATAAGAGTCATGGCCGCCTCAGGGAAATTGTCATAGCTAATGGAATCGAGGGTGTAAAGATGCCCCATGTCCACATCGTATCTTACCTTTTGTTTCTTGGGGTTAGACATTTCCACTTCATGCGCTGACACTGTGCCGTTGAAATAGCCATGTGAGACCAATGTTGACTGTGCCACCGTAGCCCTCAGGTCGGGGGTAACATTGCTCATCAACACAGGTGCCTTACCGAATGATTTTGTCATCCAACGTGCGAATTTTGTATCTCTGTCGTGGTATTTGTTCCACAGCCATAATCTGTATTGGAAGGGAGAACGATAGTAGGAACTACCGAATAACGCACCATTGGGTTCACATGCCAACGCAGCTTCCACCTCCTCCTGTGTAGCTACAAAATGGTCGTTTTTCTCATAATTGGTATAATTCACCTTATCAATACCCACATAGAGATGTTCTCCTTCGGGCACACCTTTGGTCACATCGCATGCCACCAAGCACGACATAGCCACAAGGAGGCAAATAGAGAGATGAACATATATATATTTATAAGGTGTCATGGTCTTTCTGCTTTTGGTATGGAATCACTATCGGAACGAGCACTTCGATTCAACAACGTGGGGTTTGAGAAATTGTTAGAGGTGGAATCCCGTCTGACACGTGTGGGCAGTCGCAGTGTCTCATTTTCGTTTTTGAATTTGAAGATGTCGCGGAAATGCTGCAACTTGCGCCTCCACAGGAAACCTGCCCCATATTCCCCAATTTCACCTTCAAACCAGTCGTATGAGTCGCGGTCGTAGAACACTTTCAGGTATTTATTAGAGGTGGTACTCAAACGATACTCGAAGGTAACATTGGTGAAGAACGACTGATTGTGGTTTTCAATTTCGGAACCGGTGGAAACCTTGCCACCCACGACTACACGCAAACGGTTGTTCCAGAAGCGTTTGGCAAACTTAAATGAATAGTCGGTGTACATGGAGCCAGAGGCATCAGTGGCATTATCCACACCCACAGTGAAATCAAGTGTACGGAGGGCATTGCCCGTGATATTGTTGATTTCGCTCTGAAGGAACGAGCTCAAAGCACCATTCATGGAGAACCCACCAGTATTACCATCGGCCAAATACATACCCGTGGTCAACATAGTGACAGCCACCTTGCTTCTCTCCTCAGTTGTCATTGAGGCAAGTTCGGAGGCCAATGACATATCATCGGGCGCATTAATAGTAAATTCAAGCCCCATATCGTTGAGCGTCTGTGTGATAATCACGCCACAATCGAAATCAACCGACCTTGTGCCACCAGACTCGTCTTCAACCGATGCCTTTCTATGCTCAGTAGCAGTGATATGTAGAGATGGATTCATGGGGTCGCCCCGGAATTCCACATAGCTGCCATCTTGTATGGTAAAGGTCTTCAACGGAATAATGGGCAGCGAATACTTCATCTCACCGTTGCTTAATGTGTAGCGCCCAGTGAGTTTAAGGTCATCGACAACATTATACCGCATACGCAAGTCGCCCCCCCCAATAAGGTCGATATAATTGGAGTGGTCGGGTTTGAGGTCGCATACTATGTGTGCATCCTGGTCGATATGGATATCCATGTCCATATTAAACCCAGATGGTGCCGGTCGTCTGACCACATGCTCTACAGAGTCGTTGAAATCAACAAATTTCACAAGTTCTTCCATACGTGTGTCGGCAGTGAGAGGAGAGTCACGCAGCACGTAGGTCATATCAGTGGAGCCAAGCACATCCAACCTACCCCTCATTGAGAGATAATCGACAGGACCCTTAATTGTTGAGAATAAATTCACATACGCTTTTCCGTATGCTTCCGACTTGAGGTTTTCCTTTGCATTGATGAGCTGGAAATTGCGTGCCCGTATCCTTAAATCGACATTCATATTGTCGAAAACAGAGAAATCGTACTTGCCGTTGATGTGCAAGGCACTATCGTTACGAGCATAGAGTTTGAAGTCCTCAAATAGTAAATTGCTGCCTACGATTCTCACTTTGGGGTCTTCAATCTTTTCCCCTTTCTTCGGATTATTTTTTGTCATGGAGAAATTGAATCCGTATGGCAGACTATACAACGACGCATCACTGAAAGCCAATTCGCCATTGATATCTAATTTCGAGAGAGGACCTCTCACCGTGAGATCACCATTGGCCGTGCCTTTCAGCGCAATAATCTGGTCGGGCATGAAGCCATTGATGAGCGACAGTGGCAGACTCTCCAAATGCGTGTCGGCATCGAGGCTTCCATTTCCATTGGGATTGTATGTACCCACAACGGAGCCAACTTCATTTCCTTCGCTGAAGATGACACCATCGATATGGTGTGAACCATCCTCATTAGGCATATAGACAAATTCGGTGCCGATATTTCCCATCGGCAAATCCTCATACATCAGCGACTCAATATTCATGGCACTCGACACGGTCATATCAGAAGTGGTCTGCACTATATGGAAATCACCCTCCATCTCGCCCTTCACATTGGGTAAGAACGGCAAGGTGGACATCAGTTTTCCAAGGTCGAGTTGATGCACACTGACGGTGAGGTCTTGCAATGCATCCTCGTTGGCATCGTTGGTATATACCTGCAACGTCGTACCCTGTTCGGATTTCAATGTGAGCTTCGCCGACAGTCGGTTGTCATCTCCTAAGAAGATATAGTTATCCTCGTTAGCAGTAAAAGGCATATATCCGATGACTGGCTTTGTATCGACAAGATTGATTCTCACGCCATTGGGTTCAATGGCAGCAACAGCTCCGATGTCGAGCCCGAGACGCTCGTCCTTGTCATAGACCTTGGCGTTGATTTCTGCACCATGCTCCACAATTGCCCCATCGAACATGGCATTGAAGGCATAGAAGGGGTTGTCGGGACCATTATATACCTGGCCATTGTATTTGAATCCTGTACTGTCGGTGATGATAGCAAAGTTCACATCATCAAAAATGAGGCTGTCTTTGGCGAATGACTTCACATAGAGATTGCCATTAAGGCCGGTAGAGCGTGATGATGTCATATCCACTTGCAGATGCTCGAATGAGAAGCCCTCTTCCTGCAAAAGGTCGGCAAAGAAATTTTCGTTTCCGGTATTGAGATAAAGATTGGCATTGGGCAGTTTCTGCTGCAGTTCTTCACGATTGAAATGCTTATCTTTCAGCTGTTTTGTGAGTTCAGCGGTGAAGTTATCCACTTCCTTCAACAGTTTCTCATATCCACCCTTTCCATTCATGTTCAACTGGAAATCGCCACTATTGATGTGCGCGTAGGTGGTATCACGGCGTGTGAGCAAATCGATATCGAGATCATCGGGCCTATAATACGCATTTTTATAAAACATAGAGACACCAGCCAACGACCCTTTCACCTTATAATAGTCTTTGAAATCGGAGTCGATATCCACATGGGCGCATCCTGAGACAGTTAAAGGTGTATCGGCAATCCGTAACTGGTAGAGGTCGGCATTGTTTAGGTCGCAAGAGAACGTACCTTGCAGCTGTTTGGAACTGATGAGTGCATCAAACGACACCGTACCGTCAAATAATGGGCTATGACTGGAGATGTCGGCATCGATGCGTCCGTTATTGATGGAAGCTGTGGCCTTCATGCCATCAAAATCATATCCACCATATTTAAAATGCTGAATATTGGCTTTAGCTCTGAGTGATGTGGATTTCGACATGATGTCTGTCCCCACCCCATCTGCCTCCAAATAGGCAGAGATGGGCGAGAGGCCCATATTGGGGAGGAAATGTTGCAAGGGGAACTGTTTGGCATCGAGTGTGGTGGAATATTTCATCCGTTTGGAGTCGAGCGCTACGTTTGCTTTGAGCGTTCCGCCACCCTCTGTAGCAGTAAAATCAGCACCATAGACAGGGCCATTGGCCTTAAATGTACCATCAATACCTATCCCCCGTGGTATTTTCACTTCCCGGTTAACATCCGGCGGCAGCATTGCAGTAACGAAGTCGAGGTTATCGGTATTACCTTTCAGTTTGAGGTCGGCTTTCAAATTCGAAGGGTCGGTAAGGTTGGCCACATATCCAGACGCATTGAGATTAAACGCAGTGGGCAGTGAGAGATTGACCCCATTGAGGTCCGCACGCTGCATATTCCCCCTGACCTTTCCCCTGATGCTGAGTGGTTGATTGGGCCATTTCTTGACAAAATCCTGAGGCATATCCCCCATAAACCGCATCAGGTCTTGCTTGCCTAAGTAGCCATCGACATCAGCATACACCTTTCCAGGATTGAAATCCTCAAAAGCATTCAAGTCCATTTCAATCTTGGCAGAGAGATTTGAGTCGGGAGTGCGCATGCTGAATGCCGGCACAGACAGGCGGGTGGAGTCCATACTGACAATACCCAAGAAATCGTCAACTGTAATACCGCTTTTCTCCTTAAACGAGCATTGTCGCAAATTGAGGTCGATGTTAGGTGAACTCAACGAGATGGAATCGACGATGAGATTCAAATCCGACATAGCGATATGGTTGGCATCAAGGCCGCTGACGGGATTCACCAATTTGTTGTCGTAGGTAAAGGCACCTTGTCGTGACTCCACGTGGCCAATCTTGAATGTACCCGTACTGAGGTCTATATTTGTACCCTTGGCTAATGCGTCGGGCAGTCCGACACTCATCTCGGTAACATCGCCTGGCATGTGGACGGTGAGGTTGGATTTGGCAAACTTCACTTCGTCGATATGAACTTTCCAGTTGTTTACAGAAGAATCGGGAGGTACGGAGTCGGGCAGGAATATGTGCAGTTGTGCATTGTCAATCGAAATGTTATTGACATTTGCCATCGATTTGTTCAAGTCAACCCCATGACTCTGAAGTGTCATCTTCTCAATATCCCCCTGCAGCCGGAAGTCGGCAATGAAACCATTGGTATTGATTTTGGCCTTGTTGAGCTGAAACTCGTCGATTTCCACCTGACTTTTAAATAGCGGCATCAACTGTATATCAACCACCAACTGGCCTATGTCGGCAATGGTGTCGCGCACACCAGGGATGGAGTCGTTGTCCTTGATAACCTTGAAATCATCCACAGCCAAGTCGAGTGGGAATTTCAGCGAGACATGTCCTACCGAAATATCCATCCCTGTCTTCTCAGACGCATATTCGGCCACCTTATCGACCGCCCAGTTTTGCACAGGTGGTAGATAGAGCAGCAAAGCCAGCACCAAAAAGAGTATAATTGGGATGAGAATAATAATCAAAACCCACTTGAGAACCTTTTTCATAGGCACTAAATATGCGCAAAGGTATGCGTTTTTGGCGAAATATCAAAATTTTCATGCACATGAAACTCAAATAAATTAAAATGAAAGGTTTTTTAATGTAAAAAAACACTTTATATAGCCTTTTTTTCGTACTTTTGCACGTTCAAATGTTGAAAAAGAGTCAAACCAATATCTAAACTAATTTATAATGAAAATTAAGCATCTGTTTTCAGCAGTTTTACTGTTTGTGGGAGTCTCAGCCACAGCTCAGACTACCCAGCCCATTCCTGTGGACCCTGCTTTGCGCACTGGTAAACTGGATAATGGCCTCACCTACTACATCCGCCACAACGACTATCCTGAAAAAGTGGCAAGTTTCTACATTGCCCAGAAGGTAGGCTCTGTGCAGGAGAACGACGACCAGCGCGGTCTGGCTCACTTACTTGAGCACATGGCTTTCAATGGCACTGACCATTTCAAAGACAATAATCTGCAGGAGTATCTTCAGTCTATCGGCGTGGAGTATGGACGTAACCTCAATGCATACACCTCAACCGACAAGACGGTCTATTATATTGAAGATGTACCTACAACTCGCATCACAGCCATCGACTCGTGTATGTTGATTTTGAAGGATTGGTCGAATGGTATCACACTTGATGCCAAGGCAATTGACCAAGAGCGCGACATCGTGCACAATGAATATCGCATGCGCATTATCGGTACACAGAAGATTCTGGAGCAGAAACTGCCAGAACTGTATCCTGGTTCGAAATACGGTGAGCGTTTCCCCATCGGTTTGATGTCTGTCATCGACGGTTGCTCGCCAGAAACACTTCGTGCCTACTACCGCAAATGGTATCGTCCCGACAACCAGGCTGTCATCATTGTGGGCGACATCGACGTTGACCGCACTGAGCAGAAAGTCAAGGAACTATTCTCGGGCATCACTGTTCCAGCAAATGCTGCCAAGGTTGAACCAGTGGAAGTTCCCGACAACGACGAGGGTATCTATGTGATTGGCAAAGACAAGGAGCAACAGATGTCGCTGATTCTGTTGGCCATGAAGACCGACCCCGTACCTGAGGAGATGAAAGGCGACATGACATACATGGTTCTCGACTATGCCGTCGATATGGCCAACGACATGCTGAACGCTCGTTTTGCCGAAGTATGCCAAGACCCAGAAAGTCCGCTGCTCCAAGCTGGAGTTGAATACGGTTCATATCTTGTATCTCGTACCAAGGATGCCCTTATGCTTACCATCATGCCTAAAGAGGGCAAAGAACTGGAAGCTATTGCAGCCGCCCTGCGCGAATTGAAACGCGTAAAGGAACATGGTTTCACTGCTACAGAATACGAGCGAGTGAAGTCTGAATTCCAGAGCCGTTTGGAGAAGATTTACAACAACCGCGATAAGTATGAGACACACAACTATTGCAGCCAGTATGTAGATAACTTCATCGATGCCGAGCCTATCCCCTCAATCGAAGATGAATATAAACTGATGAATGCTATGATTCCTATGCTCCCCGTGGACATTGTGAACCAAGTGTATCCACAGCTGATTTTGGATAATGATTCCAACTTTGTCGCTATGGCATTTATGCAGGATAAAGAGGGCAAACAGTACTTCAGCGTTGACGACATGAAGAAGGCTGTGGCCGATGTGCGTGCAGAAACAGTGGAAGCATACGTGGACAACGTCATTACCGAACCGCTGATGGCTGAACTGCCACAAAAGGGCAGCGTAGTAAAAGTATCAGAAAACAAAGCATTAGGATATAAAGAACTCATCCTCTCGAATGGCGCAAAGGTTCAGATGAAGCAGACAGATTTCAATGCCGAGCAGATTCTATTACAGGCCTCATCATTCGGTGGCGAGTCGCTCTTCGACCTTGCTGACAACAACAACGTTCAGATGGCCAGCCTCGTATTATCCAACAGTGCTCTTGGCAAATTCATGCAGACTGACCTTCAGAAAGCCCTTGCCGGCAAGCAGGTTAGCACATCATTCGACCTCGACGCTGTGAGCCATGGTATCTCAGGTTCTTCCACTCCAAAGGACATTGAAACCATGATGCAACTGGTATATCTGAGCTTCACTAATCTGAACAAAGACGAGAAAGCCGTGAACACTTATCTGGATGCCATCAAGATGCAGTTGAAGAACGTGAGTCTGAACAGCCAGGTGGTATTCCAGGATTCAGTGATGAGCACCACCTATAAGAACAATCCACGCTTCCGCATCCCGACAGCTGAACAAATAGAGAGCGTAAGCTATGACCGTGTATTGGAAATGGCCAAGATGATGTTCAACAATGCTGCCAACTTCACTTTCACCTTCGTAGGCAATTTCGACGAAGCACAACTGATTGAGTTGTGTGAGCAATATATCGCTTCACTGCCATCAAAAGGCGCTCCCGACCTGAAAATCAAAGAGTTGAGAACCCTCGCTAATGGTAAAGTGGTAAATCACTTCGACAAAGAGATGGAGAATCCCCAGGCTCAGGCATTGGTATCATGGCGTTCGAAGCCAGTGAAATACTCCTTGCAAAACAATGTCATCAACGATATAACATCCCGCATGCTTGACATGACCTTCAACCGCGAGATTCGCGAGCGTCTTTCAGCAGCCTACCATGCCGGTGCAAGCACCAATGTGATGACTGGCGGTCCGATAACTTATCTGGCTATCCAAGGTTCTGCCATGCTCAATCCTGACAAGGTAAACGAGGCCATGCCTGAGTTCCAGAAAGGTATGGAGGCAACAATCGCCAGTCCGAATGTGGAAGACCTGAACAAGGTGAAGCAGATTCTTCTGAAGCAAGCAGATGTGGATGCCAAGACCAATAACTACTGGTTGACCGTGATTGACCGTTGGAATCGTTTCGGTGTAGATATCCACACTGACTATAAGCAGACCGTCGAGGCTGTGACACCAAAGGCTATCAGCAACCACCTGAAGAAAGTCATCCTCAAGAGTGGCAACAGAGTAGAAGTGCTGATGATGCCAAAAGCTAAATAATTATACCACACAATTACTATCAAAAGCCGGATTGACCTGCAAAGATCAATCCGGCTTTTTGCTGTCTCTGGGGCTGCAACATTGTTGCAGCAAAGGCGACAGGGTGATTACTTGAATTTACATAGGGCGATGGGGTGATTACTTGAGATTTCTGAGGTAATCGGAGGGGGTCACATCGTACATCATTTTGAAATAATGGGTAAACTGCTTTGGTGAAAATCCCACCATATCGGCGACCTCAGAGACATTTGTCTTTCCCTGGTCGAGCAAGCTCTTGCCCCGTTTGATTTTAATGATACGGATAAACTCCAATGGCGACTTGCCTGTGATGGCCATCAGTTTCTTGTAGAGATGTCCTCGCGTCATCCCCACAGCAGAGCTGAGCATTGCCACAGAATAGTCAATTTCTTGGATATGTGCCTCTATTTCTTGAATGACACGACTGATAAGTTCTTCGTCGAGTGAACTCACCGTAATCTCACTTGGCTCAATTTCAATGCCGTGGGCCACTTGACTACGCATCAGCTGCGCTTGTTCGAGTATCATTCGTATGCGCTGTCTCAATACAGGCAAACTGAAAGGTTTCGTGATATAGTCGGCAACGCCCTCCTGTAACCCCGAGACAATGTTCTCCTCACTACTCTTTGCCGTTAGCAGTATAACCGGGATATGAGAGTAATTGATGTCGCGCTTAAGGGTTCTGAACAATTCTATACCATCCATCACAGGCATCATCACATCGCTGATGATAATGCTCACATTCTCGTTATCGCCCAAGATCTTTAGTGCCTCCTTACCATTTACCGCCAATAGCACAGTGTACTCGTCTTCAAGGCTTCGCTGTAGGAAGTGTCGTGTATCCGTATTGTCATCGACAATAAGAATCGAAGGTTTTCGATTTCCACCCTTATCGCCGATGGCTTTCTCTGTCGGCATCTCACCACCCATCTCTTCTTGCTTATCATTTATGGTCTCTGTTTGCTCAACCACAGGCAATATGACTGTGAAAACTGTCCCCTGGGGTTTGTTGTCGGAAACACGAATGTGACCACCCATCATTTCAACATATTTCTTGACGATATATAGTCCAAGACCACTACCCTCCTGTTCTTGTCCGTGTGTTTCCTGAATAAAACGTTCGAAGACATGGTGTTTGTCGTTGATTCCAATTCCTGTGTCGGCAATCTGCAAAGTCACTTCACGTTCTTCACCTTTTTTAATGACATCCAGCATAATGGAAACCGTGCCCTTATCGACATTGTACTTGAACGCATTGGACAATAGATTGGTGACAATCCGTCGCATTTTATTCTCATCGAAAGCTATTTCAATGGGTGACTGGGGAAGATTGAGCTGAAGCTGAATTTGCTTGCCAATGGCAAAATATGTGAAGTTCTGTGCTGTCTGTCTCACAAAACTCACGATATCGCCATGTTTGAGATTCAACTTATCTGCTCCCACATCAAGTCGGCTGAAGTCGAGTAATTGTTGGATTAGGTCGTACAGTTGTCGCGAGTTTCTCCATGCCACATCCACCTCTGTCTGAATATCTGCAGGCAAGGGATTGCTACGTATTTTCTCTAATGGCGCAAGTACAAGTGTAAGAGGAGTCTTGATATCGTGGCTGATATTGGTGAAGAAGCGGATTTTCTCCTCTTCCATCTCATATTTTCTAAGATTCATCTCAAGCTGATGAATGGCAAGTTCGCGTTTTTGACGATTGCGAATGGCTTTATAAATGAGATAAATGATAGCTATCAATAGCAATGCATACAGTAGAAACGCTGGCCATGATAAAAGGAAAGGAGGTTTTACCCTGATAACCAATTCCACAATATCGCCCTCAGTTCCTCCGATAAATTGCGCCTTTACCTGTAAAATATGTTTGCCTGGCCGTAATGAGACGAAATAAAGAATATTGTTAGGAGCTTGAACCCATTCCTCATCACCTTTAAAACGATAGTAATATTTTACTTTATGACTGAGCGATGGCAACATGGCAGACACGGCAATACCAAGACGATCGCCATTCTGAAGAGTCAATTCAGAGTGTGAAAGCGTGTCTTCTTTCTCGTTAATCCAAAAAGTTGTAAACTCAACGTGTGGTTCAGGATAACGGGACACTATTTTCTCGGGCGAAATACTGGTATAGCCACTATAATTGCCAAGAAGGACAGTGCCATTATCGGTGGTAAGCGCCGCATTATTTGAGAATACCATATCATGCAATCCATTGATTTCATAATATGGATGACATTTGAATGAGATTCCTTCACCTTTATCTTGTGTGAAAGCACTTGTGATACAGGTCAGTCCATTGTCAGTACTTGCCCACACTCTATCCCCGCTCTCAGCCAAAGCTCTAATGGTATTGTGCGACATTCCTTCCTCTGTGGTGAGACAAGTCATAGAAGAATCCTTCGCCCTATATACCCAAAGTCCATTTCGACTACCTATCCATAAGAGGTTTCGACTACATATCATCAACGACAAGACATATGTACCCTTTATTTTTTCCAGTTCATCAATTTGGACAAAACTTTCTTTTACATAATCGTAGGCAGCCACACCGGCAGATGTTCCTATATAAATAATGTTGCGTAAAGAATCTATAGCCAAGCACAAAATTCCATTGGAGTATAGCGGTGAATTATCAGTTGTGTAATGGAAGTGTTTCCCATCGGGCATGATTCTAACCACCCCTCTATCAACAGTAGCCACCCATAGGCTTTTCTTGGTGTCTGTAGCCATAGCCTTGACATACGCAATGTTTGGAATATCGGTATAAACAGGTGTGAATTGAGTGCCGTTAAAACGGGCGATGCCACTACCGTAAGTACCCACAAGCACAACACCTTCGGCATCAAGAGTCAGTGAAGTGATAATATTGGAGGGCAACTGATGCTTCGAGGCAGAAAAATAGGTGACGCCGCCTGTTGGCGACTTTCTCATTAGCCCTCCCCCATCAAAGCCGACCCAAAAGTTTCCATGTCGGTCTTGAAGCAACGAACTCACATCCTCATATTCACCTGTAGATACCATATCGAGCGTAGGAGCGCACAAATCGGTGAAAGCGACACCGAGTTTTGACGAGCCAACCCACATAGTATTGTTGTCGTCGAGATATAGGCATGAAATATGCGAGCTCTGAGGAGCAAACACATCCATGTGGCTACATTCGGTGAGAGAAAAGCCATCGTATCCGACCGAAAAGACATGTACGCCAGAATTACCCGTGCCCACCCATAAGTTGCCATCATGGTCCTCGGTTAATGTGTTTACCAAGACATTACCCATGTGGGCTAAGTCGTCCATACGTCGGCATTGACGGTCTTTGAGTGAAAACACCCATTGTAAACCTGCCAAGGAATGCGACTGATAGAACCATAGGTTCATTTTATTGTCGAGATAGACACGACTATCGCGATCGTATGACAGAATGGGAGCTTTACCGATTGGAACGAGTTTCATGTCTCTGGTAGAAACCTCGTAAATGTTGAAGTCGGTGTTCACTATTACAGTAGTGCCATTTTTAGAAACTATATGCAAGACGGGCGACTTGCTGTAATTGGCTATATTGTGTAGTTCCTGCTTTGAGAAATCGTAATAATAGATGCTGTTTTCTGTTGTCACCCAAATATTCTTCCTATCGTCCACATAAAACTCTTTTATGGCACCACTTACTCCCAGTTGAGAAAGACGAGCCGCCCCATTTTTCTGCCATATTCCACTTTTGTGAGAATAGGTAAACAGGTCTCCTGAGCAGTGCATCCATAGCGTTTTGTCGGCTGTCTCCCTTACAAATGACACATCATTGCCACTTGCCCCAAAATTTACAGGCAAATAATTCTTAAATCTATAACCATCATAACGGCTTAATCCATTGATAGTGGAAATCCAAATGTATCCATGGCTGTCACGTGAGACATCTCTGACAAAATAATCTGCCAGTCCGTCTTTAACGTCAATGGCTCTGAAGTAATAATTGGTGGCGTAACATACCGATGCTATCGCTATCACCATGAAAAAGGCTATCGTTCGTAGTATCCTCATAGTCAAATAAGATGGTTATTGCAAAAGTAAATAAAAATAATGATTCAAGACGCATCCAAGTAATTAATTTCTAATCGGTAGTGTTGTTTTTTATTGACACCTTCCCAAATGTATTGTTTGCACGCCCAGATGTATCATGAATACAAAACCATACTATATTTGATTGATTAATCTATTAAATAAATGCAATTAATGCCTACTTTTGCACCATCAGAAAAATTACACGCTATTGTTTCAAGTTCATAATCGCACTCTATTGATTTTTAGCGATGCTGACAAAAGCCCATCGACAAGATGGCCCTGTAAACACCTCGCCGACTTGATTCATACGAATGATCAATGATTTATGAGAGATTCCTGTAAGATTACAGTGAAGTTACTTCTCAAAAGGCAAAAGTTGTAAAAATAATCAAAAACCTACTATAAGACCTGCTTTTTAGTTTAGTTTAGTTTTTTAATTGGTTTTAGGTAGGTCTAATTATCCGGCTGGTTCGAGATGAATCGTAGTCAAATATATAGGATAGAAAAGAGCATGGCAATCATAGTGGCCATGCTCTTTTTATTATTGTAGCACTTGTTTTATTGTGGGTACAATTCGAACGACCTTGTCTCTCCTTTTGAATTGGTATGAGTACCATATAATGAATTGTCGGACCTCATCCTACAAATTATTTCTCCCACGGTCTCGCCTTCATGAATTTCATATAATTCTATATCGTCACGGGAATAGGCATACCCTTCTAAGCTCATTTTGTTTCTTGAGCCCTGACTGATGTAATAAACCCATCCATTCAAATGATTATTGTTGTTTTGCAGATGAGCCTCAATCTCATATCGTCCACCGACTGACCCTTTAAAATCCACATTCTCGAAATTGTCGAGAATAGATTTCTTGACAACTGATGCAGGTGGCTCCTCTACCTCAACTTCCGGGGTATCAATTTCTTCTTTCTGAGGTTCATCAACCGGTTGCTCAATTTCAGGTTTGATTTGCTCCTTTTCTTTCTTATCGAAAACCCCAGCGAGCAACAGTCCCACACCTGTCAGGATAATGGCCGCAAGAGCAACAATTGCGATAATCAATCCTTTGTGGCCACCTTTCTTTTCGATTTCAATCGGTTGCTCTATCCATCGACCACAGTGCCAGCATTTCTTCGCTTCTGCCAAAATCTCGCCTCCGCAATGGGGACAATTCTTAGTCTTCATCTTCCTCTGATTTCCAGCGGGCAATGGACTCGTATCGACGCTGGCCTGCATCGTACTATCCGTGGCCAAGGATGTTTGGTCAGATTCTCCCGAGGAACCAGGAGATTGTCCTGTCAAAGCGTTCATCATCTCCGACACACTTTGGTATCTTGCCCCTTTCATATGAGCCATAGCCTTTACTATCACATTGATTGTTTGTGGAGAAACACTTCTATCAACGAGGGGACCAAGTGGCAATCCTTCATTCATCACACTACTTGCCACAGGTGGAGTCTTGCCCGTAAGCATCTTGTATATGGTAGCTCCCAGCGCATAGACATCCAATGTGACGGGGAATCCATTTCCTCCATGATAATCATTCTGCTCAATGGGCGCATAGCCGGGAGTACCAGCACCGATGGTGGTGGAAGACTCGGGCACCCCATTCTCCTGATAATGCTTAGACAATCCAAAATCAATGATGACTGGCGACATATTATCGCGGAGCATGATATTGTTGGGTTTTAAATCGAGATGCAACATTTTCTGCCCATGCATATAATCAAGCGCCCGACCTATCGTCTGAATCACTGGTAGCATCTGCTGCTCGGTCATAGGTCCATACTGATTAATATACTGTAACAGCGACATACCCTCGACATACTCCATGGAATAATAGAGTGTATTGTTAGCAGCGAACAATTCGATGACAGACACGATATTAGGATGCCTCAGACGTGAAAGATTTTGTGCCTCCACTCGGAATTTCTCCATATACTTCTTGAAATACCCCTCTTGCTGGCTGCATGTCACCTGTATGCCATCCCTTCCATTTACCTCTTTTAAAAAGAACTCTTTGAGTGCTACCTTCACCGTCGCATCGTGTGTCTGTCTCACCTGTCCCAACTCGCCAGTAACAACAGAAGTCACCTTCATCGTTGTTTCAGCCAGATAGGTGATACCATACCCGCCCTGTCCCAGTGTACACAGAATGCGGTATGTATTTTTCGGACTTTGTATAATGGTATTGTCTTGGAGATTTAGGAAAAGTGCCATATAAAAAAGAAGATATTACATTAACATTCGACTATCCATCTGCATTTAAATTGCAAAAATAATTTTTTTTATTGAAAACGCCTAATTTTAGCTGCATTTTTGTAATTTTGCATCAAATTACGTAAAGACTAACATATATCATCACTATGTTGGAAAAATCTTCCTACCATATTCTTTTTGTTGGCATCTGCTCGATACTTCACTTTCTTGTCGATGGCTTATGTGTGTGTAGTCTCTACCTGCTTTCATCCCACTTTGATATCCCCTACTTATTAAGTATATTCATAACCTACAACATACTGGCATTCCTTACCCAACCACTTACAGGTGTGTTGGTCGATTATTCACGAAAGATGCACTGGATTCTACTTGCAGCAGTGGCATCTCTCACCATTGCCGTGTTGTTGGTATCTCTGGTCTTTTCCACATCACTGCTTCGCAACGCTTGGGGCATGTTTGCCGTTGCCTCTTTTTTAGGCATTGGTAATTCCCTATTTCACGTATGGGGTGGAAAGCAAACGGTGCTAAAGACCAGCAATGATATCCGCGCTCTTGGCACCTTCGTTTCCACGGGTGCTTTCGGACTGTCGATCGGTATGGTATTCTTCTCGTGGACGCTGCTGTATATCATCCTCTTAGCTATCTGCCTATTGGCACTTACATATCTAAAGCTCGATATATCGCCAGATACCCAGACAGCCAATGCCACAACAAGCGATAAGAAGCTCTCATTTACCCGGGCTTTCATCTTCTTTGGTGTCTTGTCACTGATGCTTATCGTGATGCTCAGGTCGCTGATTGGTGGACTATTCTCAACGGGAACAGTGAAGAATCCCACCATCATCCTTGCGCTCGGTGCTGTGGCGATGCTTGGGAAAATGGCCGGAGGATGGCTCTGCAAATATATGGGACTGGTGGCTGCATCGATATTGATGGTGGCGTCTGTAATAGTTTGCCTATTGCTGAGAGGAAATTCAGATGTGGTGCTCTTTGTGGGATTATTTATGATCAACTGCACCATGCCTGTGACTCTCTACTTAGCCAACGTTCTGCTTCGTGGAAAAGAAGGATATGCCTTCGGCCTACTCGCTGCATCACTGATTCCAGGATACCTGTTATCCACTCTATAAATATGTATTATGCCATTATCCTTCCGACTTACCATAGTCTGCCTTGCTACCATCATCATCGAATTGGGTGTATTGCTGCTACTCGGTGAAAGACGTAAAAGGGTGCTTTGGTCATCCATTGCCGTTAATATCCTTACAAATATACCATTAAATCTGTTTCTGAATTTCGTGGCAGGTGGTATAACGGCCATTTTCATGGGTGAATTAGTAGTATTTGCCGTGGAGACGTTGTGGTATTACCTTTTTGTAAAGAATATCAAGCAGGCAGCTATTTACAGTGTGCTTTGCAACGCCATCAGTTTTCTGATTGGACTGCTCGTGTCATTGGTGTATATGTATATTACACTGAGATAAGAAGAATGATGCCATAAGAACTATTGCAATATTATTGAAATACCTAAAACAACTAAAACAACAATGATGAGTAAAATTAAGCTTTTTGTGAGTGTGGGATTGTTACTCTTGTGTGGTTCGAATATCAAGGCACAAGAAGGCTTTTCCCGCTCAGCCATGGAAATCGTCAACGACATGTCGCCAGGATGGAATCTTGGCAACACCCTTGAAGCCTTCACCACCTGGACTGGTGCAGCCCTATGGAACAACAAGGGTGGTCTGGCGGCAGAAACTGGATGGCAGAGTACAAAAACCACTCCTGAAATTATCGCATATGTGAAAAGTCTCGGTTTCAAGAGTGTACGCATCCCTTGCGCCTGGGCAGCTGGTCATATCTCGGATGCCTCGACCTACGAAATCGACGCCGCATGGATGGCCCGTGTGAAAGAAATAGTGGATTACTGCATTGACGAAGGACTTTATGTTGTCATCAATGACCATTGGGACGGCGGTTGGTTGGAGGAGCATATCAAAGACAGCGACCCCACCAAGATAGGCACCAATAAATACATCCTCAAGACCCTTTGGACACAAATAGCCGAGACTTTCAAGGACTATGACGAACATCTACTGTTTGCCGGACTGAACGAACCTAATGCCGACCTCCAATCATCGACCAACAACCTCATTCAGTATAACCAGACTTTCGTTGATGCCGTGCGAGAAACCGGCGGCAACAATGCGCAGCGTGTGCTCGTGGTGCAAGGTCCCTCCACCAACATCGACCACACATGCAACTTTATGGCAGGCAAAATGCCAACAGACGTAGTAGAGGGTAAACTCGCCATCGAGGTTCATTACTATAACCCCTGGCAATTCTGGGGGATGGAGAAAGACGAATCGTGGGGCAAGGTGTTCTATTATTGGGGAGCCGGCAATCACCACAGCGGTTCACAGCATAATGCCACATGGGGAGAGGAAACGGAGATGAAAAACCAACTGCAAAAAATGAAGACCAACTTCGTTGACAAGGGATATCCCGTGGTTATCGGTGAATTTGGTGCCAACTGGCGCGACCTTTCCGGACTCGAAGGTGAGAGTCAGGAAAAGCACAACCAGTCTATCAAGTCGCACTACCGCGAACTATTCCGTCTGACAAAGGAAATGGGGGGTATGGTGCCAATGGTATGGGACACCAACTACACCAGCCAGAATGGCACTAAAGGCTCTATGACCATTATCGACCGCACTCATCTGACAATCTTTGGCACCTATGCTATGGAAGGTATTAACGAGATTTATCCCCGTCCTTCAGAGAGCGGGATTAACAGCACTGCCCTACCCTCACCCATAAACTCTCATCGATACAACCTTCAGGGTATTCGCATCTCAGAAAACCAACAACCTTCTCAAGGCATTTATATCCAAGCCGGGAAGAAGATGGTAGCAAGAGGTGAGAGGTAAGAGGTGAGAGGTGAGAGATTAGATTCGAAGTTGCAAAAGTATGTCTGAACTCCTGTAATTTCTTTTCTCAATATTCAATTTTCAATATTCAATATTAAATAATGATTAATCACAACGAAATTATCATTCTTGGCACCGGAAATGCGATGGCCATGCGATGCTATAATACCTGCTTTGTGCTACGAAGCCAGAGCGGGCACCATCTGCTGGTAGATGCCGGAGGTGGAAACGGCATTTATCGTCAACTCGACCAAGCTGGAGTTCGAATCGAAGACATTGGCGACATGTTTGTCACCCATGCTCATACCGACCACATTCTCGGTGTGGTATGGATGATGCGGATGGCACTGCAATATAAAAAGCGCACACCCTTTCGCATCTATAGTCATAAAAAAGTGCTTGAGCTTTTAGAGTACATCTGCCGCCAAATTCTTCCCAAGAAGCAATCGGACGGCATTGGTACGATTGTGGAAATGCATGAAGTCAATGATGGCGACACGTTCAGCGTAGGAGATATGAATTTTCAATGTTTCGATATCCACTCCACAAAAGAAAAACAATTTGGATTCTCAGCCATAATGCCAGACGGGCAACATCTGGTCTGTTTAGGAGATGAACCTTACTGCGAGCAGAATGAGAAATACGTCCTTCATGCCGACTGGCTAATGAGTGAGGCTTTCTGTCTGTATGCTGACCGCGAGCGATTCCAGCCCTATAAAAAACATCATAGTACTGCCTTGGATGCCGCACGTTTGGCAGCACAATTGGATGTAAAGAATCTTATCCTCTACCATACGGAAGACAAGACACTCGACACACGGCGAGAACGTTACACAGCTGAAGCCAAATCGGTATTCAGTGGGCGAATATTTGTGCCCGATGATTTAGAACGAATAGAATTGTGAATGATTTGGGATTTTTTGTAATTTGCATGTAACGAAATCTCATTTTGTGTGTCTATATGGTTGTAAGCGCTTCAAAAAACATTGTTTCACAAAAATAAATAAAAAAATGAAGAAGACTATATTTACAATCATGCTGATGACTGTATGGGCTGCAAACATGGCCGCACAGAGTGTAGATGACCTCTTTAAAGAGTTCAAAAACAAACCGAATGTAGAGTTTATTGAAATTCCCAAAGCTATGATGTCGATGGCATCGACGTTTGCAAAAAAAGACGATGGAAGTGACATCATCAAGAGAGTCAATCATTTAACAATTCTCAACATAGACAACGATTCACAACTATGCCAAGCTTTCGCACAAAAAGCTATATCATTGAGCAGGAATGGTTATGAAACGATGGTGAACAGCAACGAGGATAATGAAAAAACACTGGTTCTGGTGAAAACGAAAAATGATAATATCACCGAAATGGTCGTCCTCAATATCGAACCAAACGAGTGTTCACTTATACAGATAAAGGGAAAGCTCAGACCATCTGACATTGAGAAGCTCAACAACTGACACTGCAATTTCTCAAATAGGATAAAAGATGTCTGCCTCTGAGTTTAAAAAGATTTTCCTGCCATTGTCACGCCGTATGTACTGGACGGCGTGGCAATTCACCGGCAACGCCCAGGAAGCCGAGGATTTGGTGCAGGAAGCGTTTCTAAAGCTATGGCAGAAAAGAGAATTGCTTGATGACATCAAAAACACAGAGGCATATTGCACCACCCTAATCAAGAACCTCTACCTAAATCAAATTCGGCGCAAACAAATCCCCATTACTACCGAATCATCCGACGAACTAACGATAACCAGCGAAAATGAGAGCGGCATAGAAGAAACACTGGAAAGAAAAGAGGAATCTCTTCAGGTGAAATGCCTTATCGAGCAATTGCCAGAACAACAGCGCAAGATTATCACCCTGCACGATATGGAAGAAATGTCGAACGAAGAGATACAACAGCATACCGGACTGCAACCGACCAATATCAGGGTAATCCTGAGCCGGGCACGAAAGACAATACGCGATAAACTAATCAAGGGAAACAGATGAAGAAGCAGATAGATGAAATACTGAGACGCATAGAAGCGGGTGAAGCCACTGACGACGAAATGAGAATGGCTGACCAACACCTCAGCGCAATGGAAGAAAGACTTTCATCGCAAATTGATGATTGGGCAAGCCAAGAACAGAAGTCAAAACGACAGCAAAGAAGAGTATGGCTGCGACATGCTATGGCAGCTGCAGCATGTCTGCTGCTATTGGTTTCCGTAACGGTTTGGTTTACAAACAATCAACAGAAGGACAGCAAAGTGACTATGGTGACAGAAAAAGACACTTTCGACAATCCAGAGGACGCTGCCGCAGAAACTGAACGCGCACTTGTGCTTTTCTCCGGTGCTATCAACAAAGCAATCAATAATTAGGGTGTGAGGTTATGAGGGTGTGAGGGTGTGAGGTTAGATAAATAAAATTTTACATTATATGAGATATGAAAAATCGTAGTATTTATATAGCATTTCTGCCGTTGCTGCTTATGGCCGTTGTACAAAGTGCAATGGCCCAGGACGCACTTTTCGACAAATATGAGGACACGAATGGTGTTACCACCGTTTTTATTTCGAAAACGATGCTCAGCATGATTCCAAATGTGAAGGCGGGGAATCACGACATCAGCGAAATAGCAAGCAAATTGGACCAATTACGTATCTTAACCTGTGAGAAAGCCACGCTCATCCCCCGCATACTTGATGATGCAAAAAAAATATACAATTCTGAAGGTTACGAGGCTATCATGCGCATGAACGATGAAGGCGAGAAGATGACCATCTATCAACGTAGTCTTAAAGGCGGTAAGAACGAATTTGTATTGCTACAAGAGGACAGCTCCGAATTGAACATCATCAATGTCAAAGGAGCTATTACCCTAAAAGATATACAAATGATTACAGGCAATTGATAACATTCTCTCACTCATATCATAATTATAGGACATGTATCAATAGATGTCCGTCCATGGAAGACAAGACTTGCTATGCATGGAACACAAAAAGGGTGCCCTTGAAGAGCACCCTTTTTGATGAGTCGTATGGATAAGTCCTACTTGTTCACATATTTCTTACCATTCTTGATGACCACACCTTTGTAGTTCTCCCCTACTTTGATACCATAGAGGTTATAAATGTCACCAGTATTCCGCTTTTCGTTGTCTGTAATCATTTCAATACCAGTGGGATCGAGTTTGAAAGTCACATTGTCGATATTGCAGTAAGCCCCCGTGATAGTGAAACGAATCACCTGCTCGCCAGCCTCCAAGTCACCTACTGTACCACTTACAGTCCTATAGGTATCCCATGAACTGTTTCCTGTCTGTGGCACACTCACTCGACAAAGATTGGTGAGAGTACCATTCTTCGACAAGTTGATGGAGAATCCTGAACCTGAAAGTCCAGAGGAAACCACGGCATCATAAAGATACTTTCCTGGTTTTGTCACATTGACAGTATATTCCAGCCATTCATTCTGTGCAGTATATCCTATGCCATAGCCAGAATTGCAAGTGATGATATCCACACCCTCATTGTCGTTGCGGTAGTTGGCACCACCCTCATCCTGAGTATCAGAGTCGTGGAAAGTGAAGTCCTCGCCCCCCTTATCAAAGTCCTCTGCCTGAATTGTGCCCGGCAGTGCAATGATGCCCTTGTAAGCCTGGCGTTTGTTGTTGACCATCAGAGGAAGAGATGCGATTTTCGACTGCCTGCCCTGGGCATCTGTAGCAATGGCGCTTATATTGGTGATACCTTTCGTTGTGAAAGTACGGCTATATTCGAAAGGCTCAGCAGTGAGTGTCTTGGTGAGAACATCATTCACATATATCTTGACATTAGCAATGTCACTCGTTGGCGATGAGGCCGTCACTTTAAGCATCGTACTTTCATTGACAATCGCCGGGTCAGGATTTGCAGTCAAACTGATGTCGATGTTCTCATCCACATCGACATGATTGAAGACAATCTTATCGATATTGCAGCTACTGCCAGTGATGTTGATGCGTAGAATCTGTGTTCCAGCCTCTAATGGAACCAACAGCCTTCCATGAACTACCCTATAGTTATCCCAATTGTTGGATTGCACGCATGGCACAGCAATATTATTGGTCAGTTTGACCTGTCCTTCTGCAGTGCTCAGTTCAAGGTTAAACGACGAGTTGGTAACTCCCGAAGATACAGAAGCTTCATAGGAATACACACCAGCCTCCTTCACATTGATGGTGTATTCCAACCATTCGCCTGAAGAGGTGTATCCAAGTGCATAGCTGCCATTGCCAGTCACTATATCCACACCTGGGCAGTCATTACGATAATTGGTGCCACCTTCGTCCTTATTATCTGAGTCGTGGTAGGCTATGCTCTCAGCGCCAGAGTCGAAATTCTCAGCCTCAAGTGTACCAGGCAATTCTATCTCGCCTTTAAAAGGCACACGTGGATTGAAAGCGTTGAATCCAGAATAGCGCTCATACTGTGAACCGTCTGTAGCCACAACAACGGCCTTGACATCATATCTGCCAGAATTCTCAGGCACATAGTCGATGGCATAGGGCTCCGATGTAAAAGTCGTAAGCAACTGGTTGTTTACATAGAGGTCAATATGGTCAATGGTCTTGGTCTTCAGTCTTGCCCTAATCGAGATATTTTCGGTTTCACCCTTAATCAGATTCAGAGAGGCACATTTCACATAGACCGATGCCTCCTTCACCATCCCGGGGAATGGACTCTTGGCATTCTTGGCAGCATCACTTTGCATGTATTCCCTAAGCCACGTCATAGCCGGACGGTCAACACCATTTCTAATCAGGCCAGAGTTGCCATCGGTTGTCCACGTACGGCCATAGATATATCCCCAGATGGTAACACCGGCACAATAGTCAGACTCCCACATATATGGAATCTGCTCCTGATAACGCTGCAACTGCAAAGCATCGTCAGTTGTACCAATGTCATACTCTGTGCTATACATCGGCATTTTAAGTTCGTTCTGAATCTCTGTCATTGCCGTTTTGAAATTGCTGAGAGACATGTCGGTCAGGTCGTGCGACTGACATCCGTATGCATCGATAGGCGCACCAGAATCACGTAACACCTTACAGAGGTCGATGAATTCCTGGCGCTGCCACTGGAACGTATTGTAGTCATTATAGATAAGTATGGCATCCGGCCAACGCTCATGAGCCATTTCGAATGCCTTGATAATCCAGTCGAAGCCTGTCTTACCATCACCCCCAAGGGCATTTTTATACGGAGCGGGCTGATGACCAGCGACCGCCTCGTTGACCACGTCGATCATAGGCAGGTCAGGATATCGCTGCTTGATAGCGTCGAACCACTCCTCAATCGCCTTGTATTGCTCCTGAGTGGAGAGGTTGTTCAACCAATTAGGATACTGGGCGCCCCAGATGAGACAGTGAAACTTGAATGGGAAATTGTGCCGCTTGGCGTAATTATACGCATTGTCACACCCCCAATTGAAACTACCACGAGAATTGCCCTCAATTGAACCCCATTTCGACTCATTCTCACACGTAATCTGATTCCACAGCGTGTAGAACGGTTCATTGCCATAGTCCACGTTGTAACTCGTAGTGATATTGCCCAGGAACTTATCCGGGTTGGACGACAATTGGGCTTTTGCCTCTATAGAGAAGCTAAAAACCGCTACCACCAACGCACATGTGGCGACAGCGCGTTGAAATTGATGTTTGAAATGCTTAAAAATACGATTGTTCATAAGATTTGAGTTAATAATAATGTGCAAATATAATGTTTTTTTCCTCGACGTATTCGCCAATGGTATTTTATTATTTTTCAAATCTATGAATTGTAACGAATAACAAAAAAAATGCAACAATTATCCGTTACTGAATTTGCAACAACGTAATAATGGAAATATAAAAAACCATAAGTAATATCACCTCACAGTGACATGAAAGCATCCTTGTTTGATTTCGTATTTTACATAGCAACGTTCCTGCTCGCGCAAATCGCGAAGGACCTCTGCAAGTACTTTTTTTAATTGGTCACTCCGTACCTCAGTGCCAGGCAACCCACTAAGAGAGGACACTGCAATAAATCTATTATAACTAATATCAAATGTAGTACCATAGAGATGGCAACTGTTTTCTGAGGCGTTTTTATTCACTTTTGAAAGTTTTACCAAGTCATCCTGTGTACGCGTGACACTTGTGACAATCACTTGATGCAAAGGAATTCCCTTGACCAGGAGACTGTCGAGGTAATTACGTCCGATATCGTTGATGAGCACCGCAGCCCGCGGCACAAGATATGGGATACTTCTATTTAACTTGTCAACATGATAGAAAGGGTTGGCAGCTACATAGACCAACTCTGCCTTTCGATGCTCGGCCTCATCTCTGTCGGCCACCGGTGAAACCCCATGTTCCAGTGCCGCTACCAACTGCACCTCATTGGAATCAGGGAAAGCCTCCCTATACACTCTCACCCCCACAACCGGATGATTTCCTGCATCATTCTTTTTCACCTCTGGACGTATAATAGGCGTCTCCTGAACAGATACGTTCTGTTCAGAAGAATTCACGGTTTTACCTGTAGTATCCTTTTCGATAACAATAGCTTGTCTGCCTTCTTCCTCAATCGACTTCGTGACCGACGGGAAAACACACCTCACCAAGGCCAATATCACAACAATGATACCAAACCCCTTGAGATAGTCGTTTTTTGAAATCAGCATATTTCAATCATTTTCTATGTTGATATGCAATTTATCTTATGCAAAGGTACAACTTTTTTCTTTTAGACGATATCATTTGTCTAAAAATGTATAAAAGGTGTGTAAAGATGAGAAATTATTTGTACCTTTGCAGCCTATTCATGAACAGATTAGCTTAGAGAGAACTTGATAGAGAAGTATATAGTATTGGAAGATATTGACCCCGTCGTATTCTACGGTGTGGGCAATGTGTATTTGCAGATGGTGCGCTCGCTGTTTCCAAAGTTGCGCATTGTAGCTCGTGGCAATGTGATCAAAGTGCTTGGCGATGACGAGGAGACAGAGCGATTTGAAAAGTGCATCGAGAAGATGCGCCAGCATATTGTTAAATATAACTCCATTCATGAAGAAGACATCATAGACATTGTGAAGGACCGCCCCACAAAAGCCGATGCCGTGAAAGGTGTGTTGGTCTACAGCATTTCCGGTCGCCCCATCAAAGGCCGCAGTGCCAACCAGCAGCGTCTGATCGACGAATTTGAACAAAGCGACATGGTGTTTGCAGAGGGACCAGCTGGTACAGGTAAGACTTATCTGAGCATCGCCCTTGCTGTGAGGGCACTGAAGGAAAAGACCGCCAAGAAAATCATCCTAAGCCGACCTGCCGTGGAAGCTGGCGAGAAATTAGGTTTTCTCCCCGGTGACATGAAAGACAAAATCGACCCCTACCTCCAGCCTCTCTACGATGCACTGGAAGACATGATTCCTCCGCAGAAGCTACAGGATATGATTGACAAGCGAATCATCCAGATAGCACCCCTTGCCTTTATGCGCGGTCGCACACTGAGCGATGCCGTGGTGATTTTGGATGAGGCTCAAAACACTACACCCGCCCAGATTCGGATGTTCCTAACCCGTATGGGTTGGAACACGAAAATGATTATCACGGGCGACCTCACCCAAATAGACCTTCCTCGCGGTCAGCGTAGCGGTCTTAGCGAAGCCATCGAACTTCTCCACGACATCGAAGGAATAGGTTTTGTGACCATGGAGAAAAAAGACATCGTTCGTCACCGCCTTGTCACACGTATCGTCAACGCATACGAGCGTGCTGACAAAAGTGTAGGGACATCTGAAGAAAAGCATCAGAACACAACAGACAAACAATAGAAAGCAATGAAAGCATTAACAAAGACAGATTTCAACTTCGAGGGACAACGCAGCGTTTATCATGGAAAAGTGCGCGACGTGTATGACATCAACGACGACTTGATTGTGATGGTTGCCACCGACCGTATCTCCGCCTTCGATGTTATCCTCCCCAAAGGCATCCCTTTCAAAGGCCAGGTATTGAACCAGATTGCCGCCAAGTTTTTGGACAGCACTAACGACATCTGCCCCAACTGGAAACTCGCCACACCCGACCCAATGGTAACCGTCGGTCTGAAATGCGAGGGTTTCCGTGTTGAGATGATTATCCGCTCTATTCTTACAGGCTCAGCCTGGCGCGCCTACAAGGACGGTTGCCGCGAGCTTTGCGGTGTACATCTGCCTGAGGGAATGAAAGAGAATGAGCGTTTCCCTGAACCCATTATCACTCCTACCACAAAGGCCGATGAGGGTCACGACATGAACATCTCTCGCGAAGAAATCATCAGCCAGGGCATTGTCTCTGCAGAGGATTACGCAGTCATGGAAGACTACACCCGCCGACTATTTACACGCGGCCAGGAAATAGCCTCACGTCATGGACTGATTCTTGTAGATACAAAATATGAGTTTGGCAAGCGTGACGGCAAAGTGTATCTTATCGACGAGATTCACACCCCCGACAGCAGTCGCTATTTCTATGCAGACGGTTATGAGGAACGATTGGCCAAGGGTGAGCCACAACGCCAACTCTCGAAGGAATTTGTACGCCAATGGCTCATCGAGCATAATTTCATGAACGAACCAGGACAAGTGATGCCTGAGATTACTGACGAGTATGCCATGAGTGTGAGCGACCGTTACATTGAACTCTATGAGCAGATTACAGGTGAGCGTTTTGAGAAAGCCGCCGACAGCGACGACCTCTCTGCCCGAATTGCTCAAAACGTAAGCCAATATCTGAAGAACAAGTAACCAACCTACAATGTACGAGCAGGAGAAAATCAAGCCCTACAGCGACGAAGGCGACAAGAGTGAGCAAGTGGAGCAGATGTTCGACAGCATCGCCCCTAACTACGACAAGCTCAATCACCTCATGTCGTTCGACATCGACAAACGATGGCGACGCAAATCGATTATGCAATTGGAACCTTACCACCCACAGCATATCCTCGACATCGCCACTGGCACAGGAGACTTCGCCATCCTCACTGCTCAGCTTCTCCACCCCGAACGCCTCACTGCCTCCGACATATCAGAGGGCATGATGGAAATCGGGCGTAAAAAAGTAAAAGAAAATGGACTGCAGGACATCATCAGTTTCTCTAAAGAAGACTGCATGAACCTGTCATTTCCCGATAACACCTACGATGCAGTGACCGCCGCTTTCGGCATCCGCAATTTTGCCGACTTAGACCAGGGACTCCGTGAAATGTGCCGCGTACTAAAAAGCGGCGGGCACGTGAGCATCGTAGAACTGACTCATCCCACGCGCTTCCCCATGAAGCAGCTCTTCAAGATCTATTCCCGCACTGTACTACCCCTATGGGGAAAGCTTGTCTCAAAAGACATGAGCGCATACAGTTATCTCAGTGCCACAATAGCCGCCTTTCCTCAAGGCGAGACGATGTCTGAAGCCCTTCAACGCGCTGGTTTCACCTCTGCCACTTTCAAACGCATGACCTTTGGCGTATGTACCATGTATTTTGCCACAAAGCCATAAGTCATTGACAAACAAGGAAATTCGCTCTACCCAACACCCCAAATCATTATCATTATGGATATTTACGGACTAATAGGTTTTCCACTGGAGCATTCGTTTTCTATCAGTTATTTCAACGAAAAGTTCCAAAATGAAGGCATCAAAGCCAAGTATGTGAATTTCGAAATTCCCAACATCGAGAACCTCCAGGAAATCTTAGCCTCCACCCCCAACCTCAAGGGATTAAATGTGACCATCCCCTACAAGCAGAAGGTCATCAGCTATTTAGACTACATAAGTCCTGAGGCACGTGCCATTGGCGCTGTCAACGTCATCCGCGTGGAACACAAAGGCAATCAAATTATCCTCAAAGGCTACAACAGCGATGTCATCGGTTTCACCCAAAGTATCGAACCCATGCTGGAGTCTTTTCATAAAAAAGCCCTTGTCTTAGGTACAGGTGGAGCTGCCAAAGCCATCAATTTTGGTCTCAAGTCACTCGGTCTGGAAACTGTCTTTGTCAGCCGCTATGAGCGTCCAGGCACCGTGCTTTACAAAAGCCTTACGGCAGATGACATTAAAGAATACAACGTGATTGTGAACTGCACTCCCTGCGGGATGTTTCCTCACACCAATGAATGTCCAAACCTGCCCTACGAAGCAATGGACAGTCACACTTTGCTCTACGACCTCATATACAACCCAGATGAAACCATGTTTATGCACAAGGGTCGTGAACGCGGCGCCACCGTGAAGAATGGGCTTGAAATGCTATTGCTACAGGCATTTGCCAGTTGGGAATTTTGGACAAAATAAGCCATAACAGTAGTGTGGTGAATATTATCGCCCAACATCAGACAATTCGAATAAAAAGAAGATGAACGATACAAATAGATACATGCTCCGCGGTGTCTCCGCCGCTAAAGAAGACGTACACAACGCCATCAAGAACATCGACAAAGGACTCTATCCCCGTGCATTCTGCAAGATTATTCCCGACATCCTCGGCGGCGACCCTGCCTATTGCAATATCATGCACGCCGACGGAGCCGGCACCAAGTCATCACTTGCCTATATGTATTGGCGCGAGACTGGCGACCTAAGCGTATGGAAAGGCATTGCACAGGATGCCATCGTGATGAACACCGACGACCTGCTATGCGTAGGTGCAGTTGACAACATCTTGGTTTCCAGCACAATTGGAAGAAACAAGCAGTTGGTTCCCGGCGAGGTTATCTCTGCCATCATCAATGGAACAGACGAATTGCTTGAAGAAATGCGCAAAATGGGCATCGGAATCTATCCCACTGGTGGCGAGACTGCCGACGTAGGCGACCTTGTGCGCACCATCATCGTTGATACCACTGTCACCTGCCGTCTGCGTCGTGCCGATGTCATTGACAATGCCAATATCCGTCCGGGAGATGTCATCGTAGGTTTGTCGTCAACAGGGCAGGCCACATACGAGAAGAGTTACAATGGCGGCATGGGCAGCAATGGTCTCACCTCAGCACGCCATGACGTCTTTGCCAAATACCTGGCAGAAAAATATCCCGAGAGTTACGACCACGAGGTGCCCGAAGACCTTGTATATAGTGGTAAGAAACACCTGACAGACAATGTTGAAGGTGTCACGCTGGATGCCGGTCGCCTGGTTCTCTCCCCCACACGTACCTATGCACCGGTCATCAAGCGTATCCTCGACGAACATCGCAGCGACATCCACGGTATGGTACATTGTACGGGTGGAGCACAGACAAAAGTGCTACATTTTGTGGGTGAAAACTGTCATGTCGTAAAAGATAACCTCTTTGACACTCCACCTCTGTTCCGCCTTATTCAAGAATCCAGTGGCACAGGATGGCGCGAGATGTACCAGGTATTCAATATGGGCCACCGTATGGAAATCTATGTAGAAGAAGCTGTAGCCGATAAAATCATCGAAATTAGCCGATCGTTCAACATCGACGCACAGGTGGTGGGACATATCGAAGAAGGTCCACGTTCACTGACCATCAAATCGCCACATGGAGTGTTTGAATATGTTTAAGTAATATAGAGGTGAGAGGTAAGAGGTAAGAGGTGAGAGGTGAGAGAATACTTATGCAACCACAAAAGCATATATCAAGCTCCCAACCTCTATCCTCGATATATATATATATCAATTTTTAATTATCAATATTTCTAAATAATGGCAGAAAACAACAGCATATTAGAGAAGTTGGACGGTTTGGAAGCTCGTTTCGAAGAGATTTCAACTCTGATTACCGACCCCAACGTGATTGGTGACCAGCAACGCTTCGTAAAACTAACCAAGGAATATAAAGACCTAAGCGATATCATGGACGCACGCAAGCGATATATCGCCTGTCTAAACAGCATCAAGGAAGCAAAAGATATTATCGCCAATGAGAGTGACCCCGACCTCCGCGAGATGGCCCGCGAAGAGCTTTCTGAGAATGAAGCCCTTCAGCCTCAGTTGGAAGAGGAAATAAAAATCGCCTTGGTTCCCAAAGATCCCGAGGATGCCAAAAATGTGCAGATGGAAATCCGTGCCGGAACAGGTGGCGACGAAGCTTGCCTTTTTGCCGGTGACCTTTTCCAAATGTACAAACGCTTCTGCGACTCCAAGGGATGGAAACTCGCCATCACCAGTGTGAGCGAGGGTGCAGTTGGTGGCTACAAGGAAATTGACTTTGCTGTCAGCGGTGTCGATGTCTATGGTACGCTGAAATATGAGTCTGGCGTTCATCGTGTACAACGTGTTCCCGCCACCGAGACACAAGGTAGAATGCACACCTCCGCCGCTACTGTGGCTGTTCTTCCCGAGGCTGACAAATTTGATGTAACCATCAACGAAGGAGAAATCAAATGGGACACATTCCGCTCGAGTGGAGCCGGTGGTCAGAATGTGAATAAAGTGGAATCTGGTGTCCGCCTACGCTATATGTGGAAAAACCCCAATACGGGCGAGACAGAGGAAATTCTTATCGAATGTACAGAAACACGTGACCAACCTAAGAATAAAGAGCGTGCTCTCTCTCGTCTCTACACGTTCATCTACGACAAGGAGCATCAAAAATACCTTGATGACATTGCCTCGCGCCGCAAGAGTCTGGTTAGCACAGGCGACCGCTCAGCAAAAATCCGCACCTACAATTTCCCCCAGGGGCGTGTCACCGACCATCGTATAGGATATACCACCCACGACCTTCAAGGTTTCTTAGGTGGCAACATCCAGGATATGATTGATGCCCTCACCGTAGCCGAAAATGCTGAGCGGATGAAGGAGAATGAATTGTAGTTGTTAAGTTGACAAGATACAAGTTGACAAGGTATATGTTGACAAGATACGAGTTGACAAGGTATATGTTGACAAGAAACGAGTTGACGAGGTACAAGTTGACAAGTTATATGTTATTTCCCTTACAGTCCTTTTTTCAATTTTCAATTTTCAATCTTCAATCTTCAATATAAATATGAACAGACAGCAGTTAGTTTCCCAAATTAGGGAAAAGAAATCATTTTTATGTGTAGGTCTTGACACAGACATCAAAAAGATTCCAACACATTTATTGAATGAAGAAGACCCCATTTTCGCCTTTAATAAAGGTATTATTGATGCTACAGCTCCCTATTGCGTAGCCTATAAGCCCAATTTGGCTTTTTACGAGAGTCTTGGGGTAAAGGGACTGCAAAGTTTTGAGCATACAATAAAATACCTCAAAAAATACTATCCCGAGCATTTCATCATCGCCGATGCTAAACGTGGAGACATCGGCAACACCTCACTGATGTATGCCCGTACATTCTTCGAGGAGTACGACATCGATTCTCTAACTGTCGCCCCCTATATGGGAGAAGACAGTGTTCGCCCTTTCTTAGAGTATGAGGGCAAATGGGTCATCTTGTTGGCTCTTACGAGCAATAAAGGGTCACACGACTTCCAGTTGACAGAGTCGGCCGATGGAGAGCGCCTGTTTGAGAAAGTCATCAAAAAATCTCAGGAATGGGCCGGTCCCGACCAAATGATGTATGTGGTAGGCGCCACACAAGGAGCTATGTTTGCCGACATCCGTCGTCTGGCCCCCTCTCATTTCCTGCTTGTTCCCGGTGTAGGTGCACAGGGAGGCAGTTTACAAGAAGTTTGCCGCTATGGTATGATTAGCGACTGCGGACTATTGGTAAATTCGTCTCGTGGTATCATCTATGCCAGCCAGGGAGAAGACTATGCCGAAGCTGCAGCAGCAAGCGCCCGTAAGATACAGCTGGAAATGGAAAAAGAGTTAGATATTTTTAGAAATAAGGGGTAAGAGGAAAGAAGAAAGAGGTTAGAGGTAAGAGGTAAGGGGTAAGAGAATACCTTTGCAAAACTCTTGTTCTATTATAATGTATTCTCCTGAACTCCCAATAAAGGTATTGTCTAAAATCCCAAAATCCTATTATTATGAGCGAAGGCAAGATAATCAATGATCCTGTATTTGGATTCATCAAGATTTCAGGTGGTCTGCTGATGGATATTGTCAACCATCGACTGATGCAGCGTCTGCGTCATATTAAGCAGGTGGGTCTTGCCTCCGTAGTATATCCAGGAGCCCAGCATACACGTTTTCAACATTCACTTGGTGCCTATTATCTGATGAGTGAGGCCATATTGAGTCTACAACAGAAGGGCATCTTCATTTTCGACAGTGAGGCAGAGGCATTGAAAGCCGCCATTTTGATGCACGACATTGGGCATGGTCCTTTCTCTCATGTCTTGGAAAACACACTCATCGACGGTGTTTCTCATGAAGACATTTCCTTGATGATGATGGAAGAAATCAATCGTGAGATGAATGGCAATCTAAACATGGCTCTCAGCGTGTTTAAGAATGAATACCCCAAACGTTTTCTCCATCAACTGATTAGTAGTCAGCTCGATATGGACCGCCTGGACTATCTACGTCGTGACAGTTTTTTCACAGGCGTCACCGAAGGCAATATCGGCAGTGCGCGAATCATCAAGATGCTCAATGTTGTCGATGACAATTTGGTGGTGGATTCCAAAGGCATCTATTCAATAGAAAACTATCTTACCAGCCGGCGACTGATGTACTGGCAGGTTTATCTACATAAAACGACGGTGGCATGTGAAAAAATGCTCGTCAATGTACTCATGCGCGCCAAAGACCTTTCTCGGCAAGGTGTACAATTATTTTCATCACCCGCTTTAGCCTATTTCCTCCAAAATGAGATAGACTACACGAAATTCCACGACAATCCTGAAGTGCTCGCCAACTATGCTCTTCTCGACGACAACGACATTTACAGTGCCCTAAAGGAATGGTCGAAAAGCGACGACCGAGTGCTCTCACTACTTTCACGAAATGTTGTGGAGCGCTGTCCATTCCGGGTGGAGGTGAGCGAGGAGCCCTACAGCGAAGACCGCATCGCCGAGTTGGAAGAACAACTGATACATGCCACTGGTGTCACCCGCGACGAAGTGAAATACCTTTACAAAGTGAGTACCATTCAGAAAGACATGTACGATATTACCGACGATCATATCACCATCTTGTTCAAAGACGGCACGATGAAAGATATCGCCGAGGCATCGGAAATACTAAATGTGCAACTATTGTCAAAGAAAGTGCGCAAATATTATCTGTGTTATCAGAGGATTTGACCTAAAAGCCCAAAACTTATAAACTGAAAAAACCTAAAAACTTAAAAACTAAAACAAGGAAAATGAATCTGAAATTGAAGAACCACCGTGAGGGGATCCGCTGGATTCTCCCCATATTATTGTTGCTCTTGTGCTTTATTCCCACAGCGGCCCAAGACAAACCACAGTTGAAAGTTGATATCAGCATCACCAACCGCCAAGACCAAGAAGTGCTCGAGCCTGGATACGTCGGATGGAAAGTAAACCAAGGCAAGACAGATACTCTCACTGTTGATGGTATCCAGTGTATCCTGAGTTGTCCAAATGACGCAGAATACGACCTCCGAACTGGTTGGAGCAAGAGCTACATACAAAATGCCGACAACAAAGAGAAGAATGGCCGTCTGACTTACGACGGTATTACCCTCGACCCACGCACCCAAGGTGCCTTTACTCTCAAGTTTGTAGGTTTACCTGTTGGTCAGCATATTCTCCAGACCTATCACAATTGTTGGGAGAATCCTTCCAACTTCTATGCCTCGCCTATGACGGTCAAGAAGAATGGAGCTGTGGTATGTGAAGACTTGTTGCCATCCTTTGGTCAGGCAGTTTCAGCCAATTCCTGTCTATTGGTCACTGAGTTTACCATTGAGCACGAAGGTGATGCTGTAGAGATAGAGTTCTCCACCACCGCAGACCATCCTGGCACCCCATCCGATGGTCAGCCGAATGAATTCACGGCTCCTCTCTGCAATGGATTTGAATTGAACACCATAGACATTACCTCACAGGCAAAAGACCCCCACCCTGCCAACGGCGATACTCATGTAGATGCCGACAACACTCATAGTATCTTGCTGCAATGGCAACCTGCCAACGCCAATGTGCTCCAACATCGACTGTTTTTGGGCACCAATCCTTCAGAAATGTCACAAATTGCCACCCTACAACAAGATGAGACAAGTTATCTGGTAGAAAATCTTTATTCAATGAACACCTACTATTGGCGTGTGGATGAGGTGGATGCCACTGGCAATGTGACAGAGGGCCAGCAATGGTTTTTCAAACCCCGCCAGTTGGCATTCCCCGGTGCGGAGGGTTATGGACGATTTGCACAGGGTGGTCGTGGAGGTTCGGTCTATCACGTTACCAATCTCAACAACGACCACAATCCCGGTTCACTGCTATATGGTCTTGTCGATATCACAGAGCCTCACACTATCGTTTTCGATGTATCAGGAATCATTGTGATGGATTTCAGCGCAGTTTTTGTAAAACCCAATATCACTATCGCTGGTCAGACCGCTCCAGGCAAAGGCATCTGCCTAAAAGCCTCCAATGTGAATATCGGTTCAGATGACATCTGCCGTTTCATGCGTTTCAAACATGGCTATGGCGATACGGGTAATGCCATGGGTATGTCGGGGAGCGACCATGCCATAGTTGATCACTGCACCGCTGCCTGGGGCACTGACGAAACCGTATCTGGCCGAGGTGCCAAGAATGTCAGTTTCCAATATTCCATTATCGCCGAAGCCCTTGGCATTGCCGACCACAAAAATTATCCCACTGGTACCAACCATGGCTATGCCGCCACCATCGACGGTAAAATCGGTTCGTGGCATCATAATCTACTTGTCAACTGTGAAGGACGTAACTGGAGTATGGGTGGCGGAATGGATGGCACAAACACAGCCATAGGCCAGATGGATATTTTCAACAATGTGGTCTACAACTGGCACAACCGCACTACCGATGGCAACTGCCACGAGGTGAATTTCGTGGGTAACTACTATAAGATGGGGCCCGACACACGCAAGACTATACTCTTTACCCAGAATTACGAGAATGTGGGTTCACCTGAAAGCACCTGGCGTGCCTACATCCATGGTAACATCCGTGAAAACAAAAACCACACACTGACTCAAGATGCCAAAAACGTCACCTATAATGTAGTGTTAAGCAACGGTGACCCTGGCCCCACTTATGAAACGGTGGTAGATTCACCCTTCTTCCCCTCGTATGCCCAAATTCATAGCGCTACCGATGCATTGAAAATTGTCACCAGCGATGCAGGTGCCACCATGCCCATGCGCGACGACCAGCATATCCGTGTCGTCGGCGAAACCATCGATGGCACATACACCTATACTGGTTCGCGTTCGGGCATCAAGGGTGAGATTGACCATGAAGATGATGCCGGTGGCTGGGAAGCCTATCCCGAGGAAAGACGCAGTCTGGATTTCGACACCGACCAGGATGGCATGCCCAACTGGTATGAGCGGTTGATAGGCAGCGACCCTGATGTGGCAAATCACAACGACGACCCCGACCATGACGGTTGGACACTACTCGAAGGCTACCTCGATTTCATGGCTCATCCATACGTTATTCTCGAGCCAGGCGCCACAACAACCATCGACGCTGCTCCCTATTTCCGAGGTTTCACGAAACAGCCCATTTATAGCATCACCACCGACAGTCCGCTCTTCACTTCATCGATAGCAGGTTCAAATATCACTATTACAGCAAGCGAAGCTGGTGGTATTGGAAGCATTATTATGCACGTGACAGATAGCGAAGGCTCCACTTTTGAACAACGTCTTGGTATCGCCGTCACAGGTGAAGTTACTGCCATTCTTCCCATCTGGAATGAGGCAGACGTAGAAGTGGTCAAACGCGAGTTTTTCACTCTCGACGGACAGCAAGTGAACCAGCTACATCCACACGAGGTATATCTGATGAAAATCACCGAAAAAAGTGGGAAAATACATTCGATGAAAATAATCAAGGATTAGGAAATTCAAATAAATCGTCTGTTTTTTCGGTATATGGATTATTTTTCTTATCTTTGCCGAATTAAAACGTTAGAACGATAAAAAATGGAATTTTCAGCCAAACAAATTGCGGAGTATTTGGGTGGAAAGATTGAGGGCAACCCCGATGCATCTGTCCATACATTCTCCAAGATAGAGGAAGGAAAAGCAGGAGCCATCTCTTTTCTCGCCAATGCAAAATACACCCACTACCTTTATGAGACAGCTTCGAGTATTGTCTTGGTTAATAACGATGTTGTGTTGGAGCACCCCGTCACAGCCACGTTGATACGTGTGCCCAATGCATATGAAAGTGTAGCTCACCTTCTTCAGCTTTATGAGTCGATGAAACCACGCAAGAGTGGTATCGACCCACTTGCCTTCGTATCGCCAAGTGCAAAGATTGGTGAGGGCTGCTATATCGGTGCGTTCGCCTTTGTTGGCGACAATGTTGTTATCGGCAACGGCTGCCAGGTCTATCCCCATGCCTACATCGGTGATGGTGTGACCGTGGGCAGTCATTGCATTTTATATCCACATGCCACAGTCTATTATGGTTGTCGTATTGGCAACAATGTGACCCTTCATTCCGGCAGCGTCATTGGTGCCGACGGTTTCGGCTTTGCCCCCACTCCCGAGGGCTATGACAAGATTCCACAGATTGGTATTGTGACAATAGAAGACAACGTGGAAATCGGAGCTAACACTTGTGTTGACCGCTCCACGATGGGCAGCACCTTCGTACGCAAAGGCGTGAAACTCGACAACCTTGTACAAATAGCCCATAATACCGATATTGGCGAAAATACTGTCATGTCGGCTCAGGTGGGCATTGCTGGCAGCACCAAGATTGGTCAATGGTGTATGTTTGGCGGTCAAGCCGGTGTTGCCGGTCATATCACCGTAGGCGATAAAGTGAACCTTGGTGCACAGGCAGGTGTCACAGGTAGTGTTAAGTCAAACGAGACGCTCATCGGCTCTCCTGTGATTCCACCTACCAACTATTTCAAGTCGTATGCCATTTTCCGTCGGCTGCCCGATATGTATAAAACACTCAGCCGTATGGAGAAGGAAATTCAAGAACTTAAAGCACAATTAAACAAAAATGAATAAGCAACGCACCCTTAAAGGTAGTTTTTCTCTTTTTGGCAAAGGTCTGCATACAGGTCTGAGCCTCACTGTAACTTTCAATCCTGCCCCTGAAAACACTGGATACAGGATTCAGCGCATCGACGTAGATGGACAGCCAATCATTGACGCCCATGCCGACAATGTCAGCGACACCAAACGAGGTACGGTGCTTTCATCCAAAGGAGTGCGTGTATCCACTGTAGAACATGCGCTTGCCGCCCTTTATGCTCTTGGTATCGACAACTGCCTTATGCAGGTGAATGGTCCTGAATTTCCTATACTTGATGGCAGTGCCACCATGTATGTAGAGCGCATCATGCAGGTAGGCATCGAGGAGCAGAATGCCCCTAAAGACTACTATATCATTCGCCACAAGATAGAGGTGAAGGATGAAGAAAGCGGCAGCTGCATCACCATCCTTCCCGACGATGAATTCAGCATCACAGCCATGTGCTCGTTTGAATCTAAATTCATCAGCAGTCAGTTTGCCACCCTCGACAACATCGAGAATTTCCCAGAAGAGATTGCCCCTGCGCGTACTTTCGTTTTTGTTCGCGACATTGAACCTCTACTCAATGCCAATCTCATCAAAGGTGGTGATATGGACAATGCTATCATCATCTATGAGCGTCAGATTTCCCAGGAACGTCTCGACCAGTTGGCAGAACTTCTGAACGTGCCTACAATGGATGCCACAAAATTAGGTTATATCCAGCATAAGCCGTTAGTTTGGGACAATGAATGTACCCGTCATAAGTTGCTCGACATCATTGGCGATATGGGTCTTATCGGCAAGCCTATCAAGGGACGTATCATTGCCACGCGCCCTGGGCACACCATCAACAACAAGTTTGCCCGCCTGATGCGCCGCGAAATTCGCAAGCACGAAATACAAGCTCCCATCTACGACCCCAACGAAGCCCCTTTGATGGACAACAACCGCATCCGCAAGTTGCTTCCCCATCGTTATCCAATGCAACTCATCGACAAAGTGATTGCCATTGGTCCAACCAGTATCGTAGGTGTGAAAAACGTCACTTCGAATGAGCCTTTCTTTCAAGGGCACTTTCCTCAGGAGCCAGTAATGCCCGGTGTGCTGATGGTGGAAGCGATGGCTCAATGCGGTGGGCTATTGATACTCAACACGTTGGAAGACCCTGAGCATTGGTCCACCTATTTCCTGAAAATCGACGATGTGAAATTCCGTCAAAAGGTCGTTCCCGGCGACACGCTTCTCTTCCGAGTGGAGCTGCTCCATCCTCTACGACATGGCATCAGTTCCATGAAAGGCTATATCTTCGTGGGTGACCAAGTGGTGGCTGAAGCCAACTTTACAGCTCAGATTGTGAAGAATAAATAGACTTTAGGCACTATGTCGTTATAAAGACGTATCGAAATATCGACATATCGAAATATCGTAAAATCAAGAACTCATCAACTCAAAAACTCAAAATATGAACCAAATCAGCCCCATGGCTTACGTACATCCCGAGGCAAAACTTGGCGATAACAATGTAATAGGTCCTTTTTGCTATATCGACCGCAATACAGTGATTGGCGACAACAATGTGCTCCAGAATGGTGTCACCATCAACTATGGCGCACGTATTGGCAACGGCAATGAGTTTTTCACCGGTGCAAGTATCTCTGCCAAGCCCCAGGATTTGAAATTCCGTGGCGAGGATACCATCTGCGAGATAGGTGACAACAACAGTATCCGTGAGAACGTGAACATCTCGCGTGGCACTGCCTCGAAAGGCACCACGCAGATTGGCAACAACTGTCTGCTCATGGAGAATGTCCATATCGCACACGACTGTTTCTTCGGCAACAACCTGATTATCGGCAACTCGACAAAATTCGCCGGTGAGGTGGTAGTCGATGACAATGCCATCATTAGCGCCGCCGTGCTTTGTCACCAGTTCTGCCGTATCGGCGGATATGTGATGATTCAGGGTGGAAGCCGTTTCAGTATGGACATACCACCTTATATTATTGCAGGCAAGGAACCCATTCGCTATAGCGGAATCAATATTATCGGCCTTCGCCGACGTGGTTTTGACAAAGACACCATCGACTTGATACACAATGCCTACCGTGTGCTTTATTCAAAGGGCATTTTAGCAGAAGGTATTGAAGAGGTGCGCAAGACACTGCCCGAAACACCAGAGATAAAATACATTCTCGATTTCGTGAGCAGTTCGAAACGAGGCATCATCAGATGACCTCAGTGCAACATGGATAAACTGATAGTAATACTCGGCCCCACGGCGGTAGGCAAGACAGATGTCAGCCTTCGTGTAGCCGAGTATTTTGGCCTACCTATCATCAATGCCGACTCACGACAGATCTATAGTGAGATTCCCATTGGCACAGCAGCCCCCACCAAGGCCGATATGCAGCGTGTGAAACACTATTTTGTGGGGACTCATCACCTGAGCGATTACTATAGTGCGTCGAAATATGAAAGCGATGTCATCAATTTGTTGAGCGACGACCCTTTATTCTCGCATTCTCACTATGCGTTGCTCTCGGGTGGTAGCATGATGTATATCGACGCCGTGTGCGATGGTATAGACGACATACCCACCATCAACGAGGAGACACGCACACTGATGAAAGAACGTCTGGCTGCTGAGGGATTGGAGCGACTCGTGGAAGAACTGAGACTACTCGACCCAGAATATTATGCCATTGTCGATCGCCGCAACACGCGCCGTGTCATCCATGCCTTGGAAATCTGCCACCAGACCGGGCGCACCTATACTTCGTTCAGAACCAACAAAAGAGCAGATCGGTGGTTCGAAATCGTGAAAATCGGTCTTGTTCGCGAACGTACGGAACTATACAACCGCATCAATCAGCGCGTACTGAGCATGATTGACGAAGGTTTTATCGAGGAAGCATTGCGGGTATATCCATACCGCGAGGAAAACTCGCTCAACACTGTGGGTTACAAGGAGATGTTTGAGTATCTCGATGGGCTGTGCACACTCGAAAACGCCATCACCCGCATTCAGGGGAACACACGAAAATACTGTCGAAAACAACTCACATGGTTTAAACGCGACCAAACGGTACACTGGCATCATCCCGACGACATTGAGGGAATTATCCAGGATATAGAAAGAGAGGAAAGATGAAAATTCTGAAGTGGTGCTGGAGAAAAATAAAGGGAATGTGCAGATGGTATGTCCATTTGTACAAAGGGCGTCGTTGGTACACGAAATTATTCTCCGCCTTCATGACTTTCGTCGTTTGCACCTTTGTGTTTTTCGGTATGGTGGATATCAATTTCCTCGGTTTGTTTGGTCCCTCTCCCGGTTTCAACGACATTCTCAATCCCCCCAGCTTAGTGGCTTCTGAGATTTACGGAGCAGATGGACAACTGATAGGAAAATTCTATAACGAGAACCGTAGTCCTGTGGAATACGAGGATGTGAACCCCGTGTTTTGGGATGCACTCGTGGATACCGAGGATGAGCGTTTCTATAGTCACCACGGTGTGGATATCCGTGGTGTATTTGGTGCTTTCAAAGATGCCATCACCCTTCGTGGTGCACGTGGAGGTTCAACCATCACCCAACAGTTAGCCAAAAACATGTTTCGTGTTCGTGCCGACGGCAACAATGGGTTGTTAGGCAAAATCCCCGGAGTGAGGATGCTTGTCATCAAAAGCAAAGAATGGATTATTGCCACAAAGCTTGAAATGGTCTATGATAAGCAGGAAATACTCACAATGTATGCCAACACCGTGGACTTCGGTTCCAATGCCTATGGTATCAAGACTGCCTGTAAGACCTACTTCAACACCACCCCCAAGGAACTTACCACCGACCAGGCTGCCACACTTGTGGGAATGCTGAAAGCCACTTCATACTACAACCCCATTCTTAATCCGGAGAACAGTCGGCAGCGCCGCAATGTGGTACTTCGCCTGATGCGAGACCACGGCCACCTGTCGGAGTCAGACTACCAATCGCTGATTTCCCAACCGACCAAGATTACCTACACCTCGGAAAGCAGCGAAAACACCAACTATTCTTATTTCAAAGATGCCGTGGAGGCAAGTTTGGAAAGATGGTGTCATCAGACAGGCTACGACCTTTATACCTCTGGCCTGAAAATATATACCACCATCAACCCTGTCATCCAGAAGTCTGCCGAAGAGGCTGTGAGAAACGAGATGGTCAAGTTGCAGGAGGAATTCAACAAGAATTGGGGTGGGCGCGACCCATGGCGCGACGAGTATGGGAATGTCATCCCCCATTTCGTGGAGGGAGTGGCCAAGAAACTCCCCTTGTATCAGCAGTTGAGCGATAAATACGATGGCAACCAAGATTCCATCAACTATTACTTGAACCAGCGCCATAAAGTGACTCTTTTCGATTATAATAAGGGTACATTTGAGACTGAGATGAGTACGCTCGACTCTATCCGCTATATGGTACGCTATCTCCATACAGGTTTTGTAGCAATGGAACCTCAGACTGGTGCAGTAGTGGCATGGGTGGGCGATGTAGATTATGGCACATGGAAATACGATAAGGTAACAGCCATGCGCCAGCCAGGCTCCACCTTCAAGTTGTTTGTATATACCGAGGCATTCAACCAGGGTTTGCTACTTTGCGACAAACGTCGTGACGAGTATATAGAAATCCCTATCTACGACAACAAGACTGGTTCAGAAACCATTTGGAAACCTACCAACTCCAACAATGTCTTCAGTGGTGACTCTATGACGCTTCGCCAGGCTTTTGCCAGCAGCACAAATAGCGTGGCTGTTCGTTTAGGAATGGAAATGGGTGTGAAGAATGTCATTAAAACCGCCCATGACATGGGGGTGAAGAGTAATCTCGACCCCTACCCCACCACACTTTTGGGTGCCTCCGACGTGAACCTTTTTGAAATGGTAAACGCCTACTCTACCATTGCCAACAACGGCAAATATCATGAGCCTGTCCTTGTCTCACGCATAGAAGACAGCGATGGGAATATCATCTATGAAGGTCCTATCGACAGTCCACGTACCATCCCCTACAAAACAGCATACATGATGCAGCAACTCTTATTGAATGGTGTTGCCAACGGCACCTCGAGGCGAATGCACAATTATGTAGGCGACATGATGAATCAGATGGATATTGGTGGAAAAACTGGCACAAGCAACGAATGTAGTGACGGCTGGTTTGTGTGTGTCACTCCCAATCTGGTCTTTGGTGCCTGGGTAGGAGGCGAATATCGCAGCATACACTTCAGTTCCACTGCATTAGGCCAAGGTGCACGAACGGCACTTCCCATCTGTGGCACATTCCTTCAGAAAGTGCTCGCAAACCGCGACAACTGGAAGAAATACGTGAAGAAATTCGAGATACCCACCGGCGAAACCATTAACATATCCCAACTTGACTGCAGCCCTAAGCCACTACCCTATCATAAACCTGTACAGCCCGACAGCCTTGATGCCATCATCTACGAGGATGAATACGACGACAACTATCCTCCACCCACCGACGAGCCACCATCCTACGACAATCCTCCTCAAGAAGTGGAGCCAATCATCGAAATTTAGATGAATTGTTGCTGAAGAGGATATTTAATTGACAAGGAAACAACTTGAAGAGTTGACAAGGAAATAGTTTTTGATTTTGTGAGTTTTTGAGTCAACCGGACTCATAGATAAGTAGGTGTTCAAAATTGACAATAGCACCTGCATCAATGATATGTATAGATAATTTTGAACACCTACTTAGTATGAAAGAGGCAGAACATATCGACACGAGTAATGCAGAGTTTCAAACGGCTTTGCAGATAGTGAACTATACCCGTCGCTCGCTCTTCCTCACAGGAAAGGCCGGCACGGGCAAATCCACTTTTTTGCGGTATATCTGCCAAACGACCAAGAAGAAGCATGTAGTACTGGCCCCCACGGGTATAGCCGCCATCAACGCTGGCGGTGCCACACTGCATAGTTTTTTTAAAATTCCCTTCCACCCTATCCTCCCCAATGACGTTCGTTTCGCCGAACGCCATATTAAGGAAACACTGAAGTATTCAGGCGAAAAACGCAAGATTATCCGTGAGTTAGAACTGATTATCATCGATGAAATCAGCATGGTACGTGCCGACATCATCGATTTCGTGGATAAGGTGCTACGTATCTATAGCGACAACCGCCGCGAGCCATTTGGAGGAAAACAAGTGCTATTAGTGGGTGACATCTACCAGTTGGAACCCGTAGTAAAAGAAGATGAACGGCAATTACTCCGCCCCTTCTACCCCTCGCATTTTTTCTTCGATGCCCATGTCTTCCGCCAGATGCCATTGGTAAGCATCGAACTACGGAAAGTATATCGCCAGAACAACCCCCATTTCATCAGCCTGCTCGACAAAATCCGCTGCAACCAAATCAACACTGCCGATTTAGCCATTCTCAACCAACGAGTAGGGAAATCTCTCCCTTCCGACTCCACCCATCTCTCCATTACCCTCTCCACGCGCCGCGACACCGTAGATCATATCAATGAACAATGCCTTGATGCCCTACCCGGTGACAAACAGGTGCTCATTGGCGAAATCACAGGCGACTTCCCCGAGAGTACCCTTCCCACATCCATGGAACTGGAATTGAAGGTTGGTTCCCAGGTGATGTTTATCAAAAACGATGTGGAGCGCCGCTGGGTAAACGGCACACTCGGTGTTGTCACAGCTATGGACGTAAGTAATGGCGACGGCGACGACAACAACTGCATTAGCGTAATGACAGAAGAGGGTACGGAATATGACGTTGGCCTCGACATCTGGAGCAATATGCGCTACACGTACAACGAGAAGGAACAAAAAATCGAAGAAGAGGAAATCGGCCGATTCATCCAGTATCCTTTGAAATTAGCATGGGCCATCACCGTTCACAAGAGCCAGGGGCTGACCTTCCAACATGTGAACATCGACTTCTCGGGTGGAGCCTTCGCCTGCGGACAGACATACGTGGCATTGTCACGCTGCGTGTCGTTAGAAGGCATCAGTCTGAAAGAGCCCCTTCGATTGAGTGACATTTTCGTCAATTCAGAAGTGGTAAGGTTTTCACGCACTTATAATAATTCCAAAGTCATCGACGATGCCATCCGCAGCGCACAGGCCGACATCGAATACCGTGAAGCCGTGAAAGCCTTCGACGCTGGCGATTTCGACACCTTCCTCGACCAGTTTTTCAAAGCCATTCATCATCGCTACGACATAGAAAAGCCCCTTCCGAAGCGTTTTATCCGCATGAAACTCTCACGGCTGAACCACATGAATGAGGAGAACCGACAGTTGCGTGCAGATATAGCCTCGCGCGAAGCATATCTGAAGGAACTCGCTGCCGAATATGTGTTAATGGGAAAGGACTGCGAACGTGAGAAAATGCCCGATGCAGCCATCGCGAATTACCGCAAGGCTCTACGCCTTTATCCCGACTGTCGCGAGGCCATTCGCCGCCTTCACAAACTCGGCGCTTCTTAACATAGTTTAATTCGAGGCACTTTTAAGGTAAAGAATAATAAAAAGCAGGGGGGAAACGCTCTGATTTGAAAACTTTTATGTAAGTTTGCAGCCAGAAAATTGGAAATGATGAGGAAAATTCCCATACTCTGTGCGATTCTGACAACCATAATCCTGCTCACTGGTTCTTGCAAACACCAGTCAGTGGTGGAAAAATTAGGTCTCCAGTTCGATACCATTCACATTGAATCTACCACCCAGTTGGTGGACTCTGGGGTCTCTCCTCATTGCCAAGTCAATATCGACCTGATTGTCGTCAAAGGTGACGAATACCGCCAATTGACCGACAGTCTGCTCCGCAGTGGCGTGCTCCAACCCGACTACCTGTCGCTGACCTCTCGCAGTTTTACTCCTCGTGAGGCACTCGATACATTCGTCATCCGCTATGCCACAGACTACCGCGAATTCTACGGTGGTTTGCTCACCGAGGATGCCACTGAAGCCGACAGTGCCAGCCTTTCACTAACCTATCAGTTGACAACGGAGATAGAAGAAGGTCGCGACGATGTGCTATGCCACATCTCTCATGTGTCGAGAAGCGAAGGCGACCTCACCACAAGCTATACAGTGGTCAACAATATGGACATGGCAAAGCGAAAGCTGCTCCACCTGGACGATGTCTTCGTTCCCGGCTATCAGAACGGTCTGAATGAAGCCATACTGAAAAGTCTGGAAGCCAAAACTGGCATTCAGGGACTGAACAACCTGCGTCAAGCAGGCTACTTTGTTAGCACTGATGTCTATGCCCCTAATAATTTCAAGTTGGGCGACGACTACATCACATTCATCTATATGCCCAGCGAAATAGCCGACCGTGAAAAAGGCGAGGTCGCTGTCGATGTGAAATATTCCGCCATCAAGAGACTACTAAACAAATGACGATAATACAGAAATATTTCCCCCATCTCACCCTGCACCAACAGGAACAAATGAGTGCGCTCTGGGACCTGTATCATGAATGGAACGAGAAAATCAACGTGATTTCCCGTAAAGACATCGACAACCTTTACGAGCATCATGTACTCCATTCACTCGCCATTGCCAACGCATTGAAATTCCGCGAGGGCACACAGGTTTTAGATTTTGGCACTGGTGGCGGTTTTCCCGGCATCCCGCTTGCCATCTTATTTCCTGAGAGCCATTTCACGCTCATAGACGGCACGGGCAAGAAAATCCTCGTGGTGAAAGCCATCAGTGAGGCAATCGGCCTGGAGAATGTAACCGCCAAACATCTACGTGGCGAAGAAGAACGTGGACGCTACGACTTTATCGTCAGCCGTGCCGTCATGCCCCTACCCGACCTGGTCAAAATTGTTCGTAAGAACATTTCCAAGACCTCCCGCAACTCCATTGCCAATGGCATTCTCTGCTTAAAAGGTGGCAATGTGGAGTCGGAAGTGCAGCCGTTCCACAAATTAGCCGACGTCAGTCCACTTAGCAACTGGTTCGAGGAAGAATGGTTTAAAGAGAAACATTTAATTTACCTGCCGTTATGATCCACGTACAGCGATTCGTATGCAATATGTTCCAGGAGAACACCTTTGTGGTGAGCGATGAGACAAAAGAGTGTATCATCGTTGACTGCGGTGCGTTCTATGAGGAAGAGCGCCGTGCCCTCGTCTCCTATATCCGTGACCAGCAACTGACCCCGCGCCATCTCTTAGCTACCCACGGACATGTGGACCATCATTTCGGCGACGACCTCATCTATCAGGAATTTGGATTACCCGTGGAAGTACCTGCCGCCGACCAGCGGCTGATGGAAAAGCTACCCCAGCAAGCCATCATGTTCTTAGGCGATGCCTCAGACGTACATTTCCCCACAAAATGCCAATACCTGCATGACAATGATGTCATCACCTTTGGCAATCATACCATCAGTATCATCCCCACACCCGGCCATAGTCCCGGTTCCGTGGTTTTCTATATAGAAGATGAGCGACTTGCCCTGACTGGCGACACGCTCTTCCACCTTTCGATAGGCCGTACCGACCTTGAGGGTGGCAGTATGATGCAGCTTATTCAGAGTCTCCGCTCATTAGTGCAACTGCCCGACGACACCATTGTGCTCCCAGGCCATGGTGAGAATACAACCATCGGCGAAGAACTGAAAATGAACCCCTTCATAGACCGATGACAGAGAAGATCATCCTCGGAATTGACCCCGGTACCAACGTGATGGGTTATGGCGTGATACGTGTCATAGGCAACAAAGCCGAGATGCTTGCTATGGGGGCTGTCGATTTGCGCAAGATGAGCGACCCCTATCTGAAACTTGGCAAGGTGTTTGAACGGGTGACGGGTGTCATCGACGAGTACCTTCCCGATGAGATGGCCATCGAGGCTCCCTTTTTCGGGAAAAACGTACAATCGATGTTGAAATTAGGGCGTGCACAGGGAGTGGCCATCGCCGCCGCCATTCAGCGCGACATTCCCATCCACGAGTATGCACCGCTGAAAATCAAGATGGCCATCACAGGCAATGGCAACGCCTCAAAGGAACAAGTGGCAGGAATGCTACGCAGACTACTGAACATCCCCGAAGACGACCGTCCACAATTCTTGGATGCCACCGATGCACTTGGCGCAGCCTACTGCCATTTCATGCAGATGGGAAGACCCACTGTAGAGAAAGGAGCCCGGAGCTGGAAGGAATTTGTCAACAAAAACGCTGACCGTGTATGCAAGCCACAATAAGAGTGAAGCATGGCGTCTGCCGCATGGAGAAATGGCGGATGGCCCAACCAGTGGACTTCGAAGCCCTTGCCAATGAGCACATTGCCATCGTGGGACGTAATGGCAGCGGAAAATCCATGTTAGTGGATATCCTTACTGGCCGCCATCCACTGCTCATGGAGGACCCAGCTTACGATTTCAGTCCGAGCAAGAAACCACTTGTCTCCGACAATATCAAATATATCACATTCCGCGACTGCTATGGCGGTGACAACGACAACACCTACTATTTGCAGCAACGCTGGAACCATCACGACATCGACGAGAGCACACCCACAACAGGACAGCTGTTGGAGGAGGCCTTCCTTCAGACAGGAGGTGACACCACCGAACGGCGCGCTTTTCAACAAAGGATTTACAACCTGTTTGGTCTGCATACGCTCTTAGACAAATATATCATCCTACTCTCAAGCGGAGAACTTAGGAAATACCAGCTGACACGTGCGCTGTTGAGCGAACCGCGAATTCTGATTATGGACAATCCATTCATCGGTCTCGACGCTGAAACACGCAAACAGCTGACAAACCTCTTTCAGGAATTGATTGCCCACCTGCCTATCCAGCTGATTCTGGTGTTGGCAAAGACGGACGACCTGCCTGATTTCATCACCCATGTGGTGGAGACCGACCAGATGGTGGTTGGCAAGAAATTGACTCGCACTGAATATCTAAACGCTAAGTGCCAGCAAAATTTGCCACAGCTTTCCACTGAGAAAGTCAAAGCTATCGAAAATCTGCCTTATAAGACAGGCGAATACCATACAGCTGAAGTTGTGAATATGCACGACGTAAGCATAAAATATGGCAACCGTGTCATCCTCGACCGCATCAACTGGACAATCTTGAATGGTGAAAGATGGTCGCTCAGCGGTCGCAATGGTTCGGGAAAATCTACGCTTCTGAGCCTTGTGTGTGCCGACAACCCACAGGGATATGCCTGCGACATATCGCTATTTGGCATCCCTCGCGGCTCTGGCGAGACTATTTGGGACATCAAACGCCACATCGGCTACGTTTCACCCGAGATGCACCGGGCCTACAAGAAAGACCTTCCCGCCGTGCGGATAGTGGCCAGTGGATTAAAAGACTCCATCGGATTGTATGTCAAGCCCACGGAAGAGGAATACGCCGTTTGCCGCTGGTGGATGGACATCTTCGGACTGATAGGGCTTTACGAACGTACATTCCTGAGCCTTTCAAGTGGTGAACAACGATTAGTGCTATTGGCACGTGCCTTCGTAAAAGACCCCGAACTGCTGATTCTCGACGAACCGCTCCATGGCTTAGATGATGAAAATCGTCAACTCGTGCGAGAAATTATCAATACGTTTGCCCGTCGCCGCAACAAAACCATCATCATGGTGACACATTACCAAGAGGAACTGCCCTCTTGCATCGACAAGCATAAAAGACTCTGAATATAAACCCAACGAAATAATTAAAAAGAAATACACCTATGGTAAGAAAATTACTTTTGATAGTAGTCTTAATGACATCCATGCTAAATGTCTCTGCCCAACATGCCTACAATGAGGCTATCCGCAAAGCCAAGGCGGTGGCCGAAGACAGGACCAAAAACTTGGAAGAGCGCAAAATTGCAGCTTTCAAGCGTGAAGCCCTCTACTATTTGGGTTCGCAGGCATACAAGCAGATGCCCGACAGCAGTGTCACCATGCTCGACAATCAGGCACTCGCCCTGTATCAGTTTATCAATCTATACACCAATAGCCTGTTGACTTGTGCCAAGAAAGAGCGTACAGATATCATGGACCTCTTTACAGGTATCAGTTTGGCACATCCCAAATTCCATGACCCCAACAAAGAGTATGTCCTTGCCTACATTACCAATCAAGGCTATCTGACACGTTTTTCACTCGACACCGACTGGGTGGCAGCTTACAACGATGCGAAAAAGCGTATGGGAAGGCCGTAGGGACGCGATGTATCGCGTCCGACGAAATAAAATCCACGGAGAAACGATTTCTATATAAGATATTCTACGGAGTTAAGGAGTTTTTATGCGCTTTCGACGCATCTCTATTATTCTCAAACTCCGTAGATTTTTTAATCTGAACTCAAAAAATTATCATGTGAAATTGTTGTGGAATTAGAAAAAAAATGGTAATTTTGCAGCATGATGAAATTAGAAAGACACATTGAAGTATTATTGCTTAGCAACGACTGCGTGATAGTGCCTGGCCTGGGCGGTTTTATGACGCATCATGTATGCGCCCGTTACGATGAGAGAGAGAAGATATTTCTTCCCCCTCTTCGCACTTTGGGCTTCAATTCACAGTTGACGATGAATGACACGCTTCTTGCCCAGTCGTATGCTGATTGCTATGGCATAAGTATCTCCGAAGCTGTGGAGCGTATCTCACAGGATGTTCGCCAGCTCAAGTATCAAATTGAAAAGAACGGCAGTTATAACCTGTACGGCATTGGCCGTCTGTCGCTGAACGCTGAGGGCAACTACGAGTTTGAACCTTGCGAAGCCGGTGTGCTCACGCCATGGCTCTATGGTCTCGATGCCTATGAGTTCTATCGTCTCCAAGCCCAGCAGCAGTCCACTTCCCTCCCCCTTCCAGGCAGGATGGTGGTGGTCAGCAGTCCCGAAGACGAGCACTCGTCTTCCCGTTCTCACAAACCAAGTCTTGCAACAATCATGTCACAATTAGACAACGCCCCCGAAAGAGAAGAGAAAACCATCAGCATCAAGGTCAGCGTGCTTCGCAACCTTGCCGTCACAGCAGTAGCCGCTGCGGCATTGTTCCTTTTTGCCCGTCCCGTAGGCCCTGATGAGATGAATGCCATAGAGTCTGGCGCCACCGAAGCCAGCGTACTTCCCACCTCTACTGTAGAAGAAGCAGAAGAGACAACCGCCGCAACTACTTCTCCCCGCAGTATTATCAGTTTCATGGAAGCTGTCTCCGATCGTCTCAACCAAGAGGAAGAAGTGGGTGTTTCCCCCAGTGTCGGCGACTTCACCGTTGTACTTGGCTATAGCATCCCCAGCGAAAATGTACAATCATTCCTCGACCAACTTCATGCACAGGGTGCCAAGAAAGCTGTCTTAATCGACTACAAATCTCAGAATGTGATTGTCTATGGCAGCTATAAAACCCACGAGGAAGCCAACGTAGCTCTTCAGGAGTTGCTTGCCAACAAGAATGCTGCCAGCGGTTGGATTATGCAAATGAAATAGGATGAAGAGAGTACGTTGTCCGAAATGTGACCAATTCATCACTTTTGATGAGACAAGATACGAACAAGGTCAGTCCCTTGTCTTTCAATGTCCGAACTGCGGAAAGCAGTTCGGCATTCGTATGGGGGTATCCAAATTGCGTAACCTCCAGCGCGAGGAACGTCCCGAGGAACAAGTTGAGGAGAACAGTTGTGGCTCTATCGTCGTGATAGAGAACGTTTTCCATTTCAAGCAGGTGTTACCTCTCCACATGGGTGACAACACCATTGGTCGCTATATGAAAGGCAGTAAGACCAACATTCCCATCGAAACCGTTGACCCCAGTGTGGACATGCTGCACTGCGTCATCAATGTATCGCGCGACAAAAATGGACGGTTGAAATACACACTCCGTGATGGTCCCAGCAATACTGGCACCTTCGTCGATAATGTTATCTTGGGCGACCGTGAGCGTCGGGTGATAGAGAATGGCAGTCTGTTCACCATCGGTGCCACAAGCATTATCTTGAAAACGGGAGAAGAATCTTAACATTTCAGGGCAATCGCCCTGGGTATAAGGCAGAGTATAAAAGTCGCCCTGAAAGGGCAAAAGCGTTGATAATCTATGCTTTTGCCCTTTCAGGGCGACAATTGTTACCAAACATAAAAACCCAGGACATTGCCCTGGGCTATGTGCTTGTTGGCCCTGCAGGCCGCCATAATGACTGCAAATTGCAAATGTTGGTTGTGAAAATCTTCATTTTGACACACCCTCATGTTACAACCGATATTATTATTTCAGCTCAATCTTGGGGATTTTGTATTGCTCGCCGACTTGTGGATTGTCGTTGCCATCGTTCATGGCAGTAAGGTACATCTGCATTTCAGAACCAAGGAAGATAGTAGCAATGCGCTGCAAGTCCATACCAGGAGTTACAGTGATGATGGTATCCAAACCCACGATTTTGTAAGCACCATATTTACAACGTTCATTCTCCTCAGCATATTGGTCTTCAGGATTTTGGACGGAAGAGTTATCAGATGTTGTAGGTAAATTATCCTTGCTATCTTCGGATTCTTTCTGTGCCACTTCGGATGATGTGGTACTACTCTGTGAGGCATTATTAGAAGGTCTCAGCAAGAAGAAACCGATGAGCAAGCATGCTGCAATAGCAACACCGACCGCCCATTTCCACCAACCACTTCGAGAAGTAACATGTCCTTGACTCTCAGCGTCATGATTATCAGACATTTCAACGCGAACTGGAGAATCCTTTTCACCTTCTATATGAGTAGATTCACCATCGGCAATCGAATCATCAGGAGCGGTTTCTGCTGCCTCTGAATCATCAGAATGTTCATCATCCGACATGGCAGGCAATTGTTCTTCCACCAAATCTGGAGTATCAGCCATTTCCACCATCACCCATGAATCGACCATCGGCAAATCATCGACCGAGATTTCATCTTTTGCCACAGTCTTGATTAGGCTGTCGTTGCCAGTCTCCTCCGTGACATCATCAAAAGTGACACCTTCGGCAAGTGTAACCACCTCGAATTGAGCAAAAGGCTTATTGATTTGTTTGGAGAGCTTGGGCTCTGGTGAGAAGGTCATCACCTTGCATTTTCGCCCTGGATATTCGGTAGATTTCATCACCGCAACTGCAAAGGTACCTAAGCCCTTGATTTTTACCAATTTCTCAGTAGCCAAGGCATTGCGTATGTTTTTGAAAAAAGCGTTGATGAAAGCATCAGCCTCTTGCTGTGTGAGATGATGCTTATTGGCAATGACTTTTGCCAGTTCTTCTATAGCTATGACATTCATCTTACAATTCCTCCCTTGATGGTTGTTCCAAAACGGCAAATGCTGGTGTAAAAGCGATTGATAATCTTGGCGGCACGAGTTTTCTCGTTCCTGTCTCAGGATTGGCGATTATTCGTTCATAATGCTTTCTTGCCTCGAATTTTCCAAACTCAGGTATCCGTACGACACTCCCTTCCTCTAAATTTTGTGCTATAGTCGCAACGACAGTATCGACCATCATCTCCATATCCTTATGAGATTTGTCGAGGTCTTTGGCCATTTGGGAGATAAATTCTTTATGAGTCATAACTCTGAATAATGAAAATTGAAGATTGAAGATTGAAAATTAAGATTGATTTTTTGGAGCAGCGAGGGCAGAGTTGAACTTGTTTGAACTATGCCGAGTCGTGACAAAAATCAGTGAAGCTAAAATTGGAAATTCCTCTTACCACCAACTAAGAACCGACCTCTGCATACAGGTCGAACTCTTCTGCGCCAGTGATTGTTGCCTCATAGAAACATCCTGTGCGTAAACGGCGTTCGTCGGCGGGAATAAGCACCTCGGTGTCAACCTCTGGCGAACTATATTGAGTGCGCCCCACATAGTAATCGCCCTGTTTTTGATCGACGACCACCAACATCTTTTTCCCAATTGCCTCAGCCTCAATCTCAGCACTGATTTCCTGCTGTAAAGCCATCAGTCGTGAAAGTCGTTCTTGTTTCACTTCCTCTGGCACATCATCCTTATAATGGATAGCTCCATATGTACCATCCTCCTCGGAATAGGCGAAAGCACCTAAGCGCTCAAACCTTGCCCATCTGACGAAATCCAATAATTGTTGGAAGTCCTCCTCTGTCTCTCCGGGGAATCCCACCATCATTGTCGTCCTCAGTGCTATTCCAGGCACTTTTTCCCGCATATCCTGAATGAGTTGATAAGTCTGTTGACTGGTAATGTGTCTGTGCATCCTTTCAAGCATACGGTCTGAGATATGTTGCAATGCGATGTCCATATATTTGCACACCTTCTTTTGCTCACGCATCACATCGAGCAGTTCCATGGGGAAATCTGTGGGATAAGCATAATGCAACCGTATCCATCTCAGTTTCTTAATCTCGGCCAGACGGGTGACTAATTCAGCGATTTTACGCGTCCCATAGAGGTCGAGTCCATAGAAGGTAAGTTCCTGAGCGATAACCAACAGTTCTCTCACACCCCCATCAACCAATTGCTGAGCTTCCTCAAGGATATCCTCCATTGGGCGGCTCACATGCTTTCCAGTGATAATGGGTATAGCGCAATAAGCGCAGTGGCGGTCGCATCCTTCACTTATTTTCAGATAGGCGTAATGCCGTGGTGTTGTGATATGCCTTCTCCCATTACAAGTGTCAATGAGACGACATCCAAGGTCAGAGATGAGTTGCTTATAATCGAATTTACCATAGTATTTATCTACAGCAGGGATTTCTTTCTGCAACTCCTCACGATACCTCTGTGAGAGACAGCCCATCACAAAGAGTTTTTTGATTCTGCCTTCCTCCTTTGCCTGTGCCAGTTCGAGGATGGTATTGATGCTTTCCTCCTTGGCATCTTGTATAAAACCACATGTATTCACGACCACAATCTCACCTTTGGGATGAGCGCTGTCGTGAACACATTTGTATCCGTTTTCTTCGAATTGCTTCATCAGAATCTCACTGTCAATGAGATTCTTCGAGCAACCCATAGTAATGATGTCTACCTGGTTTTTAATCATAAAAGGCCGTGGTTTTTGGAGTTTGGGAGTATAGGAGTTTGGGAGTATAAGAGTTTGGGAGTATAAACAAATCCTATAACATCACCAAGTTTCACACTTCTAAGTTTAACTAAAAAGGGAGTCAACAAACTGTTTTTTATTGAACAGTTGGAGATCCTCCATGCCCTCTCCCAGTCCGATATATTTTACGGGCACCTTCAATTGGTCGCTGATACCGATGACCACGCCACCCTTTGCAGTTCCATCAAGTTTAGTGATAGCCATGCTGGTGATTTGTGTGACTGCGGCGAACTGCTTTGCCTGTTCAAAAGCATTCTGACCAGTACTTCCATCGAGCACGAGCATCACCTCATCGGGAGCCTGTGGCAGCACTTTCTTCATCACATCCTTGATTTTCTTCAGCTCGTTCATCAATCCCACCTTGTTGTGCAGACGACCTGCTGTATCGATGATGACCACATCGGCGTCATTGGCTTTTGCAGAACTGAGTGTATCGAAAGCCACAGAAGCCGGATCGGCACCCATCTGCTGTTTGATGACGGGCACACCTACCCTTTCGCCCCAGATACATAACTGATCTACAGCAGCTGCACGGAACGTATCAGCGGCACCGAGATACACCTTCTTACCGGCATTCTTAAACTGATAAGCCAATTTTCCAATAGTGGTAGTTTTCCCCACACCATTGACACCCACTACGAGTATGACGTATGGTTTATGGTCAGCAGGGAGATCCCAATTTTCGTTATCTTCAGAATTGTTCTCTGCCAACAGGGCGGCGATTTCCTCCCGAAGGATTCGATTCAGTTCTGATGTTGAGACATACTTATCTCTTGCCACACGCTCTTCAATGCGCTGAATGATTTTGATGGTGGTGTCCACACCAACATCCGATGTGATGAGCACTTCCTCGAGGTCGTCGAGCACCTCATCGTCCACTTTCGACTTACCTGCGATGGCTTTGGAAATCTTACCAAAAATGCTCTGCTTGGAACGCTCCAGTCCTTTATCGAGCGTTTCCTTCTTTTTCTTACCAAATATACCGAATAATCCCATGCGAGTGAAATAATAAAGTATTAACAACTTAAATGCAAAAAAAGTGCGCCAAAAATTTGCATTTTACGGCACACTTTTAATCGTATTGTGAGAAGAAATTACTTCTTGAAGAAATCTTGTACCTCCTCATTCAGGACCATCTGCTCGTCGAAGACGTATGCTCCTGTCTTGGGGCTTTTCACCATTTTAATAACCTTTGAATATGCGCGACCGTCCTTTGAACCTTCATGGAGGGTAGCAACCGTTTTCTTTGCCATGTGTCAAAAAATTATTTAATTTCCTTATGAACTGTCATCTTCTTAAGGATGGGATTATACTTCTTAAGCTCCATTCTCTCGGGAGTGTTCTTGCGGTTCTTAGTGGTAATGTAGCGGCTTGTGCCGGGGAGTCCACTATTCTTCATCTCAGTACACTCGAGCACAACCTGTACTCTGTTACCTTTTGCTTTCTTAGATGCCATACAGCTTAATCTCCTATAACTTTAATGTCCTTCCAGTCGCAATAACCTTTAGCTACAGCCTGCTTGAGGGCAGCGTCAAGTCCGACTCTGTTAATAATTCTGAGTCCTGCGGCACTAATCTTGAGACTAATCCAGCAATCCTCCTCCACATAATAGAATTTCTTCCTAAACAAATTGACGTCAAAAGACCGCTTTGTGCGGTGCTTTGAGTGGGAAACATTGTTGCCAACCATGGCCTTTTTTCCCGTAATCTGACAAATCTTCGACATTTCTATCTAAATTTTTTGTTTTCAAATTTTGATACCTATTCCAAACAGGGTGCAAAATTACACATTTTTTTGGGTATGACAAAATTTTCCAGCAATAAAATGCTGATTTAAACTTTTTTATGTTTTTAGGAGTGGGGAGTAACCACTCAACACTCTCAAAAGAATCGTACATAGGAGTAATCCCATTTATTTTACCAATGGCACCTGACGATGAAAAAGGTAAATCGGGACAGTGCCCTACAGGGCAGAAATCTCACAAATCTGTTCAAATCAAACAAAATCTATTTTACAATTAACTACTTGCAGAGAGAACCAACGGTCATTTTTCGCAAAGAGATGGTAAAATGTCATCTCACATCTGTTTGAGCAGATACACTCGATTTAGTTTTTCGCTAGGTTCCTTTACTTGTGCCTCGCGCGGGAAGTAGATGGGCATGGTGGGTTGGAGGGGAAGAATGCGGAGTTGTAATTGAGTGCAATTCTCAGGGAGTCTCCAAAGAGCATACTGAAATTCACGTCCGTTGTAGAAATTATCATCAAGGAGACGGTCACCATCGTATAAGCGTGCCACATCTCCATAATAGTTGATGCAGAGTAATCCATCACGCTGTTGAGGGATGTCAATGGTATAGACAGCAGCCTGTTCAAAATCCTTATCCTCGGGTTCCTCTGCCACTTTTTGCGCACCGATGGTGATTTCACGAGCAGTTCCAGCCTCCTGGATCTTACGGAAAGCGACCTCCCCACCTACAGTATATGACACATCATCGTTGAAGAAAAGTTTGCCTGCCGTCTCTGAATCCAGCAGGTAGATGTTTTTATAGACTGGTTTTGAGAGTCCTCGAGCCTTTACATTTTTGAGGACTTTTCCATCAACGGCAATCACGGTGGGAACACCTTTGATTTGTTCGAGATAAATATTACCTTCACATCGAGCAATGATTTGTGCCGTGGCATATTGTATGCCATCGATATTGACGGGGAAAATACAGCTAACACCTGCAGGTATAGTGATTTTAGGAAATTTGATACCGCATGCCTCCACCTGCACATTCCGTTTGTCGGTCAGGTTTTTCAATCGCTCATAATTATTGATAAAGATGAAGCCATGGCCATCTTTCTGGCGATATGACCAACGCAAATGCGAGTCATCACCCTGTGGTATCTCCTGTTCACAAGGGAAGACAGCCTCCATCTCTGCCAATGTCTCACCATAGTCTTTCATGAAGAGATGCAATTTCCGCAACAAATAGTAATGCGGATTTTTCTGTCCAAATTCATTCAGCGGAGCCTGGAAGTCGTAAGTTTTCACAGGCATATCATTGTAATTGGTCGCTGGTGTGCGTTGTGTCTCATTCAGGTAGTTTAACTTGCCGTCAGGATTTGTTCCGCCATGGTACATGTAGTATCCCAGGAGATTGGAACCGCTTCCCAATTTCACCACCGCCATAGCGTATGCATCCTCGGGGTAGAGATAGACGCGCCGATGATAGGCTGTCATCATGCCGCCGCCCAATTCGCATGTAAAATATGGATACTCCTCCTTACCTTTTTTCACCACTCCATCATCAGCATAAGACAGTTGTTCGGTGGCGATGGCATCAGAGACACGGAACGCCCTGAAATTAAATGCCTTGTAGTAGTTTCCTGTAGCTTCATCGATATTCCTGTCCCAGAATCCATCGGCATAATCGCCATAAAGTGGAATCATCTCACCATAAGGCACAGGAGTTCGCAGCTCTGGCCATCCTGTGCGGGTATAAAACGGCAAGTCGTAACCTATTTCCTGCGCTATTTGCTTCAGTCTCATCAGGTAGGAGCCGTGTCCACGAAACTCATTGTCAAACTGTGCACCAATTACGGGACCGCCATCCTTCCATTGCAACCCCTGAACCTGCGTGAAAATCTGTCGATAGAGTTTCTGTACATATTCCAAAAACAACGGGTCCTCCGACCTTGACTTGCATCCCTTCGTGAACACCCAGTCGGGAATTCCTCCATTACGCACTTCGCCATGGCAGAAAGGTCCAAGTCTTAACACTACGGGCAATCCTTCCTGTTTACAAATTTCAAGAAAACGCCTCAAGTTGCGCTGTCCACTCCAGTCGTATTGTCCTTCAATCTCCTCGATATGATTCCAGAACACATAACAGGCGATGATAGTAATACCACCGTCTTTCATCTTCTGCACTTCCAATTGCCATTCTTCTGCCGGTATGCGAGAATAATGTATTTCACCCATGGCAGGAACAACCCTCTTGCCATCAAACATAAGACTATGACTATCCCAAGTGACAACAGGCACACGCAAACTATCTGCTTTATCAGCTGCATATAACGCAGTTGAAAGAATTAGACTGAGGAAAAGAAACGTTTTTTTGAGGAACATGACGAAGATTGAAGGGGAGTTAAAGAGTAGTTAAAAGGGAGTTAAAGGGACATTACCAATTGAAGATTGAGGATTGAGGATTGAAGATTGAGGATTGAAGATTGAAAATTGAAAATCGAAGATTAAGGATTGAAAATTGAGGATTGAGAATTAAGATTGTAAAGTGAAGAGTTGAGATTTCAGAGTTGAGGTTAGACGTTAAAGTTGGAAGACGTAGATGATAGAGAAGAACAATTGTACGACGGCGACGTAGAGGATAATAAATGGAATGAAACGACGGATACCTTCCACCAGTGCATTGAAGACATCAACTATCCCACGCATGGCACCACTTAACAGTCCGTATGTGGCAGCCATTACAATAGTGCAAAATGCCAATATGGGTATAAGGCTTCTACTGAAACTGCTGGGAAAGAGTTGTCCGGTGACACTTCTCAATGGCGCATTAGGAACGAAAGCCAACAGCAAGATGATCACCACGGCAATAAGCAGTTCGGCAATCACAGCCCTTAGCGCAAAACGCTGTCTATATGCCAAAGGTTTAGTTCTTTTCAGGAATGCCCTTGTTATGCCACTTTCAGCAATTGTTCCCCATGCCATTGCCACCACAAGCATCCACACTAAGGGTTTTGTTGCCACATTGCTGACGAAAGAGCCAAAAAACCATCTGATGCCCTCATTACCAAGCAATGAGCGCACCGTATTGTCGGGCATAGCTGCTGCAATGAGCCACGACACCACAAACAGCAGCACTTGCGAAAGCAATACCGCTGCTGTGAGGTAAGCAAAAAACCGTCGTATATAAATAGTTTTAACCTTCATCTGGATGCAGGTTGTCGATGTCGAGGATTCTCAATTCAAGGGCTCTTACCACGAGTCGTGTGGCATTCACCCCTACCCCTCCGTTTCCTCCCGGGAAGAGTTTCTGCACGAGTTCGTTCTGCCGTTTCTCCAGACTTTTCACGCCGAAAGGCATTCCCCTGAGGTTGGTAATTTGCTCCTTTGTGTAGCCCAATGCCAGGTGGCGGAGGAATCGCTCATCATACTCGTCAATCTCATAATCCACCAAAGCCTCCTGCCTCATCAGTTGGCTCCCAACACTGTATTTGAACCTATCGACGATTTTCTCCAAAATAGGCTGATTGAACACCAACCTTTTGCCACTCATCACACTGAAGACATCACCACGCGTGAGCAGTTCTCCCGTCTTGAGAATAACGCCATCGGCACCAGCATCGAGCACATCCACCCAAAGCTTCTCATTGAGTATCTCACCAGTGAAAATGAGCACCTTTACCTTTGGGTGCATCTCCTTGGTCTGTCGGCAGATTTCCACTCCCACAGTGGTGGAACCACCGAGTCCGAGGTCGAGCAAGACGAGGTCGGGCATTTCCTGTTTAAGCAGTTTCCAGTAAGCAGTCTCACTTTCAGCTGTCCCTATGATTTGTGCTTCAGGGATGTCGTTGCGTATGATACCCTCTGTGCCTTTCAGTTCGAGTGGCACATCTTCGACAATAATAATTTTGAAATTTTCCATATATATATTGGTGTATTTGTTTTTCTCTAAATGGGGTTGAGGGGGCAAAGCAATGATAGGTTATTGCCGTTTATTTGCTTTTGCGAGCGTGACGATGACATCAGTACCTCCGCGTTGGTTTACCTCAGCGACGATTCCACATCCTCTGGCATTCGTCACCTCGCCGGTATCTCGTATGATTTGCCTACATAGCAGAAATGGCAAGTTGTGCATCTGAGGATTAAACAACTCCTGGCATTCAGACTCCGAGAATTTCATTTGTTCCATCCAGAATCGAATGAGCATATATCCTTTTCCCTTTTCTTCGACAGAGGGAATGGGTGTCTTACCCCCATTTTGTTTTCTAAGTATTTCCATCATATAGGCCAGCATGGTCTTGTCTCCCAAGACAGAAGCCTTTGCAAATTCTTGTGGTGTTTTATCACCCAACAATTCGTTCAACCATATAGGCGTGCATTCTGGTTTAACACTTGTCACCTGGCGCATGGCCTGTGCACTGAGCAAGGTATAGATTTCCTTGTAATAGACAGCCAATTCATTGATATTCTGGATACTGCCATCGCCATCGTCTATTAAATTCCTAATCCGCGACGGATAGTACATTGTCTCGTGTTTCAACGTGCTGAGGCAGTTGTCGAGCACACTGTTGCACACATGCAGACGACCGTCTTCATACTGTAGTCGTCGGAGTCCGTCCTCGGCATGTCCAATCATCTTCATTCTCTCCCCGTAGGTGTCAATGCTCTTATGGAGGGAATCAAGGATTTTGGCAACGATTTCCTGTAATGCCTGCGGTAATTTGTCGTTACCTTCAACAAGTTTGTTGATTTGGTTGAGTTTTTCTTCGTCTTTTTTGTCCGACAAAAGAATATCGTTTATATTCCTGACACGTTCGACGCAAAACCTATAATATACCATGTGCCTGTAGTAAAGCATAAAATAGGCCAATAGGATGAGCAATGCGAGAATGACGAGGATGATAATAGCCACATATTTGTTGGCCTGTGATTTTTGCATAACACGACAATACTCTCCCAAAGTGTTGTCTGCAGACATTTCCTTGAACAAGGTAGTATATACCTTATTATTATATCTATATCGTGCCCAATCATGCAGTGCCAATGATGCTATAGCCGACTCATTTCTGATGGTGAGTATCAATTGATAGTTAGCCGGTATGCTATCATGATACCAATTGATTTCAGGAAGTGCTACTGAGTTAGCACTTACAGGCATCATCGTGTCGGTTTTCTGAGGGTAATTCGCCCTATAAATTGTGTTGAGACTACTGATAGCTGAATCAGCATATTGCAATGTCTCCTCATACCTTCCATTTTGATTAGAAACAGTGAGGTGCTCAGCATATTCACTTGCTTTCTGTTCCAAGGCGGTATTATCCTCGATGTTGGCTGCCATTGCCGGTGCCCATGCCGTCGCTGTGATTAAGGTCATTGTGAGCAGGGCTCTCATCACTCCTTTTGGAAGTCGGAAATAGAAACGGCTTCCTTTTCCTTTCTCACTCTCCACCCCGATAGAGCATACACCAAAGAGCGAACTCGTCTTTTTGTATTTTTCGATGATACCTTTGCAATTAACCAGTCCGAATCCATGGCTGGTCTCGGTTTTTGCCGGATGCCCCGTTGCCACCAAGGCTTCGTCGGCAATGGCCTTTTTCTCTACACTGAAGGCAGCAGCCACCTGTTCCTCGGTCATGCCCTCACCTGTATCTTCCACCGACACTTCCACATATTTATCAGCTTCTCGAGCACTGACACTCACACTCCCTCCTTCGGGTGTGAATTTCCGGGCGTTGTCGGCGATGGTGTTAATCATAAAGAGTGTAAGCACTTTGTCGGCTTTCACCCACTGCTGTGTCGGCTGTATAGAGAGTTGTATATTCTTGAGTTGGAATGCCATTTGCGCATGTGCCACGATGTCGAAGAGTTCTTGCAAAGGAAAGCTCTCTATATGCAGTCTCAAGTCGCCTTGACGAAGTTGAATCCATTGTGTGAGCATGGCATTATACTCATTGATTTTTTCAGTTAGTTCGGCGATGTAGGCATACCTTTCCTTTCTGAGCTGCTCGTCCTCTGTATGATTCGCCAAACGGTTGATTTCGTGCAACATTCTGTCTATCAACGGTGTTACACTATTGACCAATGCCACTTTTGCTCGTTGTTCCAGGTAGATGCGCTTACTATTTTCCATCCTCCGCTCCGTGACCTGTTGCTGTTCGAGCGTCTCCTCGTATTGTTCGTCGAGTAGCTGGTTCCGCTGCTCGTTCTCCCCCTGCCACTGTTGCAAAGGCTCCAAAAGTTGTTCAATGGAGCTTCCTCTTGTCCTTCTTCTTCTCATATAGGCATAGAAGAAAGATAGTAGTATGGCAACCAACATCAATATGACAATCGCCCAAATCATCATATTCAACATACTGACCGACTGCCGGAGCTGTTCAGCTCTCGACTCTAAATACCTGTCCTGACGAGTCTGCTCTTGTTTTTCCAAATAGTCTTCCCTCTTAGCATAACTGGCATCTGTATTATCCATAGCAGCATAGAGCACACTTTGCTGCTCATGTATGGAAGCCACGAGGTCGGGAGCCTGGAAAATCACAGCACTGTCGGCGAGTGCCTTATTAAGGCAGTCCATCGAAGCCTCATAGTCGTTGATGGTCCAATAGCACTGTGCCATCGTACGATATGCTCCAGATATCTGATAGACATCACCATAATCCTGGAAGATAGCCAAAGACCTCTCAGCAAGATTTCCAGCCAGAAGGCTGTCGGGCACATTATCTATATTCAGAAATTTGAGAGCATAGAGACTTTCTTCAGCAAAATACTGCCAATACCCCGGTCCTTGGAGATGCTCGCTCATAGCCTGCAATGAGTTTGCCGTCCAGAATGGGTATCCGTATTGAATGGACATGTTGTAGCACCTAAGCAGGTGGTCCATCTCAGAAATATTGATGTCGTGCTGTGAACCTTTCGTTAGGACGCCACCAGCTCCCACATTATATAAATAATTAAGCCATTGTGCAGTATCGCTCTGTATCTCGCCATCGGTCTTGATATCCATCATTTCACTACTCGACCGTTCGATGAGTCCTACATAATAATAATAGGTGGAAGTGACGATTTTGAACTCAGAACGAGCGTAGATCATTCTCTTTTTCTGATGGGCGTTGAGCATGTCTTTCTCCTCCTCTATCCTACGGAGCTTTAGCAGTGCCTTTTCCCTGTAAGTATAAAAGTCTTTGTTGCGTGACACACGTTGGCAAAGACGCATTTTCTGAATGTCGGCAATAAGCAGTTCCACCTGATTGTCAGTCGTCTCAGCCACAGAATCAAGTTGTCTGTCGGCAAGTTCATACTGCATTCTTGCCAAACTAACAAAAGCTTTATTGTTGAGTGCCTCTGCCTCGCCAGCGTCATAGTTTCCCGCCAATTGCATGGAGCGATTGGCATAATAAAGAGTAGAGTCGAGATTTCTGTAATGGAAATTGTATGCCAATTCATTGTAATGGTCGGTCTTTTGCCTGTCCGACATATTGCATGCCGTGAACATAAAAAAGAGAGGCGTAAGCAAAAGCCCCATTACCATACGTCGCATACAATTATTCATATTGGCGTACCTTGATAATAAATAGGTAATCAAAAATATCTGCAACTATCATTCTTGTAGGTGTCGTATAGTCTTATATAATATCATCTAATTTTAATCACCTACTTAACCCAACTATCTATGAAAAAACACAGAGACACGAAGAAGAATTAAAAACACAACCTTTGAAAATCAACACAGAGACACTGAGAAACAGAGAAGAAAAAGAGAAATTCTCTGTACCTTTGTGTCTCTGTGCTGAATAACTTCACAAATTATCCTCTTGCCTTGGCTATATAACCAAGAGCCTCGATGCACTTGTCTGTGACAGCCTGCCAGTTGCCGGCAGCCACCACTTCTTTGGGGAAGAGTTTGGAGCCCATGCCCACGCAGAGCACACCAGCCTTAATCCAGTTGGTGAGGTTCTCCTCGTCGGGAGCCACACCACCTGTAACCATGATGTTGGACCATCTCAGTGGCGCCATAACATTCTTGACAAACGATGGTCCACCAACGTTTCCGGCAGGGAATACCTTGGTGACATCACATCCCATAGCCTGTGCATTGTTGATCTCGCTCACCGAGCCACATCCAGGGCTATAAGGCACGAGCCTTCTGTTGCACACTTCGCAGATAGCGGGGTTGAAGTTTGGACCAACGATGAAGTTGGCACCCAATTGCAGATACAGGGCTGCTGTGGCAGGGTCAACCACGGTACCGACACCCATAATCATATCGGGACAGTTGTCGATGACCCATTTATTGACCTCATTAAAGACCTCGTGGGCAAAGTCACCACGGTTGGTGAATTCGAACACTCTAACGCCTCCATCGTAGCATGCCTTGACGACATTTTTCACGATTTCAGCATCTTTGTCATAGAAAACCGGCACCATGCCAGTCTCCTTCATTGCTGTTATAACTTGAACTTTATTAAATCGAGCCATTTTTTAATTGTCTGTTTTTAGTTTTTACTATCTTTGTACTCTTCCTGAGGCATCACCACCAGCGAGGTTTTCTACTTCCTCTTTGGAAACAAGGTTGAAATCGCCAGGAATGGTATGCTTAAGTGCTGATGCAGCCACTGCAAACTCCAATGCCTTGCCTTGGTCTTCAGGATAGGTGAGCAGTCCATGGATGAGACCACCAGAGAAAGAGTCGCCACCACCTACACGGTCAATAATAGGCATGATATCATAACGCTTGCTCTGATAGAAATCCTTTCCGTTATAGATAAGGGCTTTCCATCCATTATGGGATGCCGAGAACGATTCGCGGAGTGTGCTCACCACATACTTGAATCCGAAAGTTTCCATCATTCCTTTGAAGATGCCATAATATCCCTCAGCGTCGGTTTTGCCGCCCTCGACATCAGCCTCTGGCTTGAATCCGAGACAGAGCTGTGCGTCTTCCTCGTTGCCGATGCATACATCCACATACTTCATAAGAGGTTTCATAATGCTCTGTGCTTTCTCGGATGTCCATAGTTTTTTACGGAAGTTGAGGTCACAACTCACGGTGACGCCATGTCTTTTAGCAGCCTCACAAGCCAAGCGTGTCAGTTCTGCAGCCTTGTCGCTGATGGCTGGGGTTATGCCACTCCAGTGGAACCACTGTGCGCCCTCCATGATTTTGTCGAAGTCGAAGTCCTCGGGATCAGCCTCTGCGATGGAACTACCAGCTCTGTCGTAGATAACCTTCGATGGCCTCATCGAAGCTCCAGTCTCAAGGAAATAGATACCAACTCTGTTACCGCCCCTTGCGATAAACTCGGTGTTGACCCCATATCGTCTCAATGCGTTAACAGCGCACTGTCCGATTTCATGCTTAGGAAGTTTTGTGACGAAATATGCCTCGTGGCCATAATTAGCAGCACTAACAGCCACATTTGCCTCGCCGCCGCCATAGACGACATCGAAAAAATCACTTTGAATAAATCTCTTCTGTCCTGGTGAAGACAAGCGAAGCATAATTTCGCCCAATGTTACAACTTTTGCCATTTTTTTGATTTTGATTTTATAGATTATAGAAATTGATTATTTATGCCAAGGTGTCTTATAAAAGAATTGCACCTTAAGTCTTTGAAAACTGTATGCGAGCACAAAAATAGTCAATTTTCCGCTACTAACGAAATAAAATATCAAAAAATATGTTTTTTTTTGCATTTATGGCACTGTGCTTTCGCACAATTCAACAAATATTGCTATTTTTGCATTTTCAAAACAATATCACATAATTAAATTGGCCACTTTCTGTTCTCATGAACGATAAAATCAGAATCAAGGATATCGCCGCCAGGGCTGGCGTGTCGGTAGGCACGGTGGACCGTGTTCTCCACAATCGTCCCAACGTCTCTCCACCAGCACGTGAAAAAGTGGAGAAAGCACTCTCAGAGATGAATTATCAGCCCAACATGTATGCCAGTGCCCTGGCCTACAACCGGTCATATACTTTCTATTTCATCATGCCCAAACACGCTTCTGAGGCCTACTGGGAAGAGATAGAAGAGGGTGCGATGAAAGCCCGTGAGACTCGTCGTGATTTTCATGTCGATGTGAAATTGCTTTACTACAACCGTTTCGATGACGCAACATTCGAGGAAGCCTATCAGACTTGCCTGGAAGCTAAGCCCGATGGCGTTATCATTGTCCCAAGCCAGCTTGCCATTACACGGCAGTTTACAGACATCTTGCATGAGCAAAACATTCCCTTCGTGCTCCTCGACTCATATATGCCCGACTTGAAACCACTGTCGTTTTATGGTCAAGATTCATTCTGCAGTGGCTATTTCGCAGCGAAAGTGCTGATGATGATTGCAATGAACAACACGGAAATCATGATGATGAAGCAAATGAAAAACGGCCGTGTGGCAAGTAAACAGCAGGACAACCGCGAAGTGGGATTCCGCCACTATATGCACGACCATTTCCCCAACATCAAGATTACGGAAGTAAATCTGCCTTTAGACGAAAGTCGTGAAACCTACGATAACATTCTGGAGAAGTTTTTCACCTCTCATCCGAATGTTCATCATTGTATCACATTCTGTTCGAAGGCTCATATTGTGGGCGAGTTCTTACTCCGCACCAACCGCCGTTATGTTCAAATCATGGGGTATGACATGGTACAGAAAAACGCAGAATGTCTGCGCCAGGGAAGTATCTCATTCTTGATAGCTCAACATGCCTACATGCAAGGTTATTACTGCGTGGAAACTCTTTTCAACGCTATCGTGCTGAAAAAAGAAGTCAAACCAGTCAACTACATGCCCATTGAGGTGCTGATTAAGGAGAATGTAGATTTCTATCAGCGCACGATGATTTGACGGGGAGAAGAAAGACAATTACTACTTTTTAACTATATACTATCTACATTTCAATTCAATTTATATGAATCCAACATCATTTATAAAAATCAATCCAGCAGACTCTGTGGTTGTCTGCCTTCGTTCCTTTAAACAAGGAGAACACATTGTTGTTGACAACAACGAGATAGAAATAGCACAAGATACCCCCGTGGGGCACAAGTTGCTCATCAAGGATACAGCCACAGGCGGCAACATCATCAAATATGGCTACCCCATCGGTCATGCCCTCCATGACCTGAAAGCAGGAGAATGGATTAATGAAAATAATCTAAAGACAAACCTCTCGGGCACATTGACCTACGAATACAATCCTGTGGACGAACCGCTGAAAATTAAAAACGAAGGCCGTACCTTCCAAGGCTATGTGCGTAAGAATGGCGAGGTAGGTATCCGCAACGAGGTGTGGATTGTCCCCACAGTAGGATGCGTAAACGGCATTGCAGAACAGTTAGCCACCCTACTAAAAGAGGAGACTGGCTGTGCCGACATTGACGCCATCCATACATGGCACCACAACTATGGCTGTTCGCAGTTGAGTGAGGACCATGAGAACACTCGTAAGGTTCTCCGCGACATTGTGCTCCACCCCAATGCTGGTGCTGTGCTGGTGGTAGGTCTTGGCTGTGAAAACAACCAACCTGAGCAATTCATGGAGATGCTTGGCGACTACGACAAAGACCGCATCCGCCTGCTTGTCACCCAGAAAGTTGATGGCGACGAGATAGAAGCTGGTATGCACATCCTGCGCGAGCTGTATGCCATCGCCCGTGAAGACCGCCGCGAGGTATGTCCACTAAGCAAGCTTCGTGTAGGTTTGAAATGTGGTGGTAGCGATGGTTTCAGTGGCATCACCGCCAATCCACTCGTGGGCGAGTTCTCCGACTACCTCGTGGCCCAGGGAGGCACATCAATTCTCACCGAAGTTCCCGAGATGTTTGGTGCTGAGACCATCCTGATGAACCGCTGCGAGACACCCGAACTGTTTGAACAGACAGTAAAGCTGGTGAACGATTTCAAGGAATATTTCCTCAGTCATGGTGAGCCAGTGGGTGAGAATCCTTCACCTGGCAACAAAGCCGGTGGCATCTCTACCCTCGAAGATAAAGCTTTAGGCTGTACACAGAAATGCGGTCGTGCACCCGTCCGTGGTGTCCTCGCCTACGGCGACCGACTTCAGGAAACAGGTCTGAACCTTCTCTCCGCCCCTGGCAACGACCTTGTCGCCTCTACGGCGTTAGCCTCTGCCGGTTGTCAGATTGTACTGTTCACCACCGGCCGTGGCACCCCATTCGGTACCTTCATCCCCACAATGAAAATCTCAACCAACACCAGTCTTTTCGAGCGTAAGCCCAACTGGATAGACTTCAACGCTGGCAAATTGGTGGAAGGTACTTCGATGGAGGAACTACTGCGTGAATTTATTGACAAAATCGTCTCCGTGGCCAATGGCGAGAAAACTCGCAATGAAATCAATGGCTATCGTGAGATATCCATCTTTAAAAACGGCGTGACGCTGTAAGAATGAGCAACAAGAAAGGCATCTTGGCCCTCAGCCCACTAATTGTGTTTGTAGTTATCTATCTGGCAACGTCTATCATTGCCAATGATTTCTACAAGGTGCCTCTCACTGTGGCATTCATGCTTGCAAGCATCTATGCCATTGCCATATCCGGGGGACTTCCCCTAAAGAAACGCATCTTCCACTACAGCCGCGGTGCGAGTACAGAGAACTTAATCCTGATGCTGTGGATTTTCGTCATGGCAGGTGCCTTTGCCAACTCAGCGAAAGAGATGGGGAGCATTGACGCAACCGTCAACCTCACTCTCTCGCTTCTTCCAGGCAACATGATTCTTGCCGGACTATTTGTGGCATCTTGCTTCATCTCTCTCTCGATAGGCACAAGTGTAGGCACCATCGTGGCATTGTGCCCCATTGCTGCCGGACTTGCCGCATCTACGGGTATTAGCACGGCCTTCCTCGTGGGCGTGGTGGTTGGTGGTTCGTTTTTTGGCGACAATCTGTCATTCATCTCCGACACCACGATTATCGCCACAAGCACCCAAGGGTGCAAACTGAGCGACAAGTTCCGCGTGAACCTGTTTATCACCCTACCCGCAGCTCTCATTATCCTCATCATCTATGTGGTCATGGGCGCGGGAGTGAACAGCCCAACAAACGTACCCGAAGTGGAATATCTGAAGGTAGCCCCTTATCTCGTGGTACTTATTACAGCCATCTTTGGCATGAACGTGATGGCCGTACTTGCCATCGGCTTGCTGTGCACGGGGGTGTTTGGCATGATTTATGGCTCCTACGACCTCTTTGGATGGTTTTCCTCCATGGGTACAGGTATCACCAACATGGGCGAACTCATTATCATCACAATGATGGCTGGCGGTCTCTTAGAGATTATCCGCCTGAATGGCGGCATCGATTATATCATTAGCAAACTGACAGCCCACGTACACAACAAGCGTGGTGCTGAACTATCGATTGCCGCCTTAGTGAGCATCGTGGGCGTCTGCACAGCCAATAACACCGTGGCCATCCTCACTGTGGGAGACATATCGAAAAAGATAGGCGATAAATATGGACTCGACAACCGTAAATGCGCCAGCATTCTCGATACATTCTCATGTTGTGTGCAAGGTTTGATACCTTATGGTGCACAAGTGCTGATGGGAGCTGGACTGGCTGCGGTGAATCCTATAGAGATTATTCCATGCCTCTACTACCCCATGCTATTAGGTGTCGTGGCATTGATTGCGATTCTATTGAGATACCCGAGGAGGTACTCGTAGAATTGAAGGGGAGTTAAAGGGACATTATACATTCAAGATTGAAGATTGAATTTTTGGAGCAGCGAGAGCAGAGTCGAACTTGTTTGAACTATGCCGAGTCGTGACAAAAATCAGCGAAGCTAAAAATGGAAATTAATAATTGAAGATTGGAAATTGAAAATTCGTAATTTCGACATTGCGATTTTTCGTCAACAACTAAGGAATAAAGTCTAAATATATGAGCATACTGGTAAAGAATTTTATCAACATACTGCGACATGGAGCATTTGACGACCGTAAACCCATCGGCATGCTCAATGCCTATAAATGGAGTCAACTGACGAAGTTGGCCGAGCATCATCATGTGCTGTCATATTATGCTACAGGCATCGAGAAATACTTTTACGATGACAACCTCAATATCCCTCAGAGCGAAATTGATACCATCAAAGGGATATTGGCATCGACAACCCGCCAGTCATTCTCCGACCTATACAAATTCAACAAATTATTCCTTTACAACAAGCGGCATGAGCATCAACTGGCCGACCTGATAAAAAAAGAATATGCCGACGAAGACCAGTCGTATGCCACACGAAATATGTTGGCCGTCATCATTCAGACCATCAACAACATGTACACGGGCAAGAGTTATATACGAGGAATCCTCGACATGGGCGTACTCCTGCGCAACGAAGGCGACAGGGTGGACTTCGTGAAGTTGGAAAACTGGTTGAAACAAACCGACACCACCCGTCTTGCCAATCTTCAGGGTAGAATGCTGATTGACTGTTTCGGCTTCTCTGACAACGAGATACCCTTCTCTGAGGTCGAGGAAAAACGAGCGGAGTTTTTACTTCAGAGAGACCTTCATTGTCATGCCACGACACATCTCAAAACCTGGGAATACCGTCCTGGGCGCAATGGGTTCTCATCCGGTGTCAAAACAGCCTTTCGAACCATTGGCCATGCCATGTCGTTCTACCGATATTCCCCAAGCGAGACAACCTCGAGCATTACTCGGGGCATTCTCAAGGGAATACAAGAAATTGAGGAATAATATATAGTATAAAATAACGTTATATAATTGTTGATATACAAACCTATTTAAAGAAATAAGCATAAAAGACATGACGAGATTTTTTAGGATGTCATTTCTCTTCGGACTATTACTAACCGCTATCAGTGCTAAGGCACAGATAAGTGGTTATGCCATAGATTTCAACACTGGCGATACTATCCGTAATGTGAGTGTGGCTTACCGTGGGCACAAAATAACTGTAGCAAGTGACTCTACAGGTTTTTTCTCCATCGACCGCCATGACGGATGGGCTTTGACTGTCTCTGCCGTGGGCTATAAGCCCAAAAACATCAAAATTAAGCGCGCCACGCCAGACGTTATAGAGATGAAATTGCTCTCCGATGTCCACCAGTTTGAAGAGGTGACAGTGAAAGCAAAACGCAGTCGTGGTTATAGCCGCAAAGACAACCCCGCCGTGGAATTGATGCGCCGTGTGATAGAAGCCAAAAAGGCTACCGATCTGACCAACCACGATTTCTATCAATATAATAAGTATCAGAAGATTACGCTATCGGTCAATGATATCAAACCCGAGGATATCGACAGTGGCTTTTTCTCCCGCCATCGTTGGCTCATCGACCGTATTGAGAACAGCCCCTACAACGACAAGCTGATTCTCCCACTGTCTGTAGATGAGACACTGACCAACCATCTATACCGCAAGTCGCCACGTACAGAGCGCGACATCATTCGAGGCCAACAGACCACAGGTATCAACCAATTGATTGAGACAGGCGACATCCTAAACGTAGTGATGAAGGATGTATTCACCGATGTGGATATTTACGACGACCATGTGCGACTGTTACAATATCCTTTCCCCAGTCCCATCGGCCGTACAGCCATCTCATTCTATCATTTCTATCTCGGTGACACCATCCAAATCGGCCGCGACTCCTGCTACACAGTAGATTTCGTGCCTGCCAACATTCAGGATTTCGGTTTCCGCGGACAGTTGTATATACTGAAAGACAGCACACTGCATGTGAAGCGATGCCTATTGACCATTCCGGCACGCAGCGATGTCAATTTTGTGGAGAATCTGCGTATCGAACAAGAGTATGAGCAATTGAGCAACGGTGAGTGGGTGTTGACACAGGATGACATGATTGTGGAACTGAAATTAGCAAAATTCATCTCTCGCTTCCTTGTTACACGAACGACACGTATCTCCGACTATGCCTTCGACGAACTTCCGGAAAAACTGTTCAAAGGCAAACTTCGTGAGCGAAAGGAGGCCGATGCGATGATGCGCGACGAGACGTTCTGGAACCAATACCGCAAGGTGGAACTGACAGAGACGGAGTCGTCGATGGATGCCTTTATCAAGCGCGTGCAAAACCTTAAAGGTTTCAAATACATCATCTTTGTGGCAAAAGCCTTCATTGAGAACTTCGTGGAAACCGGTTCCCCCGGCACCCCCAGCAAGGTGGACATAGGTCCTATCAATACGATGATTACCCACAACTTCATCGATGGCTGGCGCAACCGTATCAGCGCACAGACCACAGCAAACCTCAACAAGCACTGGTTTTTCACTGGCTACTATGCACATGGATGGGGAACAGGAAACAATTATTACAAAGGCGAGGTTATCTACTCTTTCAACAAGAAAGAATATCTGCCAAGAGAGTTCCCCAAGCGCACATTCTCTGTGATGTCCACCTACGACATTTGTTCTCCCTCTGACAAGTTTGTCCACACCGACAAGGATAATGTCTTCACAGCACTGAAATGGTCGGAAGTCAATAAGATGATGTACTACAACCGCCAACAAGCCACTTTTGAATGGGAAACCGAATGGGGACTGAAGACCGAGGCATGGCTGAAGACCGAGAAGAACGAAGTGGCAGGTGAATGGCATTTCGACCCCTTCCGCACCACAGAGGCACACTTAGGCTTCACCTTAGAACCTGGCCGCACATATATCAACACCAAACAACGCCGTTTGCCAATCAACCTCGATGCCCCAGTATTCAAAGTAAGCCATACGATGGGCTTCAAGGGATTCTTAGGTGGAGACTACCGTTACAATCTGACGGAAGCATCTATCTATAAACGTTTCTGGATGGGTTCATGGGGCAAAATCGATGCTTATCTGAAAGGTGGTATCCAATGGGATGCCGTGCCCTTCAACCTGCTGATTATGCCAGCCGCCAACCTATCGTATATCATCGAGGATGAAACCTTCAATTTAGTGAACAACATGGAGTTTCCCACCGACCGCTTCATGAGCCTCGACGTGAGCTGGGACCTCAATGGCAAGATACTCAACCGCATCCCCCTCATCCAACGTCTGAAATGGCGTGAGTACATCGGCATTAAAAGTCTGTGGGGGAAACTCACTGACAAGAACAACCCATTTGTCAACGGCGACGCCGGGCTGATGTTCCCCGAGGGCAGTTTCGCATTGGACTCTAAGCGTCCCTACGCAGAATTAATCCTCGGCCTCCACAACATCTTCAAAATCATCCATGTGGAGTATGTCCGCCGCCTCAACTATAATGACCTTCCTACTGCCCATAAACATGGCGTAAGGTTTATGTTTAGGATGACGTTCTAAAGACTCACCTCCAACCCCTCTCCAAGGGGAGAGAAGAGTGATTACACTTGTTTGCGCATATCAGCGTTTAATATGATATAACATATCTCTGGGATATAAATCAACACCCCGCCACGGAGTCCCTTATTTCTTTGGAGGCTTTGCTTGCCGAAATTGTTAATTTCACGTTTTATGCTTAGAGGCAATTCAGAAGACGGCGGCAATGCGACGAATCTGTCTGAGTTTCTCCATAAACTTGTCATCTCGCTCGGCCATCAGCATGTCGTATTCGTTCTGCATGGCCAGCAAGGGGGCGGCATCCACGCCAAGGGCTGCCTCCATCATCATGGCCAGTTCAGGACTGAGCGACCGCTTGCCGTTGAGCATCTCGTTGAAAGCAGAGTAGGATATGCCTATCTCCTTAGCCAGTCCGCGCTGGGAAATACCACGATATTCCAATTCGTCCTTCAGCACCTCGCCGGGATGGGTGGGTTGAAAGGGCTTCAGATTGTTTGCTATCATCTGCGGGGGTACTCCTTCAAGTGTGGTCATATCTCATTCTCCTATTATTTATAATGGTTTGACAAATCAATGATATTACAAATGGTGGCAATCTGCTTACCAGCCTCCATGCCCTCAGTGAACTCAATGCGATACTGGTCGTTCACGCGAACGAAGGAGATACCCTCCTTGTCGCCATGCAGCTTCTCGTAATGCAGCGAGCCGTACTTGCACAGTCCCAGTACATTCTCTTGCTGCTTCATCAGGTTGACGATCTTGATGTACTTCGACACTATCTGAGGCTGAAAGCGATGAAGCTTGTCGCTCGCCTTGCCCTCTGTGTAGAGTTCCTGTAGGTATGCCTGCTCAAATGTAACTATCATACGGCAGCAAAGGTACAAATAGTTTTTTGTGTTCGCAAATTTATGAACGTCAATTTGCGCTTTTCTCCATTTTTGGTAAAACAAACCGCAGATGTCAGTGTTTCATCTGTGGTTTGTCGCTATTAGTAACTAAAGTTTCTCACCTTTTGGAAGATGTTTTGAGGATTTAATCTATAAAACACCCCGCCACAAAGAGTGGCGGGGTGTTGATTTTTGGAGGGAGAAGAGGTTGAATCTATTCCTTAGTGATACCGTCGATAACCTCCTGGGCGTTGTCGTTAAGGTTGATGTTACGAGTGGTCTTCGCCTCGATAGAACCAGCACGCATGATATCGGCCATATCAACACCTGTGGCAGACTTAAGCACATCAAAAGCCTGTTTGATGGCCACTGGCACATTGCCTGAAAGTGATGAGATACCATTGCCATCGCCACTATAGATATTGACATCCTTGATGGCACTGATGGGCTTGGCCACATTCTCAACAATCTGTGGTAGCACCTCTATCATCATCTGTGCCACAGCAGCATTATTGTATTTCTTATAAGCCTCAGCCTTCTTGTCCATGGCCTGAGCTTCAGCCTCACCCTTCTTGAGAATAGCATATGCCTCAGCCTCACCTTTTGCCTTGATACCCTCAGCCTCCTGCTCAAGACGATAGCGTGCGGCATCCGAAGCAGCGTTCTGTGCAAGAGCTTGTTGTTCAGCCTCATAGCGCTGTGCCTCTGCAATCCTTTTGCGCTGCTCAAGGTCTGCCTCGGCATTTTTCTGCACTTGATATTTGTCAGCATCCGCTTTCTTCTCCACCTCGGCGGCAAGCTGGTTCATACGGATTTCAATTTGCTCCTTCGATAGAATCTGTTCCCGACGTGTCTTCTCAATCTGAGCCTCAACGGTCTTGATATTGATGGTTTTCTGCTGCTCCTGTTGCTGGATGGAATAAGCAGCATCGGCATCAGCCTGGGCTGTGTCAGCCTGCAATTTCAGCGAGGCACGCTTCAGAGCCAGTTCGTTGTTTTTGATGGCAATAGCCGTATCAGCATCCACACGTGCATCGTTGGCCTCGCGGTCGGCATGTGCCACCTGTATTTTCACGTCACGCTCTGCATTAGCCCTATTAATAGAAGCATCCTTTTTGATTTTCGCCGTATTGTCAGCACCGAGGTCATGAATCAAACCTTCCCTATCTGTGACATTCTGGATATTGCAACTGATAATCTCGATACCCAATTTACTCATGTCGGGCGAGGCTTTTTGCATCACCTGGTCTGAGAAACCATCACGGTCGGTATTAAGCGAGCGCAGGTCGAGTGTACCGATTATTTCACGCATGTTACCCTGCAAGGAATCCTGCAACTGAGCCGCAATTTGTGGTGGCGACATATTAAGGAAGTTCTTGGCAGCAAGACGGGTACCCTCAGATGTAGGTGTGACACGTATTTTTGCCACAGCATCGACATCGACATTAATGAAGTCGTTGGTGGGCACGCTCTCCTCAGTTTTGATGTCAACAGTAATTTGCCCGAGATAAACCTTGTCGAGTCGCTCGAGGAAGGGGATTCTAAATCCACCTGATCCGATGAGCACACGTGGTTCTCGGCTCAGACCAGAAATAATAAACGCATACGAAGGCGGAGCCTTGACGTATGACATACCAATAAAAATAACCAGCAGTAAAACTGCAGCTACGATAATGAGTGTCAATGTTGATGTTTCCATAGAAATATATAGTTTATTCAACTACAAAATTAATGAATAAATTCGTATCCAACCTAAAATCATGGACATTTTGATTAGATGTTAAGTTTTTTTCATATAATTTTTCAATCGTATTATTGACGGAAAGATGATTTGCAAAGTGGAGGTGGCAAAAGAAGAGAAAAATAACTGCATTTAGAAAACAAAAAAAACAAGTTATTTTTTGTATTTCTCTCGGTTTGTATTATCTTTGCAAACGATATGGAAATGAATAGAGTTTTTGTTGTTTTATTAGTATTATTATGTCCTCTGTGCATTCATGCACAGAACTATTATGGTGTGCAATGCGAGGACACCTGTAATCACATGCATGGCCTTGATATGAGTCACTATCAGGGCGACGTATGGTGGGAAACCCTTGGAGCCAATAACCACATGAACTACGTGTATTTTAAGGCGACCGAAGGAAAGGAGACACAAGATGCCACCTATAAGCGCAACATTGAACTCGCACATAAATACGGTCTGAAAGTGGGTAGCTACCACTTTTATCACGCAAATGTACCCCAACAACTTCAGCTGCGAAATTTCATGAGTCAGTGCCGCCCTGGCGACCAGGACCTCATTCCTATGATAGACGTGGAAACAAAACCGAAAAATATGTCAAGAAGTCAGTTTCGTGATTCGTTGATGACATTCTTAGTATTGGTGGAAGAAGCCTACCATCAAAAGCCACTAATCTATGCCGGAACGAATTTCTACAACAACAACCTTGTGGGACTGCTCGATGACTACAAATTAATGATAGCTCAATATTCCGAGAATGAACCACGTCTCGCCGACGAACACGACTATATAATTTGGCAATACACCGGTAAAGGACGTATCAACGGTGTGAGCACCTACGTCGATAAAAGTCGTATTATGGGAACACACAGCATCCGAGAATTAAAGTTCCAAAGGTGGTAGCTTCCATCATTTATGACTACATACGCCCTCGCTTCCACAACCATACGATAAATACACAAAGCAATAGATTTAAAACTACAATATGTCAATCATAAAATGCCCTGAATGTGGGCACCAGATAAGCGAAAAAGCCACTGTATGTCCTATCTGCGGGATAGGCATAGCAGGCAAGGTGGTCAGATGTGCCTTCTGTGGTGAGGTGTATCTGCGTTCAGATGGTTTATGCCCCAACTGCCATCGCCCGGCCAAAGCCATCATATTCGAGGACGAGGAAGAACAAGAAGAAAAAGAGACCGACACCATTGTAGATGAGGTCTCTTCCACCGAGGTACTATCCGAGGAGTTGAGAACTGACGACAAAGAACAGACCGATGTCCATTCAGATGAACATCAGGCTGAAACCAGTGGTGCAGACAACTCACAAGAGGAGAAATCGCACGAGGAAGAACAATACGTAGATGAAGATGAGACAAATTCCTCTGACGAGGAGCAAAAGCCTAACGAGCAGAAAGAGGACAAAACGGTCAACACTGAGAAAGTGATTGACAACGAATTTTATATTGACGTTGAGGAGAATGAAGACAAAGATGAAGACGCCCCCGAAACTACCGACGAAGAGGAAAAACCCGGGCGCCGCCGTGGTTTTCTGCCTATCGCCGTCTCCATCGCCATCACAGCCCTAATTGCCGCCGTCTGTTTGTATTTCTACAATGAGAATAAGATGACAAACGAGCGAGCTGACTTAGACGCTGCCATCAACGCCGGCACTAAGGAGGCCATTTTGAATTTCCAACGCAATCACCCTGATATGTCAGAGGAGACTAAGCAAAGAGCTCTTGAAGAAATGAAGGTGATAGAAGACCGTGAAAAAGAGCAGGCCCTTATTACCGCAAGTCGCAATAAAGAGCAACTGTTAGCTTTCATCAATAAATATCCTGATGACCCTAAGAAGGCCCAGATTCTTCTGACAATAGACAGCATTGACTGGGAAGAAGCTAAGCGTGTCAACAAGAAAGAGGCCTACGAACAATACATTGCCGAGCATAGCAATGGTATTTTCGTCAACGAGGCAAAGGAAAAGATTACTGTGAAAAACGTTGCAGCCACAGAAGCCGATAAGAGTATGGCCAAGTCGCTATTCAGGGATTTCTTCTTGGCTGTTAACGGTAAGGACACTGGTCGTTTGACAGGGAGCATGAACAGTAAAATCACCTCGTTTATGGGTAAGGATAATGCTAACAACGATGACGTTGTGGCATGGATGAAACAGCAATATGAGGGTGGTGTGCAAACTGTCACCTGGAAATTAGACCACAACTATAATATTAAGATTATCGAGCAAAACGACCAGAAAGACTATACAATGGATTTCACAGGTCAGCGCACTTCCATCCACAACGATGGACGTGCTGTCACCGAGCATTATAAATTCAAAGCCAAGGTGAACAATGGGAAAATTTCCTCGCTGACCATGGAAAAATACACTCCCAGCAGCACCAGTAGTGCAAGTACGTCTAGCAGTACTAGTAAGCCTAGTAGTTCTAGCAGTTCCAGTAAGCCTAGTACTTCTAGTAGTTCTAGTAAACCTAGTAGTTCTAGTAAGCCTAGTGCCTCTAGCAGTTCTAGCAAGCCCAGTGCGTCTGGTAGTTCTAGTAAGCCTAGTGCCTCTAGTAGTTCTAGTAAGCCTAGTAGTTCTAGTAAACCTAGTTCCTCTACTACTTCAACTTCACCTAAGAAATAATCACTTGACTATCTTCCACATAGTTCCCTGACGAGTTGCTTTTGTCGCTCGTTGAGGTTGACAGGGAGTTTCACATTGTAAGTGATAATGAGGTCGGCTTTGGTACCATCCCCATTGGGTAGCCCTTTACCCTTAAGCCTTACTTTTGTACCATTTTGAGTTTCTGGCTTTACTTTCAGTTTAAGTTTCTCACCATTAACGCTGATTAGGATATCTCCTCCCAACAATGCCGTTGCAAGGTCGATATTCACTGTAGCCTGAGCGTCTGCACTCGCCCTTTTGCGTGTGGTTTTATGGGCTTTTTGCCCCATTTTGCCGAATATCTGCTCGAAGAAACTGCTGAAACCGCCACCGCCAGAGAAAGAGCTGAAATCAAATCCATCGAAAGGTGACTCTCCCCCACTCTGCTGCCAATAGCCACCACCACCAGCCTTTTCAAACTGTTCGGCTTGTTTCCACTGTTCCCCATATTGGTCATATTTCTTTCGTTTTTCAGGGTCATTGATTACCTCGTATGCCTCATTGAGTGCCTGAAACTTCGCCTTTGCCTTGGGATCATCAGGATGAAGGTCTGGATGGAATTGTTTTGCCCGTTTGAGATATGCTTTTTTCACATCCTTCTGAGGTATATTCTTATCCACTCCAAGAATTTTGTAATAATCAATAAATGCCATAATTTCACCTCCTCTTTTTATCAACTACACAGCAAATAGTATGCCGTTTCTTTCATGATTGAAAATTGAAAATTGAAAATTGAAAATTGAAGATTGAAAATTATGCTCTGAGGTGGGAGGAAGAACGGAGAATCTTTCTCATATTATTCTTGTTCTTATAAAATGTCCCTCCTGAATGGCAGCAAATGTGGCTATTGCCTCTACGACAGTAATTGGCATGATGGATAAGCTACCCTACGCATAATCTTATTTTAAGGTGAATTTGATATGACTATTCCTCCAAATAGTTGTCGAAAATGGTGATAAAATCAGATTTATTTTATAATTTTGCCACCAAAATATTATGACTATGGAAAAGAAGACCTATTTAGTGACTGGTGGAGCCGGTTTTATCGGTGCAAATTTCGTGAAATATCTACTTCATAAGAAGTATCGTGATGAAGACATCCGTGTGATTGTGCTTGATGCCCTGACTTATGCAGGAAATCTAGGCACCATCAAGGAAGACATCGACGGCGACCGCTGTATATTTGTCCGTGGCGACATCCGCGACCGTGAACTTGCCGACAAGTTATTTACCGACTACGATATCGACTACGTAGTGAACTTTGCTGCAGAGAGCCACGTTGACCGTTCCATTGAAGACCCACAGCTTTTTCTTCAGGTCAATATTTTGGGTACACAGAACCTGCTAGATGCCATTCGTCGTGCTTGGGTTACCGGAAAAGGTCCTGATGGTTATCCCCTCTGGCGTACAGGCAAGCGTTTCCATCAAGTTTCTACCGACGAGGTTTATGGCTCATTGGGTGCCGAAGGCTATTTCACAGAGACCACTCCCCTCTGCCCACACAGTCCCTATAGTGCTTCAAAGACCAGCGCCGACATGTTCGTGCAAGCCTATCACGACACTTACCATGCTCCAGTGAGCATCACCCGTTGTTCAAACAATTATGGTCCTTATCATTTCCCCGAGAAACTAATCCCTCTGATTATCAACAACATCCTCGAAGGCAAACCGCTTCCAGTCTATGGCCGTGGCGAAAATGTTCGCGATTGGCTCTATGTGGAAGACCACTGCAAAGCAATCGACCTTGTAGTACGCAAGGGCAAGGAAGGTGAGGTATATAACGTTGGTGGGCACAATGAGATGAAGAACATCGACATTGTACGCCTGACCATCCGTACTATCCACGACATGATGGCACAAGAACCCGCCCTACGCCAGGTGCTCCGCAAACGCGTTGAGAAGGCTGATGGCGAATTAGATATTGACTGGATTAACGATTCTCTGATTACGTTTGTCACCGACCGTTTAGGGCACGACATGCGCTACGCCATCGACCCTGCCAAAATCAAGCGCGAATTAGGTTGGGAGCCCGAGACCATGTTTGCCGACGGTATTGTGAAGACTATCCGATGGAACTTAGAACATCAAGACTGGATAAAGGACGTCACCAGCGGCGACTATCAAAAGTACTACGAACAGATGTACGCTGGAAGATAGCAGACTTATGCTTTCTTCATCTTTCTCCAGAGTTTGCGCTTGATGGCATGTTTATTGACGACTACATAAACAGTGTTGTCAGCAATAAAATTGCGTGTGAGATACCATGTACCGCCAAATTCGCCAGTCTTACCCCATGAGTTTTTCACCTTATATTGGATATTTCCCTTTTCGTCCTTCACCATACCATAGATGAGCATCACATGGTCGTAGGTCTGCTCATGGCTATCGAAACGCTCTTGGCGACGCTCCTGTGAAGGAGTGAACTCACGGAAATTTTCCATGTCGAGCGACAGGGCAAAACCTTCACGGAAGAACCCTGCCTCACTCACATCGCCACCCCACGCCACGGTATATCCTGCTTTTAGGGCATCATCGATTATTTGCATCATCTCGTCGAGTGGCAGGTTGTAACTCAGGCTGAATCTCCATTTATAAGGAGCCTCAATAGGGAATCTCTTATAAAAGGGATGATGTGTGTAACTGGTGACACTGATATAATCGTCGAAATCCAATCCAAGGCTATTGGCGAAAGTCTGCGGTGTATAGGTTTTTCCCCCATATTCGAAGGTTTCGGGACAGGCACCAAGATACAGGTCGAGTATTTGCTGCATACCCACTTTCCACTGTGGTGAGATCCTCTCTATTTTCACGTCTTTCTCATCATCCTTATCCAACTTAGCCACAGCCTCAACGTATGGTTTGAGCACACTGAAAAACTCGGTGAAGTTGGCTAAGGAGTCGGTTGAGAGCGCACCACCTAATGGCATGGCCGACTGTGGACAAAGACCATAGTTTCGTGCTATCTCCAAAGCATCAGTCACCGACCCTCCCTCAGAGAATCTGCTTTCACCCTGCATCCGCACATGATAGACGGCACAATCCATATAATCTTTGTTGGCCACAAACATCTCGCTGAGGTCATAGAACCGTCCTGTCTTACGGAGAATTTCACTCTCAAAATAGGCCATAGAGGCATATGCCCAACATGTGCCACTTCTGTTCTGATCTTTCACTGGAGTGATGGGGTTTTCGACGATGACAGTATATTTATCAGCATCAAACGAAGGCAGCTGAGCTTTCATGCTGACGGTGGCAACAAGCATAAATGCGGTTAGGAAGTATCGGTTCATAGAAATAATGATATTAGTCTATATTTAGATGCAAAATTACAGAAAAATCCGTTTATTCCAACCAGGTAAACAAAAATAGTTTTTCTATAGAAGACTTCACCTCATAAACTCATAACCTAAAGACCTCATAACATAGAAGTTGAGGACTTACGAAACCTTAAAAAATAATGATTATATCCAAATCATTACAATAATTGCAGAAAAACGTCATTATAATAATGTATATACAACAAACTACGAAGGAATGATGAAAAAACAAAAAGCCATATTATTAGCAGTCTTATTCTATGTAGCCATCCCCATATTGGGAGCCGTTCAACTACCAACATTTTTCAATAGTGGAATGGTGTTGCAACGTGAGAGCGACTGTCGTATTTGGGGTACGAGTGATAGCAGTGGTACACTGACAATTACCACCTCATGGGACAACAAAACGCAAAAGGTGAAAATTGCCCGTGACGGCAAATGGAGTGCCATTCTACACACCCCTACTGCTGGTGGCCCATACACTATCAGGATTGACGATGGCAACCTGCTGGTCCTCGACAACATCCTGATTGGCGAGTTGTGGATTTGTTCGGGTCAAAGCAACATGGAGATGCCCATGAAAGGCTACAAAAACCAACCTGTAGAAGGTGCTTCTGAAGCCATTCTCCACAGTCGCAACCCTGCACTTCGACTTTTCACCGTGAAACGTCAGGCATCTTTCGAGCCTCAGACGGATGTATCAGGCGAATGGTCGGAGGCCACGCCCGAGAATGTCAGAGAATTCAGTGCCACCGCCTATTATTTCGGTCGGTTACTTCACGAGATGCTCGATGTACCTGTAGGACTGATTGTGACCAGCTGGGGAGGTTCGGCTTGCGAGGCATGGCTCAATCGCGACTGGTTCGAGGCCTTCCCCACAATAACACTACCCACCAATCAAGCCGATGTCGATAAGACCAAACAGAGATGTCCAACAGCACTTTACAATGGTATGCTCCATCCCCTTGTCGGTCTGCGCATCGCTGGTGCTATCTGGTATCAAGGTGAGGACAACTGGCCCCGGTACCAAAACTATGCTAAGTTGTTTTCCACGATGGTGCGAGGATGGCGCAGCGAATTTGGTCAGGGCGAATTTCCCTTCTACTACTGTCAGATAGCTCCCTACGACTACGACCTCATCACTGCTGCTGATGCCGACACCATCTGTTCGGCTTATCTCCGCGAACAACAGTTCCTTGCAGAGACAATGATTCCCAACTGTGGCATGGCAGTGCTGATGGATGCTGGTCTGGAAAAAGGCATCCACCCGATGAAGAAACAAGTGGCTGGTGAACGACTGGCACGTTTAGCATTAGTAAAGACCTATGGTTTGAAGGGTGTCACTGCTGAGAGCCCACGCTACGACCACATTGAGATTTCCAACGACACGGTGACCGTCTTCTTCAACCATGCCGACATGTGGATTAATTGTCATGGTTGCTATGAGTCGAAACTCTTCGAGGTGGCAGGTGCCGACCGTGTCTTCCATCCTGCCAAGGCTTGGGTAAATCGTAGCAAGATGATGGTTCGCAGTGATGAAGTGCCCCACCCTGTTGCTGTCAGATATGCTTTCCGCAACTATGTGGAGGGCGATGTTTTCTGTGAAGACCTACCCTTGTCATCGTTCAGGTCAGACGACTGGTGAGAATGCTAAAAGATAATATTAACACAGAGCCACAAAGACGCAGAGAATCGCTCATGTCAAAACGTTTGTCCTACATATTGCTATTACTGCTGCCGCTCACATTATGGGCGCAACCCGAAGACTACTACTGGGAGATAGCGGGGAGCAACCCCTCGGAATCGATGCCCTGTGGTGGCGGCGACATAGGAATGAATGTATGGACCGAAGATGGCGACATAGTGATGTATGTCTGCCGTAGTGGTTCGTTCGATGAGAACAACACACTGCTAAAAGCCGGTCGTCTGCGTCTCCATGTTGGCGATAATCAAGAAAGACATACCTATAGCCAGACACTGCATCTATCAGATGGCACAATGGCACTCTCCTGCTCCACCCACACTGTCATTCTCTGGGTGGACGTGTGGAAACCCGTGGTCCACGTGGAAGTAAATGCAAAGAAAGCCGTTCTGGCACAAATGACATACGAGTCGTGGCGCGACCACGATCATCCCGTCGGTCGGCAGGAAGCACAACAATGTTCCTACAAATGGACCGCTCCGAAAGACCTGATGACTCATGCCGACACCATCGTCCGCAGTAAAGATTACATTGAATTTTATCATCAGAACCCCTCGGCTACCATCTTCGACTACTGCGTCCAGCAACAAGGATTAAAAACCGAGGCATCCCATCTTTATAATCCCCTAAAAAACTTAATCTTTGGTGGTCGTCTGCGTGGTATGACGACTAAAGCCCTCCGTCACCATCATTTCCAGCTCACCCTCGCTAATGTGCAAGGCAATTATGATGCTTGGCTGAAAGAATTGGATTCTACAGAGCGCAGTGTGCATCTGAAAGCCGACCGACAAGTTTCCAGTCGTTGGTGGGCAGATTTCTGGCAACGTAGTTGGATACGCTGTGGTGGTGAGGCGGCAGAACTGTCGCGCAACTATACGCTATTTCGCTATATGCTCGGCTGCAACGCCCATAGCGCATGGCCTACGAAATTTAACGGAGGCCTTTTCACTTTCGACCCTCGCTATGTAGATACGCAGAGTGACTTCACTCCCGACTACCGCCGCTGGGGCGGAGGCACACACACCGCGCAAAACCAAAGGCTCGTCTATTGGCCATTGTTGGTAAGCGGTGACTATGACCTACTGCTTCCCCAATTTGATTTCTACCTCCGCCTGCTCCCTACAGCAGAGACCCGTAGTCGAGTGTATTGGGGACACCGAGGTGCATGCTTCACCGAACAAATGGAGAATTTCGGATTGCCTAATCCCGCCGAATATGGTTCGAAACGCCCCGATGGCTTCGACCCAGGTTTAGAGTATAATGCCTGGCTGGAATATGAGTGGGACACAGTATTGGAGTTCTGCCAGATGATTTTGTTATCGAAGACCTACGGAGGCATTGATATTTCCAAATACTTGCCATTGGTTAAAAGTTGTCTGCAGTTTTTTGATGAGCATTATCGCTATCTTGCCCGACTACGAGGGAGAAAAGACCTCGACGGCAATGGCCAACTCATCATCTACCCTGGGTCGGCATGTGAGACCTATAAGATGGCCTACAACCCCTCATCCACCATTGCAGCTCTTCGTACGGTAGCCGAAACTTACATGAACGTAGTAGATACCACAGGCATGATGGTTTTTCTTCGCCGTATTCCTCCTATCCCACATCGAATCGTTGATGGCAAAGAAATGATAGCTCCTGCTGTGGCTTGGGAGCGTGTGAATAACGAGGAAAGTCCACAACTATATCCTGTCTTCCCCTGGCGACTGTATGGTGTTGGGCGTGACAGCATCGAAATAGCCCGCAACACCTATCTCTACGACCCTGATGTGGTACGTTTCCGTTCTTCCAAAGGGTGGAAGCAAGACAACATCTGGGCGGCCTACTTAGGACTTACCGAAGATGCCGCACAGCTGACAGCAGAGAAACTCAAAAACGGGCCTTATCGTTTTCCAGCCTTCTGGGGACCAGGGTTCGACTGGTCGCCCGACCACAACTGGGGCGGCACTGGAATGATAGGACTTCAGTCGATGCTACTTCAAGAAGTGGATGGAGAAATCATCATTTTACCTGCATGGCCCAAAACATGGGATGTAAGTTTCAAACTCCATGCCAGTGGTGGCAGGACGGTAGAAGTAGAATACCGGAATGGGGAGGTAAAAAAATTGAAGATTGAAAATTGAATTTTTGGAACAGCGAGGGCAGAGCCAAACGACGTACGAAGCAAGGGCAGAGATTGAGTTTACTCATACTATGCATTGCAAGGAGGAGTTCGACCGAAGGTCAGACTTGTTTGAGCTATGCCGAGTCGTGACAAAAATCAGCGAAGCTAAAATTGAGGGGAGTTAAAGGTTCTGAACTATAATCATAAAAAAGATGAAGAAAGTAATCATATTGGCCATAACGATGCTCCTATCGATGGGTTTGAGAGCACAGCAAGCCGTTTCAGTGGCAGGGCTGTACGATTTGCCAGACGACGGTCGGGAGGTTTGGAATATGTCTCCTTGCTGGAAATTCAATCTTGGTGATGTAGAAGGCGGTGAGAGGCTCACCCTCGACGACTCACAATGGCAAACCGTGTCAATACCCCATAATGTTGTGTTGGAACCTGCCGAGGCCAGTGGTTGCCGTAACTACCAAGGAGTGGCATGGTATCGTAAATGGTTTGTGGTACCACAGGGGTGTAAAGGCCGTCATGTGGTGGATGTACATTTCGAAGGCATCATGGGAAAGCAGGTTTTCTATGTGAATGGCCAGGAAGTGGAGCGGCATGAGGGTGGTTACCTACCCGTGACCCTCCATTTGAGCGACTATGGCGTGAAAGCCGGTGATCGGTGTCTGATAGCCGTCCGCGCCGACAACAGCGATGATAAGACCTATCCTCCCGGCAAGACTCAGTTGACACTCGACTTCTCCTATCATGGAGGTATCTACCGCGACGTTTGGCTGATAGCTAAGGGGCAAGTACATATCACCGATGCAGTAGATGCTAACGATGTTGCCGGCGGAGGCATCTTTGTGCATTATTCCGACCTCAGTGAGCGCAAAGCTACCATACATGTTGAAACTGGGCTAAAAAACACACTCTCCACCCCCCAGACTGTCACAGTGGAACAACGATTGGTGGATGCGACAGGCAGACTCATTGCCAAAGACACCCATCAAGAGAAAGTCTATCCTGGTCAAATGGCGAGCAGCGCAACAATGCATTTGAAAAATCCCCACCTATGGTCGCCCGAAGACCCTTACCTCTACCGCTTGGAGACACGGGTACGTATGAATGGGAAAGTCATCGATGGTGGCATGACACGTATCGGCATCCGCTTCTTTGAATTCCGAGGAACTGATGGTTTCTGGTTAAATGGCCGTCGGTATCATCAGTTTGTGGGTGCCAACCGCCACCAAGATTTCGCATATGTGGGCAATGCACTGCCCAACAGCCAACAGTGGCGCGATGCCCTACGCCTACGGAATGCCGGATTCACTATCATCCGCACCGCCCATTATCCTCAAGACCCAGCTTTTATGGATGCCTGTGATGAATTGGGAATGTTTGTGATAGTTGCCACACCCGGCTGGCAATATTGGAACAAAGCACCGGAATTTGCTGACAAAGTTCAGCAAAATACCCGCGAGATTATCCGCCGCGACCGCAACCACCCATGTGTGCTGATGTGGGAGCCTATTCTCAACGAAACCCGTTTTCCCGAACAGTTTGCCCTCGATGCTCTTCAGGTGACCCGTGAAGAATATCCCTATCCGTATCGTCCCGTGGCTGCTGCCGACATGCACTCTGCCGGCATTGCCGACAACTACGATGTGGTTTATGGCTGGCCCGGCGATGACGAAAAGGCAGACCGGCCCCGCCAGTGCATTTTCACACGAGAGTTTGGAGAATTGGTGGATGACTGGTATGCGCACAACAATCTCAACCGTGCCAGTCGCAGTTGGGGTGAGCGTCCACAATTAGTGCAGGCATTATCACTCTCAAAAAGTATTGATGAGATGTTCCGAACAACAGGACAATTTATCGGGGGCTGTCAGTGGCATCCTTTTGACCATCAACGCGGTTATCATCCAGATCCCTACTGGGGAGGTATATACGATGCTTTCCGACAGAAGAAAACGGCCTATTGGTCGTTCCGAAGTCAGTCGCCAGCCACCTACAACCATCCCATAGTAGAAAGTGGACCTATGGTGCACATCGCACACGAAATGACACAATTCTCCGACAGCGATGTGGTAGTTTTCAGCAACTGCGACTCGGTACGGCTATCGATTTATGACGGTGAGAAACAGTGGACACTCCCCGTTCGCCACGAAGTGGGCCATCAGCCCAATGCCCCTGTAATATTCAAAGGAGTATGGGACTTCTTTGAAGCTCGCCAACACAGTTATTACGAGAAGAACTGGCAAAAGGTAAATATGACTGCAGAAGGAATCATCGATGGTCAGGTGGTATGCACAGACCGACGAATGCCCTCACGCCGTAGCACTAAATTGCGCCTTTATATAGATGAAGAGGGACAACATCTGACTGCCGACGGGAGTGATTTTGTGGTTGTCGTAGCTGAAGTGACCGACGATAGCGGCAACGTGCGCCGCCTCGCCAAAGAAGATATCCTTTTCAGTGTGGAGGGAGAGGGTGAAATTATCGGTGACGCATCTATTGGGGCAAATCCCCGTGCCGTGGAATGGGGTTCGGCTCCTGTCCTTATCCGTTCCACACGTCAAGCAGGCAAAATCACGGTCCGTGCTACCGTGCTTCATCCGGGCACCCATGCACCGACACCCACTGAAATTACCTTTGAAAGTATCCCCACCACCCAACGACTATGCTACGAGGAGACAAATCTTTCAGGACAGCAGGTACAGAATGGGACCAATGGGGGAAAAGTGGGAAATGGACAATCCAGCAATCTCAGCGACGAGGAAAAACATCGGATGTTGGAGGAAGTGCAGCAACAACAGGCCGACTTCGGAGTTCAATAAAAATAAGGTGAAATATGCATTGGGAGCAATCCACGCATATCTCACCTTATATTCTTAAATCGCAACGAACTTATAACCTACAAGCGAGCGACCTTATAACCTTAAATAAGATTATCCTTCTCGATATCCTTGAAGTATTTATAGGTACCGACTTTCAGTTCATCGGTAGCAGGTTCATCGCATACGATGATGCCATGCTGGTGCATCTGCAATGCGCTGATGGTCCACATGTGATTGACACTACCCTCAACAGCGGCTTGCAAAGCACGTGCCTTATGGTGGCCGTTGACCAGAATCATCACCTCACGAGCATCCATCACGGTACCTACGCCCACAGTGAGTGCGTGTTTAGGCACTTTGTTGACATCATTGTCGAAGAAACGTGAATTGGCGATGATAGTATCAGTAGTCAATGTCTTAACTCGGGTGCGTGATGACAATGATGAACCCGGCTCATTGAAAGCAATATGTCCGTCAGGGCCGATGCCACCGATGAAGAGGTCAATACCACCTGCCTCGGCAATCATCTCCTCGTAGTGTGCACATTCTGCTGCCAAATCCTCAGCATTTCCGTTGAGGATATGAATATTCTCCTTGGGGCAGTCGATATGGTCGAAAAGGTTTCTTGCCATGAATGAGTGATAGCTCTCAGGATGGCTTTCCTCCAAATTGACATACTCATCCATATTAAATGTCAGCACATTTTTGAACGACACACGTCCCTCTTTGTTGGCTTTGACCAATTCTGCATACATACCTTCTGGTGAGGAACCTGTGGGAAGACCGAGTACAAAAGGTTTCTCGGGTGTTGGATTAAACTCATTAATTCTCTTGATGACATGCTCAGCAGCCCATTTGGACATTTTCTGATAGTCGTTTTCAATGATTAGTCTCATACAAATATATTTTATGTGTTTAGTTTGAAAAATTGCTTGCAAAAATACACTTTTAGCAACAAAAACACACAAAAACTCTGATTTTTTTTACTTTTTGTTCGTTAAAAAATTTAAAACACCCTTTCATACAATTTATAAAACAACAATAGATGCACTATATTACCAAATTATAGGGAGAAAACAAGCATCGACTCTACGTTTTCTGTAAACGTTTACGTAGTTTTTTCGCCCATAAAAGCACAAATATTTGATTTAAATCAATTTTATCTCTACCTTTGCCCTCGTTAAATCGATTTTCAATAGGAATAACTACATAAACAAAACTGCTGAAACATTCAAAAAAGGAAAATGCCCCGACGTGAGTCGGGGTATTTTTATTTTGCATTTCATTCGCCTTGCACTATCTTTAAATAAGATAGGCAGCGGCTCAGGTATGAAAATAAAATGACTTTTATTTTGCATTTCATTCGCCTTGCACTATCTTTGGATAAGATAGGCGGCGGCTCAGGTATGAAAATAAATTGACTTTTATTTTGCATTTCATTCGCCTTGCACTATCTTTGGATAAGATAGGCGGCGGCTCAGGTGTGAAAATAAAATGACTTTTATTTTGCATTTCATTCGCCTTGCACTATCTTTGCAGTCAAAAGTGAGAATGCCATGTTTGCTTTCATTCCATTTATCGTCCTCATAGCCCTGTTGGTGTGTTGCATTTCCGTCTTTGGCAATGCCACACTCGATGGTGCCAGTCAGGTTTCGCTGATTATCGCCTCTGGCGTTTGTGTGCTTGTAGGGTGGATGACGAAACGATTGAAGTGGGCCGATTTAGACAAAGAAATCACTAAGAAAGTTGCCAGCTGTACTCCCTCAATCATTATTTTATTGCTCATCGGTGCCATCAGTGGCACTTGGATGGTTTCTGGCATTGTCCCCACGATGATTTACTATGGTTTGCAGATTCTCTCCCCCCAATGGTTTTTGGTAACCACATGCATCATCTGCGCCTTGGTGAGTTTGATGATTGGTTCGTCATGGACAACGATTGCCACCGTAGGAGTAGCATTGTTTGGTATTGGCAAGGCAATGGGCTTCGGTGACGGATGGATAGCAGGAGCTATTATCAGCGGCGCCTACTTCGGTGATAAGCTGTCGCCACTCTCCGACACCACCGTACTGGCCTCCAGTGTGGTGGGTACACCACTTTTCACCCATATCAAGTATATGATGCAGACCACGGTTCCTACATTTTTTGTAGCCCTCGTAATATTCTTAACCGCAGGTCTTTTGATTAATGTTTCTGGCACTGGCGACGTACAGATGTTCATGGATGGACTGTCGCATACATTTGTCATATCCCCATGGTTGCTCTTAGTACCTGTGGGAATGGGACTGATGATAGCTCGCCGCTGGCCATCGTTGGTGGTGCTTTTCCTTGCAGCATTGATAGCAGCCGTGGTGGCATTGCTCGTACAACCCGACCGACTAAGAGAAATTGCTGGTATTACTGGCGACCAAGGTTTCCTGCGGCTTTACGAAGGTGCTATCCGTGCCTTCTACGACTCCACCCACATCTCAACCGGTGTGGAATCCTTAGACAAACTGGTTGCTACCCGAGGCATGGCAGGCATGATGCCTACCATCTGGCTCATCATCAGTGCCCAAGTATTTGCGGGAGCATTGACCGCCACGGGGCAATTACAAGAAATCATGAACTACTTCCGACGCTTGGTAAGGGGGACAGCCTCACTGGTGGCATCCACCGTGGGATGTGCAGCCTTCCTCAACATTACCACCGCCGACCAGTTTTTATCCATCATCCTCACCAGTTCGATGTTCAAAGACATGTATACCAAGATGGGATATGAGCCACGACTGCTCAGCCGTTCCTGCGAGGACGGCGGCACCGTAACCTCTGTACTCGTACCATGGAACACCTGCGGTCTGACGCAAAGCACGGTGCTGGGCGTTGCCACACTCACGTATCTGCCCTACTGTTTCTTCAATCTCCTCTCCCCCATCGTCAGTATCACAGTGGCTGCCATTGGGTGGAGAATCAGGAGGAAAAAGATTGAAAATTGAAAATTGAACATTGAAAATTGAACATTGAAAATTGAAAATGAACATTGAACATTGAAAATCTAACCTCTCACCCCTTACCTCTCATCTCTTACCTCTCACCACTAACCATAAACTTAAAACCAAATATGCTATGAGAAAAAGACTAATCTTATTATTTACACTGACAATGTGCATGTTGGGCCTTTATGCACAGATTGAGCCACGGGGAAATCTGATTTACTGCAATGTCACCGACGAGGGTGTCGCCCACATGGGCACCGACTATGGTACGTTGACAGTCGAACCTGGTAAGACGCCTAAAATTGAGATTGTTCTTCACGAAAGATGCCACTTCGCCGAATGTATAAAAGGTGATTATGAAGTATTACCCAGCATTGTGAAAGAGCTACAGAAATTGATTCACGACGAGGGAATGTTTGCTATCAACAACTACGTAGAAGAAGAAATGATTGAGGGTGGCCATGAATATAGCGTTTTGATAAAATACGACTCTGGCGATGTCATCTCCGCACGTTGGCACACTACATCCCCCAACTCTGGCGCTTCCAATGCATACGCTAAATTGAGGAGTTTCTTTGCACCCTGGTTTGAGAAATTAGAATCTGGCATTACCACCGAGAACCTACCCAAAATGAGAACTTCGAACAAGAGCAATGCCCACAATGCAAACACTGCCAAAAAAGGAACTGCCAACAAGGCTGCAAGAAAAGGTGCCAAGAAAAAAGCAACATATAAGAGACACTAAGCTATGAAAAAGAAGATTTATTTTGCTGGGTCTATCCGTGGTGGACGTGTGGATGCGGAACTATACCATCGGATGATTACCTTTATGCAGCAGACCGACGTAGTGCTCACGGAGCATGTAGGCAATTTGGAACTTAGTGCCTTGGATCAAGGAAGGGCACAAGACGCTGCTATCTTCAATCAAGACACAGGTTGGCTTCAACAAGCAGATTTGCTGATAGCCGAATGTACCTGTCCTTCGTTGGGTGTAGGGTATGAATTAGCCTATGCCGAAAAGTTAGGCATTCCTTGCCATATCTTCTACGACCATACCAAATGCCAACTTTCCGCCATGCTCACCGGAAATCCCTATTTCCATATTCATCCATACGAGAGGGAGGAAGAAATATATAATGTGTTGAGGGAGATTATAAATTCAACTACCCTCTGACTATCATAAAACAAAATCTATTGATTACAAAAGCACTGAGGCACAGAATCAGCTTTCTATGCCTCAGTGCTCAATTTAATAAGACATATCCACATTACTCTCCAACAATTGTGACGACAAGCTTCCGAGTGCCGCCATAGTTGCGGTATTCGTTGAAGTATATGCCCTGCCATGTGCCTAAGTTGAGGCGACCATTGGTGATGGGGATAGTCAGACTGACACCACTAAGTACCGATTTAGCATGAGCTGGCATATCGTCAGAGCCTTCAAGAGTGTGAACATATTCTGGACGGTTTTCAGGCACTAAACGATTGAAAATCGTCTCCATGTCGGTCCGGACATCAGGGTCATAGTTCTCGTTGATACTCAGTCCACAGCTGGTATGTTTGGTGAAGATATTGACAATACCTGTCTTTGGTAATTTAGGTAGTTGCCTGATGATGTCAGAGGTCACTAAATGAAACCCTCTCGACATAGATTTCAATGTGATTTCAATTTGTTGTATCATAGGAGTTGTTTTTTAGTTAGGAGTTAGAAGTTAGAAGTTAGGAGTTAAAGAATATTCTGCTGCACTTAAGTGGGGTGAATGGGCGGAAGCTGCAGAGGTATTCTCTTACTTCTTACCTCTCACTTCTCAGCCCTATTACATTTTCAGAGCTCTCATGGCATTCAACACTGCGAGAACTGTGACACCAACATCTGCGAAAACCGCCATCCACATAGTGGCTACACCGAGTGCGGCAAGTATGAGTACAGCCACTTTCACACCTATGGCGAATGCCACATTCTGACGAGCGATAGAGATGGTACGACGAGCGATAGAGATGGCAGTAGCTATCTTCGACGGTTTGTCATCCATCAGCACCACATCAGCTGCTTCAATAGCAGCATCAGAACCTAATCCACCCATGGCTATACCCACGTCGGCACGTGCCAAGACTGGCGCATCGTTAATACCATCGCCAACAAATGCCAGCGTAGAACCTTCTGGCTTCTCAATTAAAAGGTTTTCCACACGCGACACCTTGTCGGCAGGAAGCAATTCTGCATGATATTCATCGATACCCAACATTTGTCCTACATGCTCGCCCACCTTGCGACGGTCGCCCGTCAGCATGACCGTCTTGCTGACACCCATCTGCTTCAGGCGGCTGATGGCTTCGGCACTGTCGTCCTTTACCTTGTCATTGATAACGATGTGACCTGCATACTCACCATTGATAGCCACATGTATGATGGTGCCAACATGTTCACAGTCGTGCCATTCCACCCCTACGCGCTCCATCATCTTGGTGTTGCCCACACACACAAGGTTGCCGCCCACACGGGCACTGATACCATGACCAGCGACTTCCTCCACCTCGCTCACCGTACAGCCGTCGGTAGCCTCATCTGGAAAGGCGTCTCGCAAAGCGGCTCCGATGGGATGCGTGGAGAAATGCTCTACATGAGCAGCCAGATGCAGAACATGCCGTTCATCATAACGTTCGGGATGCACCACATCCACGGCGAACTGTCCGTGTGTCAGCGTTCCTGTTTTGTCGAATACCACTGTCGAGACTTTTGAGAGAGCATCAAGATAGTTGGCACCCTTCACGAGGATACCCTTACGTGAAGCCCCACCAATACCACCGAAAAATGTGAGTGGTACGCTGATGACCAGTGCACAAGGACACGACACCACAAGGAAAATCAGAGCACGATGAAGCCAAGTGGCAAAATGGGCGGAGAAGGCTGCACCCTCGAAATGCATGGGGGCAAAGGAGAACGACAGCCACAAAGGAGGCAAAAAAGCTAAAGCAATGGCAGCAAATACCACGATAGGAGTATAGACACGGGCAAATCGGGTAATAAATGTCTCGCTTTTTGACTTATGCTCGTTGGCATTCTCCACCAAACTGATGATTTTAGAGACGGTGCTTTCTCCAAAACTCTTCGTCACACGCAGACGTATGACACCACTCAGATTAACACATCCTGAGAACACTTCATCACCTTCGGAAACCTCACGTGGCACGCTCTCGCCTGTCAAAGCCACAGTGTTAAGGTTCGATTTTCCCTCTATGACCACACCATCCAGAGGTACCTTCTCGCCAGGGCGTATTACTATGGTCTCCCCTACTCCTACCTGTTCGGGACCTACAGTTTCTATCTGTCCATCATGCTCCACATTTGCCGTGTCGGGGCGGATATCCATCAGATGGGAGATACTGTCTCGGCTTTTCCCCTCGGCATAGCCTTCGAAGAGTTCACCGATTTGAAAAAACAGCATCACAAAGACAGCCTCGGGAAATTCTGTCTCAGCCCCTGGCATGAAACCAATGCCCAAGGCTCCCAATGTAGCAACCGACATAAGCAAATGCTCATTGAATGCTTCGCCGTGTGCGATACCCTCTGCCGCCTCCTTCAATGTGTCATGACCTATTAATAAATAAGGTACGAGATAAATCAGTAGCAGTTGCCATGTAGGCAAATTTGTATTTTTCTCAATGATGACAGCGCCTACCAATAACAATGCCGACACGATAATGAGTGCCAACTTATTTTTCAAACTACCATGCTCATGGTGATGGTCGTGATGATGTTCGTCATGGTCATGTTCATCGTGATGGCGTTCGTGATGGTCGTGATGACCGTGTTCATCGTGATGATGGTCGTGCTCTAAGCCACAATGACAACACTCTTTTTTATGATTTTTCTCTTTTGCCATAATCCTTTACTATTTTAAAATTCTGCTGCAAAGGTATGGTAATGTTTTCGCAACTCAGTTGCAAAGTTTGAAGCCTCACCCCCAGCCCCTCTCCAAAGGCCCATCCATATGGTGGCATTATAGATTCAAAATATTACGCAGCACCCACCATATAAAATAAAGACTGATATAGGAAAACCCGAATAATTTAGTGACAAAATGTGTATGAACATACTGTCGCCATCGTCGGGAAGGCAAAAGCTCACCCGATAACAATAACAATAAATATGGAGACAACAAAGCGATAAAATAATTGTAGTGTATCGCTCCCAAAATGTCACCATGCATGAGATGATATGCAAAACGCTGAGAACCACAACCAGGACATTTGAAGCCTGTCAGCTGCAGCAATATGCATTTTGGGCTCCAAGTTGTCTGTTCTGGATCATAAAAGAAATTAACAATCAGGTATATAAGAACGACTGCCGCAATTATCAACCACGGCAGACGTTGTTTTATTTCCTGAGATATGGGCATCTACTTCAAGTTTTATGCTTAAAGCAGTTCATACTTTAATCAACTGAAAGCGCCCAAAGAAGCACCCGTTGCTACGATGATAATAATATAAATCACCCAAACGGCCAATGAGGTCAAAGCACTTGCCAAAGCCCAATTTTTAGCCTTATTTGAATTATCCTCTGCCTCGGCCTGCTGTCCTATACGCCACGCAGAATCAACTTTCGATGCATAAACAATAGAAACAATACCGAATGGAAGACAGCAGAACAATGTTGTCAGAATAGCCCAAACGAGGTAACTATCCGGTTTCGGCCCCATGGGTTGGGCACCACCGAATTGACCTGCATATTGAGGTCCATAATTTCCATAGCCTCCATTATAATTGGGTGGTGGTTGGTTGAATTGTGTAGATTGGTTGTCATACGGATTACCAACTGTAAACGGTGATGCACCAAAATATTGCTTAAGCTCAGGTACATCCTTAGCCTTTTGCCATTGAGCCATACCTGCTTTCCACACCATGGTCTCACCTGTCACACCCCGTGAAAGAAGTTGCTCTGCTGGTACAGGTCCTTGCTGCTGATTGTTTGGTCCGATATAATAATACATATATTACTGTATTAGGTTAAAAAGTTAATAATAAAAATAGCATACCCAACAATGATGTAACAATCCAAATGATGAAGTCACAACAATGAATATGCAAAAATACATATTTTTATCAGATTATTTCTTTTTTTTATAAAAAAAAATCAAGAAAAATGCTAACTTTGCATAAAATATGCTGCATCTCGGCAAAACAAGTAAACTTGATTGCGCTCGACTTGCTATATTTTTGCATAAAATATGCTGCATCTCAGCAAAACAAGTAAACTTAATTGCGCTCAATTTGCTATATTTTTGCATAAAACTTGATGAATTATTAAATTCAGCACTATGAAAAAGATTTATTTACTATTAGCGTTGCTGACATGGACAATGGGCATGTCAGCTCAAGGAATGAAGAAGAAAGGCGACCCCATCCGCCAGCAACTGACATGGCTTCCTTTGGCAGCCCCCTCCAATGAAGAAGGAGAAATAGAAAAACTTTTTCTTGCCTACAACACACCCGACGGGAAGGAGCATCATCTTGTCTGCGAAATGCCTTGGCCTGTGCCAGCAGATCAGTTTGTGGGTGGTGATATCGAAGAAGAAGACATCAATTTCGACGGTATCCCCGACCTACAGGTATCCACAGGCTTTATGAATGCCACTGGGCACAATGCTATGTACAATTGGTATGTATGGGACACAAAGAGTCATTCTTTCATTGAAGTGAGCGAGCCAGCGATTATCAGTCCCAGCATTAGCCCTGAAAATAAAAGAATTACCACACGCATAATCATGGACGACATCGCCACCTACGAGGAATATAAATGGGAAAAAGGAAAGTTGGTTAATCGCTTCGCTTATAGGTTTTAAGGTGATATATGTATGGATAACGACATATTTGGGCAAATCTCACCTCATAACCTCATAACCTAAAGACCTCATAACCTGGAAGTTGAGGACTTGCGAAACTTCACATTCTTAATAAATCCAAGAAAAACCCTACACTTATGAAAAAATTGATTATGACCGTCTTGCTGGCATTGACTGCGACAGCCATCCATGCTGGCAATTACAAAAACTTCAAAGTTTCGACCTATATCCGCGCGCAAGATGTGGCAAGGATGGAGGACGACAAATTCCTGAAATCCACTTGGGAGACTGTGAGCAGCCAGGTAGATCTCGACAAGATTTATCTTGAGACACACCGTGATGCTTTCATTGTACCAGAGAAAACGCTGGTGAAAGTAAAGAAATTCTTCCTGTCAAAAGGTCTGGAAGTGGGTGGCGGTATCACCTTTACGCGTTCCGAGCCCACCGACTTTGAAACGTATAGTTATGCCCGTGAAGAGGAGCGCCAACAAGTCAAACACATCACCGAATTCACTGCCAAGTTTTTCGACGACATTATTCTCGACGACTTCTTCTTCATCGACCTGAAAAACGATGATGAGATTGCCGCCAAGGGTAACTTGAGTTGGACAGAATACCGTCTACGTCTGATGTCTGACGCTGGCAGAGAGTTGGTTGTCGGTCCAGCCAAGGCCGTCAATCCCAAAGTGAAGGTCATCATCAAATACCCTAACTGGTATGACCATTTCCATGGTCTGGGTTTCAACCTCGAAGAGGAACCCACCTATTTTGATGGACTATGGACAGGCACCGAAACACGCGACCCAGCATCTGCCCAGCATCTGCAAAACTACCTCAGTTACAACATTATCCGTTATTTCGACAACATCGCCCCCGGGCGCAACCTCGGCGGTTGGGTGGATGCCGGCGGCATACACATGAGCATGGACCGCTATGCCGAGCAACTCCATCTCACCATGCTGGCACGCACACCAGAAATTATCCTATGGAACTACATGCAGTTGGCTGAAGTGAAGATTACCCCCGCCATGCGCGCGCCATGGCAAGACGCCGGCGGCAACAGTTTCCGTTACGACGACATGGTAGTGCCATTCACAAAGAACGGCAAGAGCATCACACCAACCACCATGGCCCGTTTTGCCAATGAGGTACTTCACCAGACCGACCGCCTTGTGGGACAGTTGGGCAATCCCATCGGACTGGTTTCCTATAAGCCATACCACTCATCGGGCGAGGACTTCCTACAGAATTATCTCGGCATGATAGGACTCCCGATGGACATGCACCCACAATGGAAGAACGACCGTCAGCAAATACTGTTGACACAACAGGCTGCCAAAGACCCGCAAATTGTCGAGAAAATCAAGCAACAACTCAAGAAAGGCGGTGATGTCATTATTACTACCGGACTGCTCAAGGCCATCAAAGACGACCTCGCCGATGTGGTGGAACTCTACTGCGGCGACCTGAAGGCCATCGTCAACGACTTTGGCTACTTTGGCAAATCCGAGCGCGAGTTCATCATCCCTCAAGTAAAATACTTCACCAATGATGCTTGGGAAGTAGTAAGTGCCGGCCGGCCACTCACTGGCGGTGTATCTGGATACCCCATCCTCCTACGCGACACATATTCTAAGGGTACACTTTTCGTGCTTACCATCCCCGATGATTTCGGCAATCTCTACGATTTTCCTGCTGGAGCCCTCAATATTATCCGTCGTGCCATGAGCAAAGACACAGGCGTGTATTTCGAAGGACCTGCAAAAGTCTCCCTCTTCCCTTATGACAACAAGACGATGGTTTTGGAAAATTTCAACGACGAGGCCGTCAGTCTGCGAGTTGTTGTCAACACGAAAGTGAAGGTTCTTCGCAACCTCTTGACCAATGAACGACAGACCCCAGCCGACGTGAGAACCACGAACCACCGTTTCTTTGGCTACTCCGACGGACAAACCGTGTTTGACATCCAATTAGCTGCACACAGTTATGTGGGATTAAAGATTGATAATTGAAAATTGAATGTCTCGTTATATCGATATGTCGATATGTCGAATCAAACAACTAAAAACAACCAACAACCAAAGCAAAAGCTATGAGATCATCACATATCCGATTGTTCACTTTGGCTATCGCCATAGCGATAAGCATGACATGTTTTGCGCAGCCCTATCCTACCCGTTTGACTGAGCATGAACAGCAAATAGAGTCTATCATCAGTAGTATGACCCTTGAGGAAAAGATAGCCATGCTACATGGCAAAAACATGTTCTCATCAGCAGGCATACCACGACTGAATATCGCCGACATGGAATATGCTGACGGACCATTCGGCATACGCGAGGAGATGGAGCCACATTCGTGGAACTCCCTCCATCTCACCACCGACTCAGCCACCTTCTTCCCAACCGGTTCGGCCCTCGCTGCCACCTGGAGCACTGACTGCGCATACGCATATGGACGTGCCATCAGCCATGAGGCAAGGCTTCGCGGCAAAGACATGATTTTAGGTCCTGCCATCAACATCCAACGCATACCCACAGGCGGTCGTACCTATGAATATCTAAGCGAAGACCCACTTCTGAGTGGTTTTCTTTCCGTGGCTTACACCCGTGGTGCACAAGACGAGGGTACAGCAGTTTGCCTGAAGCATTATGCGCTGAACAACCAAGAAGACTTTCGCGGTTTTGTGGATGTACATATTTCCGACCGTGCCATGCACGAGATTTACTTACGACCTTTTGAAATGGCTGTTCGCGAGGGTGACGCATGGGGTGTGATGGCAGCCTACAATAAAGTCAATGGCCGATGGTGCTCAGAAAATGAGATATTGCTCAACACCATCCTTCGTCAGCAATGGGGGTTCCCTGGCATGGTTATTAGCGACTGGGGTGGCGTACATTCCACCGTTGATGCCGTCACAGCGGGAATGAATGTGGAAATGCCTGGTGAAAGATTTATGGGCAAACCGCTGCTTGACTCCGTCATGGCAGGAAAAGTGAGTGAGGAGGTTATCAACCAACGTGTAAGAGAGATTCTCAGAGTGAGAATGACTGTAAAGCCCATCGCCAAAGCAGAAGCCAACCGTCAACCCACAGGGAACCCAGCAGAGATGGCCACCGCCTTGGATGTAGCTCGACGTTCTATCGTATTGTTAAAGAATAAGAACCTATTACCCATTGACCCAAAACGCACTAAACATATCGTTGTGGTAGGCGAGAATGCCGTTACCGAAATGGCTCTCGGCGGTGTGGGTGCCGGTGTGAAAACGAGATGCGAAATCACACCCCTTGAAGGATTGCAACAATTACTTGGCAACGAGGTAAAAAACACCTACGTTCCAGGATACAAAAGTTATGACCGTGACATGCGCTTCAAGCATGAAAGCCCGATACAATCGGCTGACCGCCAACTAATGGCTCAGGCAGTGAAAGCCGCCAAGCGAGCCGACTTGGTGCTGTATTTTGCTGGCGACAACCGCGAGGTAGAGACCGAAGGTTCCGACCGTAAGACCATCACGCTGCCATCCGGGCAGGATGAATTGGCCGAGGCTTTGGCTAAGACAAAGAAACCCATTGTCACTATCGTGGTATCGGGTGGACCAGTTGATGTGACTGCTGTAGAAAAAGTATCTGGGGCATTGGTAGCCTCATGGTTTAATGGTTCGATGGGTGGTCAGGCATTAGCTGAGGTGCTCACCGGAAGAATCTCACCATCAGGCAAGCTCCCTATGACATGGCCCAAGAAATTAGAAGACGTACCAGCTTATGCCACAGGCAGTTATCCCCAAAATACCACCAACGAACAGGGAGATATTTTTGTGGGACTGGTAAATAATAGAAGCAATGACCGCAGCCAACAACTCATCGCCAATTATGCAGAAGACGGAATGGTTGGCTACCGCTGGTATGACAGCAAGGAAAAGTCTGTTGCCTATCCCTTCGGGCATGGACTGTCATACGCCCAGTTCCAGTATAGCGACCTTGCCATCACGAACACCATCGAAGGAATTAACGTAAAATTCACTATTACCAACACTTCGACGATGGATGCCGAAGAGGTAGCACAAGCCTATGTCTCCTACCCCAATTCCCACATCGACCGCCCAGTAAAAGAACTCAAAGGATTTAAGCGCGTTTCCATAAAAGCCGGAGAGCACCAGACAGTAACCATCCCCATCCGCCGCACCGATCTCTGCCATTGGGACGAAGCCGCTCAGACTTGGATGTTAGAGCCTGGCAAAATCATCATCCAAGTAGGTGGTTCATCCGATGTTCTTCCACTGAAAGGGGAAGCAAATGTCTTCTAAAAATAAAGAATGTAGTCTAGCTTTGTGATTATATAGGTCACGAATTTTTTGAGGTCGCTACGCTTATAGGTTTTAAGGTGATATATGTATGGATAACGACATATTTGGGCAAATCTCACCTCATAACCTAAAGACCTCATAACCTTGAAGTTGAGGACTTGCGAAACTTCAGTAATACAGTTCAAGTTTCGCATGTTTCACATTCTCAACTTTCACTGACATTTCTCTCACCACTTACCACCCTCTTACCTCTTAAAACGAAGCAAGTAGAGCTTGCGAAAGTTGAATAATACGGCTATTAAAATTCGATAATTCTAAAATTCGTGATAATAAAAAAACGTGATAACACTTATTCGTGATTAAAAAATTAGGTGATATAGACTGCTTTGGAGGTGAAAACCCCAAACGAGCCATCACTATTTCTTTAATACCCCAGCGATAATTTCCGCCATACGACGCACGCCCTTCCCGTCGGGATGGATGCCGTCGTGTAGCATCTTGTCGCCATCATTGGCGTATAGGGTATGCAAGTCAATGATTTCCAAGCCATATTCCTTGGCCACTTCCTGCTGAATGGGGATGATTTCGTTGACGATGACATCGTCGCTGATGTCCCAAGTAGATTTAAAGGCTGGGATAGGTGTGCAAAGATAGATTTTCGGACGGGTGGGAAGAGCCTGTTTCGCTTTCTTTCCTTTTTTCTTTGCCGGTGTTGCAAGACTAGGACACAGTGTAGTAATCATCTGCTTTAGGTCTTGTTTAAACTCAGCCCCATGTTGCCAATTCTGAGGTTTTGAATCGTTGGTACCCAATTTGATGATGACAATATCAGGGTCGAAGGCCTGTGCATCTTGCCACGCCATCTCATTCATATAGGGGAAGTCGCCCTTATTAAGCATAGTGCGAGCACTCACTCCAAAGTTCTTCACCCAATAATCTTGCCCCAGCATTTGCTGAAGAATAGCCGGATAGCCATGTTGCTCGGCCATATCGATACCATGACCATCGGTGATACTATTACCGATGCATGCCACTCGTATTGCATCGGGCTTTGGCGAGGGACGGTTGTCCAGCCAGTTGCCAAGGTCGGCAAGCATCTGGTCATGATATTTGAACCAAGGTCCAACACCCCATCCGTGGTCGCCAGTAGGATAAATATACATGGCACACTCGTTGCCTGCATTACGCATGGCCGAATAATAAGCTACGCCATTGGTCACTGGGGGAACTAAGCGGTCGTCGCTCGACAGGAGTATAATGGCTGGCGGTGTAAGGTGTCGGCGCACGGAATTCATGGTGGAATATTTCTTTACCAGTGCAGGGTCTTTTTGTCCTTCCTCACCTAAGAAATTGATACACGAATATTTATGCGACACACGCTCTTCCATGGAGATGACAGGATAGAATAAGATAGTGAAATTGGGACGAACCTCGTAGTCGGACAAGGTGGAAATAACCGAAGCTAAATGTCCTCCAGCCGAGAATCCCATAATACCCACATCATGAGGATTGATATTCCATACCGCAGCAGAGTCGCGCACAATACGGAATGCCTTCTCCACATCTCCTATAGGACGAGTTCGGTCGCCATTCGGCAGGCGGTAGTTCACCACGAAATAAGAGATTCCTCGATTATTGAGCCATGTTGACCATTGAGTTCCCTCATGGGTGTTAGATAAGACGGAATAGCCGCCACCAGGGATACCCACGATGGCTCTGCCTGAAGGATTCTGTGCAAGGAACACCACTAATTTTGCCTCACCATCATCGGTTAGGTCGATAGTAAACTGCTTTGCTGTCTGTGCCTGTGCCAGCAAGGCTACCAGCAGCAGACTGAAAATCATGATTTTTTTCATTTTGAGTTTATGAGTTTTGTAAGTTTATGAGTTTGCAAGCTGATGAACTAAAGTCAAATCAAACTTAAAAAAACGTGTCAAAGTTACATTATTTTTTGCAAATTCGTCCCAATATTGGCAGAAAAATATGACGCACTTCATATTTTAGGCCAGTAGTCCATCATTGTTAATTTTTTTTGGTATATTTGTCGATTAGAATACTAAAACCAGATGCAACAGAAACGGATTCGACAGATACCACCTACATGAATAGTACAATGAAATAAATACGATTTTAGATAGTATCAAATGATATGCCATGGATATCGAACATTTTTTCATAGAAAAGGGTAAGGGAGAAGTATTGCTCTTTCTCCACGGCAACGGAGAGAGCAGCGACTATTTCCAAGGTCAGATAGACGAGTTTGCCCAGTATTATCACGTCTATGCGATAGACACCAGAGGACACGGAAAGACACCAAGGGGCAATGCGCCGTTTACTATCAGACAATTTGCCGAAGACCTGCTTGGGTTTATGGATGTTCACCAAATAAAGAAAGCCCATCTGCTGGGGTTCTCTGATGGTGGCAATATTGCTATGGTCTTTGCGCTGAAATATCCTGCCAAAGTAAACCGTCTGATTCTCAATGGAGCGAACCTGAATGCCAAAGGTGTAAGACGCTCTGTGCAAATCCCTATCGAACTTGGCTACAGAACCGCAAAAATGTTTGCAAGGAGGAGTGAATCTGCTCACAAAAATGCGGAGATGCTGGGACTGATGGTCAATGACCCCAATGTATTGCCAGAGCAGCTCTCCACAATACACGCAAAAACCCTTGTAATAGCCGGTACTAAGGATATGATAAAGGAAGCACACACACGGCTGATTGCCCGAAGCATACCAGATTCCAAACTCGTTTTCATCAAAGGAAACCATTTCATTGCGAACAAATGTCCGCAAGCGTTCAACAAAGCAGTACTATCGTTCTTGCAGAGCAAAGACGAATGAGCCGTCTTTGGGCATGGCATTACAGACCAGGCAGAATGCTGTTGTTTGCTTGTGTCCGCTATGCACTCCCCTGCCCTGTCTACGATTGGGCAGTGCATTATTTTCTTCTTGAAAACCAGCTGATTTTTTGTAACAAACTGATACACAGTATAGTTTGTTTGAGGAAATAAGCGAAAGAAACAAACTGGAAACAAAAGAATCAGAAACCCCAAAATGAAAATATCGGCTTAACAAATCTTAACAAGTAAAACAAGCGAAATTTTCCGATGTTATCATTTTGGAAAAATGAGAGTTTATGAAATACGACCTAAATATGTCTGTGTACATTTCAAATCAACTATTATATGACAAAAACACATGCAAATTGTTTTTTCATCAGAGAATTTACATTATACTCAGAAATAATGTGTATTTTTGCACAAATAAATTGTGAGATTATATGAAGCTGAATTGTATAAAAGAAGTTTTAGAAGAAAAAGGAATAACTCAAACATGGCTAGCTAAACAGCTTGACAAGAGTTATAATTCCGTTAATGCTTATGTTTGCAACAGGTCACAACCAAACTTAGAGACCTTGTTGGAAATATCCAGATTGTTGTCGGTTGATATGAAAGATTTAATTTCTGAAACAACCAATATTGAAAAGAATAACCACTAATTGAAAAATGCATATGGTAACATATATTACAGAAGATGAAGTTAGAGATAATTCAAAAATTGTCTTAGGCTTTGATGACAATGAAAAAGATGTTCTGCAAGGAACTGGGCAAATCACCACATTTAACCAATTGGGATTTAAGGGAAACAATAATAAACCTGATGGATGGTATCTACCAAACAATTATTTCGATGTTGCTATAATTCTCGAAACCAAGGCAAATACTGTTGACATTCATGTTGACAAGTGGAGAGATGAATTATTAAAAAACGTTCAAATTGCTAGTACGAAATATTCTAAAGTCATTGGTATCTTATACAACGGAAGTGATATCCGCGTTTTCCGTGGTAATGAAGAACTTGATTCTGTAGCTTCTACATTGCAACATAAGTCCTACTATATAAAGCTTTATACAAGTCAAAAGATTGATAAAAAGAAGATATTTAATCTTACCAAGCAAATAAACGATTGTCTCCACAATAAATTCGGAATCAAGAATTTATATCACCGAATGATTTTTACTGCATGTGCATTAGTTGCAAAGAGATATAATGCATATTTGAATAAGGGCATGAACTTCGAGACCCTTAAAACGTCTATTGTTAGTACTCTTGATTTGCAGCTAGCAGAAGACAAACAAAAGAATGCCAAACTTAATCTTCTTACAGAGATTTATCAAGAAATAAAATATAATAGCACTTCTAATCAAGAAGCAATTGATGACTTCATTCTCTATGTAACTCAAATATCCGAATGTGTAAATTCTGACAACTGGAATGGTGAAGATGTTATGGGTATTTTCTTTAATGAATTTAACCGCTATAAGAAAAAATCTGAGAGTGGTCAAGTTTTCACACCAGATCATATAACCTCATTTATGTACAGACTACTAGATATATCAAAAGATGACAGAGTCTTAGATGCCGCATGTGGTTCTGGTGCTTTCCTAGTCAAATCAATGTGCAATATGATAAAGGGTGCAGGTGGTGTGAATACATCAGAAGCATCATTGATAAAATCAGAACAGCTATTTGGTATTGAGTTTGATCGTGAAATATTTGCTCTTGCATGTGCAAATATGCTAATTCACAAAGACGGTAAAACCAACATCACTCAAATGGATACACGCTCACAAGAAGCTATTGACTGGATAAAAGAGAAAAATATCACTAAAGTATTGATGAATCCCCCATATGAAAGAAAATATGGTTGTCTTGATATAGTAGGAAATGTATTGGATTCTGTTCCAACAGGTACAAAATGTGCATTCATCCTTCCTGATAAAAAATTAGAGAAGGATAAGACAGATAAGAAATTCGGAAATAAACTTCTGAAAAAACATAGACTCACAACGATTGTTAAGTTGCCTGAGAACCTTTTCTTTGGGGTTGGGGTAACTACATCTATTTTTGTTTTTGAAGCTGGTAAAGCTCAAGAAGGAAAGAGTATTATTGGCTATTACATTGAAGAAGATGGACTTGAAACAGTAAAGAATCAAGGACGTCAAGATATTAGAGACAAATGGCCAGAAAAAGAAGATTATTGGATTCGGGCTATCCATAATGGAGATGAACCTCTATATGGTACAAGGCAAATTATTAATCCGAAAGAGCATCTTTCGTATCAAATGCCAGAATTACCATTTGAAGTTTTTGAGGATGATTTTGTTAAAACAATTATGGATTATGAAATGTTCCAACGTAGAATCGACTCGAAAGAATTTGGAGATGCATTACTACAAAAGGTTCTCTATGGGAGTGAGGTCAATATAACTGGTGACGATATCTCTATCAAAATTCACAAAAATGAAGAAAATTAATACCGATAACTGGAAGAAATTCCAAATTAAGGAACTGTTCGTTGCTCAAAATACGGGAAATATTCTTTCTCGTGATGTGGTTGATGGTAGCGGATTGACACCTTATGTTACGGCGAGTGCATACAACAACGGCGTAACTGCACATATAGACGCCAGTGCTTATGCTCTTATACCAGGTCATTGTATTCTCATTGGAGGAAAGACATTTACTATGACGTATCAAAAAGAACCTTTTGTTTCTAATGATAGCCATAATTTTGAAATTCATCTTATCAATAATATATACTCTGACAAGGTGTATTTTTTCTTAATTACAGTCATAAGAGCTTCTTTAAGAAGTAAATACGAGTGGTCTGATGCTGTTACCAAAGATAAGTTTCTAGATGATTACATATACCTTCCTGTCAATTCAGAAGGCAATCCAGATTGGGTATATATGGAAAAGTATATATCCAATTTAGATAATGGTATTCAATGCAAATTCAAATCACTGACTGACATCAAGAATTCAAGTAAGAATAAATTGAATATATCCACATGGGAGAAATTCCCCTTATCTACACTTTTTAGAATAGTAAAAGGAAGTAGATTAACAAAAACAGAAATGAAAGATGGTGACTTTGCATACATTGGCGCATCTTCATTTAACAATGGTATAACAAATCATATATCCAACAAAGAGCATATACATCCAGCAGGCTGTTTAACCGTAACATATAATGGTTCAGACATTGGAAGGACTTTTTATCATGACTACAAATTCTGGGCTACTGATGATGTAAATGTTTTATATCCAAATTTTGAGATAAATAAATACATTGCATTATTTATTGCGCCAATAATTAAGTCTATTGGACAAAACTATGTATATAAGGATAAATGGCAGATTGAAGATATGAAGGAAAGCCTGATTCCATTGCCAACGAAAAACGACCATACTCCTGATTGGGAATACATGGCTGATTATATGAAATCATTGGAATCCAGAACCTCTAATATGATAAACGTCATTCCAACCATATAAATAATTATAGATTATTCGATTTGAGATTATACTATTAAAAAAACAAATTATAAGATGAATAACGTTTTATTGCTCACTACTCCATTTGTGGAGGGAATGCCAGTCGAAAAGTATTTTGGCATTATTACTGCGAATCAAGTAGCTGGAACAGGTTTCTTTACTGATTTAACTGCTTCATTTTCTGATATATTTGGAGGAAAATCTGGGGCATATCGTGAGTCTATGAATGAATTGTGTAGAGACGTAACAGAAAGGTTGAAAACAAAGGCTTCAGAAATGGGTGGATTACCGATTCCAAAGATTATCCATATCTGATTGCAGATTTCCATGTTAATCATTTAGAGTTTCTATATGTTATTCCTGGATGTAAAAACGATAGTATTGACATCGAAGAAAATATTTTGGATGTTATTCTCAGATTAAAAAACGATAAAAACGAGTGGCGAAATTTGAAGATGAATTGTCCTCAACCCCAAAAGATGACGCTGCACGCAAGTTTTTATCGGAAATAAAGTCATAGTGTTTTTTATTTTCATAAATACCTCAAATCAACATGGTAGATCAATCACTCATTAATAAGATTAAAGGTCTGAAGGATTTATTCAAAATTGTTCCGGAAGATTATAATTTCCACGATGATGAATTGGAACGGGTACAGTGGAATATGATGAAGTGTGAACTTGTCATCACTTACTCTATGCAAAACTATCCACCTACACGAGTGTGGTATGTTACATGGCATATCAAACCAGCAATGGTTGATTTTGAAGTGAATATATCACCTCATAATTCATATACCTATGGTATAGATATTACTCCAAGCAAGATGGACTTTGCCAAGTATCGTTTTTTTGCAGATGGTGCCGGTCCAATTGTTGAATGTGAGGATATTTGGGTTGAAATCGAGGAAACCGACCCTGAGAAATTTTTCAGCAAAGAATGACATTGAAGATATTGGCATTCTGTTAGCCAAAGCAAACATAGTAACTCTGATACCCGGTATCGCAGTATCTTTGTAAATCATAACAATTATTTTATAACCAATTTCATAGATTGACATGGATTATTTCGATTTTAACAAATTATTTATCATCGAGTCTTTGAGTTCTGATGAAATATCAAAGGGGTTTAATAATCCCAACAAAAACTTAATCAAGTGTCTTGACTCTTTTCAAGGACAGGAGCAATTGAATTTTTTTTCTTATGAACTAATTCAGGTAAATAACGGTATCACTCAATTTGTTTCTTCTATTGAGGAGATTTGTGAGGAATGCAAAAGCCAAGGTACTTACCCTATCATTCACTTTTTAGGCCATGGTAGTCAAGGAGGAGGTATTCATTTATGGGATAATCCGATAAATAAATACTCGATGCTTGAATGGAAAGAATTATATGTTCTTCTTGCCAAGGTAAATTCATCATGCCATAATAATTTATTCTTTACAACAACGGCATGTTATGGATTCGACAGCTATAAGCAACTTTTTGTTGATAAGGTTTCCAACATTCCATTTGTTGGTATTGTTGCAATAGACCCCTGTGAATGTTTTTATGTCCATGATGCAGACATAGTATTCTGTTCCTTCTACAAAACTTTACTTGAAACAAATTCGGTATCAAAGGCAATAGATGTGGTTAAATCAGAAGAACATAAGCTATTTGGAAAGATGCCATACATAGCTTTCAGTGATGATACATTTAGGCGTATCTACCAAAAGGCACAAGAAGAAAGCTTTAAAACAGAAAATATTGAAAAGCTAGTTAATATTGTTGCTAAGCAGCTGAATTTATCTTCAGACCAAAGATCAAAGACTTTATCTGATTTCATGAAAGAGATAAAAAAGCATATGCAAGAGGAATATATAAGAATTAGAGATACAAAATTCATGTTTAATGATCCACTTGTTAAAAAAGATAGATTCAACTTGCCAGACTCATATGATAAATTGTAACAAATCATGCTACAATTGTGTGTGAAGAGTTAAGTTATTATCTCAACATACATATTGTATAATTTTAAAGCAAAATTCATCTTATCAAGATTGACAACGAAACGAATAAAACCACTGACTTTCAGCATCAATGCCGATTGTCAGTGGGTTAATTGTTCCCAAAATGAGACCAACGAACCATTATGGGAACATTAGATGATTAAAAACCAGTTGAACCCTTTGAGGAGCCCCACCTTATAACAGTTGGGGCAATGGTGTTGGAAATGACATGCCGAAGTTGAATTTCGTTAATAAATCAGCGGAATTTGAATATTACATTGACTTTCCGCTTGTTTTCTCCCGAAAAAGTATTATTTTTGTGTCGTAAATCAAAATTAATGGATGCCATGCTAATTGGTCGAGAAAAAGAAAAACAAGTATTACTGAATGCTCTCAATGAAGAGTAGAAAAACAGTTGAATCTGACTACCATAGAAATAATGAAGTGCCGCTGCGGCAACATACTTATGCAAGAAAGAAACAATATGGAAATCATTGATGACCAATTAATCAAGAAAGTGAGGGAGGAAGCGAGAAAATCAACAAGACTGAGGATGAACTATAATTTCCATCAAAGTCTTTCAGAGAAATGCCACCGTTTCCTCAATGCTTTGGAACCAGGCACGCAAATACCAGTGCATCACCATCCCACTAAAGATGAAACCTTTGTCATTTTAAAGGGTAAAGTGAGAGTGTCTATCTATAATGATGAAGGGAAAGTATTACAAACCTGCATTATCTGCCACGAAGAAGGCAGCTATGGGGTCAACATCCCCAAAAACATGTGGCACGGGGTGGAATGTATCGAACCGAGTGTCATCTTTGAGTGCAAAGAGGGTCCATTTGTGGAGCACGAGGTAGAAGGAATCTTGAATCCAGGCATCATAGGATGACTTTGTGGGTTATGTTGCCTTGGCGCACGATATAAACTCCATGAGGATGTCCATTAAGGCTCTTTCCACAATAATGACCTGAGATGGTGAACACTTGATAGGGTTGGCCAAGGTCTATTCGAACATCTGCAATAGAAGAGGGAACGAACGTGTAGTTAAGTCTCTTGTCCATCCACCCCACTCGCTGACTGATGAAGCGCCTGACATTCTGCACCTCCTGTTCATAGCTTCCCCATATATGTGGATTTTGGTGAACCCAGTCCAGCATGATGGGCCATCGCATGAAATTCAGTTCCTGCGACTGTTGCAGTTCAGCCTCCAACGAATCAACATAGAGCGTCAAACTCTCCTTGTTCAAGCCGTTTTGACGGGCTTCATCCCACAACTGCACCAACTGAGCTTTTGCCTGTGAATCGTTTATCACGATACGATCCACAAAATTGCGCATATTGCCCGCGCAACTGCCACCGCTGCGATAGACAAAATCACTTTTGGAGTTCACTGGATAGGTACGGTTATCATTGTCGAATGCCAAGTCAAAATCCCATACCGGTCCTGTATATACGATATCGTCATCACGCTGTTTATACATAAACACACTCCAATAGGTATCGGTGTTTCCCGACAGTTCCCCCACGAGAAAATGCCGCAGGAAGGTGTTAAGATCTAAATAAGTACGCCATTGGCTCTCCATCTTGTTGAAATGGTTTTTGATGTAGTTGAACTGCACGCTGGCTATAGAGTCTTCATCAGGCGACTTGATGGTTACGGGGTTGCCTTGATTAGACCTGAACCATTTTTGCTCTTGGTCGGCATATGCGTCGATTTCAAAGAAATAACCACCCGTGAGCGCGCTCCCCGAAAGGTCCTGTGGTGTCATTTCGGTGATATTCACGCGGTTTTTATGTACTTCAACTTGGTCGCATAGCTGATAACAACCTTTGTATTCACCATTCAGCATTACATCCACTGCACGGCCATAAGGAGTGTATGGCATCCCCATGCGACGGCTCAGTTCGAAGGCCAAGAGATTACGCATCAGCGTTTTGTCACCATAATTATTGATGAGCGTCCATTTCTTTGCTTTTGCCGGAGCATCGAGGACTTGTTTTTTCTTGTCGAACTTGATACGATATGGTTTCTTGGGGAAAGTGCGCGAATAATTACCACGCTCACGAATGGTACCAGCCTCGGCCAACAGGCTCTCTTCACCATCAGAGATGATGGAGATTTGTGCCTCGATGTTGGTTTCTTTGTCAAATGGGATTACACCATCGAGTGTGTGAATACTCACGGTGGGAAGATTGGTTAGTTGATAGAGATGACTATTGTCTCCCTCACCCTGATGGCCATAAAACTCTATTTCTGCGATATTGCAACGGGCATCCGAAGGACCGATGTAGCGAACATATCGGAAACCGGCAGAACAGTTAACAGTTGAATATGAAATCACACCTATTGTACCACGTTCCTTAATAATATAGAGTGGCAGAGCATCCATGAAGTCTTCACGGTTGGCTCCCTCAAACACGCCCAAGACTACACGTTCCTCCCCGTGTACGTCGTTTCGTGGCGACCAGCCTACCTTTGTAATAACATGCGGACTACCTAAGTCAAGCCCTGTCCAGGTATAGCTACGCTCCCACGAAGCGAAATAAGTGTTCAGATTCCCATCGAAAGCCATTTCACAGGTGTTTACCGTAGTTGACTTGTTGAATGTGCTATAATCCACGGTCTCAGCGGTGCCAATCACTCTTCCTGTAAGTTTTCCATCATCGGCCTCAGCAGATATGGTTATCATAAGCAGCAAGCACATGACACTTCGCCTCATCTTGTCGGGGGTCACCATATATATCATTGCCACAAATGCAAATATTCTCTTCAACATATCTTTTTTATTTGCAAAAGTACATTATATTTTTAGAACTGGTGTAGAATTTTGAAAGAAACTTATATTTATTGGCCTTCAAATGTTGAGCTGTTATCTTTCAAAAGAACAACTTTACCATTCAAATTGTTGAATAATTGTTGGTGACAAATTAGAGAGTATCCACATTTTTTCTTAATTTTGCATACGAATTCAGCAGGAAGGCAGAACTTATTTGCCAATTATAATAACTAACCCTCTATAAATCAATGATACTGACAGTAGTAAAACGTGACGGACGCATCGTGGGATTCAATGAGCAGAAAATTATGGCTGCCATTCGCAAGGCCATGCTCCATACCGAGAAGGGTGAAGATGAGCGTCTCATATATAAAATCACCGACCATATAGCACAGAAAGGTGAAAGCCAGATGACAGTGGAGCAAATACAGGACGCCGTCGAGATGGAACTGATGAAATCAAGCCGCAAAGATGTGGCACAGAAATATATCGCCTATCGCAACCAACGCTCCATCGCCCGCAAGGCAAAGACCCGTGATGTTTTCATCGACATTGTGAACATTAAGAACAATGACATCACTCGAGAGAATGCCAACATGAATGCCGATACCCCCGCAGGCATGATGATGAAATTCGCCTCAGAGACCACGAAGCCTTTCGTCGATGACTACCTACTCTCTGAAGAGAGTCGTGAAGCTGTGGAACACAACTACCTTCATATCCACGACAAGGACTATTACCCCACCAAGTCACTCACCTGTGTGCAACATCCTCTCGACCACATCCTCACTTGTGGTTTCATTGCAGGCCATGGTGCCTCTCGCCCAGCCAAGCGTATCGAGACGGCCTCCGTTTTGGCATGTATCTCCATGGAATGTGCTCAAAATGAAATGCATGGTGGCCAGGCAATTCCAGCCTTCGACTTTTATCTGGCACCATACGTTCGTATGACATACATAGAAGAACTGAAAAACCTTGAGGACCTTAATGGCGAGAGCTACAAAGAACTATACGATGAACCGTTGATTGATTATATCAAAAAACCTCTCGATGGTCTGACAGGCAAGGAACGTGCTCAGCAGCATGCTGTCAACAAGACAGTTGGGCGTGTCCACCAAGCAATGGAAGCTTTCATCCACAACATGAACACCATACACTCACGCGGTGGCAATCAGGTGGTCTTCTCTTCCATCAACTATGGCACGGACACCTCCGCTGAGGGACGCTGTGTCATGCGAGAAATACTACTCTCGACATACGAAGGCGTAGGTGGCGGCGAGACAGCTATTTTCCCCATACAGATATGGAAGAAGAAACGCGGAGTCAACTATTTACCTGAAGACCGTAATTTTGATCTTTATATGTTAGCATGCAAAGTGACGGCACGGCGTTTCTTCCCTAACTTCCTGAATCTTGATGCCTCCTTCAACCAAACCGACGAATGGAAAGCTGATGACCCCAAACGCTATTTGCACGAAGTGGCGACAATGGGCTGTCGCACCCGCGTTTTTGAAAACCGTTTCGGTCCAAAAACCTCCATTGGGCGTGGCAACCTTTCGTTCTCTACCATCAACATTGTGAAGCTCGCTATTGAATGCATGAATGAGAAGGATTCTCAAAAGCGCATCGGTATGTTTTTTGCTAAGCTCGACCATGTGCTTGAACTGACAGCCAAGCAGCTCGATGACCGCTTTCACTATCAGGAGACGGCCTTTACCAGGCAGTTCCCTCTTCTGATGAAAAGCCTTTGGATTGGAGCCGACAAATTGGAACCTACAGATACCATCAAGAGTGTCATCAACCAAGGCACTCTCGGCATAGGCTTCATAGGTCTGGCTGAATGTCTTGTTGCCCTCACAGGGAAACATCATGGCGAGAGTGCTGAGTCACAGGAACTGGGCCTCAGAATTATCACCTATATGCGCGACAGGGTGAACGAGTTCTCTGAGCGTTATCACCATAACTACTCTGTGCTTGCCACTCCTGCAGAGGGACTGGCTGGCAAATTCACTAAGAAAGATCGCAAGCAATTTGGCATCATCCCTGGTGTCACCGATCGCGACTACTACACCAACTCCAACCACGTGCCAGTCTATTATAAATGTTCTGCCCGTCATAAAGCTGAAGTGGAAGCACCATACCACAACTTGACCCGAGGTGGTCACATTTTCTATGTGGAGATTGACGGTGATGCCACCCATAATCCACAGGTCATCATGAGTGTGGTCGATATGATGGACCAGTATGATATGGGGTATGGATCTGTGAATCATAATCGCAACCGCTGCATGGACTGCGGATATGAAAATGCCGACGACCATCTGGAAGTCTGCCCAAAATGCGGTTCAACCAACATCGATAAGCTACAACGCATCACGGGTTATCTCGTTGGCACAACAGACCGCTGGAACAGTGGTAAACTTGCCGAGCTCAACGACCGCGTGACTCATATCAACCACGGCCCGAAAGACTTGTTTAGTGAATGATTCGTGTGCTCGACATCATAGAAGACACAATGGTAGATGGTCCGGGATTCCGGACCTCTATCTACTGTGCTGGCTGTAACCACCAGTGTCCAGGTTGTCAAAACCGTCATTCATGGGATTTTGATGGTGGTAGGGAGATGACTACCTCCGAACTGATGAAAATCATCATGGCAGACCCCTTTGCCAACGTCACTTTCTCTGGCGGCGACCCGATGTACCAGGCAGAGGGGTTCGCTGAACTGGCCAGGGCTATCCACACCTATACCAACAAGGATATCTGGTGTTATACTGGCTTCGTCTATGAGAGTCTCATCAACGATGAACAGCGAGAGTTGCTGGAGCAACTTGACGTATTGGTGGATGGGCCGTTTATACAAAAACTGCAAAATCCTGACTTGTTGTTCCGTGGTTCCTCCAACCAACGGCTGATAGATGTCCAGAAGACGCTTTACGCAGGTAAAGTTATCCTCTGGCAACCGAATATCGCTGTCTTATAATAATAAACTGAAGTTTCGTAAGTCCTCAACTTCTAAGTTATGAGGTCTTTAGGTTATGAGGTGATGAGGTGAGATTTGCCCCAATATGTCGTTATCCATATATATATCACCTTAAAACCTATAAGCGTAGCGACCTCAAAACCTCAAAACCAAACGAAACTGGAGCCTGCGAAAGTTGAGTAATAAACTTATTCAAATTGGTTGATAACATTGGCAACCCATGCTGCATCTTCAAGAGAAAGTTCTGGTCCAATAGGGAGACTCAGTTCGGTGGCATGAATGAGGTCTGTAATAGGTAATGACAAAGAAGAAAACTCTTGGTAGCACTGCTGCCTATGTGGTGGAATAGGATAATGCACCTGCGTTTCGATATTATTAGAGAGAAGGAAACGACGAAGACGGTCACGTAGGGTCAAGTCATCACCCTTGCGTTTGTATATGCTTTTGCCATCGCCACAAAAAATGGGGAAAAGATGCCACACATTGCTTTCAGTGGGCATTGGGTCTGGAAGTGTGACAAAAGGTGATGCAATTTGCTCATGATAGAGTGCTGCTATTTTTCGTCGTTTCTCATTTTCCTCATCCAAATATTTGAGTCTGACGCTCAAAACCGCAGCCTGAAGTTCGTCCATCCTACAATTTCGTCCCTTGTAGTCGAAAATGTACTTTCGTGAAGAACCATAATTACGCAGCGCATAAAGCACTTCAGCGAGTTGGCTGTCATTGGTTGTCACAGCCCCAGCATCTCCTAAGGCACCTAAGTTTTTAGTGGGATAAAAACTGTGTGCCGCAGCATCGCCCAATGCTCCAGTCATACCCTCCTCGCACCTACAGCCATGTGCCTGAGCATTATCTTCCACCAATAATAAGTCGTATTTTTGACAAAGATTTCGCACAGTTTCACTCCATGCGCAACGTCCATATAGATGCACCATCAAAATAGACCTAGTCTTAGGTGTGATATGCTGCTCTATGAGATTTGGATCCATTAACAAAGTACGTGCATCTGGTTCGACAAGCACAGGCCGCAACTTATTCTCTGAAATGGCAAGTATAGAAGCAATGTAAGTGTTGGCAGGTACGATGACCTCATCACCAGGTTTCATCCACCCCATCTCAATATATGCCCTATATATCAATGTAATGGCATCCAGACCATTAGACACGCCAACACAATGTTGTGTCCCGATAAAATGAGCATATTCTTGTTCGAACTGCTCCAACCGTCTTCCCAAAAGATACCATCCCGAGGAAATCACCTCAGCGACGACTTTGTTGATTTCATCGGCATGCAGCCGAGTACGTTGTTCAAGACTGATAAATGGTATCATTTTACTTGTTTTTCAAGAATAACGTTGAATGAAATAGAATATTATGTATAAATCAGTAGAAATAAGGTACATTCAACGAAAGAAATCAGATTTTTATCTGACAAATGCAATAATCTCATTTTTTTTATTTAATTTTGCAATATCTTTGAATTATCACTAAATTATCTATGAACATTCAAAAACAAACTATAATAACCTACTAAAATGAAAAGAACTTTTGCATTTCTACTACTCATTCTCACTGTGAACATCACGTACGGACAGCAAGCCACCTCGAATGAAGTGCTTCAAACCGCTCGTAAAGTGAACATCTATTTTATGCGCAAATATGCTGACCCGACCGAGGCCACCAATGTAGGGCGTGTCCGCCCCAGCAATTTGTGGACCCGTGCCGTGTATTACGAAGGGCTTATGGCACTCTATGGCATCGACCCAGACGAAGCATATATTCAATACACAGACCGTTGGGCTAATTTCCATCAGTGGTTGCCCCGCAATGGTGTCAACACCTGCGATGCCGACGACCAGTGCTGCGAGCAGACTTATCTCGACCGTTACATGATGACCCACGACAGTCGGATGATAGAGCATGTGCGGGAAAATCTCGACCACCAGATGACTACAAAAATTGGTTGGTGGACATGGATAGACGCCATTCAGATGGCCATGCCCGTATATAGCAAGATGTACAAAGCCACAGGCGAGCGAAAATACCTCGACCATGGCATGAAAATGTACACCTGGTCGCGCGACACCTGTGGAGGAGGATTGTTCAACGTAGCAGAAGGCCTCTGGTGGCGAGATGCCGATTATGTGCCCCCTTACAAAGAGAGCGATGGGCAGAACTGCTACTGGAGCCGTGGCAGTGGATGGGTATATGCCGCTCTCGTGAGGGTGATGGATGACATCGGCAAGAAAGACAAATACTATAAAGGACTGAAAAAAGACTTCATCCTGATGAGCAATGCCTTGCTGTTATGCCAGCGTGAGGACGGACTATGGAACCCCAGTCTGATGAGTCCTGTGACATACGGTGGAAAGGAACTAACTGGCACTGCCCTCTTCCTCTATGGACTAAGTTGGGGCATCAATCATGGCATCTTGAAAGCTAAGAAATACAAGCCTGCCTGCGACAAGGCATGGGCTGCACTGGTGCGCGACTGCGTACATCCCGACGGTTTTCTCGGCTGGGTGCAGGGAACAGGCAAAGACCCCTCTGCAGGTCAACCTCTGAGCTACACCAAAGTACCCGACTTTGAGGACTATGGCACAGGGTGTTTCCTGCTTGGAGCAGCAGAATATTATAAAATGATATTGAAGATTGAAAATTGAAGATTGAAAATTGAAAATTGAAAATTGAATTTTTGGAGCAGCGAGAGCAGAGTCAAACTTGTTTGAACTATGCCGAGTCGTGACAAAAATCAGCGAAGCTAAAATTGAATTTTTGGAGCAGCGAGAGCAGAGTCAAACTTGTTTGAACTGTGCCGAGTCGTGACAAAAATCAGCGAAGCTAAAATTGAATTTTTGGAGCAGCGAGAGCAGAGTCGAACTTGTTTGAACTATGCCGAGTCGTGACAAAAATCAGCGAAGCTAAAATTGAAGATAAAATACGGTATGTACTGAATTCTATACAAAATTACTAATGAAAAAAATACTATTCCTAATTATTGCTGTTCTCACTGGGCTTCCGGCTGAAGCACAGGAGCGAATGGTAAAAAACATAGACTTCGGATGGAAATTCCATGAAGGCGACATTGAGAATGCCATCTCGCCTACCTATAACGACAGCGATTGGCGCGACGTGGACCTGCCTCATGATTTCCAAATCGAACAGCCTTGGATTCCCCCCACCGCCGATGAGCGCGCCGACAACAGCGACCCAGGTGCCAATATTACGAGTAGGCTCAGCAGCCGTGGTTTCAAAGAGATGGGCATCGGTTGGTACCGCCGTCCGCTCATCCTCGATTCCGAAATGCGCGGCAAACGCTTGCTGCTCGACTTCGAAGGCATCATGTATGTAGGCGATGTCTATTTGAATGGCGAACTGGTAGGTAAGACCGATTATGGCTACTTGGGCTTTGAAGTTGATATTACCAAGAAGGTACGTTGGGACTCTCCAAATGTGATTGCAGTGAGAGCCGACACCCGTGAGCCTAACAATTCACGATGGTACACTGGTGGTGGTCTGTTCCGCGATGTAAACCTCATCGTGACCGACCCTGAAATATATTTTACCAGACATCCCCTATACATCACCACACACAACAATAGTGAGGTGGGTATTCAAATAGAGGCCGCAAATTATACAAAGGACAATCCTGCTGCACAAAGTGTGGGCCTACGCATCATCGACCCTCAGGGGAATATGGTGGTAGAGCGCCGTGAGGATGTGCTACGCAACCGGAAACTACGTATCCAAGAAATGCGTCTGTCCTCCACACACATCGTCAATGCTCAGTTATGGGATTGTGAACACCCCAACCTCTACACAGCAGAAGTGACACTCTACGATGCCGATGGTAACGCCCGCGACTGCGTCAGTCAGCAATTCGGCATTCGCACCGTGGAATTCTCCCCTGACTATGGCATGCGTCTCAATGGCAAGAAAGTGCTTCTGAAAGGTATTGCCAATCATCACACCCTCGGTGCCCTTGGGGCAGCCGCCTATCCCCGTGCTATGGAGAAGCGTATTCAGTTGCTTAAGGAATTTGGATTCAACCATATCCGCACTTCCCACAACCCCTACTCCACCTCATTACTCGACCTGTGCGACCGTTACGGCATCCTCGTGGTGGATGAGTTATACGACAAATGGCTCGACCAATACTGTGGAGGTCGTGAGAAATGGGTGAACTTGTGGCAGCACGATGTGCCTGAATTCATCAAGCGCGACCGCAACCACCCCAGCGTGGTGTTCTGGAGCCTTGGCAATGAGTTACAAACCTACACAAATCTGCCCTTTGGCGACTGGGGGGTAACACCCTATCGATTGCAGAAAGAACTGCTCCAACGTTACGACAGTACAAGATTGGTCACCGTAGCCATGCACCCACGTGGGCGAAACCACCAGACCGACTCATTGCCTGCACCTCTCGCAATGGTCACCGACATCCAGGCATATAACTACCGCTACATGTATTTCCCCGGAGACTCCCGCCGTTTCCCACACATGATATTCTATCAGAGTGAAGCCAACACCACGATGATGGGAACAAACTTCTACGAGATGAACCTCGACAAAGTAATAGGTTTGGCCTATTGGGGAATGATAGACTACCTCGGCGAATCTCGAGGTTGGCCAGCCAAGGGATGGAGCGACGGTGTGTTTGACATTTCACTGGAGCCTAAACCCCGTGCCTGGCTCATCCGCTCGATGTTCAAACCCGAAGAGCCCACCGTACACATTGGCATCATCGACTCCAAAGCCAAGAATGAAGACTGGAATGGGATTGTCTTCAGCAATGACGGCATGAGCGACCATTGGAATCGCCACACAGGCGACACTTTATCGCTTTGGACCTACACTAATGCCGACGAAGTGGAACTAATAGTCAACGGCAAGAGCTTGGGCGTGAAACGCAACATCAAGAGCGACCCCAAACAACGCAACAGAATCCGCTGGGACGGTGTAATCTATGCACCTGGTTCTATAGAGGCGATAGCACGCAACGATGATAGCCAGAAGGCCGTGGCACGCCACCGCGTAGAGACCTCAGATAAAGCAGTGCGCCTGATTGTCACACCCGACAATACAAATTGGCATGCTGATGGCAACGACCTGCAGCATCTACGCATCACTGCTGTAGACAAGAAAGGCCGCAGAGTCTATACTTCACAAGACGAGTTGCAATTTGCGGTCAGCGGCGATGCTCGCATCGTGGCAGTAACCAATGGCGACATCAACAGTGACGAGCTCAACGTAGTAGGCCATCGACGTCTCTGGAATGGCTCAGCCATGGTCATCCTGCGTTCTGGACAGTCGCCCTCCGACATCGTGCTCACCACCACATGCCAGGGAATGAAGACAGTGAAGACAAAGATGAAGACGATCGAAGATTGAAGATTCTAAATACATATATGCCCAGCACCGAGGTACGGATATTCAACAAGAGCGAGGAATTACCCGACATCAGCCAGGATAATTTCTTCCACAGCAAGGATTTGTTCGTAATGATGGAACAAACTCCTGGCTGTACGCCATATATGGCCGTTGCCTATGATGCGGACAACAACATCTTAGGTCATCTTTTCGCTGTGGTCTATCGTCGCGGTTCGCTCATACCGCCCTATCTCTATTCCAATGCCCGCATCTACGGCGAGGGAGAATACAGCAACGGTGTAGATAAAAATGCCGTCTTCGGTGAATTGATGCAAGCCTTCACACGCCTTTTCCGCCGCAAGATGTGCTTGTACATCGAGTTTAGCAACCTGAGCAAGAAAATGTTTGGCTATCGACATTTCCGTCATCAGAGTTATTTCCCCATACGGTGGACCTCAATTCACAACTCGCTGCATAGCAAAGCCCCAATAGAGCGCATTGCCGATAAAACTAAAAAGCGTATCGACAACACCTATGAAACAGGCGTGGTGACCCGTGAGGCAAAAGACGAGGAGGAGGTGCTGAAGTTCCACTCCTTGTTGCGCCGATACTACCGTTTCAAATTCCAACGTTTTATCCCCCGGAAGGAACTATTCCTCCAGTTGTGGCATAGCAACCATGGGCGTGTCTATGTCACCCTTTACAAAGACCGCATAATAGGCGGTTGTACAATAGTGTATTCCAAGTCGGATGCCTATATGTGGTACATGGCGGCACGCAACAAATCACACCTATTGCATCATCCCCGTACAATGACTATCTGGAATGCCCTTGAAGACAGTTATCAGAAAGGATATGAGCACTTACGTTTCATGAACGCCGGTCTGCCTTTCAGCAAGAACCCCTCACGTGAGGCCATCCTCCGTTTTGGAGGAAAACCCACCAGTACCTTTCGTTGGTTTAGGTTCCCCTTTGGTTTCATCAACCGGTTCGTACGTTGGTTTATGAAAGAGTAGCGTAGCGGCGCTACACAATATATGCGGGAAAATCACGTTATATCTTAGATGAAACAGAGAAGATATCTTCTACTTTTATTATTTCTCACTACATTTAGCCTTGGAGTACTTGGACAGTCATTCACCCTTCAAGGCAAGGTGAGCGATGACGAGAACAATCCCTTGGAACTCGTCAGTGTCACATGTGCCAGTCAGGGAAAATTCGCCTTTACCAATATACACGGAGAATTCAGCTTAGAGTTGGAATCCGAAGACAGTGTGGTGGTAAAATTCTCCATGGTAGGCTACATCAGCAAGACGCGTGTGCTTCGTAAGCCAAAGGGTAAGCAAACCCTCATCCTACAACTCAACGGCCAGACCCAGCTCGACGAGGTGGTTGTCTCGACGACACGCCGCCAGACCACACAGACACAGGAACTGGACACCAAGGATATGAAGACTGTTCCCTCTGCCACAGGTAATGCAGTGGAAGAACTCATTCAAGGTCAGGCTGGTGTTTCTACCCATAGCGAACTGTCATCCCAATACAATGTCCGTGGTGGTAGTTTCGATGAAAACAGCGTTTATATCAATAACGTCGAGGTATATCGCCCTTTCCTTGTCCGTAGTGGTCAACAGGAAGGACTTTCTATTATCAACCCCGACATGGTGGAGAAAATTAACTTCTCAACCGGCGGCTATGAGGCTAAATATGGCGATAAAATGTCGTCGGCACTCGACATCACCTACAAACGTCCCAAGCGACTGGAAGGTAGCATTTCAGCAAGTCTGCTTGGTGCCAGTGGCTATTTCGGCATAGGCACTAAGAAACTATCATGGAGTAATGGCCTTCGCTACAAGACCAACCGCTATCTGTTAGGTTCGTTGGAAACCAAGGGTGAATACAATCCCAATTTCCTTGATTACCAGACCTATCTTAGTTTTAAGCCCAACAAGCGCTGGACTTTTGACTTGATTGGAAACATTTCGGAAAACCACTATAATTTCACCCCAGAAGACCGTGAAACCAACTTTGGTACAATGGAGAATGTGAAAAACTTCAAGGTCTATTTCGACGGCAAGGAGAAAGACATCTTCCGTACCTATTTTGGCATGGCCAGCCTGACTCGCCACCTCACAGAAACCACCTCATTGTCATTTATCGCCTCAGCTTTCTACACAAAGGAGCAAGAGCAGTATGACATTCAAGGGCAATACTGGCTCACACAGACAGAAACAAGCGAGAATCTTGGCGTTGGCACTTATATGGATCATGCCCGTAACTACTTAGAAGCCAATGTAGAAACCTTCAAATTACGCCTTGCACACAAGGCTGGCAAACACGATTTTGAGGGAGGCATTACTTATAAATTGGAACGTATCACCGAAAACAGCCGTGAATACGAGATGCGCGACTCAGCCGGTTACACCATGCCCCACACTGGGAAAGATCTACTCATGATATATTCATTAAACGCTCGTAATGAGTTAAAAGCCAACCGCTTAGAGACTTACGTACAAGATAGTTACCGCTGGAACAACGCTGCCGAGACAGCCTTTTATACACTGAATTATGGCGTACGTTTTTCACATTGGAACTTCAATCACGAAAGCATCGTCAGTCCGCGTGTATCACTGAGTATTGTCCCCTCCTACAATTACAACATCACTTATCGTTTTGCCACAGGCTTATATTATCAAGCACCTTTCTTCAAGGAGTTACGTGACACTACCACCATCAGTGGCATCACATACGCCACCCTCAACGAGAAAATCAAGAGCCAGCGTTCGATTCACTTTATCGCCGCCCTCGACTATCGTTTTAAAATGAACGAGCGCAATTACCGTTTCAGTGCCGAAGCATATTATAAGCTGATGTCCAATCTGGTTCCTTACAGTGTGAACAACGTAAAAGTGGTGTATTACGGCCATAATGAGGCCAATGGTCATGCCATGGGGTTGGACATGAAACTATATGGTGAATTCGTACCTGGTGCCGACTCATGGGTAAGCCTCTCTGTGATGAACACGAAAATGAAGCTCCACGGGCGCGATATACCTATGCCCACCGACCAGCGTTTTGCATTGAGTCTGAATTTCACCGACTACTTCCCCAACACTGAGCGATGGAAGATGTCGCTAAAACTCACTTACGCCGACGGTCTTCCCTTCTCAGCACCCCACCGTGGCATAGAGTCTTTCGATTTCCGTGCTCCTGCCTATAAACGCGCTGACATCGGGATGAGTTTCCGTGCCCTTGACAACGACAAACGCGAACGGAAGAATATGCCACGCAACATCTGGTTAGGTATCGACTGTCTCAATCTCTTCGGTATCAACAATGTGAACTCCTACTACTGGATTACCGATGTGACCAACCATCAATATGCCGTACCTAATTACTTGACAGGTCGGCAGATTAATGCACGCGTATTAGTGGAGTTTTAATTAGTAGGTAATCAATATTATCTATAACTGTCATTCTTGTAGGTGTTTTTATAGTCTTTTATGTTTGGTATTACCGAAATTACTCACGCTCGGACAAGCTTAAATACATTTGGCTTCCCTCTCGCTTAATCGTAACTTTCTTTGGCGTATAAATCATGAAATACTATCATCTAATTTTGATTACCTACTTAAAAGCCTAAAAATAACATATTTTATGTGTTTTTATTCGTTATTTATGGGATAAAATGTTAATTTTGCAGCTGATTTGAAAACATAGAAAATACTATTGTTTCTTTAAAATTTAAAAATATGAAAATCTCACACATTGAGCACCTTGGTATAGGTGTACAGAGCATTGAGGAAGTACTCCCCTACTTCAAGGAAGTATTGGGACTTGAGTGCTACGCAGTAGAAGAAGTTGCCGACCAGAAAGTGAAAACAGCTTTCTTGAAATGCGGCGAAGTGAAATTGGAACTCCTGGAGCCGACATCACCAGAGAGCACCATTCAGAAATGGCTTGACAAAGGCGGTCGTGGTGTCCACCATGTGGCTTTCTGCATCGAAGACGGTGTGGCCAACGCTTTGGCTGAGTGCGATGAAAAAGGTATCCGCTTGATAGATAAAGCTCCCCGCAAAGGTGCAGAGAACTTAAACATTGCTTTCCTGCATCCGAAATCCACCTGCGGCATCCTGACCGAGTTGTGCGAGCATTAATACCCTTATCTGCTACACAGATAAATTCAGACTAAACCATAAAAATCAGAAATGAGCAAACAATTAGAAAAGATCAAGGCTCTTGTCGCCAAGCGCGAACAGGCACGTCTTGGTGGTGGCGAGAAAGCCATTGAGAAGCAGCACGCACGTGGTAAATACACAGCCCGTGAGCGCATTGACATGCTTTTGGACGAAGGAAGTTTTGAGGAGTTTGACATGTTCAAGCTTCATCGTTGCACCAATTTCGGCATGGAGAAGAAACAATACCTCGGCGACGGTGTCGTAGCAGGTAGTGGTACCATCGATGGCCGTCTGGTGTATATTTTTGCACAAGACTTCACTGTCAACGGCGGTTCTCTCTCAGAAACAATGGCAGAGAAGATCTGCAAGGTAATGGACATGGGTATGAAGATGGGAGCACCTGTCATTGGTATCAACGACTCAGGTGGCGCACGTATCCAGGAAGGTATCAACGCCCTTGCAGGTTATGCCGAGATTTTCGAGCGCAATATCCTTGCATCAGGTGTGATTCCACAGATTTCCGGAATCTTCGGTCCTTGTGCCGGTGGTGCGGTCTATTCACCCGCCCTCACTGACTTCACACTGATGATGGAGAACACTTCATATATGTTCCTGACTGGTCCAAAAGTGGTGAAGACTGTCACCGGTGAGGATGTTGACCAGGAACACCTCGGTGGTGCTTCAGTGCACTCCACCAAGAGCGGTGTGACCCATTTCACAGCAAAAACTGAAGAAGAGGCTCTTGAGATGATTAAAACGTTGCTGAGCTATATTCCCTCCAACAATATGGAAGAGGCTCCACGTGTGGAATGCGACGACCCCATCAATCGCATGGAAGATTCTCTTAACGAAATTCTCCCCGACGATCCCAACATGGCTTATGATATGTATAAGGTCATCAACGCAATCACCGACAACGGCGAATTCTTTGAAGTACAGCCTAAGTTTGCCCGTAATATCATCGTGGGTTTTGCCCGTTTCAACGGCCAGAGCGTTGGTATCGTAGCCAACCAGCCTTCATGCTATGCTGGTGTGCTCGACGTGAATGCCAGCCGCAAGGGTGCCCGTTTCGTACGTTTCTGCGACGCCTTCAACATCCCCATTGTAAGCCTTGTAGATGTGCCAGGATTCCTCCCCGGTACTGGTCAGGAATACAATGCTGTGATTCTCCATGGCGCACAGCTGCTCTACGCCTATGGCGAGGCTACCGTGCCCAAGGTTACGGTTACACTTCGTAAGAGCTATGGTGGCAGCCACATCGTTATGGGTTGCAAACAGCTCCGCACCGACCTGAACTATGCATGGCCTAATGCCGAGATTGCCGTGATGGGTGCCTCAGGCGCAGTAGCAGTGCTTAGTGCCAAGGAAGCTAAGGCTAAGAAGGATGCTGGCGAGGACGTGAAAGCATTCCTTGCAGAGAAAGAGGAAGAATACTCAGAACTATTCGCCAACCCCTACCAGGCAGCCAAGTATGGCTATATCGATGATGTGATTGAGCCACGCAACACCCGTTTCCGCATCTGCCGCGCTCTCGCCCAGTTGGCCACTAAGCGTGACAGTCTGCCAGCAAAGAAACATGGCTGCATCCCAATGTAATTTCCCTAAAACGTAGAATAATGGCAAAAGCAAACAACGAAGTGTATGCTGCCATCGCTATGGCACTACACGAGTTCAAGGGTAACAATGTACATGACAAGGAGACTGGTATCATCACCATCAGGCGTCATGCCACAGAGTGGAACGCCCACTACCCGATGACCACCCAGCATCCTTGATTTGCCAACGTCATACCCTAAAAACGAAATAAGATGAAAACATACAAATATACCATCAACGGAACACAATACGAGGTTGCTATCGGCGACATCGCAGACAACATCGCCACCGTTACCGTGAATGGCGAAGAGTATAAAGTAGAAATGGAGCCTGAGGCAGAGCCTGAGAAGAAGAAGGTGGTGGTGAAGACCGGTGCCGCCTCATCTGCCCCAGCCGCAGAAGAGACTGCCACACCTGGTGCTGCCGTCAACATGAACAATGCCCTGAAAGCTCCACTACCTGGTGTAGTAACCGAAATCAAGGTTGCCGTTGGCGATGAGGTGAAAGCCGGCGACGTGGTGCTGGTGCTTGAGGCTATGAAGATGGCCAATAACCTCGAGGCAGAGAAAGACGGCAAAGTGACCGCCATTCTTGTTAGCCAAGGTGCCAGCGTGATGGAAGATTCACCTTTAGTAGTGATAGAATAAAAGTTTAATGATTAAAGAAGAGGCTCCCAATGTGGAGCCTCTTCTTTTGCGTTAATTTATCTTAACTTTTGGAAATTAAAATATAAAAAGTAGCTTTATACGCTACAATCTTCTAAATTAAACATAAAGTATTTTCCCATGTGGTTTTTTTTTCGTACCTTTGCAAAGAATGGGTGATTGTGGCCTTCTTGCGCGCACCCATCATAAACGCAAAAGCATAGAATATGGGCAAAAAGATACTTTTTATCAATCAGGAGATTACTCCTTACGTACCAGAGAATGAAATGTCGCTGATGGGCAAGATGTTGCCACAGTATATGCAAGAACGCGGTTGCGAAATCCGCACCTTTATGCCCAAATGGGGTACCATCAATGAGCGTCGCGGTCAATTGCATGAGGTCATCCGCCTTTCGGGTATCAACCTGATTATTGACGACACAGACCATCCTCTCATCATACGCACCTCCTCCATCCCCGTCTCTCGTATCAACGTGTATTTCATCGACAACGAGGACTATTTCCAGAAGCATAAGAAAGAGGACAATGAAGACTGCCCCGATAATGGTGAGCGTGCCATCTTCTTTGCCCGTGGTGTGATGGAGACTGTAAAGAAGATGAAGTGGTCGCCCGACATTATCTTCTGCCTTGGGTGGATGTCGGCCACCGTACCTCTTTACATCAAAACAGCCTACCACGATGAGCCATATTTCTCGAATGCCAAAGTGGTGACCTGTCTGCAAAACAAAGAGTTTAAAAGTGAATTGGACGACAATTTCAAGCGCTGCTTAGAATTTCGCGATGTCACCATCGACAAGCTGACTGACTATAAGGACAAATTCGACTTTATTGAACTTAGCAAACTCGCTATTGATTATTCTGATGGTATCATCGAGGGATATGATGGTGCCAACAGTACCTTGGTTGATTATGCCCGCAGCAAGAATATTCCCCTGCTGACATATCCCGGTGAAAACTATGCCGATGCGTATTTAGACTTTTTCAACAAGGTGGCTGAGACTGCAGAATAATCATCCAATCAGCAATAAACATTTAGCAACAACAAAGCAATCATCAAGGTGGGTTTCTTTAATAAGCCAAAGGCTAATTAAAAACAGCCCACCTATCTATATGAAGAAAAATCGATGAACAACAAAATCCTGACATTGTTTGCCGCCCTCTGCCTCATTCTTATCTCCTGTGACGAGACAACAGAGGGTATCGGAACGTCGCTAACTGACAATGTAGATCATTTGGAAGTGGCTGCCAGCCTCTTTAACGTTACTTCACGCTCTGTGGCTGTCGATTCTGTAGTATCACGCAATACCACAGGATATTTGGGCAGAATCCGTGACCCCGAGACAGGAGCATATATTACGGGCGATTTCATGACACAGTTCAACATGCTCGAAGGCTACAACCTGGAAAAGAAAGACAGCATTGTCAGCCGTGATGAATATGGCGAGATTATTGCCGACTCCTGCGAGATACGCCTATTCTACACCAGTTATTATGGTGACTCTTTAGCAACAATGAAGATGACTGTCCATGAGATGAGCCGTCCCATGACTGAAGGTGTGATTTATTACAGCGACTTCGACCCGATGGAAAACGGCTATGTACGCGAGGGGGGACTCCACAAAAGCCACACTTATACGCTGGTGAACACATCTGAATTGGATGAGAAGAACAAGGAGAGGAAAACAAATGAAGACCCTTATGTCAACAACATCTGCATCCGCTTAAACGAACCATACACCGACCGCAATGGTGTAACTTACAATAATTTTGGCACATACATCATTCGTACCTACTACGACCATCCAGAATATTTCAAGAATTCCGACCAATTCATCAGAAATGTGTTGCCTGGTCTCTATTTCAAGATGACTGGCGGACTGGGTTCTATGGCATACATCACTGTTCCCCAGCTCAACATCTACTATAGTGTCTATACAAATGGAAAGATTACATCCCACACCACATTGCTCAGTGGTACAGAAGAAATACTCCAGACTACCAAGGTGACCAACGACCCTGAAATCATCAACCAATTGGTTAACGATGGCAGTTGCACCTACATCAAAGGGCCTGCCGGGATTTTCACTGAAGTAACCTTCCCTGTAGATGAAATCATGGCGGGGCATGACAACGACACCATCAACACTGCCAAGTTAGTACTAAATAGGCTAAACAACACCATTCACAGCGATTATGTGCTACCAGCACCCAAAACTTTGTTGATGGTGGAGAAAGACAGCGTGACATCGTTCTTCGAAAAAGGCAAAGTGGCCAATTATAAAAATTCTTTCCTGACAAACTATTCTTCGTCGCTCAATACCTACTCGTTCAGCAATATCGGCGCAATGATTTCCCATTTGTATGCCATCAAGAAAGCTGGATTGCAAAGAGATCCAGACTGGTTGATTCATCACCCCAACTGGAACAAAGTAATCATCATGCCAGTGAAAGCTAATTATGTTACGATGAGTAATATGTCTATTCTCACGAGCGTAAGCAATGATATGTCGCTGACCAGCACACGTCTCGTTGGCGGTTATGGGCAGCAGCAACTGCAACTTAATGTCATCTATAGCAAATTTAAGTAATGGCCGACAACTATTTGGAGCGTCATCGCGAGGAATATGAGCGCAAAAAAGCTGCATGGCTCCGTAAGCAGCGACATCAACCTCCACTTAAGTCACAAATAGAGAAGCCAGACGACGAGGCACTATAAACAACGGCCGGATGTATCACTACATCCGGCCGTAAAACTATTTTCAACTCTCTCAAAATGTTCACATATCAATGTTGATCACGCTGAGTGTGACACATTCTATGGAGTGAACCAAATTTCATGTCATCCTACAATCCTTCACCTTAAAAAACCTACTGATGAAGTCTTTTGTCGTATCTGACATTGCAAAAATATATAGAAATCTAACATATTGCTAAAAAAAAGGCTTAAAAATCAAAGAAAACGTCAATTATTTGACATAAATCAATTCATCCAAATAATTTCGAAGAAAAAAAACGCCCAAACAAACGTCCCATTTAAGATTTTTTTATATATTTGCAACTTAGAAGAGACAATAAATCTAATAACAACCAAAAACTTTCATTACCATGACAATTTCAATGATTATCCAACTGCTTATTGTGCTCCTCGCCTTGTGGGTGGGTTCACGATATGGCAGTCTTGCCCTTGGAGCGATTTCCGGTATCGGTCTGGCGATTCTGGTATTCTGTTTCCATCTGAAACCTGGCACTCCGCCTACCGATGTCATTTACATCATCATTGCTGCCGTGACCTGCGCTGGTATGCTACAGGCCTCGGGTGGAATGGACTGGCTGATTCAAGTGGCTGAACGCCTACTGCGAAAACATCCCAGCCGCATCACTTTCCTGGCACCACTGTGTACATTCTTCCTCACAGTGATGGTGGGTACTGGCCATGTGGTCTATACGCTGATGCCTATCATCTGCGACATCTCACTGAAACAGGGCATCCGTCCTGAGCGTCCCTGTGGTGTAGCAAGTATTGCCTCACAGGTAGGTATCACCTGCTCTCCTATTGCTGCCGCCGTGGTGTCGTTTGTTACCATCTCTAATGCCAATGGTTTCAACATCACCATTCCACAGGTGCTGATGGTCTCTATCCCTGCATGTATCTGCGGTTTGATGGCTGCCGCCGCCTGCTCCTACAAGCGTGGTAAAGATTTGGACAAAGACCCTGAATTCCAGGCCAAGTTGAAAGACCCCGTGCAGTATGCCTACATCTATGGCAACAGCGCCACGACACTCGACAAGGAGATCTCCAAAGGTGCCAAGCGGTCGGTATATGTATTCTTTGCTGCTCTTCTGGTCATCGTCACAATATCTATCTTCAAGATCTTCGAGGTTGAAATCTTACCTAAATATAATAAAGTGGAGGCAGTAAAGAGTGCCAAACAGTTGACAGTGGCTCCTATCTCTCTTGATACCACAAGTGTTATAACCACAATGGTTGATGGAAAAGAAGTTCACAAGACCGATACTGTCACAGTTCCAGCTCCAAAGACGGCCCCCGTCACCATAGCAACCGACAAATTTGCAAAGTCTGGTACTGTCATCGAAGGTGCCACTGTAAAGAAAGAGAAACCACTTGACATGAATCTGCTCATCCAGATAGTCATGATTTCTGCCGCGGCCTTGATGATTATCTTCTGCAAGGCCGAACCGAAGAAGGCCGTTGCGGGTTCTGTCTGGCAAAGTGGAATGGTAGCGGTCATTGCCATCTATGGTATCGCCTGGATGGCTAACACATATTTCGACAACTACATGGAAGAGATGGAGGCTATGCTTGGAGGAATAGTAAGTGCCTATCCATGGGCTATCGCATTCGTATTCTTCCTTGTCTCTGTATTAATCAACTCTCAGGGTGCTGTTGTGGTAACAATGCTGCCATTAGCTTACTCATTGGGCATCCCAGGTCCGATTTTGCTGGGTGTGTTGCCATCAGTCTATGGCTATTTCTTCATCCCCAACTATCCATCGGATATTGCAACAGTGAACTTCGACCGCTCCGGTACGACAGTCATCGGTAAATACTTGCTCAACCATAGTTTCATGATGCCCGGCTTGGTATGCGTGTCGGTTTCCACCATCATCGCATACCTGTTGTCATCCATATTCTATTAAGTTGTGGTAAGGTTGTGAGGTCGCTTCGCTTGCAGGTTGTAAGGTTATGAGGTGATATTACTCATCTGTTAATCGCCGTCATATAAAGACACTATTTTATATCTACACAAAAAAAACAGAGGTACAAGGGTTTTCCTTTGTACCTCTGCTTTATAATGTCATACTACCAACAAATAATGAAACACTAATAACTTGTCAACATTTTTCTACTTTCAAATGTAGTGCTAACCGAAAAACGCAATTAAGTGAGAGCATTGCAAACTCGTTTGTACACTGCAGGCGTGAGCGATTTATCTAATGCAAGGACGTTTGCTGTAATTACTGAGCATCCGACATTCATCGGGCATCCAGATAATCTTCAATTTTCAATCTTCAATCTTTCAATAAAACACTCATGCGTCTTTTTTTCCTTGTCATAGTTAATACCTACGAGGAGTAAGTCGCCTGTATATTGCGCAACTTTGGCAGGGTATTGACGGCGATGGATTTGGTCAATGGCACTGTCTGCATCTTTGTTGTACTTCAACTCGAGGACGATGGCGGGAGATTCAACGTTTTTCCTCGGGATGAGAACGAGGTCGGCGAAACCCTTTCCGGAAGCCAATTCTCGATGGATGACATAGTCGTTGCGGGCATAGAAATAGGCGATGGAGAGCACGCAGGCTAAAGAGTTCTCATTATTATAACTAAGGATACTCGTGTTCTCGTCATGGGCAACATCCACACCTTTTGCAACAGCATCGCAATCACCATCGAGAGTGGCTTGTAGAAGTTGTTCCGAAGCCTCAAGTGCTTGTATCACATTGGTCCAATCAGTGCTTTCAACAGCATTCGACATTTCTCCAGTAACCTCAAAATTGGGGATATAACATTCATTCTTTTTCCAATTGAAAGAGAGATACCCTAAATGAATGAGTACAGTCAATACATCGTCACGACTGCGTACTACCGACATGTCATTCTGAAACTTGGTAGTATTTACCTTCACTCTTCCTCCAGCAAGCATACGGATAATATCATCCTTCAACCCTTCAAAATTCATGTGGATATAGTTAGCCACGGCATCAAATGCCCCAGTGCTTGCCCAGAAACTGCGACAGCGACCAGTATCTACAGCCTGCATGACAGAATTGGGGTTGAACATCGAGAGTTCGTCGCCAATTTGATAGCCGTCGTACCATTTCACCAATTCGTCGAAATCCACATCATACTTTTCTGCCAATACACGCACCTCATCTTTCGTGAAACCAAAGTATTGAGCCATTTTTCGTGGTTCCACCATAGAATATTCGATGAAGTTGTTGAGTGCCGACTCGGTCTTATATTTTTTTACAGGCAGGATACCGGTCATATAGACTCCCGCGAATACATTGCTGGCGTTTACCTCCTTGAACATCCGACGCAGCCAGTTCACATAGCGATCCATGGCCGACGTACCAGGCCTGAACTCTCGACAAATGGCATCCCACTCGTCAATGATAAAGACGAATTGGTCACCTGTGGCAGCGGCAATGCGGATAAGACAGCCCATCAGGTCATCTGTCTCTCTAACTTTCACATCAGGATATGCTTCGAGAATATCAGCTTTTAATTCTGAGTCAAGTATTCCCACAATATCATCGTCATGGAAACGTGTCACAAAAGAAGTCATATCAAGGTAGATAACAGGATATTTGTTCAAATGTTTCTCAAACGATGGGTCGTTGGCGATTTCCAAGTCGGTAAAAAGACTGCGGGAATCCACGGAATGATCGTAGTAGGCGCAAAGCATCTTCGCCGCCATCGATTTACCGAAGCGGCGACAACGAGTAACACAACTAAAACTCTTCTCCGTAAAAAGGGTCTTGTTGACCACTGCAATCAGCCCCGACTTGTCAACGTATTCACTGTTTCGGATTCTTTTGAATCCATTGTTGCCGATATTAATAAATGTGCCCATAACGTATCTTTCTTTTTCGACCACAAAAATAAGGAATAATTTCGAAAAAATAAAGCGAATCACAAAATAAATGGTGTGAGCAAACTTTACTTATCCCAATTGTAGGCTCTCGGCTGCCCGTGTTACAAATAAGAAAAGTCGCTCACACCTGGGTATAATATAAAACCACGTGATGTCTCTACATTTTCAAATACAATTCTAAAAATCTTTCAATACTTCTATTGCTTGTTCGTGACCTTGATCTGCAGCCTTCTGGAACCAACGTTCTGCCTCATCATAGTCACGATCTACACCTTCACCATAATAATAGCATACACCTAATTCATTCTGTCCAACTGCATCTCCTTGCTCTGCTGATTTTCTAAACCAACGTGCTGCTTCTGCATAATCCTGTTCGACACCTTTACCATCAATATAGTTCATACCTAAAAGGATTTGCCCGCTCGCATCTCCTTGCTCGGCCGATTTTCTAAACCAACGTGCTGCTTCTGCATAATCCTGTTCGACACCTTCACCATTAAAATAACTTAAACCTAAGTTTTTCTGTCCTCTCGCATATCCTTGATCGGCAGATCTTCTAAACCATCTTGCAGCTTCTGCGTAATTCTGTTTAACACCTATACCATGATAATAATATACGCCTAAATCACTCTGCCCTCTCGCATATCCTTGCTCGGCCGATTTTCTAAACCATCTTGCAGCTTCTGCACAATCCTGCTCAACACCCTCACCATGATGATAGCATAAGCCTAAATCACATTGTGCAATGGGATCTCCTTTCTCTGCATTCTCTACAAGTTCTGCTGAATAGGCAGGATGGTCATCAGAAAACAATTCTACCAGTCCACCACTATTGTTTTTCCATAAGAAATAGCCTCCAACCGCTAAAGCCATGAATATGATGCCACAGATAATAGCAACAATGCCTTTCTTACTCCTATGAGATTCCTCTACATTTTCACCCACGGATGAAATGGATTCCTCTTGGATATTATTAACCTCTATTTTTGATTCTTGGGAGGTTGTTGCTAATTTTGATTCAGTTTCATTAATTAAAGTTCCACATTTCGGACATTTTGTACCCTTGTCTGATACCATGTGCCCACATCCCTTACATTTTATTAGTGCCATATTACTTTATTTTCATGTTAATTTCATGGAGATTTACGGAAATATTAGCATATATTATTAAGTATGCTTTGGAAATCAATGCAAAAACCCACATTAATCCAAACACAATCCCTCCCAAAATTAAGCCTATAATAAATCCCATACCACCACCAACCATGGTTCCCCAAATAATAAATAGTAATAGAATTAATACACCTATAGATATAGATAATCCATACATGAAATTAGCATAATATTGGATTTGTCGCTCATGCTTATAGCCTGTGTCGGTTGTTACACAATCATTCTTGTCTATACTTTCAATTATTTGTGCATGTTCGCTTGGGCATCCACAATTTGGACACTCTTTCAATTTCTCATCAAAGATTTGATTACACTCAGAGCATTTAATCATACCAATAATATTGTGTCCTCATGACTCTAAAGTGCGGTTTTTCAATACTTGTTTAAGGCATAAAAAGAAAAGCGGAGTCAACATTCCCTTTCTGCCCTGTTAGGCTTGGACTCCTCGTAATACAGTCAGGGTTATTAACTCCACTTGGCTGTATTTCGTCAAATATACGAATACACACCAAGAAGAGCGTCTTTTCCCATATTCTGATATTACGTAGGCTTGCGCCAACCGTGAAGTGTCCAAGTTCACAGGGTCAGAATAAGCGAAATGCGCTTTCTTCAAATGTCTGTCAAATGCCTAATAAAACAATTGACGTTACAAAGATAATAAAACTTTTGGAAAAGCGTTCAAAAATGATCAATTATTTGTCAGCTGAACAGATATTTTACTGCATGCAAAAAAATAATCGTATAAAAAATGCATGCAATAAAAATAGATGGAATAACGGAACAGCTTCTAATATAGCGTACCTAAAGGCACCTTTCCCAGAATCATTATAATTCCCAACCATTGTAATGGCTGGCTACCCATATCAACCTCCTACAGGGTTCACTCTTTCAGAGTCGGTGATACTATACCATAGGTTATTGTCGGAACCGAATGGCTTGGGTTTTGTAGTCCATTTCCTCTATGATAGCAATCGACTCCAGCTTGTAGCCTTCTTGCCTCAACAAAGCGCCACCCATTTGTTGTCCTTTCTCAACGGCGACACCAATACCGACTACCTCTCCCCCAGCTTGACGAACAATATCGATAAGTGCATGCGCAGCCTGTCCGTCTGCGAGGAAGTCATCCACAATGAGTACTTTGTCGGTATTTTTTAGATATGGTCTTGACACAAAGACATCATTCATCCGCTTGTGCGTGAATGAATAAGCTTGGGCAATGTATTTTTCATCGGTATTACTTACTGTCTCACTTTTCTTTGCGAATACCACAGGCACATCGTAGAGGTTTGCCAACATAGTGGCAATAGCTATACCACTTGCCTCGATGGTTAGCACCTTGTTGACCTCGGCAGGCAGAAAACGTCTTTTCAGCTCATTCGCAATTTGCCGGATAATGCCAATGTCTATCTGGTGGTTAAGAAAATTGTCGATTTTTAGGACATTCCCCGGTTTAACCACTCCATCGGTCAATATTTTCTCTTCAAGGAAATTCATATCACGCTAATACCATTATATTGAACCCACTTAACAAACTTTCAGTTTGTCGCCTACACGAATCTGGTAGGCAGGAGTAAGATTGTTAAGTTTATAGAGGCTTGCGAGACGGATGCCATATTTCTGTGAAATAAGGTACATACTCTCGCCTGGCTGCACAACATGTTTATGATGCTTATAGCGTTTCTCTGCTTTTTTCTGCTTTTTTGCTAAATAGATGACATCACCTTCCTGAAGTTGCGAATGAACATTTCGCTCATTGTATTTTGCGAGATTATCGGCTGAAATACCTACCTCGCGGGCGATGCTTTCAAATGAATCTCCTTTACGAGCATAGAGATATCGATTGTTATTGTAGTGTTTAATGATATGCAGTTGAGTGAGGTCAGGTGAATTATATCCAGTGGCTGCCAAATTAACATCTGGTTTTTTGACAGCAGGTGTTTTATCATATTCATACAATTTGTAAGTCTCAATAATGGCAATGAGACGGTTTGCGTATGATGGACTTGTAGCATAGCCACAGGCTTTCAGTCCGTGTGCCCACCCTTTATAATCTGTTGTACTCAACTGGAATAATCGCTGATACCTATCTCTATTTGCTAAGAAACGGCTATGGTCCTCATAGCTCTCACGAACGGAGTTGTAGGCGCGGAAAAGTTCTTGTTTTGCATCATCATCATGCCGGATGGTACGTCCCTCCCATCCATGACTTTTGATGCCAAAATGGTTGTTGCCCTGGCGCGAGAGATAACTCTTCCCTGCCCCACTTTCCAACAACCCCTGTGCCAATGTGATACTTGCAGGAATGTGGTATTCGACCATTTCCTCTATGGCCAAATCCTTATATGTGTCGATATACTCCTGAAAATCCGCATTCCACCTGATTTGCTGTGCAGAGATAGTATTGCAGCAAATAAAAAGACATAATGCGAGAATACACTTTTTTACCATAAATACTGTATGAATACCTTTAGCCGAGACTTACGGCTGATTGTGTTATTAGGTTATCCCTATGATTGCGTAACTTTTGCAAAGATAACACAAAAAATCCATCCTACATTAAAATTAATTATTTTTAAGAAAAAAAGAACTTGATGGAATCACAAAAATAGTCGTATTTCTGTTATTAGGGCATGCAAAAGTAACGTTCTACTTGACAATGATTTTGCGCCCTTTGTGGATATAGACACCACGTTGTGGATTAGCGACTTTCACGCCCATAAGATTGTAGTAGGTGTCGGAGGAATCTGCATCAACGATATGTTCTTGGACTCCAGCGGGGTCTACACCTTGAAACGAGGCGATGAAATCGGGTAGGAAATAGCCCAGATGTGGTGGTTGGTTGTATGCCACATTCTGCCATGCGATACCCATGCGATAGACATGATCGTGCATGAGTGTGGGCACACGATAATCGGTGGGATATGCCGAGGAATAGATATTAAGGGTAGCACCATCGGTTTTGCTCCAAAGTATGACTTCTTCACGCCAGTCTCCGAAGATATCAGCAGTGAGATTGGGGGTCGCCTTTGTGCTGTTGCATGATGCGGGATTTCCATATGCACTCAAGGCATTTCGTCCAAACCCCATCCCTAAGGCATTCGTTTTACCTTTTTCCCATTTTGAGACAGTAATATCATTGTAGAGTTCCTCATATTCATCTCCATCCCAGTAGATGCGGAAGTTCATCCCCGGATTGGCATCATAAATTCTGACGCCATTGATTTTATAGGACGCTGTCTGTGTGGCGTATGTGAACTCCGCTCCACGATAATCAGCGTCGAAGTCAGCTGCCAGCCCTCGGCCAGTGTCTCTTGTTGAAGTTTTTCTGACGAGCACCTCACCTGTGGCGGCATCATGTAGGTCAGCACCATACTCACCCACACTCTCCTCATGAACGTCAAAAAGTTCATACCCAGGTCGGTCGGGATCGAGGTCAGCCAGATGAATGGCATCTCCATGTCCGAAACCCACACTGTAGAGCAAGCTTCCATCATTATCGACAGCACCACTTCCCCATATAATCTCATCGCATCCGTCACCATCAACATCCGCAACGGAGAGATTGTGGTTACCATTGCCAAACATGGTATAGTAATTCCCCACCCCACTTGTATTACTGTTGTAAGACTTGGTTGTCTTTGCCCAGTTGGCATCATACAATTCCACAGTATTTCTTGTTGTAGAGGCATGCAACCACTTATGTGTCAGTTGTGTGCCATCAAAATCTACAGCCCATAGATAGGCCCGTGTGTAATAGCCACGAACCATCACAGCACTGGGATTATGATCAGGACCGTCGAGGTATGCCACACACGCCAGGTGGCGGTCGGCACGGTTGCCATAGTTATCGTTCCAGAAACTCTTCTCTGGATGGTCACTTGCCTGGTTGAACTTTCCTGCACGGTTGGGATTATACCAAATAGTGTGCACAGCAGCCCCTGTTTCTCCATTAAACACAGTGAGGTATTCCGCGCCGCGAAGGATTCTTCCATCGGAATTGCGGAAATCCACATTATTGCTCGTACTGAGAATAGTAGCATCCGTGGCAGCGGCATTGACATAGTTGCCATTACCATCTTTTGAACCAGGTGCTGTCTTGCAAATCATCTCTGCCTTACCATCGCCATCGAAGTCATAGACCATGAACTGTGTGTAATGTGCACCAGCCCTGATATTGTTGCCGAGGTTGACACGCCACAGACGTGTACCATCGAGTTTGTAACAGTCTATAATGACAGGATTAGTCGTTCCCGATTGTGCATTATCCTTGGAATTCTCCGGGTCCCACTTGACAAATATCTCATATTGTCCATCGCCATCTACATCACCCACCGAGCAATCGTTGGGGTTGTAGGCAGCCCCATTCATTGCATCAGGACGGTCTAAGTGGAGTTGGAGGTAACAGTTGTCCCATGGTTTAACCACAGCTGTGGTATCCACAGGTTGCCCATTATGGAAAGTGACAATCTGGAAATTGTCTGTCTTTGAGCCGTTGACCGTCATTGACGTTGCTTTGATGATATCTTTCTGATAAGACTCTCCATTTTTCAGGACTTCAAACGAGGTATAAACATCATCTGTTCCCAAAAGTCTCCAACTGACGAAGCATTTGCCTGAACTTGTTGGGAAAGCGATGAGTCCCCTGTCAAGTTTCTCCATCTGGCTGGTTGGGGTATCAGTTGGGCTTTGAGCCATAGCCACGGCACAACCAAAAACGAGTGAAAGGGATAAGTTAAGGATGAATTTAGACATGATTTTATTGATTTGATGGGGTGAATTAAATGGGTGAGCGTTTTGATTCTCTAATTTGATTTGAGGCTGCAACAATGTTGCAGCAAAGAGAACATCAACAACCTACAATCTTCAATTTTAAATTTTCAATCTTCAATCTTCAATCTTCAATCTTCAATTTTCAATCTTCAATTTTCAATCTTCAATCATTTAATAATGATTTTAATGTTTTCGCTACGACGACCATCGGTAATGCGGAGGATGTAGGTGCCATGACCATATCGACGGATGCGTTTTTCCACATCACTGCGTAAAGCATCGAATGTGGCAACATGAGCACCATTCTCACGATAGACAAATACCTTGGTCTGAGCATTGTGGTCAATCTTTGCTATTTTTGTTGATGATACCACACGGATGACACCTGTGGTATTCATCAGGTCGGAGGTGTCCCATGCGAGATTATACTCAGAGATGTCGGGCAGATTGATAGCTGTGGGAGTGCCGGTGACGCTTCCAGCTGTCCAGAGGATGATTTCATCGCCCTCATTAGGTGTGTATCCCTTTGTTGTCACATTAACGACACCTTGGATTGACAGCGTGCCATCAACTTCGAGGTATGAGCGTGACGTACCTGAGTTCTTGGCATTGAGGACGAAGAAGTCAAGATGCGACCCCTCATAAGCATAGAGCGAAGTCTTTATTTTGAGAGAGCCAATGGGATATGAACTGGTGGCACTACCTGGGCGGATGCCGCCTCCAGCCTGTAGATATACATTATAAAGTTGAGCCCTTCCTGCCACGACACCACTATCAGAAACAGTCAAGTTGTTGTTGCCGAAGAACGGTGTATCGGCATTTCCATGATTGAGATTGAGGATACCACCCTTAACCTCTGTGGTGCCAGTTCCATAGTTGTTAGGCAGCGTAAGTGTCCACATACCTGAGCCGACTTTAGTGATAAGGCAACCATCGAGTTTTCCTGTGAAAGTGATGTCTTCGTTGAGGAAACCGATAGTGTAGCGTCCTTTTCCCGACAATGTGCCATTTCCTTTAAGATTACCCATGCTGACATTGTTGGAACCATTGATAACACCATCGTTGGGGAATCCACTGTTGAAATTGGAAGTCACATTGACAGTGGCTTTCTTTAATCCGTTGGAGTTAGCGAAATAGAATACAGGGTCATAAGTGCCTGTCTTCGAAGTCCCCACATTGAGTGTTCCCTCAAATTGGCTCCAGTTGCCCTGTATGAGGTTACGGATGCTTGTGGCATAGACGCTGAGGGTTCCTGCGCCAGAAAGTGTTCCTGTGTAGTTACATCTTGAATCGAGATACCACGAGGCTTTCTTGCCTTCAGGCACCACCACATTGGTTTTATTGGACGAATAAGAGTACATTGTGTCAGGGTCGCGTAGGATACCACCATTGAGGACCACACTATCGGGATACTGGTGTACGCCACCGGCATCAGAACCTACGACCTCACCCGCCATGATGTAAAGCGCACCGAATGTGGACTGAGAACCCAGTCGCAAGGTACCAGAACCCGTCTTGATGAGGTTTGCTTTTCCAGTAGATGTGATGGACGATTCAGTAGCAAAAGTCTGCCCCTGTTCAACATGTATGCCACCACCTCCTCTTTCTAACGTGATGGGCTGTGTGGTGGTGATAGAAGTACTACCTGCCAACACGCCACCATTTCCTAAGGAAATCGTATTACCCACGCCACCGAGTGCACCAAGTTCCACACCCGTAGCATTGGCGAGGCTTGCCACAGTGAACCGTCCGCCATTGATATTAACGGAACCATTGAAAGAGTTTACGTTATTGATATTGACATTAGCTGCACCAATCTTGTTGATGGTCACATTACCGATGATACTCTCACCCGAGATGTTATATTCTTTGGTATTGTTCTCGAAAGAGATGAACGATGGAGAGACCGGAGTGGTAATGACGACATTGGTATTCTCTGCATCGTCGTTGAAGACCACCTTGTCACCTGTAACAAATATGTTAGCCTCGCCACCAGAACTGGATTTGAAGTTTTCGGTGTCGGCAAGATCCCAGTTGGAATTGACAACACCTGTCCATGTTACATCCGATGGTTCGCGCAAGCCCTTCACATCAAGATAGACTTTTCCTCCCTCTCTGAGTATATAAGCCTTTTGCGTGCCAATGCCCTCTACGATAACGTCAGACAAGTTACCTTTGATGTTTTCAAATTCGCCAAGCAAATATTTCCCTTCAGGCAACGAAGTGGTACCCTCAGCGAAATGCGTCACCACATGGAAAACGGGAGCATTGTATTCTGGCCCATTTTGCCATGCTTTTTTCTCGATTGTCAATACATTGGCATTGAGGCAATCGGTGCTACCATCAGCGCCAAAGATGTCAAATTCTACTTTTGCCCCGAAATTGAGAATAAGCGAATCGGCAGTTACAGTGCCCACCTTGTCTGGTCCACCTGGTCTAAGCACAGAGGCATAGTCCATCTGTAATCCTTTGTTGAATGTTCCACCATCGCTGTTGAGCTCAGCAAAACGGTTGAGCCACACACGGCTCTGCTCCATCGTACCGTCGAAGACGAGGGTACCTGCCCAAATATCGGTAGAACCAGAATAGGTCTGTGTGACATTGGGCAGCACGAGGATACCGTCGCCCTGTTTCACAAGTCGCATCTGACCTCCGAAGGCGCCTCCTGTCAGTGTGTGTGTATAGACAGTGGTAGTGATGCGGTCATTATTGTCATGTCCCTGCACCCATGTTGGTGCATTATCGAATAAGATATAGGGAGCAACACCGTCGGTGACCTCGACAGTCATGTCATTGGTCTCGGCAAGCAGCACCTGTGCATCATTATGTTCTGCATTTATCGTCTGGTTGTTTTTCACCTCTGTGCGGTCAGTCATAGTAAGTGCCGGCGGAGCAGTGTAGATTTGCTCGAGTTCACCTATAAAATAGCTGGTGTGTGGTGGTTGGTTGTAACCACACATCTGCCATACCATGGCCTGACGATATTGATGATCGTGCCAGAGCGTATAGTTTCTCCATTTCGTGGGGATTGTGGTAGTATAGATACGGATATTGTTGGCTGCCGTGCGCATGATGACTTCCTCGCGCCAATCGCCGAAGATATCGCCCTGATAGCATGGGGTAGCCTTGGTGTCGTTGTTAGTAAACGACCCTTCAAGAGTCTCGATAACTCCCGTTCCATATTTTGCAATACGTCCGTTGGAGTTGCGTGTAGCTGTTCCATTGAACGTTTCCTCCAAAAGGTCACCATCCCAGTAGATACGGAAATTGAGGTCGAACCATCCCGTTGCACCTTCCAAATGATCGTTGGTGACACAACTGATGGGAGCATCGTGTGCCGATGAGCCCATGGCACCAGGATAACTATTGGAGAAGTTTCCGCACATAGCCCTACCATCATCTCCTCCACCGGCCATACGGTAGTAAATTTTGCTGGTGGTAGCATCACGATAGTTGTTGGAGGGATTGTCCTCATTGCAGCAAAAGATTTCCTGTCCGTGAACGTAAGGGTTAAAATCGGAGCAGTGCTGTGCATCTCCATGTCCCAATCCTGTGGTGGAGAGTCCATGTCCGTTGTCGTCGATGACCATCGACCCAAATACGATTTCGTCGCGTCCGTCCCAATCCACATCGGCAACACCGAAGTTATGATATCCTTGTCCATACCATGGTCCAGCCGTGTTGTTGTTCCATCTCCAACGCAGTTGCAGCTTATGGGTGTAGGGATTGACGTCGTAGGCCACCATCTTGTGGCGTGTATAAATGCCTCGCGCGAGGAAAATGCTGGGTTTACGTCCGTCGAGCACAGGAGCACCAAAGAAATGCTTTGTGGAACGATGCCCATAGCCGTCGCCCCAGGCAGAGTTGAGATTGGTCTCACCATCCTCCAAACGACGTAGTGGATAGTCTTGCACATGATAGGGTTCACCTGTTTCGCCATTCATATAAACAAGGTATTCGGCTCCTTCGTGCACGAACCACTGACCAGTATTGGTGGCACCGAGGTAGTTTTTGGTTGGGTCACCAATCACGTATGTCGTTCCGTCGGCCTTATGGATAACCGTACCATCAGAGGCTCTCATCACGGCTTCGGCCTTACCATCACCGTCCCAGTCATATGCCACGATGTTCTGCTCGTTGTTCTGGAAATCGGCCATATTGGGTCCGAGGTCTATCCACCACAATTTTTGTCCGTTGAGTTTATACACCTCGATGATAAAATACTCACCGTTGTGGCCACCACGTGGATAAGAGGCGTTAGCCCAACTGGCGTTGTCGAATTTTAGCAAAATCTCGAGTTCTCCGTCACCATCGACATCTGCACAGCAGGCATCATTAGGGATATACATGCTGGTGAGGTCGCCATGGTCCATGTTCACTTCAAGGTATTTCTGATTGAACACTACTGCCGGTGCACACTGACTCTGCTCATGACCTCTCACCACAGCTGTCACAGTATAAGTTGAAGCCGACGTTCCACCATTATCCTGGTAGTTGGACACAGTGAGTGGTTCGCTGTTGAGTTTTGTACCATCACGATAGATGTTGTAGGTTACATCATAATACTCCTCAGCGAAAATGCGCCATGAACAATACACGCCATTGGTAGTTTTTACGGCAACAAGTCCTCTGTCGAGTTTGTCGGTGGGTCGTTGGGCGTTCACGCCAAGGCACAATACGAGCATGAACACAATGGAAATAAAAAGCCTTTTAGACATATAGTTTTTAAGTTTTTGATGATTCGTTTAATCAATTTGCAAAGTTACAAATTTTCAAGGGGATAAGGAAATTTTTGGAATGAAAAATGTAATATGGGGGAAGAGTTCAGGAGTTTGGGAGTTTGGACATTACTTTTCACTATTAAATAGGAGAATGGAAAAAATGGGGAAAACGGGAAAGATGGGCATGTCAACTCGTCAACTATTTCACTCCAATTGTTAATCTTTTGAAAGAAAAGGACGGCGTTTTTTAACTTATTAAGTTTTTTTACGTCTAATAGTCAAAGTCATTTATCATTTACTAACTTTTTATTCAATTGTTCATTTTTATGGTTACGAAACGAATGTTTCTGATGTCAACAGCGTTTTTGGCGATGTTGGCAAGTGCTCAGGTTGTGGAAGACTTCAAACCTGCAAGCACGAATCAAGAGGGTCAGGAATACCCTATGGTGAATTCACAGCGCATGGTGCGTGCACGCATCTCAGCACCAAATGCCAATAGTGTAAAACTGGACATCGGCGGTGTGAAATACGACCTTGTAAAAGATGCAGAGGGTGTATGGACTGGTGAATCAGCTCCACAGGATGAAGGTTTCCACTACTATCAGTTGAACATCGACGGTGCTTCGGTGCCCGACCCAGGAAGCAAGTATTATTATGGTGCCAGCCGTTGGGGCAGCGGCATTGACGTTCCTGCTGCCGATGAGGAGTTCTATACCATCAAGAACGTTCCCCAAGGCTCGGTCAACGAGGTGTATTACTATTCCACTGTGACAGAGAAGATGCGCCACTGCTATGTCTATCTTCCTGCCGCTTATCGTGAAAATCCCACAAAGAAATTCCCTGTACTCTATCTACAGCATGGTATGGGCGAGAACGAGACAGGCTGGTCGGCACAGGGTAAAACAGGTATCATCATGGACAACTTGATTGCCGCTGGCAAGGCAGTTCCCTTCATTATCGTGATGGACAACGGTCTGAATGCCATCCCAGCACATCCCGACACCACACAAGCCAACCGTCCGCCATTCCCAGGCATGGGACGTCCACAAGGACAATGGGGACAGAGAGGACAAAACGGTGAACGTCCACAAGGTCCTCCTCCAGGAATGCGTCCTGGTGGACAAGGTGGTCCCGGTGGACAAGGTGGACCTCGCCCCGGTGGTCCTCGTCGCGGTTTCGGCGGTTTCAACGGATTCCAGGAAGTGCTGCTAAAAGATATTATCCCAATGGTGGAGAAGAACTATCGTGTGATTGCCGACCCAGAGCATCGTGCCCTGGCAGGTCTCTCGATGGGTGGAATGCAGACCCACATAATCACCCTTGCCAACCCCAAGAATTTCGCTTACGTAGGTATGTTCAGCGGTAGTACATTCAATACAGAGGAGTTGAAAGATGCCACTGACTTCAAGAAAACCAACAAGTTGCTGTTTATGAGTTGCGGCAGCAAGGAACCCATGGGTGTGGACAAGGCCGCTGAGGATTTGAAAGCCATTGGTATCAATGCTCACTCCTACATCTCACCTGAAACCGCACACGAGTGGCAGACTTGGCGCCGCAGCCTGTATCAGTTTGCTCAGCTGTTGTTTAAGTAAGGGGAATGATTAATGCAACGGCAAAGCCGTCGCCTATGGGAAAAATTGTAAGAGCCAGATAGTATCTTCAGTCTTCAAAAAAATGGGATGTGCGAAATGCACATCCCATTTTTTGTTAGTATATAAGATTAAAATTATCTTACAATGAACTTCTTGCCCTGCTTGATGTAGATACCTCTCTGGAGTTGGTTAGCATTCATCTGAATACCATTGAGGTTGTAGATAGGAGCATTGTGGTCGGAAACGACAGCGTCTGTCATCTCATAGATACCATTGGGATCAACGATAGCCTTGAATACATCGATGCGTGCAATAGCGGTATCGATACGATAGAGGCTGAAGGTCTCAGTACCCTTGAGCACCTGTACGTTGGAGCCATCACCAAGGTTCATAGCCTTGTACTGTGCAGTAGCATCCTCAACACTTGTTCCAGCGGGGAAGACTGGGTGAGCAGAACTAGTTCCATAGTCGCTGATGACATAAACGATGAAGAAGTCATTGTCGGTCAGACCGTCAACGCCAACAGGGCCATTAGGATAGTTGATGGAAGTGCCATCGTCGGTCTTTGTACCAGTGTTGATAAGACCAATGCCGTAGTTCACCTTCAGACCAGCCACATCAGAGCCATCTCCAGCCTCGCTGAACCATGTATAAACAGGAGCGAACATGCTGTGTGAGTTCTCTGCGTTGAGTTTGGAAGGAACGAGGAGGAAGCGGCGGATAGCCTCACAACCATCGGCTGTAGGACCATAAACTACATGTGTCTCCAGAATGGGGTTGCCATCGGCATCATTCTCACCAGTCTCAATCTGGTACCACATACGCTTACGAGCGGTCCAGTTGTTCTCACCTTTCATATTGGGATCGTCGAGTGGGTCGATTTCTACGAAGTCCTTGCTGAGGAGAGTAGCCTCATCCATATGCTGGAAGTCAACAGAAGCGTCAACACCAAACTCAGAGTCGTTCTGATAGACATAAGTAGCCTCTGCGAAGCCGTAGGCGTGTGTCACAACGGTGAGTGTACCTTTCTGTGTAACATTGATAGAAGTACCGCTTGGCACCTCATTGTCGCCAGATGTTACCACCTCGCCACCTTCGCCCTGGAAGTTGTAGGTCAGTGTGATGTTTGGCTGTGTGGGCACCTCAGCATTGCTTACAGTCATGGTAAGTTCCTTGACATATCCTGAGTTCACCTTCTTGATAGCCACGTCGGCCATTGGCAGGGTGATGATAGAGCAATCGACATTCTCAACAGCATGCTCAGAAGTAGCAGAGCCTGACTCTGTCCAAGCCTCGAGAACACCAGATGTAGAAGTAACAAAATCGTATGGGCTTTCCACTGCTGTATCCTCGCTGCCATTAGGTGACTTGATATGGAGGATTTCGTCGTTGGAAGTCTCGAAGAAAATCTTGTAGGTACGCTCAGCCATATTCACACCTGTGAGGGCAATAGTGGGCTGGTTAGCATAGTCACCCTCGATTTCCATCTGCACTTTCACGTCGTCGATGGAGACCTTGCTGCTATAACGTCCACAGAGCACATTCAGAGCGCTGATATATGGGGAGGCATTTTCTGCGATATCTACCACACCTTCAAGGATTACCTCACTGTCGGATTCATCATTAATCTGATAAGTGACGGTGCGTGCAGTTACATCTACATATACGTGGATGTTGTACCATGCATTCTCAGCAGCGGTGAAAGTTTGATTGGGATCGCCATTGATCATGAAGTCGTAGGCATAGCTGGTGAAGTCAGCGTTGTCAGCCCAGTAGGGGTTGTCGGCTCCATAAGCGCCCTTCAACTGAGTGATAGTGAAGAGTCGGAGTGAGTCGGCAGTAGCATATTGTCCGTTGTTGATGCTGTTGACGGCCTTGATACCAGCTTCTTTCTCGGCATCATTTGGCTGCCAGTCGTGCGGTACGATCAGTGCAATCTCATTTGAGAACTGAGTATTTGCAACTGGGTCACCATTGTTGGTTCCTTTAGGATTGACATGACCCCACTGGAAATGTACAGAGTAGTTGGTGACGCCTTCACCATAAATGTCCTGGCCCCATGTGAGCACGGCATTACGGTTGTTGTTGTTGCCAACAGCGAACTCAAACCACTTACCGAACTCCGTAGAGACGATAGACATACCATCAGCGAGGTTGGGTGATGTCCAGCCAGCGTCGGCAGCAGTCTTCACGGCCTCAAAATCCTGCTTGTAGAGGTTTCTGATGCCTGCATTTGCAGCCACGCTGATAGCAAAGGCTGCTAGTAGGAGATAGAATTTTCTCATAATGATTGGTTTAAAAGATTAATATAAAAAGTAGATAACACGATATTGTCTTAATTTCCGAGGGCGAAATTACAAAGTTTTTTTGAAATTCGCAATAATTTGTAGAAATTTTTCAGAATGCTCGGAGTAATCGGAAAAATCGGAATACTCGGAGTAATCTGAATACTCGGAGTAATCGGAGTACTCCGAGTATTCTGATTCCAATCATCTTACCAACCTGGGTTCTGCTCAAGAGCGCCAGATTTCAAGATTTCGCTCTGTGGAATTGGGAATAGGTACATCTTGTCATTCCACTGACGTGTCTGTACGGTCTTCGGAGTGTAGGTGAATCCTTCGCCCACCTTGTTGATCTCCATTCCACGGATGTTGGTAAAGTACTGTGGAGCCTCTTTCCAGCGGCGCACGTCGAAGAAGCGGTGTCCCTCGAATGCAAACTCCACAAAGCGCTCGTTCTCAAGACGGCTCTTGAATGTGCCGGCATCGAGTCCCTCAGGCAGGTTTGGCTGTCCTGCACGCTTACGTACGATATTGACAGCAGCAGCCGGTGTCATGACGAATCCCTGTGCAGTCTGGTAACCATCACCGGTGAGGTTGAGCATAGCCTCAGCATAATTGAGGTAGAACTCAGCCAGTCGGAAGGTCACCCACACATGTTTACAAGTGTTGGCACCATTACCAGCAGTCTGCACCGACTCGGTGACATACTTCTTCAGGTAGTAACCTGTAGGTGTAGCGAAAGCGGTTGGCAGTCCATTAACACCGCCCACGAAAGTTTCCAAAGGAATGGTGTTGGCGTTTGGCCATGCGTCACCATTGCATGCCACAGTGAGTGCCAATCGCTTGTCACGGTTAGCGTATGGATTTTGTGGGTCGTATCCACTCTCTGGGTCGCTAATCAGTTTGCCATTGGTCATTTCATAGGCATCCACAAGGTTTTGTGTGGGGCAGTTGCCACCACCTCCACCAGCACCAGCACCTGACATACCCACTGGGAAGTTGTAGGTCTCGAAGTTGCGGTTCTCTGTCGGCATACGACGTGCGAAGATAATCTCACCCAGCGCATTGGCATCACTCCAACTGGAGTTACCGATGAAAAGTCCCTTGTAGTCGTTGGAAAGTTTCATTTTACGAGCCACACAAGAGTCAATAACCACCTTGTTGAGTTCAGCAGCCTTGCGCCACAGTTCTTTGTCGTTGTTGGGATTAAAGAGCGGACTTGCGTGATAGAGGGCTGCTCTTGCACGCAAAGCCAATACAGTCAGGTTGTTGGCACGGCCGTTGTTGGCAGGTGTCATAGCGAGTTTGCCCAAGTCGCCATAGTCGCGAGTAATGGAGTCCTTGATGGCCTCGCACTCACTATCGATAAATGCAAAGATTTCATCGGCTGAGACACGCGGTTGCGCATTGGCCTCGTCGGCACTCATGTTTGATGTGATGAGAGGCACCCCACCATATTGACGTACCAGGAGGAAGTAGAAGTAGGCGCGAGCCCAGCGAGCCTCCCACTTATAGTTGTTGTACTGGTACATCTCAGCATCATAGTTCTTGTCGAGGGTATATTCTGGGAAAGTCAACCCTGTGAACTCATCGAGGAAGAGATTACAATAGGCGATGCCATGGTAGCAAGTTGTCCACAGCGACCCATTGGCATTTGTTGGGCTCCATGCACCATTGTAGAAGCTCTCGATGGCATTGCCGTCGTGAGAATATACCGACTCGTCGGTAGCAGAACTGAGCATAGCCCCACTGTAGTTACCGAAGTCGGAGTCGAGGTCGGCATAGATAGTGGACAGGAATCCACCGGCACGCTCAAACTTCGTCCTCATGTAGTCTGCGTCGTAGATGCTGTACTCCTTATAGTCCATCTGGTCGCTGCATGAGGCGAGAGCCAATGTTGCCAGCGCACCCAGGAAAATATTTTTGATTTTCATATTCTTCTGTCTGTTTTAGGTTTTAGAAAGACAATGACACACCCACGACGATACTCTTGTTGAGCGGTGCTGTGACACCATAGCACTCGGCATCGGCATCGTCGATGTTGTCGGAGCAGAACAAATCCACGCCACGCACATACAGTTTGGCGGTATTGATAAATCCCGTCTTTTCCATAAGTGCCTTTGGGAAGTTGTAGTAAAGCTCCACATTACGAAGTTTCAAGAACGAGCGGTCGCGCATCCAGAATGTACTGGTCTGGTAGTTGTTGGCATTGCTTGTAGTGCTCAGGCGTGGGAATGTAGCGTTTGGGTTGGGGTTAGCTATTGTCCAACGTCCATCATAGTACTGCTGTGAAAGAGAAGTACTGTTGAGCAGAGGCCAATACATACCTTTTGCGCTGAGATTAGCAGAATAGTTGCCAACACCTTGGAAAAGGACATTGAAACCAAAGCCCTTATACTCTGCACCGAGATGGAAGTTGTAGAAAATCTCGGGAGCATAGGCACTGTAACCAATCTTAGTCACATCGTTGGCATCGATGACACCATCACCGTTTACATCCTCATACTTGATGTCGCCTGGGCGCACAGTGGAGAAGTTCTGCACAGGGCTGTTGTCAATTTCAGCCTGGTCACGGAAGAGTCCGATAGCCTTCAGTCCATAAACGGAGTTGAGTGGATTGCCAGTCTGTACAAGGTTGGGATATGCTCTTGGTTCCTCAGCCTGTTCCTTGATTTCGTTCTTGTTGAGGTTGAACATACCACCTACATTGAAAGTAAGGTCACCCAACTGCTTGGTATAGTCGAGAGAGAGTTCCAGACCATGGCTGTCCACCACACCAGCATTAATGTATGGTGCGTCGAAACCGATAAGTCCGGAATATGCTCCAGCACCCGACACCCAGATATCAGTACGATGCTGTTTGTAGAAGTCGAGTTCAACGTTCAGACCACCGAGGAGCACAGCATCAATACCAATATTGTATTTATATGCCTTCTCGTGTGCAGGATTGGGTGTTGCGATACGTCCGAGGGTTGTGTTGGCATAGACTACGTCGTAGCCGCTACCGAATGGATAACTGCCAGTTGCAGATGTGCCCTGACTATAACTCTGTGCATAGTAGTCCCAAACGTTGTCACCCGGCACAAAGTCGGCATTGATGATACCAGCACTTGCACGCAGTTTGAGGAAGTTGACGAAACTATTATCTTTGAGGAAATCCTCGTTGGAGATAACCCATGCAGCAGAGAGTGTCGGTGAGAAATTCCACTTGGTATCTGGTGCCAAACGGTTGGTGCCAGAATAGAGCAGTGCCAACTCTGCAATGTAGCGGTTGTCGTATCCATAATGTCCGAGCCATGACAGGTTCTGTCGATAGACAGTATAACCTGTACGTCCGGTTGAATTCTGGTACTCATAATCCCATTTCAACTGACTATAGACATAGTGCTTGTCGTTGAAATTACGGTCGAAATTGAATCCGGCCGAGAAGATGAAGCGGCGAGCCCAGTCTGTAGTACCGGCACCCTTACCCATTGTTCCGGGTGTACCCGACGACCAGTAGTCGCCAAGAACGGGACGTCCACCCTCCCATGAGTTAACCGGATAGTTTCCATAGACATAGGTCATGCTATGGTCTTCATAAAGAGTGGAATATGTGTCGTATCCCATTCGTGCTGTGAGGCTCAAGCCCTCAATCCAGTATTTAAGGTCTTGCTCGAGTGTCATATCAGCGAAGAGTGCGCGCTCATGCAGTTTATAGTAAGCAGCGCCTGCTGACTGTGCCACAGGGTTGAGTTCACCAGAGTAGGTAGAACTGCCACCCCACTCGTCGTTTTCATTCCTCACAGGGAATGCCATGGAAGGCAGACTATAGACCATGTCCCAGAGGTCGGCTTGTGAACCGGGCCTTGACATCTCGCTCAGCACACCGAGCATGTTGACGCGCAACATGGTGGTGGGTGTAAGGTCAATGTCGAGGTTGGTACGGAGATTACCCCTCACATATTTATCCTGTGTGCTGTAACCATCATTAAGGTCGAACTGCTTGATAAATCCCTTATCGGAGAGCAGATTGACCATGGTGAAATAGCGGAAGCGCTCACCACCACCGCTGAACTCCACACCAATCTTGTTGGTGGCTCCATTGTTACGGAAGGTCTCATCCATCCAGTTGACATTAGGATATTGGAAAGGATAACTGCCATTCTGGAAAGCTGCAATTTCCTCTGCGGAGAAACGTGGTGCCGATCCCTCGTTTGCCAAAGCCTCGTTGACAGCACTGGCGAAAGTAGCTCCATCAACGAACTTCGGACGGTTAAGTTGTGAATTGAACAGATGGTCATAAGTAACGCGGATGTTCTGGCTGTTGTACTGTCCGCGTTTAGTAACAATCTGAATGGCACCATTTGCACCTTTGTAGCCAAAGAGTGCCACGGCAGCAGCATCCTTCAATATTGACACATGATCCACCTCCTCTGGGCTGACCGTGGAAATGTCACGCTCCACACCATCGACGAGGATGAGTGGTGTGCTGGTGCTCAGACTCTGTAGTCCTCTCACGTAGAAAGTGGGATTCTGCTCGAAATAGGAACCTGTACCCTGTAGTGAAACAAGGCCATTACCTTGTCCAAGAATTGAGTTGCCGATGTTCTTAGCCGAGCGTTGATTGACATCCTTGTTGGTGATGACAGATACGGCCGAGGTGGATTGTGCTCGTGTGAAGTTCTTGTTGGCTCCCACCTCAATTACCTGGTCCACAAAGTCAATGCCCGTGCTGTCTTGCTGTGCTGCTGCGGGCATGCAAAAGCCTGCGAGCAGTGTTAGCATATATATATTTCTTTTCTTCATAATGATTCAATATTATGTTTCATTGGTACATTAGCGTAGCACTTACCATCCAGGATTCTGGACAAGGCCATAGTTCTTGTTGATTTCAGACAAGGGCAGTGGCATAAGCAACCACTTCCGTACCTCGAGGTCGTTGGGGCTATAGTCCCACAGAACTCTTGCGCAATTTTGCAGTTCGAAGCGTTCATAGTCGAAAACTGAAGGCTCCTTTTGTCCTGCTTTCTTATCATCGCCAATGTATGGACGTGATGAGCGCACCCATTCTTTCTTAGAGTTCTGCATCATACGATAAGTGACCAAACCATGGAGACGCTTGGTCATCCAGTCAGTACGCTTGTAGCGTATCATATCATAGTAACGGTTGTTGGACATGCCCAACTCGCATGCACGTTCACGGAGAATTTCTGAAAGGACACCCTCTTTAGTGGTCAGGTTAGGCAATTTGGACTTATCACCCTTATAAGCAGCCTGTCCAAATTTCAAACCTTTCAGACCCACACGTGCTCTCACCTCATCAACCTTGGCGATGGCACCTTCAAGGTCGCCACACTGTGCAAGGCACTCAGCATACATAAGGAGCATTTCGTCATAACTCAGATATACCCAGTGTACGAACTTTCCATAGTATTCTTGTCCGAGGTAGTACTTAATAGTACCATATCCTGTTGAGAATCTTGCAACGTCTTTTTCAGTAATCTGCGTCTTACCATCTTCTCCTAATATAGCGACATCGTTACTTTCGTGTTCACCACCTACCCAAAGTTCGTATGCATCGCCCTCAGGTTTGCCTGTGGTCCAGTTGAGTGAAAGGGTCTGTCCGTTGACGATGGCATTCTCATAGAGACGAGGGTCTCGAGAGGCCTCTTTCTTGACAGATGTCTTCAACTGTGTATATTTATAGAACAGCTGTCCCTTCTCGCCGTAGATGTTACCATCAATGGAATCCTGCTCCCAATTGAATGGGGCACCATTTGCCCATGGGAACATCTCAACATACTCCTCTGTTGGTCCATAAGAATTACGGAACGGACCATTGCTGCTACCGAATGGTCCAACAAAGTTGCACCACTGATAAGAGGCCTTGTTACTGGTCGTTGTTGTGACAGCCGTACGGTGGATAATCTCTCGGCTACCCTGATAGATGTATCCCATACGATAAGCCTGACGGTAATCCTCGGGAGTGGGTTTTGATGCGGTAGCCATATTCAAGCCATAATAGTTGCCATTGCTTGCATTGCTATCGAAGAAGTCTTTGCATGCCTGCAATGCACGCTGCCACCTTTCCTGCTTGAATCCACCGTGCCAGACGATGCTGTCGCGCTCAGCCTCTGATGAGCCATCGTAGTAAGGTTGATCGTCATTGTAGAGTGGTGATGCGTTGAAGAGCAGGATTTTTGCCTTCAGGGCCATTGCAGCAGCTGCAGTCCATCGGCCGGTGTTGTTGGCAGCATCGGTGTCGATGGTCGAGCCATTGTATGCCCATCTCAAGTCAGGAATAGCCTCGTCGAGCAGTCTGACCATAAACTCAGCCGTCTGCTCAGCCGTGGCGCGGCGTGTCTCGTATGAAGTCTCGGTACCAGTGTATGTACGGTCGATAATAGGCAGTCCGCCATAGATGGAATAGAGGTCGAAATAACGTGCTGCAGCAAGGCATTTTGCCTGTGCAATCATGTTCTTCTTCTCCTGGTCGCTCAGTCCTGGCACGTTGTCGATATTGTCGATAAGCAGCCAGCATCGTCTGACAGTTTCCCAGACAAAATCATTGTTATAACCTATCAGACCACTATTGTTAGATGTAAGTAGTCCGCCATAATATCTGTTATATGCCTCAGAGCCACTAAAATGCTGCTGATAGCAGTCGGTCATCGCGTCAAGTTTTGAGTTCCAGTAACTGGCGCTCCATGGCGCACTCGTTGCATTTTTGAACGGCAGTCCATAGTACTGCAACACATAAAGTCCCACGAGGAACTGTCGGGTATATTCTGCGCTTCCGAAGACGGTGTCGAGCGATACTGTTCCACCGGGTGTCTTCTCAATGAAGGCATTACCGAATTTTATTTCATCGGTACAAGCAGTGAACGCCATGCTTCCAATAAGAAGCGCCACCACTCCTGTAACGATTTTATGATGTAATTTCATAATTCTTACCTTATTTATATTTTATTAGAACCCAATCTTAAGACTTGCGGTGTAAGTGCGCTGCAGAGGATAGGATGGCGTAGTGGAAGCACGTGCCTCAGGGTCGCCAAACTTGTAAGGAGTCAGAGTGAAGAGGTTGTAACCACTCAGAGCCAATTGCAGCTGAGTCATACCAAGTTTCTTCATCCATGGGAAGTCAAAGTCGTATGCCACCTGTAAGGTCTTCAGACGCATGTATTTGGCATCTTTCTCGAAGAGTGTGGATTCAGCATAGTTCTGGTCGCCATTCTCCCATGTGGCACGTGGATATTCAGCACTCTGTGAAGGATGCTCCTTTGTCCATGTGTTGTCGATATGATACTGAAGAAGACCACCGTTGTTGAGTGTAGAACGGTTCTGGAATGGTCGACGGAAGACATCGCCTAAGACACGTGACACATTCCATGCACCTGTGAGCTGTGCGCTGATAGAGAATCCTTTGTAGTAGCAAGCGAGGTTAAGACCTGCGATGTACATTGGGTCATCGGTATAGCCATAGTCACGGCTGGCATCATTGGGGTCGATTTCTCCGTTGCCATCAAGGTCAACAAAGACAGCATCACCGGGATAGAGTTTATCTTTGAGCTGTTTGGGGAATGGTTGTCCAAACTCTTGCTGATAGTCGGCCTCAGCACCGTCATAATAGAATTTCCAGAACTTGTACTGTGAGCGTGCACCAATTCGGTGTCCGCGTTTGTACATATATTCATTCTGCTGTGGAGCCTCTCGGTCCTCTATGATTTCGTTCTGGTTGTAGGAGATGTTGAGTTTTGCCGAATAGCGGAAGTCCTTGCCATAGTCATCCTGCCAGTTGACGGAGAGTTCCCATCCGTGGCTATCCACAATACCAAAGTTGGTATAAGGTGGGTTAAAGCCGAGGAAGTTAGGTGTGGTAAAGTCCTGTGCAAGGATATCGGTACGATGCTCCTTGAAGTAGTCGAAGGTGGTACGCAGACGGTCTTTGAGGAAATACATGTCGAAGCCATAGTCTTGTTTAAACGCCTTTTCCCATGTCACTTCAGGATTGTTCTTTGCCGACTCGTATGAACCCTTTGTAACAGTGCTATTCTCGATACCGAAAGGATATGCGAATGCTGGCTCGTTGACACTTGTATAGGTAAAGCGGTCGAAAGTGGCAGTCTGGTTGACGATGTAAGGGTCTGACATATACATGAATCGGCTACCACCAATCTTGTCGTTACCCACAAGACCCCAAGAAGCACGCAGTTTCAGGAAGCTGACAACTTTTTTCACGGGCTGGAAGAACGGCTCGTCGCTGACGACCCATCCCACGGAACCTGCTGGGAAGGAACCGAATCGGCGTCCGGGAGCAAAGTTCTCAGAACCATTGTAACCGAAGTTGAATTCGGCCATGTAGCGGTTGTTCCAGTCGTAAGTGACACGTCCTACGAATCCCACGTATGTACGTGCGATATCAGAATAGTCACCACTTATATAATATTCCTTGCTCTGGTTGTAGAGTGCCAGTCCCGTGATGGTATGCAATCCGAAGGAGCGGTTGTAGTTGAGTGAACCTTCCACATACCAGTTACGTCCATAGGATGAGGCGGTATTGCCATAAGTCGGCTCAGTATCGTCACCACCTTTACGGAGTTCCAGTTTCTCACCAGTGACATAGATAGGCATTTGCACAGCGATATCATTGCCATTCTCATCCTTTTGTGTTACTGTTTTGTAGCCAGAAATCAAGTAGTTGGGCACTTCATTTCCATCAGCGTCGATAATGGTGGGGTTGTTGGAATCCACCTCAGCCCATCTGTGATAAACTGGAGTATAAGTGGAAGCCTGATGTGTGATTTCCTGACGCACCTGATAGGAACTGTTGTAAGAGCCCTTCAGTTTGACAGACAATCCCTTGGTGATGGCATCGAGTTTCTGGTCGAGCACGAGGTCCATCTGCAACTTGTTGTTGTTGTAATGATAAGCACCCGGCTGACTGATATAGTAAGCCATAGGTGTAGAAGTACCAATAGGCAGGCGTAATACCGCGTCGTTGGGCACGTCGGTAATATTGTCCGACTGCTCTATGCTGGTAACGATATACTTCCCATCGACGATGCCCGGGCTGCTGAATGGTGATGACCAGTAGATTTCACGTATCATCTGGTCGGAACCCTGACCTGTATGTGGTTTTGCAGAAGTATCAACCTTACCCGAGATATTGAAACTCATTGATGTCGAGGTTTGAACGATAGTTGAAACGCTCATACTGATAACCGAAATCGTAAGGGCGGTCAAACTCCTTGAAAAGACCATCCTGTGTGAACATACCAGCAGAAATAAAGTAACGCACGGTCTTGTTACCACCTGAGATATTGACATTGTGCTGCTGCTGGAGTGTCACATCTTTCATCAGATAGTCGGTCCACTTCATGCTGGGGAAGAGGATGGGGTCGCTACCATCGGTAAACTTCTGGATAACAGCTTCCGAGAAAAGCGGATTCTTGCGGTCGTTGGCCAACATCTGATTATAGAATGTGGCATAACCGAGCGATGATGCCTGCTCCACCATCTTGGTGGGCATCAAAGCCGAGAAAGAAGTGTTGAACGAGATACGTGCTTTTCCTTCCTGTCCACGCTTGGTGGTGATAAGGATGACACCGTTTGCACCACGTACACCGAATACGGCGGTAGCGGAAGCATCTTTCAGAACGGTGATGCTCTCAATCTCGTTGGGGTCGATGTCCCACATGTCACGCTCCACGCCATCCACCTGAATGAGCGGGCGAGCATTGGCATCGCCTGTAAAAGTGGCTTTACCACGGACGAAGATATCGGCGGCATCGCTACCTGGCTCACCCGACATCTGCACGGTGGTCACACCAGAGAGCTGTCCTGCAAGCACGTTGTTTACAGATGACACCGGGGTACGTGTGAGTTCCTCGCTCTTGACCGATGAGATGGCACCCGTCACAGTGACTTTCTTCTGTACACCGTATGCCACAACCTCAACGGCATTGAGCATGTTGGATGATTCAGCCATAGTGACAACCATGCCATCCTTGGCAGCCACCACCTGACTTTCAAATCCCACATAGGAGATTTTAAGTTTTGTGCCCGGTTTTACATTGATTGTAAAATTACCGTCGAAGTCGGTGACTGTGCCTTGCGCAGAACCATCTTCGACCTGTACCGTAGCACCAATGACGCCCTCGCCTGTGTTATCGATAACCCTACCAGTGATAGTTCCCTGCTGTTTGACATCCTGAATGGATGCCTGCGCAGTACTTACACCGATATGGGGCACGAACAACAAAGCAGATACGAGCACTGCTATAGGCAGGGCCTTACCTTTGATAAACCTTAGTCTATTCATGCTATTGTTATTAGTTAGAAATAAAGTAATCTAAGAAAGATCAGTAGAAGAATGTTTCGTTTGTTTTAAAAATATTTGCAAAGGTAACATTTTTTTTGGAAATCTCAACACTTTTTTGTTAAAATTACACTAATAGAGGTAAAATTAAGTGATAAGTGGATAAGTTGATAAGTGGACAAATTGACAAGTGAACAAGTTGACGAATGGAACAGTTGACGAGTTAATACTTTTTTTATTCGGCAACTATTTTCTCCTTTCTTTTGCCAATGCCACTTTTTTTCATAATTTTGCGGTCAAAATCATCAAAGCGACATTTATATGAGTCTTTTAATACAAATTGCTGCAGCACTTTTGCCTGCTATTTTATTATTTTTGTATATTTGGAGGAAAGATGCGAAGCCAGAACCAATACGCCTTCTATTGAAAGCTGTATTATGGGGTGTATTGATTTGCATACCTTGCTGCTTTTTAGAAGGAATTATCAGCACAGTGATACCCTCAGAGCCTACCACTGTAGTAGAAGCTGCGCTGAATTCTTTTATAGGAGCTGGTTTACCTGAAGAATTATGCAAACTACTTGTGCTGTGGTGGATACTTCGCAAGAATCCCTTTTATGACGAGCATTTCGACGGCATTGTCTATGCAGTATGTGTAGGTTTAGGTTTTGCAGGTTTTGAGAACATCTTTTACGTTATTGGTGATGAAGCATGGGTAGAGACTGCCATTTCCCGTGCCTTGCTGGCCGTACCTGGTCATTATGCTTTCGCCGTTTTGATGGGCTATTACTATTCTGTCTATCATTTCACAGACCATTCCTCAAGTGCCAAATATAAGATTCTGCTGGTGCCTGTCATAGCACACGGTATTTACGACACATTGTGTTTCTCAGCAGAATTGAACGAAACATTGGCTGGCATTTGTATGATTGTCTTGATATTTTTCTGCATCCGTATGCACAAATTTGCTAAAAAAAGACTTGTCGCAATGGTGGAGAAAGACAAAGCAGGCGACACCACTATGGTGTAAAGTATGTGGTAAGATGATTAGAATAGTTACAAAAATAGTAAAAGGGAGTACCAAAATGTTACTTTTGATACACCCCACGTAAATAATGGAGGAGGATGCAAGTGGTACTTGCATCTCATTTTTACTTTGACTAGCGCCTCATTTTTACTTAGATGAGAATGACGGTGGCGCTTCTTGCCGCCTGCGCGCCCATGACGAGCACCTGGGCGATATCAGCAGTTTTGGATGGTCCGCTGATAAAGGAGCCATAGCCATAGTCATTGAAAGAGATGCGCTTGTATGCCTCATGCATGTTATCGACAACTTCTTTCTTGTCGAGCAAGATAACGAGATTCTCGGAGATGAAACACACGGCTTTCTCCATCATGGTCTGCGGTATCCAAACACAAGCGTTCTCTGCGACCCCAAAGACGCCCTTCACCACCCCGACATCTGTGCCATTGAGCGCCTGTGGTGAACCTATGGTATCGGGATTTCTGGTGGCAATGGTGATTTCGGGTAGATTGCTGGCTATCTCCTTGGCATCGGGATAAAGATCCCGTATGACCTCATTGATATCCTCATTGGGTTTGAGTTCCCTAACTTTACCGCCAACCGTCTCGGTCATGGAGATGAACTGTTTCAACGTATCAGGGTATTTGATTCCCTTGATATCATCGAGACGTGGCATGTCGAATTTTTGTTTGACATTTTTCCTGTATTTTGACAGGATATCTTCTTTTTTGCTCATAATTCTAAAATTGAAAATTGAAGATTGAAAATTGAAAATTCCTAACTATCCTCTACTTTTCCTTTTTTCCATAACTCCTGGAAAGAGTACCTTGGGAATTTCATCATCTTGTGTCCAGCAGCCCAGGGGTTGAGTCCACTGTTCATGAGGAAAGACGGTACCCAGTTGGCCATAGGTGCGAACTTCATAGCGGTATTATACATTCCACTCTTTCCGAATAGCATCTTCATACCCTTACACATCCGTTTCTTCTGACTATTGGCCGTACCAAAGTCATCCAGTTGTTGCCTCCATTTGTATACTTGGTCGCCCAAGTCGATTTTCACAGGACACACACACTGGCAACTCAGACAGAGTGTACATGCGGAAACATTGCCACTGTGTTTTTTGACATCACGCAACATGCCTAAGTTGATGCCCAGAGGCCCGGGGATGAAATAGGAATAGGAATAACCGCCGCTCCTGCGATAGACCGGACATGAGTTCATGCACGAGCCACAGCGGATACATTTTAGTGTCTCCCAATGCTCAGGATTGGCAATCCAGTCGCTTCTACCATTATCTACAAGGATGATATGCATTTTGTCAGCCGTTGGTCTTGCCTTGCGGAAATGCGAGGTGAAAGTTGTGGTGGGCTGTCCTGTTCCTGCCCGGCAGAGCATACGTTGGAATACCGCCAGACAGTCGTAATTGGGGATGATTTTCTCCAGTCCGATGGCTGCGATATGAAGTTTCGGGCATGAGGTACTCATATCCGCGTTACCCTCATTTGTACACACCACGATGTCGCCTGTCTCGGCGATGCCGAAATTGCCACCTGTCATACCAGCATCGGCGGTAAGGAACTCATTGCGGAGGCTCAGACGTGCCTGATAGGTGAGGTATGTTGGGTCGTGATTGCCTTTCTCCGTACCGAGTTTCTCCTCAAACAGTTCACCCACGTCATCATGGTTGAGGTGGATGGCGGGCATCACGATGTGGCTGGGCTTCTGTCCCTTGAGTTGGATAATGCGCTCACCAAGGTCAGTCTCCACGACTTCGATGCCATGCTCCTCAAGGAAGGGGTTCATTTCACACTCCTCAGTGAGCATGCTCTTACTTTTGACCATCTTTTTCACATTATGGTCCTTAAGTATGCCATAAACTATCTCATTGAATTCATCGGCATCTTTTGCCCAGTGCACGATACAGCCATTTTTCTCGGCATTGGTGGCAAACTTCTCTAAGTATTCGTCAAGATGTGTAAGTGTATGACGCTTGATGGCCGAAGCCTTGTCTCTCAATTGTTCCCACTCCTCCAGTCCGAACGCCATGTTATCTCTCTTTGTACGCACCGACCAGAATGTGGCATCGTGCCATGTGGCATATTTTTGGTCCTTTAAGAACTCTTTTGCTGCTTTTGAATGTGCTGTGCTCATAGTCCTGCTGCTAAAATTTCTACTGCGTGAATAAACTTAATCTTCATGTCGCGCTTATCGGCGACACCAGCCATGTGCATCAGACAGGAACAATCGGGACCAGTGACATATTCTGCCCCTGTAGCGATGTGTCGCTTCACTTTGTCGTAACCCATCTGTGCGCAGATATCTTTCTCTTCGACAGAGAACATGCCGCCGAATCCGCAACACTCGTCTGGTCTTTCCGGCTCCACTACGGTGATGCCTTTCTTCAGCTCGAGCAAGTCACGGATTTTGTTGAATTTCGGCACATTCATCTCACTGGGTGAACTCAGTCCTAATTCTCTCACACCATGACATGAATTGTGAAGACTCACTTTATGTGGGAAATCCCCCGGCAACTGCTTGACCTTGATGACATCGTGAAGAAACTCCACCACATCCATTATCTTGCCGGCAGTGACACATTCGTGTTTTCCTTCAAGCAAACGAGGGTAGTTGATTTTCACAAAAGCCGTACAACTGACCGATGGTGCCACGACATAGTCGAAATCCTTGAACATCTCTTCGAATTTCTCAGCCAGAGACAAACCCATCTTCTCAAACCCGGCATTAGCCATAGGTTGCCCACAGCATGTCTGGTTGAGGGGATAGGTGACATCGAGTTTTAAGCTTTTGAGCAATTTATAGGTTGCGACACCGACATCTGGATAGACGGCATCGACATAACATGGAATAAATAGACCGATTTTCATGTATTATATTGTTAATAGATTTAGTGTTGGCAGGTTAGATTTTGCAAATATAATGAAAAAAAAGTAAGTCGCAATTTTTTTTGCCGTTTTTTTCGTACTTTTGCATTGTTTTTTTCAAAACGAACCAATTTAAGTACAATCTTTGCCCTGAAAAGAAAGAGGGTGAAAAGACTTAGAATTATATTTTATATTATAGTGTAAAACGACAAAATTCGTATAATTATATTAACCGAATAAAGTAAAGCTCAAATGATAGTTTGCATTGCCGAGAAACCCAGCGTAGCCAAAGACATCGCCCGTATCATTGGGGCGACAAAACCACACGATGGCTATATGGAAGGCAATGGGTATCAGGTGACATGGACTTTTGGGCACCTCTGCACATTGAAGGAGCCAGACGACTACACCCCATTATGGAAACAATGGGCACTAAGTACGTTGCCTATGATACCTCAACGGTTTGGTATCAAGCTCATCAACGAAAAAGGTATCGAAAAGCAATTTTCTATCATCGAAAAACTGATGCAGAATGCCCATGGCATTATCAACTGCGGTGATGCTGGGCAGGAAGGTGAGTTGATTCAGCGTTGGGTGATGCAGAAGGCCAAAGCCACCTGCCCTGTAAAACGGCTGTGGATATCGTCGATGACCGACGAGGCCATCCGCGAGGGTTTCAGCAAACTGAAAGACCAGTCGGAATACCAATCACTCTATTTTGCCGGTCTCTGTCGCGCCATTGGCGACTGGATATTGGGTATGAATGCCACGCGTCTCTATACCCTGAAATATGGCCAGAATCGACAAGTGTTGAGCATCGGGCGCGTGCAAACGCCCACTTTAGCTCTTATTGTGAAACGTCAACGGGAAATCGAAAACTTCGTCCCTGAGCCATACTGGGTGCTCTCCACAATTTACCGCGACACGCTTTTTACCGCCACAAAAGGAAAGTTCATGAGCAAGGAGGAAGGCGAACAGGCTTTTGCTCTCATTCAGGACAAACCTTTCACCGTAACCGACATACAGAAGAAGAAAGGCACTGAGGCCCCACCCCACCTCTATGACCTTACCTCCTTGCAGGTGGACTGCAACAAAAAGTTCAGCATGAGTGCCGACACCACCCTCAAAACCATCCAAACACTCTATGAACGAAAACTCACCACCTACCCCCGTGTAGATACTCAATATCTGAGTGACGACGTCTATCCACAATGTCCTAAGATATTGGCAGGATTGCGTGGTTATGAAACACTTACCCAACCCCTTATAGGCAAAAAGCTCCCGAAGAGCAAGAAGGTATTCGACAGTTCTAAAGTCACCGACCACCACGCCATCATCCCCACGGGTGTGCCAGCCACGCACCTCACAGATTTTGAACGGCATGTCTATGACTTGGTGACTCGTCGATTCATCAGCGTGTTCTATCCCGATTGCAAATTCACCACAACCACTGTCTTAGGCAAGGTTGACACTGTGGATTTCAAAGTAACGGGTAAACAAATTCAACAACCCGGCTGGCGTGTGGTCTATGAAAAAGACGTGAAGATGCCTGATGAGGATAAAAAAGACGACGAGGAAAAGTCACTCCCAGAATTCACCGTTGGCGAAAGTGGTCCCCACACCCCCACTCTCTCCGAAAAATGGACAACGCCGCCGAAATACTACACCGAAGCCACCTTACTGCGTGCCATGGAAACAGCCGGTAAATTTGTTGAAGACGAAGAGCTGCGAGCAGCCTTGAAAGAGAATGGCATCGGTCGTCCCTCATCTCGTGCCGGCATCATCGAGACCCTCTTCAAAAGACATTATATCCGCAGAGAGCGTAAAAGCCTTATCGCCACTGCCACTGGCATCGAATTGATTGACACTATTCGCGAGGAACTTCTCAAAAGTTGTGAATTAACGGGTATCTGGGAGAAGAAACTCCGCGACATCGAACACAAGACCTACGACCCTGCACAGTTTATCAGTGAATTAAAACAGCAAATCTATGAAATTGTCAGGCAAGTGCTCGCCGACAACACCAACCGTCGTATCACTGTGCTCACTGAAGAAGACCTAAAAAAGAAAAAGAAGGCTCCAGCGAAAAAGAAGGAGACCAAGATAGTGGATAATCAGAATAATCAGAGTAATCAGAATAATCGGAGTAATCAGAATAATCAGAGTAATCAGAATAATCAGAGTATTCCGAGTAATCAGAGTATTCCGAGTAATCAGAGTATTCCGAATAATGCGGGACAGGCACTGGCCCCTAATGACAACATGGAAGGAAAAACCTGCCCTCTCTGCGGAATCGGCCACATCATCAAAGGCCATGCGGCCTATGGCTGCAGTCGCTGGAAAGAAGGCTGTACCTACAGGTTACCATTTAAATAGACTTTGGATGCCAGGCGGAACCGCAGCATATGGATAAAAGGCTTTAGAGTCCTAAATCCTCATTTTATTACTTTTGATTGCAATAAAAAAGCGAGGGAATCGTTATTATAAGGAATATGCGCAAGGCAACATTTCTTTTATCATTATTATTGGCGACACTGCTGACCGTTTCCTGCGGAGCAGACAAAAACCTGAAGCGAGGTGAGAAATACCTGGCTTTAGGTGAATATTTTGATGCCGCCAACGAATTCAAGACTGCATACGCCAAGACATCCGCCAAGGAGCGTGACCGGCGAGGACAAATCGCCCGAAAGATGGCTTTCTGCTATGAACGCATCAACTCCACTCAAAAAGCTATCGCCGCCTATCGCAATGTCATCCGCTATAAGCAAGACGATGGTGAGACACATCTTTTATTTGCCCGCCAGTTGATGAAAAATGCCAACTACAAAGAGGCATTAGCAGAATACAAGATAGCCCTCGATTCGCTACCCGACAACCCTTTGGTACAGGAAGGATTAGCTGCTGCCGAAGCCGCCCCCAAAGCGAAAGAGGCAGGTTCACGCTACACGGTGAAAAAGATGGATTTGTTTAATTCCCGCCGTGCCGACTACAGTCCGATGCTTTTTGGAGAAGAACACGACCAATTGTTCTTCACCTCCACCCGCAATGAAGCCCAAGGCGACGAACTCAGCGGCATCACAGGCACAAAATGCGGCGACATTTTCTTCTCACAGAAAGACGACAAAGGAAAATGGAGCAAACCCGAAAGAATTGAGTCGGGACTGAACAGCGAGTATGATGAAGGTGCCTGCTGCTTCTCTGCCGATCAGCGTGAAATGTACTTCACCCAATGTTCTTCCGACCCCTCCTATCCGCGCTATGCCAAGATTATGAAATCCAGCCGTTCTGATGCCTCCTGGGGCAAAGGTACAGAGGTGGAAATCACTCGAGACACCCTATCGAGCTATGCACATCCCGCTGTATCACCCGATGGCGAATGGCTCTATTTCTGCTCCGACATGATGGGCGGTGAGGGAGGACTCGACATCTGGCGTGTACGCCTCACCAGTTCAGGCATGGGTGGTGTAGAAAATTTAGGTCCACAGATCAACACCCCTGGTGATGAGATGTTTCCAACGTTCCGCCCCAATGGCGACCTATATTTCTCGTCCGATGGCCATCAAGGCTTGGGCGGACTCGACATTTTTATTGCCAGTGTGACTGAGGAGGGAACATGGGAGTTGGAACACCCAGGCTATCCGCTCAACTCACAAGGCGATGATTTCGGTATGACCTTCGAAGGACCTCACAATCGTGGTTTCTTCTGCTCAAACCGTGGCGACGGCCGTGGCTGGGACCATATTTTCAGCTTTGAGAAGCCTGAGATTATCCAAACGGTTAAAGGTTGGGTCTATGAGCGTGATGGCTATGAACTAACTGCCGCTCAGGTTTATATGGTAGGCAACGACGGCACCAATGAGAAGCTAAGTGTGAAGAGCGATGGGTCGTTTGAGAAAGTGTTAGAGCCTGGTGTAGATTATGTGTTCCTTGGCACTTGCCGAGGCTATTTGAATCATAAGGAAGAGTTGCATATCGTTCAAACCGACGAGTCGGTGGAACATGTCCTGCAATTCCCCTTGGCCAACATCACCGTCCCTGTGATGATAGACAACATCTTCTACGACTATAATAAAGCCACACTGCGTCCAGAATCCACCCAGGCATTGGACGAGCTGGTAGTGCTTTTAAACGAGAATCCTAATGTGACCATCGAGCTTAGCGCCCACTGCGACCTTGTGGGTAGTCAGCAATACAATATTGGACTGTCACAACGTCGTGCTGAGTCTGTAGTAGAATATCTTATAGCACATGGCATTGCCAGCGACCGTCTTTCGCCCAAGGGCTATGGTAAGGAAAAGCCCAAAGTGGTGCGTAAAAAACTCGCCGATCAATACCCATGGCTCAAGGAAGGTGATGTGCTTACACCTGAATTTATCAGCGAGTTGGACAACGACCAACAGGAAATCTGCAATCAGTTGAACCGCCGCACGGAATTCATCGTCCTCCGCACCACATACGGTATTTTCGACAAAGAAGGCAACCCCACCAATCTTCCTGAGCCGAAGAAAGAAAAGCGGAAAATAGAAGATGAAGACGATTTCTTCATCGAAGATTAACTCCTAACTATCCAATGCTCCTTCCAGCCGATTTTACTTCCTACACTCGTGAAATGATGGGCGACACATTGTTTGAGCGTCTGCTCAAAGGATTGTCGGCAGCACCTATCACGAGTATAAGGCTCAATTCACTGAAAGTCAGTCAGATTGTCTGTGATGGAGGGGAATCATCCTTTACCTTTCCTCTTGATGCTCCCGTACCTTGGTGCCAGGATGGATTTTATCTCAACACCCGTCCGAATTTCACTTTTGACCCCCTACTCCATGCTGGTGGATACTATGTGCAGGAAGCCGCCTCGATGTTCATTGACCACGTGGTACGTCAACACATCCAGCATCCCGTGCTGATGCTCGACCTCTGCGCCGCCCCTGGTGGCAAATCGACTGCCCTCCGTGCTGCGCTACCTACTGGCAGTGTGCTGATCAGCAATGAGGTTGTGCGACAGCGTGCCAACATTTTGATGGAGAACATACAAAAATGGGGACATCCTGATGCGATGGCAACACACGCCACCCCAGCAGACTATCGTCGCAGCGGACTGCTATTCGATGCCATCCTCACCGACGTCCCCTGCTCTGGCGAGGGAATGTTCCGCAAGGATGCAGGAGCTATTGATGAATGGTCGGTGAAGAATGTGTTGAAATGCCAACAGTTGCAGCGCGAGATTGTCGCCGATGCCTGGGCATGCCTGCGCCCCGGTGGACTTCTTATCTATTCCACCTGCACATTGAACACAAAGGAAAATGAAGAAAATATTGCATGGATGATGGAGAAGTTGGGAGCAGAAGCCATTGGTTTAGATATCGAAGAGCAATGGGGCATCACAGGCAGTCTATTACCCTCGCTGAATGCCCCTGTTTATCGTTTCATCCCCGGTATCTCACATGGTGAGGGTCTTTTTATGGCAATCCTTCGCAAGGAAGGAGAAAGAGCAAGCATATTAGATGAAGTCCCTGACAAGAAAGACCGCAAGAAAAAGAAGAGTGTATCGACGGAATGCCAAAAGGCACTACCTGTAACAGAATGGCTTACCGATAACGAGTCCTTTGTTTTTATCCAACAAGGGGAGGTCATTCGTGCCATACCCCGATGGTGGCAGCATATCTATGACAGGCTGAAAGGTCTGTGTATTCTTCATGCTGGTGTGGAAGTGGCAACGATACGTGGCCACGACTTTGTGCCCTGCCATGCCTTAGCACTGTCATCTTCACTTCATCATGGAGCCTTTAAAGAATATGCCTTGTCCTACGAAGAAGCCATTCGCTACTTGCGCCGCGAGGCCATCACCCTCCCCCCCACCACGCCCCGTGGCTGGGTATTGATGACATATAAGAACCTCCCCTTAGGTTTCATGAAACACCTCGGCACCCGCTCCAACAATCTCTATCCACAGGAATGGAGGATTGTGTCACAACTCAAAACAGAGGGAAACAAATAGTTTTTCTTGCTGTAATCTTTCTACAAAAAGGCTACGGACTTCAAGGACTTTGGGACGATAATAGTCCACATAATCCTTGAAGTCCGTAGATTTGTTTTTCGGACACACACACAGGGTATGTCCCTATGATGCTATCATTCCCAGACGCTCTTGGATGATGGCAGCGAGCCTGTGTCGAAGCCACCGGTATTGGCGGCATCTTCATTGAAGCCTATTTCGTCAACAGGTTTTGAAACGAACATAATAGCGTGTGAGAATTGCATGGTTCTCACTTTTGCTTTTGGTGCCATGTATTTTTTCATGATTAATATGCTTTATTTGATGACTACTTTCTTACCATTGGTGATGTAAACGCCTTTGGGCAGTTTGTTACCATTCACTTTGATACCTGAGAGAGAATAGATGTCGTTGTTCTCACTTTGGACGGTCTTTACACCAGCAAGCCCAGTCGTTCCGTCGAATGGCATGGCGGCAGCGTGAGCCTCACCACGAGGAACAGCAAGGAATACCTTATGAGGTGAAGTTGTGAACGGACCACCATCCTCTGCGCCCCAATAGAAGCCGATGGAACCCTTGTCCTGATTGGCATTCAACGTGAGGCGGTAGAACTTATAGTTTTCGGTGTCGCCATCAACATTGGTCTCCTCGGCGGTGTTGTAGCCGTAAAGCATGTTTTCCGTCTCAGTAAAACGGTACCCATTTGACCAATGATCAGGACGAGGTATCAAATCCACTGTTACATCCCCATTTGCAAATGACTTGTCCTTTAACTCCAGGATAATAGGATTCAAATGACATATATATTGAAAACCATCAGGGGCATCTTCTAAATAACCTTTACCATTTTCCACCCTGTATGTCTTTACCTTTATATCTTCTGGAATATCAAACGAATAGTACAGATCTGGTGATCCCCATGAAGAATAATCCTTACCAGCATATACATCCCAATAAAATGAAGTAAAGCCCTCGAATTTCTTCTTGAATACTACAGGAACATATTGTCTGTGAACAACAGTATATTTGGTAGTATGCAATTCTACAGGATAGAAAGGATTACCGCTTTCATCCTCATCGTACGACCTATGGACAATGGCTGTCACTTGCATTTTTTTTCTAAACCCTGTATATCCAGCAAAATCTTCTTTATAGTTTTCTTCATCTAAATATGGAACTACGTCATCATAGACACTTACCATTGGATCACCTAAAAATACGCCTGTTTGAAAATTCACAAAACTTTCGCCATCGGTAAGCCAAGAATTATGAGCATGGTTGTTTTCAAAAGCATCATCACCTATTAATACCCAGTCGCCACTAACTGTTACGAGTTGCCAAGACAAATCTTCAGTGATTTCTGACAACGACACCTCTAAGGGAACTATCTCAGTATCCCCGAAGACTAATGAGGACTCATCATAATTGACTAATTCAATGTATTCTCCCCAAAAAAGATTATCGTCTTCACCTTCTTGCCAATAAGAATCATCGTGATAAATTACATTGACACTGCCATTCAACAACTGACCTGTATCAAATAATTTACTTTCATCTACTAATTGTATCGCTCCCGATTCATCCTTTAAAAAAGAATGATAATATGAATCCACCTCTGTGCCATAGGGAGCAAAATCCACATACAAAACCTGCACATCATTAAAATTCAGTATCACTTCCCCTTTAGGGTTGTCGGCTTTTAACTCCGCAATTGAGTTGTAAGTTTTCTGTGCCCATGCCCCTGTTGCGAGCATCATGAGGCATGTCATCATCAGCAATCGTAAAAATCTCACATGTTTCATAACTGTTGTTTTAGTTTGCCTTCTGACTCCCCAATCCAGCAGTTCATAAATGAAATGATGTATGCCCGGAATAAAAAAAGACGTGGGAGTTTATACCTCCGCGCCTATCCCCGACCTCAGGCCTTCGCATTGCCCCTGTGCAAGGATAAGCAACGCAGCCAGCCCACGCCAAGTGGTATTATACGATATGGCCTTCACTACAACAATCATCATAGCAAAAGAGGCCGGGATATAATACACCCTACGCAGACGCTTCCGTTGCATTACCTCTGTGCACAGATTCAAAGTTGCGAAGTTTGAGGTCACAGACAGTAACGTTCAGTAAACGTCCTTTTTGGGAGACTTGCCCAACACCATTGGCATCAGACGCATCCCCTATCCACGATGTCCGACCCGCCATCCCCCTTCAGGAACTGGCTTGTCGGGGGCAAAATTAAAAAAATATTTTTCTTTTGCAAAATTTTCAGTGACAATTTTGCAAAATTAAAACTATTCACCTATTTTTGCAGTATCATTATAAATACAGAAGATGTTGGTCAAGAGAAAATATCCCGTTGGCATTCAAAGTTTTGAAAGCATACGCAAAGATGGTTACGTGTATGTGGATAAGACTCCTATTATCTACAAGATGATTACGGAGGGGAAGCCTTATTTCCTGAGTAGGCCAAGGCGCTTTGGAAAATCATTGCTCTGTTCCACACTTGAGGCTATCTTTTTGGGACGTCGTGAACTGTTTGATGAGATGGTTCTCCGAGACGGCACTGTGCAACCACAACTTTTTATCGCTCAGACTGACTGGGAATGGGAAACGCACCCGGTATTACGCTTTGATTTTAGCAGGACCAGAGATTTCACTGACGTTGTTCTCAACAGACAGATTGATGACATGCTTTCGGTATATGAACAAAAATATGGACTGACCACGATTTCTCCTGACTGCAGTATGCGCCTCGTCAAGATTGTCGAGGAAGCCCATCGCCAAACAGGACACCGTGTGGTGATTTTGGTTGATGAATACGACAGTTTCATTCTCCATAACATCGGCAGCACTGACATGGAAGCAAAAATCCGAGATTGTTTCTCCTCTCTCTTCAGTCCGCTGAAATCACTTGATGACCATCTGCGTTTTATCTTCATCACCGGCATATCGAAATTCTCTCAGATGGGCATTTTCAGTACCCTTAACCAGTTGAAGAATATCTCGATGTCGCCCACATACGAGGGAATCTGTGGTATCACAGAGGAGGAACTTACCACACACCATGCTTGTGGCTTTCGGAGCGGATGTAGTGGCAGAGGAGCCTACTGCCAAAGGTCGTGCAGATATTATATTGCGAATGCCCCTTGGTATTTACGTGATGGAGATCAAATACGATGACACCGCTTTAGCAGCCCTTGCACAAATCAACAAGAAAGGATACGCTGAGAAATACCGAATAGACGGACGACCCGTCATAAAAGTGGGCTTCTCCTTCTCATCTTTAGAGCGGAATATCACGGAATGGAAAATAGAAGATTGATATATCATGAAACAATATTTAGACCTGCTTGACAGGATAATGAAAGAGGGTGTGACCAAGAGCGATCGCACTGGCACAGGCACCAAAAGTATTTTCGGTCATCAGATGCGTTTCCACATGGAAGACGGTTTTCCTTTGCTGACGACAAAGAAACTACACTTGAAGTCCATCATTTATGAACTATTGTGGTTTCTTCAAGGAAACACCAATGTACACTGGCTACAAGAGCACGGTGTGAGGATATGGAACGAATGGGCCGATGAGAACGGCGAACTTGGACCAGTCTATGGTCATCAGTGGCGTTCATGGCCCGACTACAACGGTGGCACCATCGACCAGATTAGCAACGTGGTGGAACAAATCAAGCACCATCCCGACTCTCGCCGAATGATTGTGAGCGCCTGGAATGTCGCAGAAGTTGACCGCATGGCTCTCCCACCCTGTCATACGATGTTTCAATTCTATGTTGCAGACGGACGGCTGAGCCTCCAGCTCTATCAACGTAGTGCCGACACCTTCCTTGGTGTCCCCTTCAATATTGCCTCTTATGCCCTATTATTGCAGATGATGGCACAGGTTACAGGACTCCAACCTGGCGACTTCATTCACACCACCGGCGACACCCATGTCTATCTGAACCATCTGGAGCAAGTAAAACTTCAACTGAGCCGCGAACCGAGACCATTGCCCACTATGCGCATCAATCCCGATGTAGAGGATATCTTCTCCTTCCGCTACGAGGACTTCCAACTCGAAGGTTACGACCCCTGGTCCCACATTGCCGGCACCGTGTCGGTGTAAGAAGATTTACAATGAATCATTTGAGACGGCATCTTCTGCTCCTCTGCTTTGCAACGACCCTGACACACGCCCAAGTTCCTCGTTCAGAGACTTTCCATCAAACCTATACCTTAAAAAAAGTAGTTATGGTGGGACGGCACGGTGTGCGCTCAGCGTCCCTAACTAAAGGGGAAAGGCGCATCACCCCCCACCAATGGCATCAATGGAGTGTCGGTGCAGGAAAACTGACAGAAAGGGGGAAACTATTGGAAAAGCAAATGGGCATCTTTTTTCGTGAGTGGATTGAATCAGAACATCTTTTCGATTTATCCTCCTCAATCACTAATCAATGCCTTATCTATGCCAACTCCCTGGAGCGGACAGTAAATACCGGTACACATTTTATTCATGGATTTGCCCCTGAGGAATCACTTGAAGTTGCCTATAACAAAAGTATCGACTTCGAGTCCATGGATCCTATTTTTAATAATGTAAGCCATCGGAGTACTGGTGTTTTTAAACAAAAAGTAGATGCTGAAGCATCGTACGGAGCAGGTGAAAACGGTTTGCAAGAAGTATTCACTTTGCTTGAACAAGACGCTGCGATTCTGGCCAATGTGCTTGACATGCCTATTTCACCAGCCTGTACGCAAGGAGACACATGTAGTTTTCATTTCGAAAACGCAAAAGTATATCTGCATTATAATTGGATGCCACGTGTCACAGCGGGAAACATCTATTTGGCACAACTTGCTGCATCGAATTTGATATTACAATATTATGACATGCCCGAAAGCGAAGGAACTATTTTCGGTCATACTATCACCACCGAAGAACTGATGGCTATTGGGCGTATCAAAGAGACATGGTGCAAATATGCAATGGGATTTCCTACGGTTGGACAAGATGCAGCCCACTTACTTTTAGAAAAACTAAATGATGTAATCCGAGACTCTACTCTTCAGTTTGTTTATCTTGTTGGTCATGACTCCAACATGGCCAGCCTTGCAGGTGCCCTCGACATCAAACCATACACACTTCCCGATACTCCTGAGTGCCACACTCCATTGGGTGGGAAAATAGTCATGGAAATATGGGAAGGCATCAACGGGAAAGAGTTTGTCTCACTCAACTATGTATATCAGAACGTACGTCAAATTCTTGACATACAGCCACTATCCCTTAATAATCCACCTATGGTTCACCCACTCTTTTTACAAGGAGTTAAAACTAATGTAGATGGCCTCTATACTATGGACGATTTCACGGGTCGTATGAGCGAAGCCATTGACTCTTATGCTCATTTGAACGAATACACGCCCTATGATGTCAATTTAGATAGAAATGTGGATATGCTGGACGCAGTAGATATAGTGAGACATATCTCAAACAAACAATGTCCCTTTTTTATTGAAAGTGTGGCGGATTGCAACAAAGACAATATAATAGATATAGACGACGTTATTGACCTTGTCAAGCACATATCAGCCATTATCAAATAATAACACCAATTTAAATCCAATCATACAAAATGTCAATTACCATCATTGCAGCAGTGGCAGAGAACGGTGCCATCGGATATGAGAATAAACTGATTTACTGGTTACCGAATGACTTAAAACGTTTTAAGCAGCTAACCACCGGACATACCATCATCATGGGGCGACGGACTTTTGAGTCGCTGCCAAAGGGAGCCTTACCCAACCGCAGGAATATCGTATTGAGCCGAAGTACAAAAGAGATTGAAGGTTGTGAAGTATATGCCACGTTGAAGAGTGCCCTCGCCCATTGTGACGAAAGCGAGGAAGTGTATATCATCGGTGGTGCCAGTGTCTATAAACAAGCCTTGTCACTTGCCGACCGACTATGCCTGACGGAAGTCCATGACACCCCCACTGAAGCCGACACCTTCTTTCCACCCTACACAGACTGGAAAGAGACATGGCGAGAGGAGCACCCCACCGACGACCGCCATGCCTATAGTTACGCCTTTGTGGATTATGTGAGGTGACCCAACTATATTTAAGATTTCAGATTTCAGATTTTAGATTTCAGATTCCGCCACATCCTCTTCTTCACTGTCTTCTTCTTCCACATCAATGATAGGCAGGGCACGATCGATGGCAGCATTGAAGGAGATGATGGTCTCACTACGTTGCAACCCGAGCGGCTGTAGTTTGTCGTGAATGATGTTAAGTAGGTGGTGGTTGTTCTGGGCATAGATTTTAATAAACATATCAAAACCACTTGTGGTGTAATGGCACTCCACGACCTCAGGTATTTTCTTCAAAGCCTCCACCACAGAGTCGAATTTTTCAGGGTCTTTGAGGAAAAGACCAATGAAAGCACAAGTTTCATACCCAATTTTCTCTGGGTCGATAATAAATTGTGAGCCTTTCAGCACACCCAGGTTGTTGAGTTTCTGGATACGCTGGTGAATAGCTGCTCCGCTGACATTGCACACACGTGCTACCTCAAGGAAAGGAATTCTGGCATCCCCAGCGATGAGCTTGAGGATTTTCTTGTCTAACGCGTCTAATCTGTGATGTGTCATATTGGTTATATTTGGTTAATATCATTGTTGAAATTATTATGTAAGCACCTTACTGCTCGGTTTGCGACAGTTTCTCCCGTTTACTGGCAGCGTAGTGTACTTTCAGTGTGCCAGCTTTTCTGAGAGCCATTTTCACATCGGTGACAATGCCCATGGGTACATCGCGGTCGATTTTTACAGAAACTGTCAGTTGTTCTTGTTCCTCGGGTGACATTTTCTCGCATTCCGCCTCTAAATAGTCCACCATTTCAGGGATTGCTACAATTTTATCATTAACCTGCACTATCACGGAGTCACAGGAAGATGTCTTTGTTCCTGGTGCAGCCTTTCCGACAAACACATAGATAGTAGAGGAATTTTTAACCAGTTTGGCAAGTTGAGTGCCCTGAGGAACTTTTGTCGTCACTTTTACAGGCACATTCCTCATATGGGTGACAATCATAAAGAAGAAGAGCACCGTGAAAATGAGGTCGGGCAAAGCCGCTGTGTTGAGGTCGGGCAGTTTCCTGCGTTTTCTTTGTATGATGCTCATTTCTCCCCCCCTTCCTCCAAATTATATGTTTCAGAGACCCTTTGTGGGTAGCATTCCCGTAGCGACTTCCGTATTTCCTCCGGGCAATCATCATAGTGTCTATGAAAACGGTTCATCGCCAAATTGTCGCGCAACTGATCGTAGGCAGCAACTATTTCGTTCTGCACAGTAAAATATGTATTGAAATCGGCATTACGGTCGGCATCCACCTGTATAACATGGGCATTGGCAACACCTCTCTTTCCAAAGCCATAAATATCCATTACATCTTTTTCTGGCAACGAGGCCAAGTTCTGCGGGTTATCCACAAAGGTCATCACCCGCTGTTTGATGTCTCCAAAATGCACAGGTTCATCGTCTATGAAGATTTGATTCTGTCCATCTATGCGCAAACGCATAAGATTACGGTCGGCTATCTCGGTAGATTGCTTTTGTTGTGTCATCTGCGGCAACAGACGTGTCAGTCCTTTCTCCTCGTCCATCGAAGTAACGACGAGAAAGAGGATGAGCAGCGTGAACGAGATATCGGCAATAGAAGCCGTGTTCAAGCCTGGAACCTTACGTCTTTTGCGGCGGATGATCATTTATTCAAGATTGAAAATTGAAAATTGAAGACAACTTTACTCATCAACCCTCCGAGAATGCCACATTCCATAGAAAGCGGCTGCGGTAGCCAATATCAGCATCACGCCCGAAGAGATGACAAACATATCAGCACCCTTGAGCATGAATGCATTGGTAAAAGGTTTTCCATTTGCATTAATAGCCTCTGAAGAGCCTGCAAGGAATGTAACAGCCATCACCACAAAGGTCACAGCTGCCACAGACATGGCAATTCTTGCCACAGGAATGCCATTGACCACACTCTCGGTCTTTCCCTTACGACGTGCTGTTGCCACAACTGCCCATATTGCCACCGCCAATGCGCTGACAACTATCAATACAACAAAGCCCATCACCAAAGGCGTGAATATCGGGTCTTTGAAATTGGGGTCATAGGAATAGGGCTTTGAAAACCCTATAAAATAGAATAAGAGGAACACTAACGCTGCCACGCCTATAATCACATAGAATGCGGCACGGGCGATTCTTTCGTTGGTCCATTCGCCTTTGAGCGTCATCCATTTGGGTTTTCTCATGCCTTTTCGCCTTTAGACTTATATTTACCAAGCATATCCATTAACGAGATAGAGGCATCCTCCATTTGCGAAACCAAACGTTCAATTTTATTGAGGATATAGTTGTAGAACACCTGCAAGACCACAGCCACTATGATACCAAAAATAGTCGTCAGTAGCGCCACTTTCATACCTGCAGCTACAATGGTCGGGCTAATGTCACCGGCACCTTGAATCTGGTCGAAAGCCATCACCATGCCAATAACTGTGCCAAGGAATCCCAATGATGGAGCGATAGCAATAAATAGCGTAATCCATGAACAGCCTTTCTCCAAATTGGCTGCCTGCACACTACCACTCGACGACATAGACCGCTCGATATTTTCGAGACTCTCCTCAACGCGCATCAGTCCTTGATAACAAATGGAAGCTACTGGTCCACGGGTATTACGACAGATGTCCTTGGCACCCTCAATATCATTGTTTTCTATTTTCTCCTCAATGTCGGTGAGCAATTTGCGGCTGTTTACCTCTGAAAGTGTAAGATAGATGATTCTCTCGATACAAAATGCCAATCCAAGCACAAGTACAAGTGCCACGAGCGACATGAACCCTGCATTTCCCTCGATAAACTTCTTCTTGAGTGTCTGATACACACCAAGGTTTTCATTATCGGCCATCTCCTCCTGCGCCAAAGGGTCGGTTTCCAATGAATCCGTCATTGCACGGACGATGTCACTGTCACTCAGCAAGTCTTTCTCGATGAAATCTTCTTCCTCGTCGTCAGACATCATTTCCAATGTCTCTTCCATTGAAGTCTCAGCAGCATCCTGTGCCCAAATGTTCGCACTTGTCATCATGAGAGAAATCACGATGAATGCACCAATTATTTTCAGTCTTTTCACTTTCATAGCCGCAAAGGTAATGATTTAAAACGACAAAAAAAACGAGAATGTGAAAAAAGAGACATAAAAATGAATGAATATGGGAAAAAAGAGTTAATTTTGCATCGAAATCAAACTCAACTAACTACAATTGCGGTAGGCGACCGCTAACTACTTGAAGACAAAACAAAATCAATATAACCTAAAATGAGAAACATTTCATCACTATTTAGAGGGATGAGCATCCTGCTATTAAGTGTGTTGGTGGTATCATGCAGTGATATTGCCGACGACGACCATTATGCCCCGCCAAGTTGGCTAAAGGGCAATGCCTGGCAGGTGCTTGAAAGCGAGGGGAATCATCAGTCGTTCCTCCGTGCCATAGAATTGACAGGTTATCAACCCATTGTCAGTGGTCAAAGTATATTGACCGTAATGGCCCCCAATGACGATGCTTGGCAACGGTACCTGAGCAGTCAAGGCTGCCAGACAGTCGATGACCTATGGCAGCGCGACCCAGCAGGACTAAAGAAAACGGTGGGTTACCACCTGATGTACTATGCCTACGACTGGCAGAAAATGGTCAATTTCAGACCCAACGAGGGCGATGGAGCCAGTGAGGAGGAGAAGCAATTGAACGCCGGCCTTTACTACAAACATCGCACCCATAGTGCCGACGACATGGAAGAAATGCGTGGCAAGCTCAACGGTGTAGACACCACTGTCACCGTCTATCACTATGAACGTTATCTGCCAGTGTTCAGCGGACTGATGTTCAACAGCAAACAAATTGACGGCAAGAGCAACTACGAGTACTTCTTCCCCGGCAGTCAATGGACTGGAGGTGCCAATAGTTTCAATGTGGGCAACGCCAGCGTCACCGACCCTGCCGCAGTTGTCACCGACAATGGTTACCTCTATCATGTCAATCAAGTCATCAGCCCCTTGGAGACAGTCTATAAAACACTGAAAAATAATCCCGACTATAGCGATTACATTAGTTTATACGACCAATATGCAGAGTTTACAGAGGCAGATGTAGAGACCAGCAACACCGTAGGCAAGGTGGTATATACACTGACCCACAGCAGTTTGCCCAACATCGCCTGCGAGTGGCCGGTAAACAATTACCGCCAAGTATCTACATTGGAACGTGCAAGTTATAATATCTTCGCCCCATCCAACCAAGCTATCAGTGCCTTTTTCTCCAGCGTATGGCGCCCTGAGGGAGGTTATCATTCTCTCAGCGACCTCGACCCACTGATTTTGCGCTACTTTATCATGCAGTCGTTCGCCGAAGACACCGACCCCATCTTCCCAGAGGAAATCAATAAGGGACTGGTGGTGACAGCGCTTGGCACCCCTGTGGAAATCAACACAGATGGTGTGGATGACCGACTATTCTGTGAGAATGGTATTGTCTATGGTATGAAAGACATGAAAGCTCCTGCCATTTTTTCATCTGTAGTTGGACCTGCCTTCCGCGACACCACATACCAATGCTTCATGTATGCCCTCGACAAGAGCGACCTTGTACTCTCCTTGGCCTCCAACAAGTCGGAGTTTATCACACTGATGCCCAGCAACATACAGTTCAATCAAAACGAGCCGCAGATGCGTCTAAACACCACCACGCAGGGTCGTGATTTGGAGGTTTACAGCGATGTTGACGGCAACTTTGCCAACATGGGTTCTGGGCAGGCACGCAGCATCGTCAACATGCACACAGCATCGAATGTCACCGAGTTGAAGGCCTCCGGCACACAAGTTGTAGAAACCAATACCGCCTTCAACTACTGGTATGTACACAACGGTCAAATTACCACCAGCGCACTGTTTAATGAGCAGCTCAATCCCACCTATCAAGGTACACCATTTGTGAATTTCCATGAAATACCCTGCTACGAGGGGGCATGGAGCAATGGCCACGCTTATTCCTATGATTATCCGATGCTCTTTGCCGAGGCTTCTGGCGACGGTCTTACCCACCGTCTTGCTGTGGGCAACGACAAGAACTACGAATACTACCTCTTTGCACAATTGTTGCAGAAAGCTGGTCTGGTACAGAATGGCGGTATGCCTTCCATCACAAGCGACGACACCCGCTATATCGTCTTTGTTCCCACCAACGAGGCCATTCGCAGTCATCTCAGCGAGATACCCGGCTGTTCCGGTCTAACAGTCTCTGACGACAACACCCTTAGCGGCAATGTTTCGTCAACCAACAAGACTATCCTTGCCAACTACTTGCGCAATTATTTCGTTTCGTCGTTGATGAACACCATCACCAGCTATCCTTACCCAGGCTCTACATGTAAGGGCAACTTCTTGAGTATGGGTAATGAACATGTCACTATCAGCGAGACGGCAGGTCGTCTCTATGCCGGTTTTGCTCCCGACCGCTTAGTGGGTGTGAGCGAGAAATACTATTGTCTGCCCTTCGCATTCGCGGATGGTTGTATGCATTTCATTGACGGTATTTTACAATAAATCAGACGCCATGAAGAATAAGATTATTATACTTATCTCCCTGCTGTTGTGCTCGATGAGCATGATGGCCCAGGAAAGTGTCATCAGCGGCAAGGTCTTCGAGGTACTCAACGACGGCAGTGAAGAACCCGTCATCGGAGCTAACGTTGTGCTCGTCAATAGTCAGAACCGTTATATAAAAGGTACGGTGACTGACATCGACGGCAACTACTACCTTCAGGTGCCTGCCGATGCCAGTAAACTGCAAGTGCGTGTCTCCTACATCGGTTTGAAGACACAAACCGTGAAATATACAGGTCAGACCCAACTCGATTTCAAGATGCAAAGTGAGACTGTACTTCAGGAAGTGGTGGTATCTGCTGCCCGCGGCGGACGCGACGGTATGGGTGTCACACGAATGGAGCAAACCTCCTCTGTGCAAAAAATCAATCTCTCCGACATCGTCGACACATCCCCCGTCACCTCAGTTGAGGAAGCTCTCCAGGGTCAGATTGCCGGTCTTGACATTAACCTTGGTGGTGACCCCGGTGCCAAAAGCAGTATCCGCATCCGTGGTACGAGTTCGCTCAGTGCCTCCAACGAGCCACTTATTGTCATCGACGGTGTTCCACAAGATGTGGACATCAATGACGACTTCAATTTTGCCACAGCCAACGAAGAGGACTTCGGCGCGCTGCTCAACATCTCACCGGCCAACATCGAGAGTATCGAAGTGTTGAAAGATGCCTCTGCCACTGCCATTTATGGTACAAAGGGTGCCAACGGTGTTCTCCTTATCAACACCAAGCGCGGTTCGATGGGAAAGACCCGTTTCTCGTTCTCCTCGAAATTTACCAGCAAGCACGAACCCAAAAGCATCCCCCTTCTCGATGGTCCGCAATATGTGTCACTCATGCAAGATGCCATCTGGAATGCCGCCAATGCTAAGGGTGTTGGTAATGCCATCAACGAGATGGACATGCTCTTCAACAATGCGGAGTTGAACTACGACCCCAACTTCCGCTACTTTGATGAGTACAACGTCAACACCAACTGGCTTGATGCTGTGAAACAAGATGCCATCATCACCGACAATAACTTCTCTATGACCGGTGGTGGTGAGAAAGCCGTGTATAAACTTAATGTTGGTTACTACGACGAACAAGGTACCACTCGTGGCACGGGCGTACAACGTCTGTCAACTGGCATGAAAATCACCTACAATTTCAGCGACCGTCTGCGTGTTCGCACCGACTTCTCGTTCACCAACACCAACAAGGATGCCAATGCCCTGAGTTCAGTGCGTAACATCGCCATGCAGAAGATGCCTAACCTCAGTCCTTACTGGATTGACGACCTGACAAAACAGCCCACCGATGTGTATTTTGCACGCGAGGAAGACTTCCAGGGTTCGTTTACCACTACAAGCGGTTCGAGCATCAGCAGCCAGAACTATAACCCCGTGGCAATGGTCAACGAAGGTTACAATAAAACCACCCAACGGGATGAGAAACTGACCATCACACTGCAATACGACTTCCCGTTCAACCTACAATATCAAGGATGGGTATCCATGAACATGCGCACCACCAAGAACAAGCAGTTCCTACCCCAGATGGCCACCGGTGTGCTATGGACCAGTTCTTATGCCAATCGTAGTGTGGACGCCACAACCGATGCCTTTGCCCTACAGAGTGAAAACAAGTTGATTTACAACAACACATTCTTTGAAAAGCACAAGATTATCGCCACCGGCCTCATCAAGACTGTAGATAACCAAAGCTTCAGCTATACCAGTGCCACCTACGGCAACGCCTCCGCCAACCTCAGCGACCCTGTTGTGGGTAGTGTAGTAGCGTCCTCCGGTTCAGGCAACTCCGAGCGTCGTTCCATCTCAATGATAGGCCAAGCCGTCTATTCATTCGACAATCGCTATATCCTTCGCGGTACCATCAACTACGAAGGCAACTCCACCATGGGTAAAGAGAAACGCTGGGGCACCTTCCCCGCCTTTGGTGTGGCATGGAACGTGGAGCAGGAGCATTTCTGGAGCGAGAGCATCCGCAAATGGTTCAATGAGGGCAAGGTACGTTTCGGCTACGGATGGTCGGGTTCTTCACCATCAGGAGCATCCATCTACTTAGGAGCTTACAAGAGCCTCGGGCAATACATGGATATGGCCGCCATCACCCCCGACCGTATGCAGCTCGACAACCTGAAGTGGGAAACCACTCGCGAGATGGACTTCGGTATCGACCTCCGTCTGTTCAACCGTCTTACTTTCACCTTCGACTACTACGACAAGCAGACAAGCGACATGCTCCTGAAAGACACCAAACTGCCCGCCTCGACTGGCTACAACTCCGTGAAATACATCAACTCGGGTAAAATGAGCAACAAAGGTGTGGAACTACGCTTCGAATATACTATCCTGCGCAACAAGGACTGGACGCTCTCTGTGAACGCCAACGTGAGCCGTAACGTGAACAAAGTGAAAGAACTCCCCAGTACCTGGGTGATGGACAACTACTCCTTCGGCAATGGCAACTACGCACTGCGCATCGTGGAAAACGCGCCTGTAGGTTCCTTCTATGGCTACCGCTATTTAGGTGTCTATCAGAACACAGAGCAGACATACGCCCGCGACGCCATGGGCAATATCATGTACGACTGGCAGGGCAATGTCATTACAATGAAAAACGGTACCGTGCAGACCTATCCAGGCGATGCCATGTATGAGGACATCAATCACGATGGTGTCATCAACGAAAACGACATCGTCTATCTCGGAAATTCCAATCCAAAGTTCTTCGGTGGCGGTGGATTCCAAATCAGATGGAAAGACCTTACCTTCACCACCTTCTTCTATGGTCGCTACGGCCAAAAGGTTATCAACGGTGCACGTATCTCGCTTGAGAACATGTACGGGAAGAACAACCAGAGTACTGCTGTGCTACACCGCTGGCGCGCTGAAGGCGACGACACCGACATCCCCCGTGCTCTCTATGGTATGGGGTACAACTACTTGGGCAGCGATCGCTTTGTGGAGGATGCCTCCTTCATCCGCCTGAAAACCCTCTCATTGAGTTACAATCTTCCAAAGAAATGGTTGCAGAAGTATGGCATCACCAAATTGAATGTCTTCGCCACAGGCTATGACCTCTTCACCTGGACCAAGTACAAAGGTCAAGACCCCGAGGTGTCGATGCCCTCTGCTACCAGTCTTGTACGCGACAATGCCACGACACCTGTCTCACGTCGTTTTGCATTAGGTATCAATCTTGATTTTTAAACACCCCGACGCATCATGAAGAAAAATATCCTTACCACCATCATCATAGGTGCCATGAGCCTCACGTTGACTACCTCATGCAACGACTGGCTCGATGTGCTGCCCAACAATGAGCAAGTGACCGACGACTACTGGAAGTCGAAGGAAGACGTTGAAGCCGTGATTGCCTCCGGCTACTACTATATGCGCCAGTGTGTACCTACCATTATCAAATGGGGAGAGTTACGAGGAGGTGCCCTCTATACCACCAACAACAGCGACTCCAAGTTGCAAGATTTCAACATGACCCCAAGTCATAGTCTCTGCAACTGGTCGGATATATATAAGGTAATCGGCATGGCCAACTCCGTCATCCTCTACGCACCCGATGTGAAAGACGACACCTACTACGATGCCATCCGCAACTCCCACTTGGCAGAGGCATATTTTCAGCGTGCCTACTGCTATCTACTATTAGTGAAGAATTTCAAGGAAGTGCCCCTGGTCATGCAAGCATATGTCAACGACAAAGCCAGTTTTGACCTTGCCAAGAGCAGCGAGCAACAGATTATCGCCCAAATCAAGGAAGACATCAAAACCGCCCTCGCCACAGGTGCTGCCAAAGGCACCTACGAGGAGGACTGGGCAACCAAGGGACGTGCCACCAAATGGGCACTCTACGCATTAATGGCCGATGCCTGTCTATGGAGTGAAGACTATGACCAATGTATCGAGTATTGCGACATGATACTGAATGCCAACGATGCTTTCCGCCCGGCATTCATGACCAATACCAACGACTGGTACACCATGTTCTATCCCGGCAACAGTAATGAGTCGATTTTTGAATTGAACTGGGACTACTCACAGAATCAGACAAACAACTTCAACAGCCTCTTCACGCTGAATGCCACCACCCCACTCCGCCCCACACCACAGGCGACAGAACTGATGAAACAAGAGACACAGACTCTGAAAGAAAACGGACTGACCGAAGATGGCCGTATGGGCCGTATGCTCATGGCTACCTACGTTCCAGACAATGGTCAAGTAGCTGCATGGGCTACCTCCAACCAATACTACATCTGGAAATATTATGGCACCGACGTTCCCGATATTACTGGTGGAGCCCGTGCCCATCAGGATGCCAATTTCATCATCTATCGCGTGGCTGAGATTATGTTGATGAAAGCCCAGGCACTGACGATGAAAGGTCAGGGCAGTTGGTCAGAAGCTGTGAGTCTGATCAACCGTATCCGCCATCGTGCCGGTCTTGGCAATTTCAAGGATATCGACACTCAAGCGGCTGATGCCCCAAGTCATATATCGCAACTCGACGAGTTCACTCTGCTCGATGAGATTCTTGAGCAAAAAGAACTGGAATTCATGGCCGAGGGCAAACGCTGGTACGACCTACTTTGGTTGGGTCGCATAGGTGGCGGAAAATATAAGACCCAGTTTATTACCAAAGTGATAGAAGGCAACCAAACCACCAATCAGCAATGGATACAATCTGTGTTGCAAGACCCCAATGCCTGGTACATGCCTATCCCTCAAGCCGACATTGAGCACAACAAGTTGCTGGAGCAAAATCCTTATTATTCATCAACAAAATAATGAAAGGAGCAGAAGTATGAATATACGTAGAAACATAAACCGTGCAACCTTTGCCATCGCCCTGTCGGTCATTGCGCTGACAGCTTGTGACAAGGATGTGTTCGACATCAATACCGACCCCTTCAAAGACGAGGTTTACAACACCACGCTTTCGTCGCCTATTTCCACGTTCCTCACCGAACAGGAAGGCTTCGGCGAATATGTAAAATTGTTGAACTATTCAAACATGTTCAACGCGCTCAACCAGTCGTCATCGGGTATAAGTTTCACTGCCTTTGTCCCCAATGACGCAGCTATGCATGAATTCTACCACCGCCGCGGTGTGGACTCACTTCAGCAACTGTCGCCCAACTACGCCCGCCAGTTTGTGCTCTACCACACTGTCAAAGACTCTATCCTGCCTGAATCGTTTGTGCAGAAGAAATTTGTGCAGAATCTCAGCGGGGATGTCATCAACATCGAAATCGACTCTCTGAACGCTGGTCAGGCTATCCTTAATGGCGAAGGCCATGTGGTGGAGATGGGACTAAATGCCTACAATGGTAAGGTGTATGTGCTATCACAGGCTATGACGCCTTTGGTAGAGACAGTCTGGGACCGTGTATCCGCCAGTGGCACATCAGAGATTATGTCGGGTGCCCTTCGTGAGAGTGGCTGGGCAAACCGTCTGAGCATAGTACAAGATACCACCATCAATGCCGACCGTCAGAAAGTCATCACACATTATTATTTCACGCTACTCAACGTGAGTGATGCCACCTATGCCAAAGCAGGCATTCATTCACTCGATGAATTGAAGTCACACCTACGACAAAACGGGAAAGAAGGCATCAGTGCCGACTCCCTGTTGCGTGAATATGTGTCGTATCATGTGCTGACCAACCAATACACTACCGACGAGTTGGGAGCCATGACCGGCAGTGATGCCACCCGTATCTGGAGTTCCAGCGCACAGAATCAAGTGTTCACAGTGACTTATGACAGCCTCGCCACTCAAGAACGTGACAAATACGTCATCAACGGCACCGGCGAATCGGCACGATTCATCCCCGAAGCCTCGAATGTACTCTCCAAGAATGGCTATATCCACGAGATAGACGGTTGGTTGCCCGTGTGGGAACCCGCCCAGGCAACTGTTTTATGGGATTTGGCCGACTACACCGATATCAAGAACTTGGTTGACGCCGAATACTATCAGCCCTCGGAACCAACTGCCTCGGAACAGCGTTTCCGTGTAGCCACCGCCCCATGTTTCGAGTATGAGATGGGTGAGGCAGGTTCGAAAAACCGCAACTACAGCGACATAGACTACGTGACATGCCGCAGTAACATGAAAGATGCCAACAACTATGACCGCATTGTCTTCAACGTTGGCTATATGGGTCATGTGAGTATGAATACACCCACTATCGTCCGTGGTAAATATAAGGTTGAACTGACCATCATCTTCATGACTGGAAACAACTTCATGCGCCAACAATCGGACGGTAATGGCGGCATGCTCAAGATGACCTTCGACGACAATGCCGACCAAACCATCTTCACGGCACCCTACACCAAGGTCCCCAGTCCACTTCCAGGTGTCTATTCCTCGACATTGTATGAGGAGATAGAATTTCCCGAGACTGCTTCCCACAAGTTCAGTTTTGTGGTACTGGACCCCGCAGCCAGTACCAACAGCAACTTCAGCCTACAATTCGACTGCATCAAGTTTATCCCTATCGAATAGTCTCTATCCCGGAACCATATAAAGCATATCACTATGAATAAGACCATCATAACCAAGGCGTTGCTGTTATCGGTACTCATCTTTGCCGTAGCCTGCTCCGAATTAAAAGACGACGAGCACTATAGCAATACCGAGACGCCTATCTCCAACCAAGAGTTGAAGATTGTGAACATGACATCACAGGAATATATCAACAGCCGTAGTGACCTTTCAAGCATGAACACCCTATTTGCCAACCAGGGCATCTATGAGGAGCTGTCGAAGAAAGGCCAGTTGAGCACTATCCTTGTGGTGACAAACGACCATTTCCGCCAACCCACAGACAAAATTGAGTTTGTCACTCGCTCCCATGTCAGCGACATCTCTATTTCACCCGCCAATCTTGACGACGGCACCCGCCTGATGATGTGGCACGGCAAATATGTCAACGTGAGTATCGACGAACAAGGTAAGGAAGGAAACATTGTGGACCACATCCTATTTAACAATGGTGCCGTAAAGGAAGTTGTCAAAACATCAACGGGCTATATCTATGTCATTTCCGACATGATAGAGACCCCCACGTCACTCTACGACTTCATCAATGACCTCGACGATGACTACTCCATCTTCCGCGACATGGTATTGTCATCAGGGGGAAAGGAGTTTGACCGTGTCAACAGTAAGGCCATCGGTGTCAACGAGCAAGGTAATACCGTATATGACTCTGTGTTTATATACCGCAACACCTTCTTTGAGTCGGTGAATTTTGACATGAACTCTGAGTCGCTCACCGCCACACTGCTGCTGCCATCCAATGCCGTCATCAATGCTGCCCTCAACGATGCTCACCAGCGTCTTGCTTCATGGAATATGGAGCGCAGCGACAGCATCATGAAGAGCTGGATACTGAAATCATCGTTCTACAACAAGCGTTATACCCCTGCAGAGATGATGACCACCACTCAGACTGACCTAAAGAGCATCTTCAGCACTCAGTGGCGTACAAATGTACAGCGAGTAGATACCAGCGACCCCATCGAACTGTCTAACGGCATTGTTTATAAAGTGACCGGCCTACATCTGCCCAACAACCTGCTGATGTATCGTCTGAAAGACTATTTCTACTATTACGAGAATTGTACCGATGAGCAGAAGGCCACCTATTTCAAGAACACCAACCTGAATTTTAAGGAGTGCAATACCGAGGTGGCTGCTTGGTCTCCCCTTCCAGGTGTATGGCCCCTCCACGAAAATCGCATCGTACGATTCGACAAACCCTCCAACATAGCCGATGCCGATGGTTTCCAACTCGACTTCACTCCTATAAAACTGAATGCCGATGGCAGCGTCACCCCTTACCTCATTCCCCCAGGAGCATACCGCTTTGCCATGGGAAGCGTGCAGAACCAAGGACTCGACATCACCGTAATTGTACTCAGCGAGGGACAAGAGATAGCCCGTTCACGCGCCATTACTCTCGGTACGAGTACAGAGTTCCACTACGACCGCGGTACGACACTTTCCAACACCCACCCCGAGGGATATGATGCCACATACGTGCGTGAGGTGGGAGGCAATAGCAAAGCCGCCAACTACGACACCGATGGTGGGCAGATAATGGAAGAACTGGTGATTCCCGACCTTCATGGCGATGGTAGTCCCCTGCAAATTGTAATGCGTATCAACTGCAGTAGCTGGGAAGGCAAGACAAACGTGAAATTTCACCACTGGTGCCTCCGCCCAACAACAAACAATTATTAATATATAGGAATATAGGAGTGTTGGAGTATGGGAGTATAGACAATACCCCTATCCATCACGACCAATACCGTCTAAAGATTTGAAGTGCATACGTCCAAACTCCAAAACTCCGAAGCTCCAAAACTCCACAAAACATCAATCTATGAACAATCATATGAAGAAAGTCATTCTATGTCTGTCGTTGCTATTGATGATGGCAATCAATGCCTCTGCCCAACAGCTAAGTGGTCATGTGTTCACCACGACAGGTCAGCCCATCGTCGATGCCTTTATTTCCTCGCCTGGCTGTGCCACTGTGCGTAGCGGTAGCGATGGAAGTTTCACCATCAACGGTGTAACCCGCGGCAGCCAACTGAACATTGGCCACGATGGTTATTACACTCAGACACTATATGTCTATGATGCCAATGCCAGCGACCTGAACATCTACATGGTGGAAGAAACGATGAGCCGTTACAATGAGACCAAGGTCACCCCCTTTGCCACCACTCAGGGCGATGTATCGGCCACCAGTATGACCAATATCAACCGCAAGGACTTCGGCAAAGGCTCCCTGTCGATTGACAACGCATTGAAGGGTGAAATCTCCGGTCTGCAGGTAACCAATAAAAGCGGTATGACTGGCGAGGGAGCCTATCTGCAACTGCGCGGCATTCGTTCGTTGGTGGCAGAAAACGCCCCCCTTATTGTCATCAATGGCGTGCCCTATCTGCCCGATGCCAACTTGAGCCAGATTATCGGTGGCTATTCCCGCTCCTTATTCCAATCACTCAACAACCTCGACATTCGTAACATCACGGTGGTGAAAGGTGCCGAGGCAGCCGCATACGGTTCGATGGGCAGCAACGGCGTCATCATGATAGAGACAGACCAGGCAGTCTCCAGCGACATGAACACCCGTATCACCTTCTCTGCCATCGCCGGCATGAACTGGAACTCGAAGCGAATCCCCATGATGAACTCCTCGGAATACAAAAATTATCTGAGTGACATCGGTCTGACTTATTATCCCAACATGGAGGCGTTTTTCAACGATTTCAACTTCCTTCGCGACCCACAGGCTAATAAATCGTACCTCTACCAATACGATACCGACTGGCAAGATGAAATCTACCGCAACAGTTCGACCATGGACTACCTCTTCCGTGTGGAAGGTGGTGACAACATTGCCAAATACAACATCTCACTCGGCTATATGGGTGACCAAGGAACACTGAAGAACACCCATAGCGACCGCTACAACGGACAAATCAACGCCTCGGTACTTGTCAGCAAGCAATTTGAGATACGCGCCAACATCAATACCGCCTACCTCAACGGCCAATACCAAGAGCAAGGGCTCTCAAGGGAAACAAACCCGCTACTCGCCGCCTATCGCCGCGCCCCGCTTCTGAGTCCTTATAAGAGCGACATGTATGGCAATCTCATCAACACCTACGCCAGCTATTGGTTTGGTGCCATCGAGAACGAAGACTTCATCGTGAGCAACCCTGTCTCGCTTGTCAATACCATGAACGGCAAAAACCGCCAATACGACATGAACATGAAGCTTCACCTTATCTACACCCCTATTCGCAACCTTACCCTCAATGGCATTGTAGGTATGTATTATAACTATAATCAAGAAGAGGCTTTCATCCCTGGTATCAACAACCAGGACATCGTTCCGTTGTTCGACCAGTTCGGTCAGGCCGACAATACCATTCGTGTGGGTACCAATCATACATTCAACATGTACTACAGCGTCAATGCCGCATATAAATTGAATGTAGGAGATTCACATAAGTTTGGGTTCAATGCCGGTTGGCAGGCACTCACCACCTCCTACGAATACGATGCTGGTTTTGGACGCAACTCCAATAACGACTTCTATCAAACCCTTGGCGATGCCCAGAAATTAGGCAAATATTTCTCTGGTTATAACAACAAATGGAACTGGATGAACTTCTACGCCCATGCCGACTGGACATTCCTTAACCTGGTCAAAGTAGGTGTCACCGCCTCGCTCGACGGAGCATCTTCGGTGGGCAAGGATGCCAATCGCATGTCGCTTTATCCCGCTGCTGATGTGGTGCTGATGGCCAAGAATCTGCCCACACTATCCCATGTGTCGTGGATAGACAAATTGAACGTCTATGGCAATCTGACATTCACGGGCAACAGCCGCTACTCCTCAAAATACGGGAAATACTATTATACATCCAATCCTTACCAGACCATCTCTGGTATTGTTCGAGGCAATGTTCCCAGCACTTACCTCAAACCCGAACGCGACCGCACCCTTAATGCCGGCATCGAAGCATCACTGCTGCGCCATCGCATCCAACTGGGTGTAGGCTACTACAACACCTCTGCTACCGACGTGGTCATCTCTGGCAACCGCTCACCCATCTTGGGTTCCAGTGCCTATTATAGCAATGAGGCCGAATTGCAGAGCAGCGGTATTGAGTTGTCATTGGCCTTCTCACCCATCTACACCAAAGACGTCCGTTGGACCATCGGCGGCAACCTCACCACACTGAGCAATAAAGTGAAATCCCTTGGCACACTCAATGAGATTGTCACTACGCTGACTGATAATGCTCAAGTCATCACCCGTGTTGATGAAGACCCCTACTCTTTCTACGGTCTGCGTAGCCTTGGTGTTTTCAAGACCACGGCAGAGGCTGAGGCCGCCCATCTGAGTGCCAACGGCCAACCATTTGCAGCCGGCGACATCCACTTTGTAGATAAAAATGGAGACGGTGTCATCGACGATTCCGACCGCGATATCATTGGCTCCGCCCTACCCGATTTCTTCGGTTCGCTATTTACCCGCATCGAGTACAAACAATTTGCCCTCGATATGACGTTTGCCTATTCAGTGGGCAATGACGCCTACAATGCTGTTCGCCGCGAGACCGAGTCGTCGAAAGACTTCTCCAACCAAGCCGCTTCCGTCAACCGCCGCTGGTTGATGGAAGGTCAGGACACCGACATGCCCCGTGTGCGTTACAATGACCGCGTAGGTAACAATGCCTTCAGTGACCGATGGATTGAGGATGCCAGTTATCTGAAACTCCGCGATATCACTTTGAGTTATACATGGAATAAGCCCATCTGGAATTTCATCCAGGGCGGAACCCTTTTTGTGACGGGTCAAAACCTGCTCTGTCTGACCGACTATTTAGGCCTCGACCCTGAATATGCCTATTCCTACAGTCCTTTGATGCAAGGTGTGGACTATGCCAAGGCCACAGCCCCCCGCTCAGTAAGAATGGGAGTCAACCTGAGATTCTAAGTGAGTTCTTAAGTTTAGAGTTTTTTAAGTACAAGATAAAAAATAAAAAAACAAGCATGATATGAAACTGAGATATCAATTCATCATCACCATCTGTATAGCCACAATTTTGGCATTGTTCACCAGTTGCTCCGACTTCTGGGACCCTGAGACAGAAGACGAATTCAACGGCGACGATGGTTTCACCAGCAACACCGAGATGTACACTGGTTTCTTAGGTATTATGACCAAGATGCAGGAAATCGGCGACAAGGAAATCCTTCTCACTGAGGTCCGTGGCGAGTTGATAGAACCCACCGATGAATCTAACAATGAGTTAATCGCCCTCTACAACTACGACCAGAATCTTCAGACCAACTCCTATGCCAATCCCCAGGGTTACTACGAGGTGATTATCGCCTGCAACGACTATCTGGAGAACATGCGAGCATACAAGTCGCGCCCTAACGTCGATACCGAAGCTTGGGAGTCGCTCGTAGCTTCCACGATTCGCACGAAAGTGTGGACGTATAAGACACTGGCCGAGATTTACGGCAAGGCAGTATGGTTCGACGACCCTATCACCGAAATGAGTGCCATCAAGGAGGGCGACCGTTTCCGCCTACTAGACCTACCCGAGTTGATTGACAAATGTCTCCAAACACTCAACGATGGTTTCGAAGGTGTCTCCAGCCAAAAGGAAATCGACTGGTATGAGTGGCTCGACCCCACCCACAGCGTGAGCCTTGCCAGCAGCCAATATCGCAAGTGGAACTATATGGTGCCTGCATATGCAGGTCTCTATGCAGAATTGTGTCTGTGGAAAGGAGCCGTACTCGACTCCCGCAACCAGGATGCCACCTCAACCTACAAGGCTGCCGCTGATATCCTACTACAAGCGTTGGGCAAACAAATCAATGTCACCAGCGACCCTGGTAGCAATGTTTATTGGCTTCCCTCTGCCGCCACACCAGGCCATTACAGTCCGATATGGAACAACAGCCAGCCCTACCCCTACGAGGCTGTTTCAGCCATCATCTATGACTATACCAATAATCAGACGAACACTCTTTTACGTCATTTCTCTAACGAATATCCCAACCAGTATCTGCTTCGTCCATCTGCCAATGGCAAAGCACGTTTCCTAAGTGCACAGTTCAATCCCGGCGGCACCACCAACGACACCCGCTATAAATGTGTCTTTGGCACCTCTGCTGGACAAGACTACATCTCAAAGTTCCGACCCGTTAACAGCACAGCCCGTTTAAATGCCTATCAAGACGACTGCCACATCTATATCTACCGCGCTACCCAATATCACATAATGCTCTGCGAGGCACTCAACCACCTGAAACGTTTCACTGCCTTCAATGCCGTTTTCAACACAGGTGTGAAAGCCGGCGAGGGTGACAACTGTTTCAATCCTGAGCGCGCTGAATGGGAAGGTTTTGCCAGCACCATCGATCCGACCAAGTGCGACTGGACAGGCACAGCCAACTTTGGCACACGCAGATACCCCTCATTAGGCATACGAGGGTGTTTCACCGGACTGGTGCCACGCGACATAAAAGAAAATACTTTCGAGTTGGGCGACCAAGGTACACTAAAATACAACGACCTGGCTATACTCGACGAAGCTATGCTCGAATTTGCCGCCGAGGGTAAAGTGTACCCGATGATGAACCGTATGGTGGTACGCTACAACGACCCCTCCATCGCTGCCGACCGCGTGGCAGAGAAATACCAAGATGCCGCACTTGCGAGCAGCGTACGCGCCAAAATCATGGAAGGAGGCAACTGGGTACCCTTCGATTTGGGATTCTAAAGGTATAGAAGGAATAATGATTAAACTATCAATCAAATCATATTATCTCTAAAAACTGAAACTATGAGAAAAATTTTTACACTAACCTTGCTGCTTGCCATCACCATGAGTGCAAGCGCACAAGAGACCTACAGGAAGTCGTGGGACTTCACGAAATGGAGTGCCCACACTGTTGAGAACCTAAAGGCTGAATCTGCCAAGGGTCCTTCTACTGGCGCCTGGTCGGATGTGGAGAAGAAAGACGCCACCCAACCGACTGAAGCCTCCAAAGACAACTGTTTCTGGGAGGTAACCCATCAAGGTAACGCCGATGGAACCACCCTACAGGCCAATGGAGAACCCATCGCAGAACTGGAAGGTTTACTCTACACCAACACTACCGACCGCTCATTGGCTATCGCCGTCAACTATCCTGGCCCAGACCCATCGAGCAGTTTCGGCCCTTATGAAGGTCCATCCTACCTCTGGTTGGGCGGTTCGAAGAAGAATTATTTTGTCATCCCCCATGTGGCTCCCGGCACAGTGATTAAGATGGGTGTGGAGTCGCACAAAGTGACCGACGCCCGTGGTGTAAACCTCTATATCGGCCATGGTACCAGCGGCACACAGTTACTCGACCCCGATGGCAATAGTGTTCCCGCACCGACAGCCTACACCGACCAGCAATGGCTTGTACCCACCGATGCAGCCGACACACCCAATGACGATGGCACCTACGACATCCAAATCTACAATACCAATGGTTGTCATATTTACTATATCACCGTTGGCGACGGTGACTCTCCCCAGGTTGAGGATGCCAAAAAGGTAGCATATCTGTGCAGCGGAAATCTGGACGATGACTATGCCCATGCTTTCCTTAGCGGCGACAGCCACTTTACCATCACCGACATCGACCTCGCAGCAAAGACGACACCTGTCACTGCCGATGACCTGAAGGAATACGATGCTATCGTTATCAGCCCTACCATTACACCCAACGACCCCTACCTGCCACTCATCAAGAGCGTGATTGCTTATGTGCCAGTGCTTAACCTGAACCCCAACCTCTATGAAGCATTAGGTTATGGCAATGCAGTGAAGACAGACACGGGAATCCTCACCATCCAAGATGCCACAAGCAGTGTCTTTGAGGGCCTCGACATTGAGGGTGGCTTAGAATACCTTACCTCGGGCGGTGTCACCGGCGTACAGTTAGGTGACTACTTTGCCAACGATGCCATTCTGGCCAAGGCTGGCGATGTGGTAGCTATTCACATGCACAACAAGACACGCAATGCTTACATGCTTCTTCCTATGACCTTGGAAGATATGCTCGTTGCCTCTGAGCAGGCACTTATCTCGCTGCCCTCACAGGCTCTTCTCGCAGTGGCTAACACCAAGAACAATGTGGTGCCCGTCAGCACACCTCATATAAGCCAAACCTACAACGACGGCGCTACAGAAGTAAGCATTACCGCTGCCAATTCCACTGCTATCTATTACACTACCAACGGTGCCACACCAACTATAGAGAGCACGCTCTACACGGGTCCATTCACGCTGACCGAGGCTGCCACAGTGAAGGCCTTCGGCATTGGCGACGGCTATTTAGACAGTGAGGTGGCCGAGGCTGCCATTATCGTCAAGCAAAAGGCTGCCACCCCCACCATCACCGTTGCTCGTGAGCAGGGCAAGTCAGTAGTTACCATCACTGGCGCTACTGAGGGAACCACCGTATATTATAACTTTGCCAACCGCTCAGCAGAGTCTGAGTCAACCGCTTTCAACGAGCCTGTGGAAATCACCACTCCCACCACCATCTATGCATTCGCTTCCGGTGGCGACTTCCTGCCTTCTGAGGTAGTGAGCAAATTTGTCGGTGTCGATGGCATCAACAATACTACTATCCGCTGGGACATCATGGCACACTTCGATGCCAATGCCGACGATTGGAAGGGCAAGGGTCAGCAGACCAACGATGCAGGCGAGATTATCAATGCCAACTATTTCTTCACATGGGGTAAAAACGCAGGTAAATACTATGACGAAAACTCTGTGAAAGAAGTGGTGACAGGTAGCGATGGCCAGGACAGCATTATTTACAACGTCCTTCCTCCTGAGACCTATGAGGCAGGCGGCTGGATAATCAAGTCACGTGGACAGGTGATGGTTTGGGAAAACCTCAACCTTGGCTATGCCATCGGTGACACCAGTATGAGAAATCCTGACTCTGCCGACGATGCCATCGGTGTGAACGATAGCATCGGCATCACACCCAATGCCGTGACCTTCGGCAAACAACCCTCCGACGGTCCATTCAACGCCTCATTAGAGACAACCACGAAATATGCAGGCCCATTCGATGTCATCGTCTATGCTGGCAACGGCAATGAGGGTGAAATCCCGACCATGCAAATAGAGGTAAGCGCCGACGGCGAGAACTGGACAAAACTCGGCGACGTGAACTATTCGCTCATCAAGCGTAACTGGAAACGGACAAAGGTGAGCTACGAGGAGAACGGCGAGGTGTATGTGCGCATCCTGCACACCGCCGCCAAATCAAGTGGCCAAGTCTATGATGTCTATGTGATGAACAATGGCGAGTACTCACAGACCTATTCTGAGTCAGCTCTCGACGCCATCGCCACACTACAGCCCGAAGGCAATATCATCCGCACCGAGGTCTATGGTCTCGACGGCACCCGTCGCGGCACACTCACCAAGGGTGTGAACATCGTTCGCCAGACATACGCCAACGGCGTGGTTAGCACGAGGAAAGTGCTGGTCAAGTAATGTTGATGAGTTGACTAGTTAGCAAGATATTTGTCTTTTTTGTAGGGACGTCCATCTCGTCCTTGCTACAGTTATAAAAGCACCTCATGAGTGAATCGTTTCCTTATGAGGTGCTTTTTATATCTTGAAGGACAAGAATTATTATTATCACTCTAATTTGAGAATTATAGAATATAATGGACTTTTATATTCTGGCTGTCTATAAGGCTCTGTTTGCACTATCTTTTCTCAAATAGTTAATTTTTTATCTCGACTGGCTTATAAATCCAAAATTTTTATCTAAATTTGCATCGGATGTTTGAAAAAGAGATTGAAAGATACGAGGAAGTCCGGAAAGAATACGAGCAGAAGATTTCTGATCGGATGAGCAGAGAAGCATGGATGGAGTACCACGAGATTCTGTTCTCTGCCCATTCATGTGCCATTGAGGGCAATTCTTTCACCGTAGATGACACACGTATTCTTCGCGAAAAGGGGATGGGGATGATACCTGTAGGACGGTCACTATTGGAATGTGCTGAAATTTCCGACCATTTCCATGCTTTCGACTACATGATGCATAATCTCACCCACCCTTTCGACGAGAACTTACTGAAAAACATCAATCGTCTCGTTACAGAGCACACCATTAGCTATAAGTCGCCTAGTGCTGTTGCCGGTGAATATACCACAGAAGATATGGCTGCCGGCGACACCATCTTTGGGGACCATGAACAATTAATATCACACATACCCCAATTGATGGATTCTACCGAGAAGGCACTTTCAGAGGGGCAACATCCTTTGTTTGTAGCAGCAAAATGGCATGGCTATTTCGAATACCTGCATCCCTTCCGCGATGGCAACGGAAGAACTGGGCGTCTGATGAGTAACTTTATTCTATTGCGAGCCGGTCATCCCTTAACGATTATCACCCTCGACCAAAGAGGCGAATACATTTCCGCCCTCCGTAAAATCCGCATAGAGGGTACAGGCGAGCACTTAGTGGCATTTTTCTTCAAATGCAGTATAGAACGAATGCAAGAGGAACTCATACAAAAAAAGAGATATTCAACACCGATACTATTTTTCTAATAACTTAACATACATCAAACTACGCTTATGAAAAAACTATTTACACTGACAATGATGCTAATGCTCGTAATGGGCATGAGTGCACAAGTGAAGAAGACTTGGGACTTCACCAAAGGTCTCAGCGACGAGACCATCGAGAACCTAAATGCTGACGCCTCACACTGGGCATCGAATGGAACCGGCGAGGACGGAGCGACCAACAACTGGAAGAACATCGGTAAGCCCGCAACAGACAGTTACCTGCTGGCCAATGGTGTGGTCATCCCTGAAACAGAAGGACTATACTTCGACATCGGCAGCAACAAAGACAATAGTATCCATTTGGCTACCACCAAGATGCGCCTTACCCGCAAATCCACAAAAATCACATTCCCAAAACTCGCCAATGGTCAGAAAATCACCATTGTTGGCCGCTCAGCCAATAGCACTGCCACCAATCGTGGTATTGCTCCCGTACAGAGTTACCTAAAACTGATTGATGGCACCCAGACCGATGGCACTTGCATTTTCCTTGGCAACCAAGTAGAAGGTTCCCTCGGCACCTACTCCTTCACCTGGCAGGTGGAAACCGACAGCCCCGACTCCGTGGATGTACAGTTCCAACTCACTCCCGATGCCGGTATCGACTTCACCCTGTTCATGATTGACGAGGGCGACGCTCCTCAAGTGCAAGAAGCCCAGAAGGTGGGTTATGTCTATGACAGCAGCATGGGGTCGCTTGATGACGACTACGCCTACATCTATCTTCTTGGCGACAGCCGTTTCGAACTAACTCCCATGGACATCGCTCAAATTGACGGTGTATGGTATCCAGAATGGGAAAGTGACATGATCACCAATCTTCGTGATTTTCAGTCAATCGTAATCAGCCCATCCATTCCCAACGACAATATCGGGGGCATCGGAATTATCAAGCAAGTCATTGCCTACGTACCCACACTCAATCTGAATACCAACCTTTATGAACCTCTGGGCTATGGTCGTGCCATCGACAGTGGTGCCAAGACACTCACTGTCTTCGACGCGGAAAACAGTATGTTTGAGGGCTTGGACCTCGCCGAGGGTCTGGAACTGCTTCTCGACGGCAGTATCACCGGTGTTGAATTAGGTGACTACTTCGCCAATGATAAAGTTGTGGCAACTGCCGGAGACATGACCGCCATTCATATTCACAATCCCGGACGCAACGCTTATATGCTGCTGCCTCTCTCCATAGAGAACATGTTCAATGCCAACCAAGATGTCATCTCACAGCTGATACCACAAGCTTTGCAAGCCGTGACCGACACTAAACAAGAGGTGAAGCCCGTGGCTAAGCCCGTCATCAGCACCGAGTTCGCCGATGGTTATACCACTGTGAGCATCTCTGCCAACCACAGCAACAAGATTTTCTACACTCTCGACGGTAACGACCCCACAGAGCAAAGCCTTGTCTATGAAGGACCATTTACAGTGACACAAAATACCACTGTGAAGACCTTCGGTATTGGCGACGGTTACACACCGAGTGAGATTGTTGAAAAAGAAGTAATCGTGAAGACACAGGCCGCCACACCCGTCATCACCGTGACACGCGAACAAGGCAAGTCAATCGTAACTTTCGCCTCATCCGATGAAGGCACTACCGTCTATTACAACTTCCGCAATAGTGGAGTCATCGAAGAATCGGCCGTTGCAAGTGAACCAGTTGAGATTACCACACCGACCACCATATCTGCTTTTGTCTCCGGCGGCGATTTCCTTCCCTCTGAGGTGGTAAGCCAATTCGTGGGTGTCGATGGTATCGACAACACCACCATCCGTTGGGACATCATGGCACACTTCGACGCCAATGCCGACGACTGGCAGGGCAAGGGTCAGCAGACCAACGATGCTGGTGAGATTGTCAATGCCAACTATTTCTTCACATGGGGTAAGAATTCTGGTGAATACTATGACTACAACTCTGTGAAAGAAGTAGTGACTGGCAGCGAAGGTCAAGACAGCACTATCTACAACGTGCTGCCACCAGAGACCTACGAAGCAGGCGGTTGGATTATCAAGTCACGCGGTCAGGTGATGGTTTGGGAAAAACTCGACCAGAAATTCGACATAGGTGACACCAGTTACCGCAATCCCGATGCTGCAGAGGATGTCATCGGTGTGAACGACAGTATCGGTATCACAAAGAATGCCGTCACCTTCGGCAAGCAGCCTACAGACGGTCCGTTCAATGCCTCATTAGAGACAACGGCCAAGTATGCCGGACCATTCGATGTCATCGTCTATGCAGGCAACGGCAATGAGGGCGAAATCCCCACCATGCAGATAGAGGTGAGCGCCGACGGCGAGAACTGGACAAAACTCGGCGACGTGAACTACTCGCTCATCAAGCGCAACTGGAAACGCACAAAGGTGAGCTACGAAGAGAACAGCGAGGTGTATGTGCGTATCCTGCACACCGCCGCCAAGTCGAGTGGACAGATCTATGATGTATATTTGATGAACAACGGTGAGTACTCCCAGACTTATTCTGAGTCAGCTCTCGACGCCATCGCTACGCTCCAGCCCGTTGGCAACATCATCCGCACTGAGGTCTATGGTCTCGACGGCACCCGTCGCGGCACACTCACCAAGGGTGTGAACATCGTTCGCCAGACATATGCCAACGGTGTGGTGAGCACGAAAAAAGTGCTGGTCAAGTGATGTTGATGAGTTGACAAGTTGACGAGTTGACAAGATATTTGTATTTTTTGTAGGGACGTCCATCGCGTCTGTTTCTCCAGAAAAAGCACCTCATAAAGGGTAAATCCCTTGTGAGGTGCTATTTTAACAAAGAAAGCCTATGATAATATTATTTGTATGTTCTGCCAATGTATGCCGGAGTGCTTTGGCGGAAGCGATACTTAACAAGAAGTTAAGGCTTCATGGTATCGAAGACGTAGTGGTAGAGTCTGCGGGTGTACTAAACCTGACGGGTCAACCTCGCGATGCCAAGATGGTGGAAATGGCACGCAACGCCGGTTATGAAATGTGCGGTGCAGCAAAATATGTCGAACAAACAAAAATCGACACAGCCGACCTAATCGTATGCATGGATTTTTATCATTTGGTGGAAATCCAAAAACGCCTCGACTTTAAATACTGGAAGCGTATCCATCGTTTCATGGATATCTGCTTTGGCGACAAAAGTGACTTGCCCGATCCATCCGGCGATACCGACTACATGTATCAGTATGTCTTTCATAAAATCGAGGAAGGATGCGACATACTCGCCCAAAAAATTCTATTAAAGATGGAAGATGAAAAATTGTAGATGGAAGATAGGTAATTGAAAAATATAGAGACGCTTCAATGTGTCGTCTCTATATTTTTTATTTTACAAGTTGGAACTTTTGACTTTTGTAATTCAGGTCATCACGGGTGATGATAAATCCCTCAGGGGTAGCTGTTCCTGGATTCATCCTAAATTCGTGAGAAGCATTGTTGTGAGCCGTGTCGATGATGCGGAAAGCCTCTGCAGCGTCATAACGATACTTGCCATGACCAAAAAGGAACACATATTCGCCCCTACCCGACTGCCCTATCTCTGGAAGAGCTTTCTCAAAATGCCATCTGATGGTTTTGCCATCGCCATTCATCCACAACGTGTCTTTGCCATTAACAAACACGCCATTGTGTGGTGAAGGTTCAGGTGTTTTGAGCGATGGGGGCTTATCATAAACCCTACAAGCAACGAAAGCTATTATAACGAGGGTTAATACTAGTGAGTTTTTAAGTTTGGAAGTCATAAGATGTTAATTTGGGAGTTCTTAGTGAGAGTTCAGGAGTTATAGGAGTTCAGACAATACCGCCACCAACGACGCAAATATCTTGTCAACTTGTTTACTTGTCAACTTGTTTACTTGTCAACTAATCAGCTCATCAGTCGGCGAAATAAGCGGCCCAGTCCACGAGGTCCTCGCGCACGTAACCTTCCTTTCCTCTGATACTGATTTTAAACCATTCACCTGTCTTGCCAAGACAGTCAAAGAAGCAATCTGGATAATCTTTCTGCCCGTCAGCCTCTGTGATTTTATCTATGATAGCAGACTTTATCGATGGTTGTTTACGTACATTGATATTGCCACGTACTCTATCCTTTCTCACCACAAAGCCCTTGCCTTTCTCCGGTGTCCATATTTCCACCCGAGAGCTCTTTTTAGACACTTCCACTTCCCAATCCAAAGGATTGGCAATATAGGTGGTATCGGTCTGTCGAACATAACGTCCGACTAATGAGCCATCATCCGTCACCACCACTTTCATACTATTTTTCTGAGCATTTACACCAGAAATTCCTAAAAACAGGAACAAAACGAGAAGTATTTGTTTCATAATTACTAATTGTTTTAGAGTGATAATATGGCATTCATTACCACATTTTTTGCAAAATTAAATATTTAATCTGATATTTTGCTTATATTTGCAGAAAAAATAAGCAACTATCAAAAACTACTTAAAAACCTATGAAAAGAGCAAACTTCACAAAGAGGTTCCTCCTCTATGTTTTTTCATTATTCAGTACCATTAATATGATGGGCCAACAGTTGGCTTTTCCTGGTGCCATGGGATGGGGAAGCACAGCCATCGGTGGTAGAAACGGAAGTGTCTATCACGTTACCAACCTAAATGACACAGGAGCCGGTTCGCTGCGTGATGCAGTTAGCCAGCCCAACCGTATTGTGGTATTCGACGTTGCAGGTGTCATCAAAATCAACAGCCGAATTGTATTTGCAAAAAATCTATATGTAGCCGGACAGACCGCCCCAGGTGAGGGTATCACCGTCTATGGAGATGGTGTATCCTTCTCTGGCTCCTCAAATATCATCGTCAGATATATGCGTTTCCGTATGGGCAAGGGAGGTTCATCCGGTAAGGACTGCGCCGGAATCTCCAATGGCACCAATATGATTTTCGACCATTGCTCTTTCTCCTGGGGCCTTGACGAGGTTTTCTCTATCAACCCCGACGGCAAAGGCGACCTGCACAGTATCACGCTGATGAACTGCATCTTCGGACAAGGTCTTCTCACCCACTCCGCCGGTGGACTGATGCAAGCCGACAGCATCACCCTCTACCGCAACTTTTATTGCGATAACGGCACTCGCAACAACAAAGTGAAAGGGGCTCACCAATATGTGAACAACATCGTCTATAACTGGAAAAATGGTTGTTATCTGATGGGTGGTGACTCCAGTGGCAAGAGCTATGCCAACACGCAGGGAAACCTGTTTATCAATGGCCCTGCCGGTGGTGGTAATGCCATTACCTCGGGCAATAGCGACTTCAATATCTATGCCTCAGACAACTGGCAAGACAGCAACAAAGACGGTCAGTTTAATCCATACGAGATTCCCTATAGCGAATATGGTGGCGGTCCCACCTTCCAGACTGCCCCCTATCCCTACCCTTCTCTCGATATCATCTCTGCCACCACTTTGTACGATGACCTTCTACCCACAGTGGGAGCCTCACTGCCCTACCGCGACTATGTGGACTGCTATATGGTTGATGAATGTCGCTCATTAGGCACCGATGGCGTACTTATTTCCACCGAGGATGTCCTTCCATTTGGGAATCCCTCGACATGGACGGTGTGGAGTGGCGAGTCACGTATTGACAGCGATGGCGACGGCATGCCAGACAGTTGGGAGAACACCAATGGTACCGACCCCACGAAGAATGATGCGATGACCAAAGCCGCCAATGGCTATAGCAACATCGAGAACTATATCAACAGCATTGACAACAGCATGGTGGATAGTTTCTTGCGTGCCCCTCAGTTGCTTGAACAGACAGATGCCACTACCAACAGCATTACTCTAAAGTGGCGCGACTGGACAGAGGGAGAAGATGGTTTTATTGTGGAGATAGAGCGTGATGGCACCTACACAGAAGTGGGCAGAACGGCCGCCAATATTGCAACGTTAACCATCCGTGAAGACCTAACTGCAGGCTCAGCTTATCATGTGAGAGCCTGTGCATATCAAGGCGAACTACATTCGGCCTATACTGCGACCACTGTGAAGACAGATCCAGAATATGCCGACATTATCGACGTGGACAACTACCAAGCGGACTACACATGGAAAGGTGGCGACGGCACCTGGGACACTACCAGTAAATCTTGGCAAGAAGGTGTCTATAGCGATGGTTGCAAGGTACTCTTCCCCATGTCGGCAGATGCCACTGTATCACTATCAGGTACTTTATCACCTGCTTCAGTAGTGGTCAGTGGAGATGCATCGCTCACCCTCAATGGTAACGGAAAAATCAGCGGCAATGGTTCGGTCAACAAAGCTGGCAGCGGAACACTTACCCTTTCAACCGACAACGACTACACTGGTGCAACCGTCATCCATGGTGGTACAATCGTAATTCCCACGCTGAAAAACGGTGGCACTCCCAGTGCATTGGGTGCAAGCCTTGATTATGCCCAAAACTGGGTGTGGAACGGAGGCACCTGGCTATATACTGGTGGCAGCAGCACAACCAACCGCAGTGCCACCCTTCTGAGAGAGACAGAACTGAATATCGAAAAGAATGCCACATTAAGCATGGGTGGCAAGATGGAAGGCAGCGCCGGACTGGTACTCAACGGCACAGGAACCCTCTCCCCCACCACAAAAGACTTCTTCAGCTATGAAGGGCCAACGATCGTACGAGGCGGTATTCTGAAACTCAATGGTGTCTCCACCCTTTGGAGCGACAAAATCTGCACCTTAGGACAGTCATCGAAACTGGTACTCGCCGGTGGTGAGTTCCGCACACAAGACCCCAATGACAACTATGCAACATATGACTTCCCTATCGAAGTTGCCCCCGACACATATTCCAAGGTTTATTTCTGCCGCAACTGTTCGATTAAAGGCAAGGTCACGGGCACGGGAACACTGGAATGGGAAACAAACTGGGTACGCGAATACATCAATGGCGACTGGCGCGGCTTTTATGGCACACTTGTAGCTCGTGGCACAGGTTCAACCAACAATGGTTCGCAGCTAATGCTCAACAATAATGCCTATCAAGGCATGCCCAACAATATCATTCAGCTGAAAGGCAACATCCGCATTGTCTATTGGAATACCAACGGTGAACTTTACTTAGGTGGTTTAAGTGGCGATGCCGGGACCTTCCTCAGCGGCTCAAGCAAACAAACAGCCGGCCACGTGATGACATGGCATGTAGGGAATGCCAATACAGATGAGACCTTTGCTGGAATAATAGACAACTGCGCCAGCAATACAGCCTCGAAATACGATGGTACAACAAATATCATCAAAGAAGGAAATGGCATGTGGCGTCTCACGGGCAACAACATCTACAAAGGATATACAACAGTAAAAGGTGGTCGTCTGATTGTTGATGGGAAAAACAGCGGAACAGGTGCAGTTTCTGTCGAAGAAGAGGCCCTTCTCGGTGGTTGTGGTAGTATTGCCGGAGCCGTTACGGTAAAAAATGGCGGCAGCATTCGTCCAGGCTACGACACCCAAGAAGGAAAGACACTTACGCTTGGCAGTTCATTGCAAGTGGATGAAGGCGGTGTTGTGAGCATCCCTATTACCCGCAGCGGCTGCAACACAGTGTCGGTGAAAGGAAACATCACACTTGCCAATGGCGCCATCCTTCAAATCAACGATGGAAAGATTGATGAGGCTCCTTATAATGCTACGCAATTCCAAGTTTTTGACATCAAGGGTTCTCTCACAGGTACTTTCATGCAAATCATCCCAGCCACCCCCGGTGATGGACAAACGTGGGATACCTCGGAGCTTTACACCAACGGCATTTTGAAAGTCGTAGGCGGTGAAAACAATCCTGACGTTGGACCTGGACCAGGTCCTGCCCCTGAGAAGAAGACAGCACTACTGACATGGGGAGATATGGCCACCGATTCGTATGACAATAGCGGTGTGAATAATATGTTGGTAGGTGTAGTAGGCGATGATGCCGAGGACTTTTCCATGGTATTGACAGGCAATCTGACAAAAGCGTATAATGGTGCCGACAAAATCAATGTGGTCTATAACGGCAATACCATCAACCGTACCACCATCAAATGTTCCAACGGAGCTGAAAACACCATCTTTTTGCCCGATAATGCCCGTGCCACAAAAATCACACTCTGGAGCTATACTAATGTGTCGTCTCCTAACCGAACGAGCTACTGGTGCTCTGTAGGCGGTGTGGACTATACCGAGGCAAATTCTGTCATTCTGCAACCATCCAAAGACACCAGCAATCCGGACTGTGTGAGTTTCGAACTTCCCAATCTGGCCAACTCAATAGCATTCCGTAACACCGGTGAACAACAATGCGTTATTATCGCCATCGACTATTTCATCGACAATGGCACGGGCATTGAGACAAACACCATAAGTAACATCCCTATTCGCACAGAATACTATAGTTTGGATGGTTCCCGCATTCTCCATCCCACACATGGCATCTACTTGGTACGGTTCATCCTGTCCAACGGCAAAAGCCAGACACGGAAAGTGGTGTTTTAGTACGGGAGTTAACAACCCCTAACTAACTTTCCAATCTCCTCTCGCAACTGCTCAGCATTTTGGAAAACGATACCATGGATGCCAAGTTGCTGAGCACCTTCTACATTCTCAGCCCTATCGTCAGTGAAAATGCTTTCTTCGGGATTGAGACCATAGCGATTGAGCAGGATATTGAAGATTTTCGGGTCTGGTTTGACGACATGTTCCTCACCTGAGACTACTTGTCCATCAAGCAGTTGGAAAATGGAATATTTCTTATAAACGAGCCAGAATTTATGTCCCCAGTTGGTGAGACCATATAACTGGAATCCCTCTTCGTGAAGGTCGGTAAGCAGTTGGTGCATCCCTGGCATCTCCTCTCCTACCAACCGTAAATAATCGGTGTCATAGAGTTCCAATTCGCGCGTATATTTGGGGAAGCGGCGTTTCCACTCCTCAATTACCTCCTGGGTAGGATACCCTAAGTCGAGTGTGGTATGAAACTCTGCATTCACCACATGGTCGATAAACCATTGCATTTCCTGCTTATCGGCGAAAACACTATCATAGAGATATTTTGTGCTGTAGTCAACCAACACCCTGCCATAGTCAAAAATAATATTTTTTATCTTTCTTTCCATCATGCTGCAAATTTACATAAAACAATTCTTTTAAATGCCAATCAGATAAAGATTTTCTATTTTTCATCGAGGATAAGCGCAAACTGATTCTATCTTTTGAAAACACAATATTCAAGTGTTTATGTAAACGTTAACGTCGAAAAATCATAGATTGTTGATATATAGTATGGATAATAGTATTACTTTTGCATCGAAAAAACAAACGAAAACAAGACAACATCAAAAACCCTAAAACAATCAAACGTATGAGCAAGACATTTATCATTGGTGACAGAGAGAAAAACGAGTGGATTTCTGTATTCAGCGAGAACGAAAAAACCATGGCTTTCTGCAACGAGATGAGCAAAGCAAAAACCTTTGCCACTCCTAATGAAGCCAAGGAAGAATTAGAGCAAATGCAGAAGACAGGCTACTTCACCGATTTGAGCGTTTATCTGTTGGAAGATGGCAACGCCTACATCGCCGGTGAACGCGACAGCTATCAACCGATCGTCTGATTACCAGATTTCATGTCTGAACAATGATGCGGAGGTACTAACAAAAGTTAGTGCCTCCGTATTGGTTTTTGAAGTGAAGCGACCTAAAAGCCTTATAACCATACAAAAATGAATCTACGAAAGTAAAGTTGAAAACTAGAAGAAGAAAAATACGTATAAAAAGACAAGGATTAGGAAAAAAAGTATTATTTTTGTGCCAAACAATTAGAATAAAGAATCGGTTGTGAAGTTATGAAAAAGAATAAGAATAATAAAAAGGCGACCAGTTTGGATGTCATCAAGGCCATGCGACGTGGCAATCGCGAAGCCTACAACGACATTTTAGGGCCAGGTTTCCATTCTTTTAACAAGGTGCATAAATCAAAAAAGATATATACAAGGAAAACAAAGCACAAAACGGAAGAGTAAGATGAGGAAATCCACCTGACATTAGAAACGTTTTTTAGTATAACTGGTTGACCTTATAAATTCAAAAACTCACAAGCAAAAAAACTCATAAACTCATAAACCCCAAAACTCACAAACTCATAAATTCTAAAATGAACACATTACAAGATAGAATACGCGGTTCACTGATAGGTGGTGCTATCGGCGACGCATTAGGATACCCTGTAGAATTTCTCTATACCATGAGAATGATTCAGAACCAATATGGCGAACGAGGCATTACCCGCTTAGACACCAAGAAACATTGGATTGGAGAGGGACAGTCAGGTAAGGCTGTCGTTTCCGATGACACTCAAATGACACTTTTCACAGCTAATGGCATACTCAATGCCGTGAAACAAGGCAACGATATGAAACAAGGCATATGCCGTGCCTACGTCGAGTGGTTCTTAACACAAATTGGCAAGAAATCGAGCGACTATCATGACTGCTGGATTCAGGATATTCCCGAACTGAACCAGCGACGCGCACCAGGCAATACCTGTATGAGTGCTTTGAGTGACATCTTCGCAGGAAGGAAACCAAACAACAATAGCAAGGGTTGTGGTGGTGTAATGCGCGTAGCGCCTGTTGCCCTCTATGCTGTCGTTGATAGACGTATGAGCATCGAGGCATCCGACCAACTCGCAGGAGATGCAGCAGAGATGACCCACCAACATCCATTGGGCTTTATACCAGCGGCGTTAATGTCGCACATCATCTACCGATTGGCACTTGACGAGCAGCCTTCACGTCAAGCCTTGGTAAGCTATATCCGCGAGGGTGTTGAGATGATGAAAATCATATACCCCCAATACCCTTCCGCTGTTAGCGATATGGGCCAACAGACTGAGCAAGCCATTGAGAAATTCCTCAACGACAAGCCCGATCTGAGAAATATCAGCGCTCTTGGCGAGGGATGGGTTGGCGACGAGGCGTTGGTCATCGCTCTCTATTGTGCTCTGCGACATTTCGACAACTTCAAAGAAGCACTCATCGCAGCTGTAAACCATCCTGGCGACAGCGATAGCACAGGAGCCGTATGTGGAAACATTCTCGGAGCAGCCATCGGCTATGAGGCAATTCCCCAACACTTTAAGGATGATGTGGAAATGCACGACCTCATTCTCCACATGGCAGACGACCTTTACCGAGGTGAAATCAGCCCTATCTTACATTAGCCTATGGAATGGTTTATCATGAGGAATTCCACGCTGCTGATGCGTGTTGCTGCCGACGACATCGTGTATGTTTCGGCCGATGGCAACAGCAGTGAGTTGGTACTGATTAACGGTCGCAGCCGTACCATAGGTGCCCAACTGCACCGATTTGAGGAAAAATTCAAGGAACTTGAAAATGCCAGCATGTTTATCCGTGTTGGACGAAGTCTGATAGTGAACAGCCGTTATGTACAGTTGATAGACCTGACAGAACAGAAGATTGTCTTCGGTGGAAAACATTTGGTGAAAAAAGCCAACACAACCGTAGATGGTCGTAGCCACGACATTTATACGATTCGTGGTGTCCCTCGCGATGCCCTCAAGCAATTGAAAGAACAACTTGAAGTGATTAAAATAGGTTGACAATTATGGACGACAAGCAACAACACCTCCACGACATGGATGAGATTGAGTTCATCATTGAGCGTGATGACGACGAGCAACCTCAGGTTGGAAATTCCGACCATCCTGCCAAACCTAAAAAGCGCAGGAAATGGATAGCCTTTCTGTTAAAAGCCCTTGGCATTGTCGCCCTGATGATCTTGACATTAGTCATTTACAATTATTGGAAAGATAATCACGTCAAGAAACTTACCTTCTCTCCCACTCCGGTCGAGAATATGGCACTGCTGCAGCAACCCGTAGCTGCCACCGACTCCAAAGTGATCTTCACCACTGACTCCCTCCTTGGTGTCTCACTCAATCTCTACGAACTAAGCGGACTGGAAGCCACCATTGAATTTGATGAGCCAAAGTTGAAAGACAAATCTGTGATGTTATATTGCCGCTCTGCAGACTTCAGAAAAGACGATGGTAGCTTCATTGGTTCGTTTGTCGTCAATGGCGAAGAATACACCGTGGATTGCAGCAACGACAGCGTTCCTCACGGTTATATGGCCATACTCGGCTCTCGCTGCGTCATTGGAGTGGGCAATACCGACGAGATGAAGAAGTTCATCATCGAAAACGGTGGTTCGTACTTCCAACAATATTTTTTGGTGAGCAACGGTGTAGTTCTACAAGAAAACCTGAACGCCCTTGGTGGTACGACACGGCGATGTGCCCTCGGATGGAAGAAAAAGACCAAGACAATGCCCGACCGCATGTTCTTCGTTGTTAGTCGCGATGAAATAAGTGCGTGGGATTTCTCCGACGCACTGCGTGAATATGGCTTCACCAATGCCATCTATATCACTGGCGGTTCCGATTATTGTTACTACCGTGATGAGGAAGGCACTCGCCAAGACATCGGCGATGTGGCCAACTACCCCTACAAGAAATGGACGGGTGTCCCTTGGTTGGTGTTTAGAAAGATGAAAGAGGTAAAGGACTGAATAAACCTCATGCATGAGGTTTATTCATCCATCAACTTACGATATCGGATGCGCTTGGGTTCCTCAAGGCCTAAGCGCATCGCTTTATTTGTCTCATATTCCGAATAGTTGCCCTCAAAATAAAACACATTACCTTCACCTTCAAAAGCTAAGATATGTGTGCCGATGCGGTCGAGGAACCATCGGTCGTGACTGATGACAACAGCACAGCCAGCGAAAGATTCCAAGCCTTCCTCCAAAGCACGGAGAGTATTCACATCGATATCATTGGTAGGCTCGTCGAGCAACAGCACATTACCCTCTTGTTTGAGTGCAAGGGCCAATTGCAAGCGGTTGCGCTCACCTCCTGAGAGTACCGCACATTTCTTCTCTTGGTCAACACCATTGAAATTGAAACGCGAAAGGTATGCTCTCACATTTATATCACGTCCCCCCATACGTATTGTCTCATTGCCCCCGCTTACCACTTGATAGACCGACTTTGTCGGGTCGATATCCTTATGTTGCTGGTCGACATAGGAAAGTTTCACAGTCTCACCCACAGCAAAGCTGCCCTTGTCGGGAGTTTCCAAACCCATGATTAGTCGAAAGAGCGTGGTCTTACCAGCACCATTGGGGCCGATGACACCCACGATGCCATTGGGAGGCAACATAAAATTGAGATCGCTGAAAAGCACTTTCTCATTATATTGTTTGGCCACATGTTCCGCCTCTATGACTTTATTGCCTAGACGTGGACCATTTGGAATAAAGATTTCCAGTTTTTCCTCTTTCTGTTTCTGCTCCTCATTAAGCATCTTATCATAAGAGTTAAGACGAGCTTTCCCCTTAGCATGACGAGCCTTGGGAGCCATACGCACCCATTCCAACTCTCTCTCCAAAGTTTTACGACGCTTAGATGCAGTTTTCTCCTCCATAGCGAGTCGCTGACTTTTCTGTTCCAGCCACGATGAATAATTACCCTTCCATGGGATGCCCTCGCCACGGTCAAGTTCGAGAATCCATTGTGCAACATCATCGAGGAAATAGCGGTCGTGTGTGACGGCAATCACTGTACCTTCATATTGCTGCAGATGCTGTTCGAGCCAATCGATGGACTCAGCATCAAGGTGGTTAGTAGGCTCATCGAGCAAGAGCACGTCGGGTTTTTGCAGCAAGAGTCGGCAAAGTGCCACTCGCCTACGTTCACCACCTGAGAGGGTTGTCACCCCCCAGTCACCCGGTGGACAGTTGAGTGCTGCCATCGCACGGTCGAGTTTAGAGTCCATGTTCCATGCGTCAGTGGCATCTATGATGTCCTGCAATTCTGCCTGCCTTGCCATCAACTTATCCATTTTGTCGGCATCTTCATAGTATTCTGGCAGTCCGAATTTCACGTTAATCTCGTCGTATTCCTTCAGTGCATCATAAACATGCTGCACACCCTCCATCACATTTTCCTTAACAGTTTTGTTTTCATCAAGTGGCGGGTCCTGCGGCAGGTAGCCCACCGTATATCCCGGGCTCCACACCACGTTCCCCTGATACTGCTGTTCGATGCCAGCAATGATTTTCATCAGGGTTGATTTTCCAGCACCATTTAATCCGATGATACCTATTTTTGCACCATAGAAAAAACTTAGATAGATATTTTTGAGTATCTGCTTCTGGTTCTGCTGAATGGTCTTACTCACTCCGACCATCGAAAAGATTACTTTTTTGTCGTCAACTGTTGCCATGAATATGGATTTTAGTGTGCAAAATTATTAACGTACTTAACATTGACAGAATCGCCCTTCAACACGTCGGCGAAGGTCTGTGGTGTTATTGTGACAGGACCTTTCATAAACTCAGGTATATTGTAGCAGCGCATAAACTGTCGGTGGTAGTCAGGGTCCTCACTTGGCAGTTCGAATGGTTTCGACGCATGTCCATTCTTATCAACGTATGCTATGTATGGACGGGTGAAAACACCATCGTTACGACGACTACTAAAGATTATCCATCGTCCATTGCTTGACCATGAGTGATAACTTTCGGTATCGGAGCTATTCACCTCATTGAATGGTCTTGCCTTTCCGCTCACCAAATCCATTATCCACAAATCTGCATCGTGGTGCCAGATGTGGAAATAGCCATAACGTCCCATCGTGAACAGGAGGTAACGCCCATCTGGTGAGATGCGTGGGAATGTAGCGCTACTGTCGATAGCAGCAGCATCAAACACTAGTTCACGTGGTCCGAACTGACGGGTGTTAGGGTCGAAAGACTTACGGTAGATACTGTATTTCAGTTCCTGAAAACGAGCAATTACCTCTGACATTTTTGTTTTGGTGGTATCTTGCCGTTCAAAATGAGCACTGCAGTAATAAAGCGTCTTGCCGTCGGGAGCCCAGGCAGGAAACACCTCGAACTCGGTTTTACTGTTCTCGAGGTTTGTCACCTCATCGGATTCCACGTCATAGGCTATAATATCACTCTCTTCGTCATACACCTCTACCTTATTGGGATTGACAGTATGGAAATTTTGCCAGGTTTTGTCACTGGCATAGACAATGAGGTTAAGTGAAGGATGCCATGCGGGATAGACACCAGACAAAAGGATAGAGTCGTTGCGTATGTTCACCTTCTTGAGTTTGCCGTCGTAAGCGATAACTGTACCTCCCTTATACTGTCGTGCATGAAACTGCATCCGTTCAGGGTTATAATTCTGGTAGTGGTGGCAGTTGATACACTGTCCTTCTTTCTCGAAACCACATAGGATATTGTCATAAATGACGCTCTCATCATAGTTTTCCAAACACCGCTGGTTGATGGTCAGTGATTCATAGGTTACAAATGATGGCGCTATCAGACGATAGCTGATGTAGGGATCGATCGAGTCGGGCGAGACATAGATATTGAAAGGTTTGAATCGTGTCCATTGGTCGCCTTTGCGTGTATAGACATCGACGGTGATAGCATTGTCCTTGGCTTTCTGGGCCAGTTCGTGCCACTCATCAATATCAGGTTGTCCGTTGCACACTATTTCATCGTTTCCTACTGCATAACGAGTCACCATTTCGTCGGCCTGACCATCGTATTCGAAACTAAGCGGAGCAATATTCACAGGCACTGTCACTTCTGTATAATCAGGATAAATCGCTGGCAGTTTTTCCGACTGTGTATATTCCGTTGGTACTGATGACCCACAAGCTACCAGTAAAATAAAAGAAGAAAGCTTGAAGAGGTATAAAGAGAGTCGTTTCATATTGTTTAGTACTCTGGGAGGTTCGATATTATGTGATAATCATAAAAATAGTTATTTCGATAAGGCTGTCCTGCATCTATTCCTGACTGAACATTTAAGCTGTCTTTAGTGCGCACTTCTTCAGCGCTCATGCCCTCGTATTGAGAGAAATATTGGTAGAAGCCATCAAAACAATCCTTGACACTTTGACTGACAGGTATCTTGTCCAAGTCGGGAAGTTCTAATATCATGCCGAAGAGAAAAGCGGCTTCTTGGTAGGCAACAGGTATAGGTTGTTCGGGGTGTAGTGAAAGGTAATTACTAAAATGATGCCAGAAAAGATTGGGGTCTTTCACCCGAAGCGATGCCAGAAGTGTCTGCTCTTGGAAGATAGGGTCTTCTGTATAATCGCTTTTGGCCAATTGATTCATCAAAAAGCTTTCCACATAGCCGTTGTCACCAGTCAGTTTATCAGAATAGTGGAGCATGTGGGTAATAGGCTCCATCTCGCGGTCTTCGGCTATTAATTTGGGGTCGTTCAAAAGAATCTCAGCCTTTTCAGCCCACTCGTCGAAGAACGTCGTGTGTTTAAGAATGTTGATGTATTTTTGTGCAACCTCCTTTTCTCCTTTCAGCAGAGCACACCGAATTAAGTATTTTAAATGCTCAGCACGCCAGCCAAACTCCACGCCCAACTCAGTACACAGACGGTTGCAATAATTCAACATACCATATTGATAGTAAATAAGCGAGCCACTCTCCATCATCAAGCGCATAGGGAATGGAGCATTATATCTCTTTGCCCCGTTGGGGTACTGGAACATATAGTCGCCTTGCCGTCCCATACGCGACAGAGCGAGATTGCGCATCATGACAATAGCGCGCGTAGGCTCATCCTGCTGGGCGGCAGCTTCCTCCATAACGCCCTCCCAGTCTGTCTGATCTATAAGGTGCTGCATTTTGAGTTCATGGTGGAAATTCTCGTCCTTATACCAGAAATACGCCACTCCTAAAATGATGACAGCCAGCGTTATCCCCTCGCAGATGACACGTGGTATCCACGCTGTATTTTTCTGCTTTTTCTTTGCAGCTGAGGCCTTTTGATTGTTTTTGACGGTTTGGTCTTTGCCTTTCTGCGTATTATTGACATTCTGGACCTTAACCTTCTGCTTGTTATCTCCATGTTTCAGAGGCAGACACACCATAACTATCATGAAAAGTGCTAACAAGAAGTAGGGGATATAGTATGCGGTATATCGTTCGGTGACAAAAAAGAGTGGCAGTCCTGCGTAGTAGATATTGGCAAAATTAGTCTCATGATACACATAACGGTAGCAAAGCAAGGGAATTGCTATGACCATGAGTATGGCTACAACAGTGTAGATGGCAGCACGTCCTCGTGGCATGAGTCGCCACGACCAGACGCCCATCAACAAGGTAGCCGCCAGGCCATATATTCCCATTAGAGGATAGCCTACAATGCCTGTGAGCACCAACCATACAGCGCGCAGCCAGTATTTGTCGGGGAGTGAACGGAATCCCCAAAGCAGTGCCACAACAGCAGTGGTAGCGATAGTGGTGAGGAAGAAGTGACCACGCAGTTTCAGTATATACACCCAATAGCCCATATCTACATCAGTCAGCAAGAGCAGGGCAACGGGAATAATCAATAGCGAGGCCCATCGTGTGGGCACAGAGAAAGTTTGCTTCAGCAGCCACAGCAACAACAGCCACCAGCCACAGAGCATTGCTACTCCCATCCAAGGGTGGTAGAAGAACTGCGTAAACCATGTTCCTATATATGTTAGCATACCCGCAGGCACCACCATCTGTTCTTTGAAAAATAGTGATGTATTAAGAAACAAGTTCAACTCCTGTACCTTCCATAATAAGTGGCTCTCGAAAATCAACAGCCCACAAAATATGGCGGCGAGAGCAGCAATCCAGATAATAACGTATTTCATATAGTTATTTGGTAGTGTTATTACGATGCAAAGGTAGCGATATTTTTCGATTCGACCAAACGTTTTGAATACATTAAGTATAAGGTGATGCATGAACGCCATAACGTCTAACCCACTGAACTCTTTACATTCTTTTTTTTAATTCAATTATATATTTTCGATATTTTATAGTATCTTTGCATTTTGTATGAAAAAGCGGAATAAAAAAAGGATTTATTTTGTCGGAGGTGTCACATTGCTTGGCATCATTGGGCTTGTATTTACGCTAACAATGATGAAAGGAGGAGAAGAAGAAAAGCCTGTAGAGGTGAAGAAGACATACCGTGTAGTATCCTACCCCACCCAAAACTACGACCGTGAGAAAGTGAACGATGTGCGTGGCGTCATTCTTCATCACACTGCCTTGCCCACTATTGAGCGCTCACTTGAAGTATTGACGCTACCAGAGAACAAAGTGAGCAGCCATTGCCTGATAGATACTGACGGCACAAGATACATCCTCTGCGAGCCTCGTGTAGTGGCATATCATGCCGGCCGCTCCATACTCAATGGCCGTGAGCAATGCAATGAGTTTACTATCGGCGTAGAGTTTCAAGGCAATACTGTAGAAACACCGCTTACAGAAGACCAGATTAATAGTGCCATAGAGTACCTACTTCCCATCCTTGATGAATACCAGATACCACTCGACAGTATCGTAACACATGAGAAGGTGCGTTTGGACTTTATGGCAAAATATCCCGAAAGGACTTGGATTAAGGATAAGTGCGACATCACCCCTGTGGAGTATGAGCGGGTGATGAAAGCACTACGTGAAGCTAAGGCGAAACAGTGATATGCAGACATGTCTGTTGCGTCTCATATCGTACGAAACAACGCCCCTTTGCCCTTAACTCTTGCATCACCTCGCCCAGCAGATATTTTAATTGTAGTGCATCAGCTTGTTTTCCATTCACATATTTATACCGTCGATAAGTGATGTCGAAAGTGGTGGCACGGCAGTGTGCCGAATTAGACACTGCATTGCCATTGACCTTCATCAGTTTTCTCACATCCTCTTTCGTACGTAAGACCGAGGTGACAATGATTTTATACTCCCCTATCTTATGTTTCCGCAGCTTTTTCTGGAAGTTCTTGCCTATGTCCTTTAATAACTTTGCTGCATCTGGGGTAAGATATGGCACGGAGTGTGTCAAGGGGTCAATAGCATAATACTTGTTTTCCTCGATATAAGTGAGTTTCCGTTTCACTTTTTTTGTGAGGCATGAACGGTCTTCCAACGGCTCAATCCCATATACCTTCGCCCCCGCTATCTGATGCGGATTGTTATCCTTAAAAGTAAAAGGGAAATTCGTTGGCACCTCACGATGACTGGCACACGACACCAGACAAACTACGAAGAGTAGAATAAGGAGACGGAAATGAGAATGAGGCATTGATGATTGAAGATTGAAGATTGAAAAGTAGTTAAAGGGGAGTTAAAGAGTAGTTAAAAGGGAGTTAAAGGGACATATGCATCGTTTCCGTATGTCTTTATAGGGCAAGTCGGAAACCCAACCTTTGGGTAGCTTCATTTGAGCGATTTCGATAGAACACATCGTATCATAATCGGAAAGACGCATACTAAGAAGCTGTTTTTATGAATATAAAGCACTGCAAAGGTATGAATATTTGGCGTAAAACTGAAATAATCTGGCGATAAAAACGAAATGTGAGAAAAAAACATTAATTTTGCACAATCGTTTTAAAACCAATACAAATATGTCAGTATTTAAGGACAAAACATTATTGATTACTGGTGGCACTGGAAGTTTTGGTAATGCCGTGCTTCGCCGCTTTTTAGACTCCGACATCAAGGAGATACGTATTTTCTCACGTGACGAGAAAAAGCAGGATGATATGCGCCATGCCATCCAGAATCCCAAAGTGAAATTCTATATCGGCAATGTCCGTGACAAGTCGTCTGTAGATGTCGCCATGAAAGGGGTTGACTATGTATTTGCCGCCGCTGCCCTTAAGCAAGTGCCCTCGTGCGAGTTTTTCCCCGCTGAAGCCGTGCGCACCAACATATTAGGCACAGAGAATGTGCTAAACTCCGCCATTGAACATGGTGTAAAAAATGTGGTAGTGCTCTCCACCGACAAGGCTGCCTATCCCATCAATGCCATGGGCATGTCGAAGGCCTTGATGGAGAAAGTTGCTGTGGCAAAGGGTCGCGAACTAGGCGATGATGCTGATACGACCATCTGCTGCACACGCTATGGTAATGTGATGGCAAGCCGTGGCTCCGTCATCCCCCTTTGGGTGGAACAGATGCTTGAGGAGAAACCTATCACTATCACCGACCCCAACATGACACGTTTCATGATGACACTCGACGATGCTGTCGATTTAGTGGTATATGCCTTCACTCACGGCCATAACGGCGACTTGTTTGTACAGAAAGCCCCAGCCGCCACACTCGATACGCTGGCCAAGGCTTTGGTAGAAGTATATTGCAAGATGCCTGTGGCAGGGACAGACAAGCCTGTCATTGCACACGTGCCAGAGATAAAAGTCATCGGCACACGTCACGGCGAGAAACTCTATGAGACATTAGTGACACGCGAAGAAATGGTGCGTGCCATCGACATGGGCGACTACTACCGTATCCCCTGCGACACCCGAGACCTCAACTACGACAAATTCTTTACCCAGGGAAATGAGGACATCTCCCGCATCGAAGACTATCACAGCCACAACACACGCCGCTTAGACGTGGAGGGAATGAAGCAACTGCTACTGAAGCTCCGCTTTGTACGTGAGGACTTAGGTTTGATAGCCAAGCAAAGAGCCAAGGAAATCAGATCGGAGTAGAGGATCCATTTTTACAACCTCATAACTACCCTTCAGTTTTCATTCTTCAATATTCAATATTAAATCTTCAATATTCAATATTAATATTAAATGAACATCTTAATCACTGGCGCCAAAGGCTTTGTCGGCAAAAACCTTAGTGCCGCTCTCAACAATATCCGCTGCGGTAAAGACCGCACTCGTCCGCAGTTGACTATCGACGAGGTAATGGAATACGACATCGATACTCCTGCCAACCTGCTCGACGGATTCTGCCAACGTGCTGATTTTGTTTTTAATCTGGCAGGTGTCAACCGCCCCAAAGAACAATCGGAATTTATGGAGGGGAACTTCGGCTTTGCCTCCACCCTACTCGACACCCTCCGTCAGCATGGCAACACCTGTCCTGTGATGTTGTCTTCATCACAACAAGCATCGCTGACAGGGCGTTTCGGCAACTCCGAATATGGTCGCAGCAAGAAAGCCGGCGAAGACCTCTTCCTCAAATATGGTGAAGAATGTGGCACACGGGTATTGGTGTATCGTTTCCCAAATCTCTTTGGCAAATGGTGCCGTCCTAACTATAATAGTGCTGTGGCCACCTTCTGCAACAACATTGCCTGCGACCTTCCCATCCAAGTAAACGACCCAAGTGTTGAACTGGAGCTACTCTATATAGATGACCTGCTTACTGAGATGCTCGATGCCCTCGAGGGGAAAGAGCACCATTGTGAGTTTGATGGTCTTTCTGTGTTGCCATGCGATGATGGTCGTTATTGCTATTGTCCCATAAGCCACCATGTGACTTTAGGGCGTATTGTAGAATTGCTTCACACTTTCCACGACCAGCCACAAACACTTGTCATGCCAGAAATACCCAATGGTAGTTTTGAGAAAAAACTCTACTCTACTTATCTGAGCTATCTTCCAAAAGAGCGGGTGAAATTCCCATTGAAGATGAACGTCGATGCCCGTGGCTCATTCACTGAACTGCTTCGCACGGAAAAGTGTGGACAATTCAGCGTCAACATCTCCCGCCCAGGTATCACCAAAGGGCAACACTGGCATCACTCGAAGTGGGAATTTTTCATCGTGGTAAGTGGTCATGGTCTCATCCAAGAACGACGCATCGGCAACGACGAAGTCCTAAATTTTGAGGTCTCTGGCGATAAAATCGAAGCTATCCATATGCTCCCAGGCTACACACACAACATCATCAACCTCTCGGAAACAGAGAACCTCGTGACAGTGATGTGGGCGAACGAGCAGTTCGACCCCTCTCACCCCGACACTTTCTTTGAGGAAGTAGAAAGTTAGTTTTTTTCAACTCATAATTTTTCAATAATGTCATCATTCAAAAACGACGGCCGTCTAAAATTGCTCATCATCGTGGGCACACGTCCTGAGATTATCCGCTTGGCAGCTGTCATCAATAAATGTCGCCAATATTTTGATACACTGTTAGCACACACAGGACAAAACTATGACTACAATCTGAACGGTGTATTCTTTAAGGACCTGAAACTTGCTGCCCCCGACATCTACATGAATGCTGTGGGCGATGACTTAGGTTCGACAATGGGCAATATCATTGCCATTTCGTATAAGGTTATGGTAGAGACACAACCCGATGCAGTCTTAGTGCTTGGCGACACCAACTCATGCCTAAGTGTAATCGGCGCCAAACGTCTGCATATCCCCATCTTCCACATGGAAGCAGGCAACCGCTGCAAGGACGAATGTCTGCCCGAGGAGACCAACCGCCGCATCGTGGATATTATCAGTGATGTCAATATGGCCTACTCCGAGCATGCCCGTCGTTACCTGGCAGAATGTGGGCTCCCCAGAGAGCGTACCTATGTCACAGGCTCGCCCATGGCCGAAGTGCTGCATGCGAACCTTGCCGAAATTGATAACAGCGATATCCACAAGCGTTTGGGTCTGGAAAAAGGGCGCTACATTCTTCTCTCCGCACATCGCGAAGAAAATATCGACACCGAGAAAAACTTCACCTCTCTCTTCACCGCTATCAACCGCATGGCTGAACACTACGACATGCCCATCCTATATAGTTGCCATCCGCGTTCTCGCAAACGCCTTGAAGCCAGTGGATTTAAACTCGACAAACGCGTTATCCAGCATGAGCCATTAGGTTTCCACGACTATAATTGTTTGCAAATGAATGCTTTTGCCGTAGTGAGCGACAGTGGAACTCTCCCCGAGGAAAGCAGTTTCTTTACCAGTGTAGGCCATCCGTTCCCAGCTGTGTGTATCCGCACGAGTACTGAGCGGCCAGAGGCCCTCGATAAGGGCTGTTTCATCATTGCCGGCATCGATACCAATAGTCTGCTGCAGGCTGTAGAGACTGCCGTAAGTCTCTGCCGTGACGGCTATCATGGTATCCCTGTACCTGACTATGTGGAGGAGAATGTATCAACCAAAGTGGTGAAAATCATACAAAGTTATACTGGCATCGTCAACAAAATGGTTTGGAGAAAAAGTTAAATGAACCATCTGCCAATTCTTTATATTGTGGTGCCTTGCTATAATGAGCAAGAAATGCTACCCATCTCAAATGAGCAGCTGACCAAATTTCTGAAAGATTTGGCGGATGAAACGGTTATTGCCCAAGAGAGCCGGGTGATGTATGTGGATGATGGTTCCCATGACAATACTTGGGAACTGATTTCTGAATACGCAAATAGCAACACCTATGTTACTGGTGTGAAACTCTCAGCCAATTCTGGCCATCAAAATGCTCTTTTGGCTGGATTAACCACGGCAAAAGAATATGCTGATATCATGGTATCCATCGATGCCGACCTTCAAGATGACATTTCCGTCATCCGTGAGATGATAAAGCAATACAAATTAGGCTGCGACATCGTGTATGGTGTGAGGAACAAGCGCACCACCGACACATGGTTTAAACGCACTACAGCTTTGGGATTCTATAAGTTGATGCATACCTTAGGTGTGAAATCTGTCTATAACCATGCTGACTATCGACTGATGAGCCGACGTGCCGTGGAGCAGCTTTGTCAATATCGTGAGCGCAACCTCTTCCTCCGTGGCATTGTTCCACTAATTGGTTATAAGACTGCCAAAGTATATTACGACCGCATGGAACGTGTGGCAGGCGAGAGCAAATACCCCCTGGGCAAGATGCTCAACTTCGCTGTCGATGGTATTACCTCGTTTAGCGTGAAGCCAGTACGCATGATACTCTTCTCTGGCATCATCTTCCTAATTATCTCTTTCCTTATTCTTATCTATGTCCTCTACAGTTTATTCACCGACAAAGCCGTTCCCGGTTGGTCCTCACTGATTCTCTCCGTCTGGTTTGTCGGCGGCTGCATTCTCGTGGCCATCGGAATCATCGGAGAATATATCGGCAAAATCTATATCGAGACCAAGGATAGACCACGGTATAATATTGAAGAAACTATTATTCAGTAAGGTTAAAGAAATATAAATCGTATGATTGAAGAGAAAATAAAGGGCGAAAAATTTCAAAATATGCGATAAAACCAGTAATTTTGCACCGCATTTGAAAATTGCAGCCAAAAATCACAAGGAAAGGTGCTCGAGTGGCTGAAGAGGCACGCCTGGAAAGCGTGTGACCGGCAAAACCGGTTCGTAGGTTCGAATCCTATCCTTTCCGCTGAAAATGCATAATGGGATGTGTCGATTGACACATCCCATTTTATAATTACTTCCCCCAACTACCAATCCATTTTTCGAGGTCGATTTCTGAGTAGGATTCTGGTGCGATACGCACCAAGGTATTGACATCGGTTTTCCCAAGAAGGAACTTGTCGATGTATGCCTCAACCTCTGGGTATTGTCCCTTTGGCAACTGGCAATGGCCGTGACCAGCGACGATGGAATAGCCCACACGGTCTGCGATATCAAACTGTTCCCATACCTTAATAGCTGCATTCATTGAGACGTATGCGGCAGGATCCGCCAACCACTCATAATCGGGATTACCAAGCATGAGCAAAGCCCTTGGACATACCATGGCAGCGAGTTCATGGTGGTCGTGTGGCAGATAGGCAACGTTTTCACCGCCAAAGTTTTCCTTCAACGACTGCTTAAACCAGTTGTAATCAGTATTATCGATACCTTCCACAGCCTTGGCATTGGGACGTGAATTCATCCAACTCGAATATCGCCATGCAGCCGCACCGCCACCACCGGGTTCCTGTGAGATAACCAATGCCACACGTTCGTCAAAGGCTCCACAAAAGAGTGCCATTTTACCAGCGTATGAGCATCCCGTCACTCCAATATGCTTCATATCAATCTTGGTGACCTCTGGTCCAAGCTGTTGCAGACCATCCAACAGACGGCTCAGTCCCCAAGCCCACTCGCTATAAGCACCATTCTCTGTCAGTTCGGGATAAAGACGGTCGAATTCGTAATTTCCCCTTCCGTTGGGTTTTCCAAACTGCGAATAATTATTGACCTGCCTCTCGCTAAATACCATCGTGGCGATAGGACGAGTGGAATAAACAGCAGGAGGTAGCGAGATACCGCTGGTACCTATCATTAATGCGTATGGGGGCTCACCCACTGTAGGGTATTTGATGGTTGCACTGAGATTCAATGTCTGTCCATTAACGGTGACACTGACTGTGAGGGTGTTGTCATTCAAAGCCGCACTGACATCGGAGGCATTCACCGTGGGTTTTGTGCCAATCTCATAATGCTGGATTTCCTTGGCTATCTCACCACGCCGCTTACTCCATTGGGAGAATTTCTTCACCCTCCCCTTTCCATTTGACCATGCCAATGGATCGGGCAGAGCCTCGCACTTCTGGTCGTTCTCCCTTGTTGGAAGGACAGGATTGGCTTTTGTGCCTGTGTTTTCAACTGAATATACCAATGGTATTTCTTTTGACTTTTTCTGTGCCGACAAGCTCATTGAGCAGGCCATACAGATGATGAATAATGATAGGAATCGCATAAATTGGGGAGTTTAGGAGTTTGGATGTTTAGATAGTTACGCTACGACTAAATTGTCGCATACGGAGAAATAATATATGAGGGACTCAATTTTCAATTTTCAAATATCGTGCAAACCGAATGCAATGAAACTCGCTTCTATTGCTGAGGTGCAGCCGATATTCATGCGAAGCATAATCTTCAATCTTCAATTTAATTAGAATTCTACTCCCACTCGATGGTTGATGGTGGTTTAGAAGAGATATCGTAACAGACGCGGTTGACGCCACGTACTTTGTTAATGATTTCGTTGGAGACTTTCGCCATGAAATCGTAAGGCAGATGTGCCCAGTCGGCAGTCATGGCATCGGTGCTGGTGACAGCTCGCAATGCCACGGGATGCTCGTAAGTACGTTCGTCACCCATAACGCCCACACTCCTTACAGTAGAGAGGAGCACAGCTCCGGCTTGCCAAATCTTGTCGTAAAGGATTTCTCCATCCTTGCACACATACTGCAGCATCGACTCGATATAAATATCGTCGGCATCTTGTAGAATGCGTACTTTCTCGGGAGTGATATCACCGAGGATACGCACCGCCAGTCCGGGTCCGGGGAATGGATGACGCTTAATAAGCCGTTCGGGCATACCTAACTGATACCCTACTCTACGCACTTCATCCTTAAAGAGCCATTTCAGAGGTTCACACAGTTGTAGGTGCATCTCCTTGGGCAGTCCACCAACATTGTGGTGACTCTTGATGACCATACCCGTGATGCTCAAACTTTCGATGCGGTCGGGATAGATGGTGCCCTGCGCGAGCCATTTGGCGTCGGTTATTTTCTTGGCCTCGGCATTGAACACTTCAATGAAGTCGCGGCCGATAATCTTACGTTTCTGCTCAGGGTCACTTACACCCTTCAGATCGGCAAAGAACTTCTCGCTGGCGTCCACGCCAATTACATTCAGTCCTAATCCCTTGTAGGCATCCATCACCTTTTGGAACTCATTCTTACGCAACATACCATGATCGACGAAGATACAAGTGAGTCTGTCGCCAATGGCACGGTTAAGCAATGTAGCACATACAGAAGAATCGACGCCGCCACTTAGTCCAAGGATGACACGGTCGTTACCTAATTGCTCTTTCAATTCAGCCACCGTGGTCTCTACAAAAGAAGCAGGGCTCCACTCCTGTCTGCTGCCGCAGATGTCCACCACGAAGTTGCGCAGCAACTGTTTCCCCTGTGTGGTATGGAAAACCTCAGGGTGGAACTGCACCGCCCACAACGGATTAGTCTCACTGGCATATGCAGCAAATTTCACGTCTGCCGTCGATGCGATGGCATGGCAGTCGGCTGGGATCTGCGTGATAGTATCTCCATGGCTCATCCACACTTGGGAATTGGTTTCAAATCCCTTGAGCAATGGGTTTCCTGCATCAAACGACAAGAGATTTGCACGTCCGTACTCACGGCTATCGGCACGTTCCACATGACCGCCATTACTTTGAGCAATAAACTGCGCCCCATAGCAGATGCCCAACACAGGAAGCCGTCCGACAAACTGTGAGAGATCTACTTTGAATGCCTGTGGGTCGTGAACGGAATACGGTGAACCGCTCAGGATAACACCGATGACCGATGGGTCGTCCTTTGGAAACTTATTATATGGAATAATCTCACAAAAAGTGTCCAGTTCTCTCACACGCCGGCCAATCAACTGTGTGGTCTGTGAGCCGAAATCCAGGATGATAATTTTTTGTTGCATGGTTTTATGATTTATCTGTAATTTAAAGGGACAAATGACTATAGATAATTGAAGATTGAAAATGGAATTTATTCTGCTGTGGCTAATGTTTGCAGGAAAGTTTCTGCTTGAGCGAGTGTATCGGCCTTTCCCACATCCATCAATTGTAGGTCGGGCTTATAAAGTCCACGTATAACACATTGGTCACAGATACGCAGATAGAAGTCGATGATGCCAAACTTCTCAGGCCAATCTTCCATATGTTTGAACAGACGTGGTGAAAACACATGGATTCCCGCAAACGCATAGCGATGGCATTTTGACACGTCGAGTTCACTGTGTGGACTTTTCACTTCACCCGTGGCGATGTTTTGCCAACCCACAAGGCGCATATCATCGTCGAAAAGTAGATAACGACTAGTCTGTCGTTTGCTGACGAGCAAAGTGGCATCATCTGTCTGCGCAGCTTCATAGAATGTCTTTAGATTGACATTACTCAATATATCGACATTGTGAATGAGAATATTGGCATCTGGGTTGAAGAGGGAGGCAGCCTTGCGAATTCCACCACCTGTATCGAGTAGCATCTCCGACTCATCGGATATTATGACATTCATGTCTTTCTCATCCCTATGCTCCAAATGGTCGATGATTTGCGAGGCAAAATGATGCACATTCACCACCACACGCTTTGCCCCAGCTGCCTGCAACGTTGCTAATGTGCGGTCGAGTAAGGTCTTGTCACCCACTTTCACCAAAGCCTTGGGCATCGTGTCAGTCAGTGGTTTCAGACGTGTACCCAATCCTGCAGCAAAGACCATAGCTTGCATAGGTACTTTCTGTCGCTTTGCCTCCAATATCTCAGAAATGCCCTGTTCACGATGAACAACATGAACTTCTATTCCAAATTTCTCATGGATGTGCAAAGCAAGGTGCTGTGCCGAATATACACTGCGATGCTGCCCACCCGTACATCCAAAGGAAAACATCAGGCTGGTAAATCCCCGTTGAATATAGCGTGTCACATGGGCATCAGCCAGCCGATAGACACTTTCAAGGAATGTCAATATCTCACCATCATCCTCAAGGAAACGAATGACAGGCTCATCCAATCCCGTCAATTTTTTATATGGTTCATAGCGTCCCGGGTTGTGAGTGCTCCGACAGTCGAATACATATCCACCACCATTGCCCGACTCATCCTCTGGGATACCTTTTTTGTATGAAAAGCTATAGATACGCACTACGAGTGGGCCTTTGCCATCATATTTTGAGAAGGTAGCAGGTCCATCGGCAGGATGTGCATCATAGACATTCGACGAGGTGATGCGATAGCCATCCGCCCTTTCTATAACTTGTTTGTTTGTGGCAAAGCGTGGCAAATTGGCGAGTCGCTGCAACACATCCACAAGATATGGATATGGGAAAGAGACATTGTTCAGAAGTTCCCTTAGATTCTCCATCGCTGGGGGTATGGAGTCGATAAAATGTTGCTTTCTCTCGAAGTATCCTCTGAAGCCGTATGCACCGAGCACCTGCAGTGTACGGAAGAGCACAAAGAGCGATAACCGCTGTACGAAATGTCGCTTCGAAGGCACCTCTGTATAGTTTTTCAATGAATAATAATATTCATAAATGAGTTCGCGACGTAATTTATTGGAATAGCGTGCCGATGCCTGCCACAAAAACGAAGCGAGGTCGTAATAATAGGGACCTTTGCGCCCTCCTTGGAAGTCAATGAACGATGGTTTGCCATCGCTGTCGATCATAACATTACGAGCTTGGAAGTCACGATACATGAAACTATCTGTAGGTTCGGCAACTAAATCTTTGGCCAACAGTCGGAAATTTGCCTCCAACTTCAGTTCATGGAAGTCTAAATCGGTGGGTTTGAGAAAGCAATATTTGAAATAGTTTAAATCGAAAAGCACATTTTCTTCATCAAACTCTGGCTGGGGGTAACAAAAATTCCAGTCAAGCTCTCTTGCCCCCCGAATCTGGAAATTGGGCAACTGTCGGATAGTATCTACCAACAGTTGTTTTTCTTTGAGATTATATCGTCCCCCCGCCTCACGGCCCTCTTTTAGCACATCAAAGAGTGCTGTATTCCCAAGATCTTGTTGTAAGTATCGCATACCATCCTCACTCACGGCGAGGATTTCGGGCACAGGAAGTTTGCGCTTACGGAAATGGCGAGCGAGATAAATGAAGGCATCATTTTCCTCATGGCTTGTTCCCACCACGCCAATGACGGTATTACCCTGTAGGTCAACAAGGCGATAGTATTGGCGATTGCTCCCAGCACCTGGCATTTTTTGGATGTCGTAGGGCTTACTGCCACACCATTCGAAGTACAATTCACTGAGTTGCTGCATAGTCAGTTGTTCTCCTCTTTTTCTTGTTCTTCTTCGACATCCATATCATTTAAATGTTTCTGCATCCACTCACGTTTTCTCTTATTGTCGTATTGTTTAAGGAAATTGTCAATCAGCAGGATAACCATCAGGATGCCTAACGCCATCCACCACGACTGTGTGAGAAGAAGCAGTGCCACAGACACCACAAAAAAACCTAAAATATGCAGTATGGTCTTGAGTTTCATTATAAGTAGGTAATCAAAAATATCTATAACAATCATTCTTGTAGGTGTTTTTATCATCTAATTATGACCACCTACTTAGTATTTTTAAATTGGGGTGTAAAGTTACGAAAAAAACGCGGGAAATAAGTTATTATCTCAGAAATTTAACTATTTAAATAAGTTTATTTCTTTCTTCTCTTATTTTTCATTCTTTTTATATACTTTTGCATATGCAAAAGATAAACTATTTAAAGACTATGAAGAGTATTTTGGAAAACCGCCCCGCACTAAGGGGTGTAATCGAGAAGATAGCCGAAGTTGCCGGCTATTTGTGGCAGAATGGATGGGCCGAGCGCAACGGTGGCAACATCACAGTGAACATCACTAAGTATGTGGACGACGAAATCCGTGCACTCCCCGCTATCAGTGAAGTGAAACAAATTGGCGTGGCACTTCCACAGTTGAAAGGTTGTTACTTCTATTGCAAAGGTACCGGAAAACGTATGCGCGACCTGGCTCGCTGGCCAATGAGTAACGGCAGCGTCATCCGCATCCTCGACGACTGTGCCAGTTATGTAATAATCGCAGATGAGCCTGTGATGCCCACCAGTGAACTACCCTCACATTTAACCGTTCACAACCATCTCCTGGAAAAAGGGTCACCCTATACCGCCACCGTACACACCCACCCGATTGAGTTGGTGGCCATGAGCCACAACAGGCAATTCCTCGAGAAGGATGTTCTGACCAACATTTTATGGAGCATGATTCCTGAAACAAAAGCCTTCTGCCCATTAGGCTTAGGCATCATCCCCTACACTCTTCCTGGCAGCGTAGAGCTGGCCGATACCACTCTGAAAGAGCTCGACGACTACGATGTGGTGCTATGGGAAAAGCATGGCGTGTTTGCGCAAGGTCTTGACGTGATGGATGCCTTCGACCAGATTGACGTGTTGTCGAAAAGTGCAAAAATCTATATCAATGCCCGCTGCATGGGCTTTGAGCCAGAGGGTATGAGCCAAGAGCAAATGAAGGAGATGAGTGTAGCTTTTAATCTGCCGAAATAAGGTAAGATAGAATTTAAGGTTTTGAGGTCGCTTCGCTTGCAGGTTGTGAGGTGAGAGATGCATCTCATTCTAAAGAATAGCTATCGACTTAAGTCAAAAGCCCTATAACCTAAGACGTTGAGAAACTTCGGTCAAAATAAAAATCCGGAACTTAAAGGGTTCCGGATTTTTTGTGAAAGTCCACTCAAAAAAGATGTAAAAACCTATTTCGAGTGGACTTTTTTATAAAAACAATGGTTTTTAATAATTTTCGCCGTAACGCTCTTTGGCGATGCTGTCGAGGGAGCGACCTCGGGTGTTGGGGCAACCGATGAATCCCACAATGAGTGAGATAAGAAGCAGGGCTATCATGCAGTAAGCAGCAATGGTGAAGCCCTCGGGACTATCCCCAGAAATAAAGGTGTATACAAATCCCCAAATGCCTGATAATCCACGGACAATGAAGAATGCAAGACCTTGGGCTCCAGCTCGAAATTTAGCTGGAAAAAGTTCTGAACCCCATAGGGCATAGAAGATTTGAACAGAAAGGCCACCTTGAATGCCCCAAAGAACAGCAAAAGCCCATAAAACTGTCTTCCCATTAATTCCTATGGTAACTATCAGTACCCATGCGGAAATCGCAACTAAAAGTCCAATAGTGTAAATAAGCTTATGACTAATTTTATCAATAAAAAATGAATAAATGAAAGTCACACCCGCTACAATAATCCACTGAATACAAGTCATCCAGTTGGATTGCTCATTACTCACCCCCCCTAGCGTTTCATAGATATACTGTTGGAAAAAACCCATAACGGAAGCTACCAAGTTCCATGTAAGATAGATAGTCGCCAAGAAAATAACAGTACGCACAGCGATTTTGTTGGAGAATAGTACCCTGATAGCATGGAACAAACCTGTATTCTCACTCTTTTCGTTACAGGCTTTGGCAGTCTTCCACTCACTGCTCTCATCTAGTCTGCGCTGCAAATTCCATGCAATGAACGCAACGACAAAAAGAGTTAAGAATACTATTCTCGAACTGAACACATTTAGGGAATTGGTGGGCATAGATTCCCCACCAAAGGCGTGGGCAACACTTTTCACCCACCCAAAGAGAAAACCATCGGGGGCTAAGAGCATTCCAAGTAGCAGGATGACTGCTGGTCCAAATGCCCAAGACATCTGTGAAATACAGATATTACGTCCACGATTATTCACCTCTGAACTTTCAGAAATATAAGTCCATGAGGCAGGTACGCCGACACCCACGGAGATTCCCGTAACGAGAAATCCGCAGAGCAGCATGGGTAAATTGACACTGCAAATAATTAGTGCCACCCCCAGCATGTATACTAACAGATTGTAAGTATAGATAAACTTTCTCCCGTACTTATCAGCCAGAATTCCTCCTATGATGGCACCTATGGCAGCACCAACCGCATTAGCACTAATAAAATTCATCAATGCCAAGGTCATATTGGACAATCCGAGATAATCTTGCCACAATCTGAGTCCACCTGCACCCGCCACGATGGCGCCTGCGTCGAGATAATTGGTGAGAGACACGGCTATAGTGCTTCTCAAACTTCCTTTTTCTTTTGCCATAACCTAAATTAAATTACAATTGTGTTCTTACCTCTTCGATGTGACATCACGCTCATATTGCTGCACGGCAGGGATGTATTCCTGGCCTACAGGTACATCATTCTTGAGGTTGAAATAGTCGAACACAGCACCGAATGGCAGCGACTTGGCCTCCTCCAAAAGTGCGAGACGCTCGAAATTCTGACCATTGTCCTCATACTGGCGCAGTGTTGCCAATGGCTCGAGCAATGCCTGGAGAATACATTTCTGTGTGGCACGGACACCTACAAGATAAGCACCAATACGATTGATGCTGGCATCGAAATAATCGAGACCAATGTGTGAGCGGTCGAGTGCGTCGGCACGTACGATTTCCTTGAAGAGGTCGAGAGTTTGGTCGTTCATGATGGTAACATGGTCGCTGTCCCATCTGATGGGGCGACTGACATGCAACATCAATTCGGGCACAAAGAGCAACAATGATGCCACCATGTCACTCACATTCTCTGTTTGCTCGTAGTGACCAGTATCGAGGGTGTACATCAGTTTGCGAGTGGCACAATAGCCAGCCACAAAATCATGCGACCCAACAGTATAGCTTTCGAGACCGATACCAAAGAGTTTTGCCTCCAGACAGGTCTTCATACCAGGCAGTTCCTCTGCGAGAATCTCGTCAAGGGCCTGTGCGAAGATTTCACGATAGCGCTTGCGCTCCACAGTGAGGTCCTTGCTACCATCGTGCACCCAGATGTTCATAATACAGGGATCGCCTTGTGCCTTTCCCATAGCATCGGCAATGCGACGACAACGCTTGGTATGCTCAATCCAGAAGTCACGAATACCCTTGTCGGGATTGGAGAGAGAAAGACTGCCACTCTTCGGATGTGAGAACGAGGTGGAATTGAAATCGAGCTTGAGCCCTTGCTCCTTAGCCCAGTCTATCCATCCCTGGAAATGTTTGATTTCTACCTGGTCACGATCGACAAACTCACCACCAAACTCACCGTAGATTTCATGCAGGTTGAGACGATGGTTACCAGCAAGAAGAGATTTAGCGAAAGAGATATCCTGACGCACCTCGTCAATATTTCTTGCCCGACCAGGATAATTGCCTGTGGTCTGGATGCCTCCAGAGAGAGCCTCATTACGCTCGAAGCCCACCACGTCGTCAGTCTGCCAGCAATGCAGCGAGATAGGAACTTTCTCGAGAATTTCGATAGCTTTGTCAGTGTCAACTCCAATTGCAGCATAGCGCTCTTTGGCAATGGCGTATGCTTTTTCGATAATGTCTGATTTCATTTTAGTGATTTGTTTTTATAAGGTTATTGATAGGAATAATCGGAACAATCTGATAATCAAATCTATTTGGTGATTTCTAAGAATTTCTGATAGGCCTGTTGCCAGATATCGGTATCTTGAGGAAGGAATCTCTTGAGCGAGATGCTATTTGCGATGATGCGGCGCATCTCCCAAATGTCGGTCACTGCCCCACATGCCTTTGCCTGTAGCATGATATTACCAATGGCAGTGCCTTCCTGAGGACCTGCCAGCACCTCTACGCCAGTGGAATTCGCCGTAAATTGGTCGAGATATTCGTTGAGTGAGCCACCACCGATGATATGTAGGGTGTCGATAGAGAAGTCGGCAAACTCTCTAAGCCACTCAAACACCTGTCGATAGCGCAATGCCAAACTATCGAAAATACAACGGCATATCTCAGCATATCCTTGTGGCACTTTCTGTCCTGTCATACGACAGTATTCCTGTATTGCATCCACCATGGAAGGAGGATTAGCAAACATTTTGTCGTCGGGGTTAATAAGACTCTGGAACGGCACTACTTTCATAGCCTCAGCCTGCAACTCTGCATGTGACTTCGGGGCATCCTTCCATTCCTTACGACAACGCTCATAGAGCCACATGCCACAAATATTCTTTAGGAAGCGAGTAGTGCCTTCAACACCACCCTCGTTGGTGAAATTATACTCATAGCTTTTGTCATTGATGACAGCATCTTGGGTTTCGATACCCATAAGACTCCAAGTGCCACTGCTGAGATAGGCAAACCGCTCGTTCTTAGCAGGCACTGCAGCCACGGCACTGGCAGTGTCATGCCCAGCAACGGCCACCACGGGTATAGGACCAAGCCCTGTCATTTTTTGAACCTCTTCGGTCAACGTTCCTATGACCGTTGCGGGTGCTATCATTTCACCGAATTTCTCACGGTTCAGCCCCATGGCAGCAAGCAACGTCTCGTCAAGTTTTTTGGTCTTAGGGTCGAGGAACTGTGATGTAGAGGCAATGGTATATTCGCAAATCTTATTGCCTGTGAGCATATAACTTAGACAGTCGGGTATAAACAAGATTTTGTTGGCTTGTTTCAAGGCACTGTCGCCGTTCAGTTTCATCGCATAGAGTTGGAAGAGCGAATTAAAATTCATGAACTGTATGCCAGTTATTTCATACACCCGCTTTTTATCAACACAATCAGCGAAATATTGCTCCATCACACCAAACGTGTGAGGGTCACGATATGACAATGGATTACGCAAGATGGCACCATCATCACCAATGCACACAAAATCAACCCCCCATGTATCGATGCCAATCGATGAGATGAACAGGTTGCGTTGAGCTACCAGTTTGAGTCCCTTGATGATTTCATTGTAAAGTGCATAGATGTCCCAATAGAAATGTCCGCCGGTTTGAATAATAAGATTGTCGAACCTTGTCAGTTCTTCCAATTCTATCTTTTCGTTCCCTAAAGTGCCCACAATGGTTCTACCACTTGTAGCACCTAAGTCAACGGCAAAGAAATAGTTTTGTTTAGTCATTGGTTTTTAAGTTTTTGAGTTTGTGAGGTTATGAGTTTGTAAGATTGTGAGGTTATGAAGTTCCTCTAAGTCCACATCCTTTCATCCAATGTGCAAAGATAATGATTTTTTTGATAAAAATCTTAGATTCCCCGAAAAATAGGCACAAAAAAAATCGGATGTCTCCCGACAACCGATTTTCAAAAAACAAACTACTTAAAAACTAATCTACTAAAACAAATCAAAAAAAAATTATTTACCTTGTACCAATGGGCATCATAATGCCCGTATGCAAAGTTTTACATTTGGGTGCAAAGGTAATGAGTTTATTTATATTCCCAAAGAAAAATCAGAAAAAAGTAACATATAATCCGACAAAAATACAACAAAATGAGGATTAGAAATAATCTAACCCTCATTTTGATATATAGAGTTGTCAAAATTACATCATTCCGCCCATTCCTGGAGCACCACCCATTGGCATGGCAGGTTTCTCTTCAGGTTTGTCAACAATGACACACTCCGTGGTAAGGAACATACCTGCAATGGAGGCTGCATTCTCAAGAGCAACCCTTGCCACTTTTGCAGGATCAATGACACCGCTCTTGCGCAGGTCCTCATAAGTGTCGAGATGAGCATTGTAACCAAAGTCACCCTCACCCTCACGTACTTTCTGAACAACCACAGCACCCTCGCCACCTGCATTGATGACAATCTGTCGGAGTGGCTCTTCGATGGCTCTTGCCACGATATTGATACCTGTCTGCTCGTCGGCATTGTCGCCCTTGACGTCTTTCAGTGTATCCAGCGCACGGATATAGGTAGTACCACCTCCAGCTACAACACCTTCCTCTATGGCAGCGCGTGTTGCACAAAGCGCGTCATCCACACGGTCTTTCTTCTCTTTCATCTCCACTTCACTGTTAGCACCCACATAGAGCACAGCCACACCACCGGAGAGCTTAGCCAAACGCTCCTGCAGCTTCTCCTTGTCGTATGAACTTGTAGTGTTGGCAATTTCATTCTTAATAGCTGAGATGCGGTCTTTGATTGCTTCCTTCGAGCCAGCGCCATCAACGATAGTGGTGTTGTCTTTCGAGATAGTGACCTTCTCACATGTTCCAAGCATCTCCATAGTAGCTTGTTCCAACTTGAGACCTTTCTCCTCGCTAATAACGGTACCACCAGTGAGCACTGCAATATCCTCGAGCATTGCCTTACGACGGTCACCGAAACCAGGAGCCTTTACGGCACAAATCTTCAGACCTGAACGCAGACGGTTTACAACGAGTGTAGTCAAAGCCTCAGAGTCAACATCCTCGGCGATGACGAGCAATGGGCGTCCGCTCTCTGCAGCAGGCTGCAAGATGGGCAGGAACTCCTTGATATTGCTGATTTTCTTGTCGTAGATAAGAATGTATGGATTATCATATACGCACTCGAGCTTGTCAGGGTCGGTCACGAAGTATCCACTTAGGTAACCACGGTCGAATTGCATACCCTCTACCACCTCGATATGTGTATCGCGACTCTTGCTCTCCTCAATGGATATAACGCCGTCTTTTGACACCTTGCGCATAGCATCAGCCAACAGTTTTCCTATTTCAGGATCATTGTTGGCAGAAACAGTAGCCACTTGCTCAATCTTATCATAGTTGTCGTCTACTTTCTCCGCATTGTTGGCAATATAAGCCACAACAGCCTTGACAGCCTTGTCGATACCACGTTTCAAATCCATGGGGTTGGCACCAGCAGCAAGGTTCTTCAGACCCTCGTTGACGATTGCCTGTGCAAGCAGTGTTGCGGTAGTTGTACCATCACCGGCATCGTCACCAGTCTTTGAAGCCACACTCTTGACAAGCTGAGCACCTGTGTTCTCAAACTTATCCTCGAGTTCGATTTCCTTAGCCACAGTCACACCATCCTTGGTAATCTGCGGTGCACCAAATTTCTTCTCTAACACCACATTACGTCCTTTAGGACCGAGTGTTACTTTCACTGCATTGGCCAACTGGTCAACTCCCTGCTTCAACAGGTCGCGTGCTTCAATATTGAATTTTATTTCTTTTGCCATAATTGTAATTGTTTTTGTGTTTGGCAATGCCAAAACATCTGTCTATTTAAAAAATATTATTAACTTACTTCTGAAATATCGTGATATATCGCTTGGTTTATCCGTTTTGACAAATTTGAAATTCATATGTTCATAAACTCATAAGCTTTCAAACTTACAAACTTCAAACTTACAAACCTACTTAATAATAGCAAGAATATCACTCTGACGCATGATGAGATATTTCTCACCCTCAAGTTGCACCTCAGTACCGGCATATTTGCCATAGAGCACAGTGTCATCAACTGCGAGCACCATCTCTTCGTCCTTCGTACCTTTTCCCACTGCGACAACTTTTCCCTGCAATGGTTTCTCTTTTGCTGTGTCAGGAATGATAATACCTCCTACTTTCTCTTCTGCTGGTGCTGGCAATACCAACACACGGTCTGCTAATGGTTGAATGTTCATAATTTTACTGTTTTTTAAGTTTATATTCTTCTGTGTTTGGTAATAGCGAAAAGTGTGCCAAAATCACCGGGACAGTGATTTTGGCACACAAAATGTCAGTTACTGACAGTTATTTCAAGAATTCATTTTTGTTTTTGCGCAGTTTGCGTAGAGCTTTATCGCGTATTTGCCGCACCCGTTCACGTTTAAGGTTCAAAATTATACCGGCCTCTGCCATAGTGTGTTTGTCGGAACCTATACCATAGACAAGCGAGACAACCTGCCGTTCACGGTCGTTGAGCACGGCGATAATATCCCCAATATTATCCAAGCCGTCCTTTGTCAATAATTCCTCATCTGCCAATTGCGCATTTTTATTTTCTACTATATGCAAAAGATTATAGTTGTTCTGACTTCCTGCAGGGATAGGAGCCTCGACAGAGACCACCCTACCCTTTTCATTTTGGACGTTTTCAGGCACTTTGTAAAGTCCTGCCTGCTGACGGATGGCTTTCTCCATGGCTTGCCGTATCGACGGTGCTGCGAAAGTAACAAATCGATGACCATAGTCGGATTTGAAATGTGCCGCCGCACGAATCATGCCTATGTTGCCCTCACTAACGAGGTCGTCGAAATCAACGCCTTGCCCAACATAGTTTTTGGCGATGTGCGCTACAAAATTAAGATTGGCACTGACAAGTTGATTCATAGCCTCGGCATCACCATTCTGAATGCGCTCAGCGAGCTGTTTCTCTTGTTGGTCTGTAAGATGTGTATTACGATCGATGGACATATTATTATAATTTGAGATTTGAGGGTTAAAACCGCAATAGTTTTGCGGAAAAGGAGGACACCCTAACTTATAACTATCTAACTCCTAACTTAATATTCCCTTCTGGTAATGAAATGATATTCAAGCCTTTTTGTAACTTCTGGCGGCGAGTGCCGTCGATGCCATAATAGGCAGGGATTTTCATTTGCTGTTGTGTCACGACTTGTCTAATTTTATCTGGACTGTCGATCTCTGCGATGTCGGCAAAGAAAAACATTTCATATCCTTCTGAATAGAAACCTTTTTTCATCAAATAGGTCTCTGTTCGACCTGGCATCACGTGGAGAACACACTGCTCCATAGTAGTTCCGCTTTCGTCAAGGAAGGAATACTCCGCAAGGTTATCATCAGGAATATCCTGGGTAAAAAGATAGAGGTCTTTCAACGACACACAATAGTCTATCACCTGCGTTCCCACCTTATTTATATTATTACCTAAGACGATGACTTCTGTACCAAGGGCAAAGGCAAAAGCACCGTCACAGATTGTCGTCACATGGTCAGGGAGATATATCTCGGGAAGAGCCAATGTCCCTGTAAAGGCATATTCTCCTATGGTAGTAACCGTCTCGGGCAAAGAGAAGCTTTCAGTCAGACCTGGCACAAAACATAATTTTGTGAAATCCTTTGTATATAACAACCCATTTTCATCGGTGGTGTAATATGGATTATCAGAATCGATATCGGGAGATATCATATAATTACCATAGAAGGCACCACCATCAAGATTGCTGAGCGAAGCCGGAAGATGAAAAGCAGCCAGGGCAGGTTCCTCGCCCATAATAACGCCAAAGGCTCCGAATCTAATTGTGGTGAGTGCCTCACCACCAGTCACATTCTCCAATGCTGTACACTGAAAAAAGGCCATGGTATCAACGACATTGACTGCCGCCAGGTCAACAGATTGTAATAACGAAGCATTGTAGAAAGAATAGGGCGCCAATGTATGCACGTCCTCGGGTATCACATAATGCTCAGCTGGGTATGCAGGCGGATAAGTGACCAATGTGTCAAGGCTACTTGAGAAAAGCACCCCATCAACCGACACATAGTAAGGATTATTTTCATCGACATTGAGTTGTTCAAGAGTCGGTGTATTATAGAATACCACAGGATTGAACGTCAGGAATCTAAATCCTAAATTAATGATACGCAGAGAGTTATCCATCACAACAATAGAATTTTCTATCTCTGAAATACCATTTCCCAATGTCAGTTCCTCTAAAGCCTCCATCCGCTGGAAAGCCCCTATACCCAATTCAGTAACACCATCAGGAACAATAAGTCGCTGAATCTTATTACAATTGATAAATGCGCCCATTCCAATCTCGTGAAGTGTCCCGGGCAGTTCCAGTTCCTTCAGATTGGAACATCCCGCAAATGCCATAGTATCTATGACGCTAATGCCTTGTGGCAATGTCAGTTCGGTGAGATTATCACAATTATAGAGGAAGAATGGGCCAAACTCATTGACATGTGACGTATAATCGATACCATATACCGACATATATGGTTCGTCGGAAGGCATAATCTCTGCATCGGCGAGGTCAAGCACAGAGAGAACCCCCTGCGTCTTTGTATTCAGACCCAGGACTCCGCACATTTCGCGGATGAACATCATATCCTGGCCATTGAGTGGCCCTTGCACCTTTAACGAAGCAGTGTTATATTTGGCATTTTCATCGATTTGTGCGATTGTTGTTTCCAATGAACCAGGTAGGTCGAGCGAAACAATAATAGTATCTTGCGCCTTTCCTAAGACACATACCATCAATACTATCATAGTAAATAAAAGTCGCTTCATTAGCTCGAAATCTTGCTATTCATTTAAAATTTGCGGTAAAAGTACAAATAATTATTCTCTCTACAAAGTTTTTGGAAATACTTTTTTCCACCTTTTTTCGTTTTTTATTGTCAATATGAGCCAAAAGTGGGGGAAAGTTTGTAACTTTGCGGCAAATTTGCCAAAAAAGGCATAAAAATAGTATTAGATGAAACCAACAGCCATACTGTTACTCCACTGTCCCGACCGTCCCGGCATTATCACTGAGGTGACAAAATTCATCACCGACAACCAAGGTAACATTGTATATCTTGACCAATATGTGGACCGTCAAGACGGTATGTTTTTCATGCGCTTGGAATGGGAACTCAACGACTTCCTGATTCCCCGCGATAAAATAAAAGAGTATATTACTACACTCTATGCCCAGCGCTATGAGATGACGTTCAGTTTGTATTTCAACGACATACGTCCGCGTATGGCGATATTCGTGAGCAAAATGAGTCATTGTCTCTACGACCTGCTTGCTCGCTACAAAGCCGGTGAATGGAAAGTAGATATTCCTTGTATCATCAGCAATCACGAAGACTTGCGCTATGTGGCCGACCAATTCGACATCCCCTATTACGTTTGGTCTATCAACAAAGACCACTCCAACAAAGAGGAGGTGGAGAAAGCCGAGATGCAACTGCTTCGTGAGAAGGGCATCACCTTCATCGTATTGGCTCGCTACATGCAGATCATCAGTGAGAAGATGATTGACGCCTATCCCCATCATATCATCAATATCCACCACTCTTTCCTTCCAGCTTTCGTAGGTGCCAAACCCTATCATCAGGCTTACGAACGCGGTGTGAAAATCATAGGTGCCACCAGCCACTATGTAACCACCGAGCTGGATGCAGGTCCGATTATCGACCAAGATGTGGTGTATATCACCCATAAGGATACGCCAGAAAGTCTGATGCTAAAAGGCCGTGACTTGGAGAAAATCGTACTCTCACGTGCCGTATCCAAGCACATCGAGCGTAAAATCTTAACGTATCACAATAAGACTATCATATTCAGCTGACCCAGTCAAGACACACGATGAATATATCAATCGTAAAATATAATGCAGGCAATGTATTCTCTGTGATAAGTTCACTGAGGCGGCTTGGTGTAGAACCCACTTTTACAGATGATGCCGAGATATTGCGTAGCTCTGACTGTGTGATATTCCCCGGACAAGGTGAAGCCAGCAATGCCATGACATTCCTGCGTGAGCGTGGCCTCGACACCGTCATACGAAGCCTTCGACAACCAGTTTTGGGCATCTGCATCGGGCAACAACTACTCTGTCGTCATTCTGATGAAGGTGACACTGACTGCTTAGGGGTGTTCGACATCGATGTCCACCGTTTCCAACCTACGCAGCATAGTGAGAAAATCCCTGCCATGGGATGGAACGAAATCAAAGACCTACGCTCACCCCTGTTCAAAGACATGGACACAAGTTTTGTGTATTTCGTACACAGTTATTACGTGCCCCTCTGCGAACATACGATAGCCACGTCGGACTACGTTCTGCCCTACAGCGCAGCCATTCATAAAGACAACTTCTACGCCACCCAATTCCACCCAGAAAAGAGTGGGAAGGTTGGCGAACAGATACTTGAGAATTTCCTTGGAATTGTTAGGGGGTAAGAGTTTGAATCGATATAACGATATAACGTGATGACGATATAATCAAGTATCAAATAGGCAAACATTTGTCTGAACTCTTGTAACTCCTGAACTCCTGTAACTCCGAAACTCCTGTAACTCCTAAAGAGAATGATCGAACTGATTCCTGCCATCGACATCATAGAAGGCCAATGTGTGAGGCTGACCAAGGGCGACTATGCCCAGAAATCGGTCTATAGCGATACCCCTGCAGAGGTGGCTGCCGAATTTGAGCGCCTTGGCATGAAGCGTCTTCATGTGGTGGATTTAGACGGAGCAAAGTCACGGCATATCGTCAACACCGAGGTTCTCCGTTCCATTGCAGAGCGTACCAATCTGGTCATCGACTTCGGCGGCGGCATCAAAAGCAACGAGGATATCGAACAAGCATTCGATAATGGGGCAGCCATGGTCACCATCGGCAGTATTGCCGTAAAAGAACCAGAGACCTTCTGCCGCTGGCTGAAACGCTATGGCCCCGACCGTATTATCCTCGGTGCAGACGTAAGGAATGGAATGATTTTCATCAATGGATGGCGCGAGGACTCCACCCTACCCTTGCTACCCTTCCTCAAAGACTATATACAACAAGGTGTACGCCATGTACTTTGTACCGAGATATCTCGCGACGGGATGCTCAGCGGTCCGGCAACTGCACTCTATAGTGACATCATGGCAGCCTACCCTGGGCTAAACCTTATCGCCAGCGGTGGTGTATCATCGGCTGAGGACATTCTCGACCTCGAACGCCACGGCATCCCCAGCGTGGTGTTTGGCAAAGCGTATTACGAAGGTCGTATCGACCTGGAAAAACTAAGAAAAGAATGGGACTTGCAAAACGAATCATCCCCTGCCTCGACGTAAAAGACGGTGAGACCGTCAAAGGCACCAACTTCGTGAACCTTCGACGCGCTGGCGACCCAGTGGAACTGGGCAAGGCCTATAGTATGGCCGGTGCCGACGAGCTGGTGTTTCTCGACATCACAGCAAGTCACGAGGGTCGCAAAACCTTCACCGACATGGTGACCCGAGTGGCCACTGAAATCAACATCCCCTTTACCGTTGGTGGAGGGGTAAATGAATTGAGTGATGTGGAACGCCTACTGATGGCAGGTGCCGACAAAGTGAGCGTGAACAGTGCTGCCCTGCGCCGACCAGAGCTCATCGATGAAATAGCACAAAGATTTGGCTCACAAGTTTGCGTCTGTGCCATAGATGCCCGTCTCGACGAACATGGATGGACATGCTATGTGAACGGTGGGCGCATTCCTACCGACCGCAGTCTTTTGGAATGGGCCAGTGAAGCCGCCGGCCGCGGAGCAGGTGAAATTCTATTCACCAGTATGAATCACGACGGAGTGAAACATGGTTATGCCAACGAGGCACTGCGAATGCTCAGCGACAACCTTCCCATTCCCGTCATCGCCAGTGGTGGTGCCGGTGAGATATCTCATTTCCGTGATGCCTTCACTTTGGGCCACGCTGATGCAGCCTTAGCCGCCAGTGTCTTCCACTATGGTGAAATCAACATCGAGGAACTGAAACAATACTTGAAAGGAGAAGGAATTAAAGTGAGAATTTAGTTGTTAGAAATATGTTTTTCTTTCGAACTGGTTTATAACTGCGACAGCGAAACCCTCGCCTACGGAAAATAAAGTGAGGGGGGTGAAATCTCAAGCAAACAAAGCATTTGTTGTTTTAACTACTTTTTAACTCCCTTTAAATACGTTTCAATTTATAATTTTAATTATCAATATAAATGACCATAGATTTTGAGAAATGCGGGGGACTCGCACCCGCTATTATACAAGATAGTGAAACACGCCGAGTGCTTATGCTCGGATATATGAATGAGGAGTCACTTGCCAAGACGCAGGAAACCGGGCTCGTGACCTTCTTCAGTCGTAGTCGCCAGACACTCTGGACTAAGGGTGAGACATCTGGAAATTATCTCCACGTGGTAGATATCAAATGCGACTGCGACCACGACACCCTACTGGTGACAGCCCGTCCCGATGGTCCCACTTGCCACACAGGCACCGACACCTGTTGGGGAGAGACCAATGAAGCCAATCCACTGCTGTTTATGAGCGAGTTGCAAGACTTCATAGAGAAACGTCATGAGGAAATGCCCGAAGGCAGCTACACAACCAGCCTCTTCAAAGACGGCATTAACCGCATTGCCCAAAAGGTGGGCGAAGAAGCTCTTGAAACCGTAATCGAGGCCACTAATGGCACCAAAGAGCGCATAATCTATGAGGGTGCAGATATGCTCTACCATCTCATCGTACTACTTACCAGCAAGGGACTGAGAATCGAAGACCTGGCAACAGAACTGCGCCAGCGCCATGACCCAAACTGGCATAAGCATTGAAAACAACAAAAAGACATACACCATGCTGATAGACTACAAAAACGTTAATGTCGTACAAGACGACAATGTCATTCTCAAAGATGTAAACCTTGAGGTAAACGAAGGCGAACTGGTTTACCTGATTGGCAAGGTCGGTTCTGGAAAGAGTTCACTTCTTAAGACAATGTATTGCGAATTGGACCACGACAATCCCGAGAAAGCAGAAGTGTTAGGATGGGATGTGAACCATATCCGACGTAAGGACGTACCAGCCCTACGCCGACAGATGGGTATTATCTTCCAGGACTTCCAACTGCTTCATGACCGTACAGTGAAGCGCAATCTCGATTTTGTGCTGAAAGCCACAGGATGGAAAAAGCGCAAGGACCGCGAAGAACGTATTAACGAAGTACTTGAGTCGGTAGGGATGAGTGACAAAATCGACAAGATGCCTCATGAGCTCTCTGGTGGTGAGCAACAGCATATCGCCATAGCACGCGCATTGCTCAACAGCCCAAAGATCATCATCGCCGACGAGCCTACCGGTAACCTCGATATCGATACCGCCCGCCATATCGTCAGCCTGCTCGATGGTATCCGTAAAGACGGCACTGCTGTCATCATGAGCACCCACAACATTCAGATGCTCGATGAATTCCCTGGTACAGTCTATCGCTGCAAGGATGGCTCTGTGACCAATGTGACTCACGAATACCACCAAATGGACCTGACCGAGGATAGTAAGGATTAGATTTTTATAGGAGGGAAAGAGGTAAAAGGTAAGAGAATACCATCAGCTCCCGTAACTCTTAATCAAAAAACTCAAAAGCTCAAAACTCAGAAACTTAAAAACTCAAAACTATGATAGTAATGAAATTTGGCGGCACGTCCGTCGGCACACCAGAGCGGATGAAATCTGTCTGCCAACTCATCACACGAAACGAAGAGCCCAGACTTGTAGTATTGTCGGCTATGTCGGGAACAACTAATGCACTTGTAGAAATTAGCGACTATCTCTACAAGAAAAATCCCGACGGGGCCAACGAGGTAATCAATACTCTTGAAAAGAAATATATGAACCACATCCAGGAGTTATTCTCCACAGAGGAATGGCGCGAAAAGACCCGTCTGTTCCTACTGGAGGAGTTCAACTACCTCCGCTCTTTCACAAAAGACCTCTTCACGAGCTTCGAAGAAAAGAGCATTGTGGCCCAAGGTGAAGTTATAAGCACCAACATGATGACCAACTATATGAAGGAATGTGGCATTGATGTGGTGCTGCTCTCTGCCCTTGACTTCATGCGCACTGACAAAAATGCCGAGCCCGACGCACAATACATCAAAGAGAAAATCAATGCCATCCTTAAAGAAGAAGAGGGACATCAGGTGTATATCACCCAGGGATTCATCTGTCGCAATGCATACGGTGAAGTAGATAACCTGCTCCGTGGTGGTAGCGACTATACTGCATCGCTCGTTGGCGCAGCCATCGATGCTGAAGAGATACAAATCTGGACCGATATCGACGGTATGCACAACAATGACCCACGTGTAGTGGAGCATACCGAGGCTGTCAGACAGCTGAACTTCGAAGAAGCCGCCGAATTGGCATACTTTGGTGCAAAGATATTACATCCGACATGTGTGCAACCCGCCAAATATGCTGGCATCCCCGTCCGCCTGCTCTGCACGATGAACCCTGATGCCGAGGGAACCATCATCGACAACGTCACCATGCGTGGGAAAATCAAAGCCGTTGCAGCTAAAGACAACATCATTGCCATTAAAATCAAGAGTTCACGAATGCTGATGGCCACAGGTTTCCTTCGCAAGGTATTTGAAATCTTCGAGAGCTATCAGACACCTATTGATATGGTGTGCACTTCGGAAGTTGGTGTGTCGGTAACTATCGACAACGATGCCCAACTATCGAACATTGTCAATGAATTGAAAAAATATGGTACCGTGATGGTAGATACCCACATGTGTATCATCTGTGTGGTAGGCGACCTCGATTGGAGCAACTTGGGCTTCGAGACACTTGCCACGGATGCCATGAAAGACATTCCTGTGCGCATGATATCATATGGTGGAAGCAACTACAACATCTCTTTCCTCATCAAGGAGACAGACAAGAAGCGCGCCCTCCAAAACCTAAGCGACAAGTTGTTTAGTTAGTTTATAAGTTCTTGAGGTCTTAAGTTCATGAGTTCATTCCCACGGGACATACTTCATGTCTGACCGATTAGGATATTGAATTTCATCCATATAAGGCACACACAAATATGACAAACGGTAAATGAAAGGACATTTTCCCATTGAAAGAATGCAGTCGGTAGAGACCCCATTCTACTATTACGATACTGAATTGCTGCGCAAGACTCTTCGAAGCATCAACGACGAGGTGTCGAAGCACGACAACTTCATGGTACACTATGCCATCAAGGCCAATGCCAACCCCAAGATACTCAACATCATCTGTCAAGCTGGTCTTGGTGCCGACTGTGTGAGTGGCGGTGAGATTCAGGCATGTATAAATGCCGGTTTCTCTCCTCGTAAGATTGTTTATGCAGGTGTAGGAAAAAGTGATTGGGAAATACGATTGGCTCTGCAAAAGAACATTCTTTGCCTGAATGTGGAAAGCCTTGCTGAATTGGAGGTTATTGAGGAGATTGCTGCCGAAATGGGATGCACCGCCCGCATTGCACTGCGTATCAACCCCGACGTGGGAGCTCATACACACGCGAAGATTACCACTGGCCTGGCCGAGAACAAATTTGGTATCGCCATGGAGGACATGGAAAGTATCATCGAACGTGCATCAGAAATGGAGCATGTAGTGTTTACGGGCCTTCATTTTCATATTGGTTCACAAATATTAAACATGGGCGATTTTGCTGCTCTATGTAACCGCATCAACAACCTACAAAACTTCCTCGATCGACGCCGTGTAAAAGTGGAGAATATTAACGTTGGCGGTGGCCTTGGCATTGACTACACCCATCCTAATCGTGTGCCCATTCCCGACTTCAAAGGGTATTTCGACACCTATGCTCGTTTCCTTCACCTTCGTCCTGGTCAAAAGCTTCACTTCGAATTAGGTCGCGCCGTTGTTGCCCAATGTGGCACACTCATCACTCGCACCCTCTATGTGAAACAAGGCACAGCAAAGCAGTTTGTCATTGTCGATGCCGGCATGTCCGATCTTATCCGCCCAGCCCTCTATCAAGCTTACCACAAAATTGAGAATATCAGTAGCGACAAAGCTATGATGACCTACGACGTTGTTGGGCCCATCTGTGAATCGAGCGATGTCTTTGGCAAAGCTGTCGATCTAAACCTTACACGCCGTGGCGACCTCATTGCCATCCGCTCTGCCGGTGCTTACGGAGAGATTATGGCCTCTCACTACAACTGTCGCAAAATTCCTCAAGGATATATCACAGAGGATTTGTAGTTATTCAGGAGTTGTAAGAGTTCTGACTAATGCACTGAAGATTTGAGATTCGAAATTTTATCTAACGTCTAAAGTCTAACGTCTAACAATATGTTTTTGATTGACCAACTGACCATCATACTTGGGGCAATCGCCATTATCTCGGCATTGATAACCCCATTTTTCAATCCTTTTTTCAGGCGATTGAAACATCAGGAAAAGCCTGCGGTCTCCTCTACCCCAGGGGTAACGGTGCTGTTGGTTTCCAATGGCGATGCCACTGCACTCGACGAGCATCTGCCTATCTACTTGACACAAGACTACGACAAAGACTACCAGGTGATAGTGGTAGCTGAAAAATCAGACACCGAGACCGGCGACGTGCTCAAACGCTACGCCAACGACCCCCACCTATATTTTACTTTTATCCCCGAGACATCGCGATATATGAGCAAAAACAAATTGGCGATCACGCTCGGTGTAAAAGCTTCGAAACACGACTGGATAATCCTCTCCGACTCGCGTCTGAAACCTACCTCTAACCAGTGGCTACAATCGCTGGCACAATCATTGGGTGATGACACCAGCATTGTCTTAGGATATTGCAATTACGCTGACGAGGCTCCATCGTTCCATCGATTTGAACACCTACACACCGCCCTGTATCTGCTTCGCGATGCCCAAACGGGACGTGCATACCGTACAAACTGCCTGCAGATAGCTTTCCGAAAGAACGAATTCATGCGTCAGAGCGGTTTCATGGAATACCTCAGATACTCCATCGGCGAATTTGAGTTTTTGGTGAACAAATTCTCTCGCGAGGATGCTACCGTGGTCGCTACCGACGAGAGCACCTGGCTTGTGGAAAATCCCCTTCCTAACAGTACCTGGAAAAACCGCCAAGTCTATTATCAAGAAGTGCGCCGGCACCTGGAAGGTGGTATGGGAGTACGTTTACTCCGCGGGATAGACCAACTGCTACTCCATGCCAATTATCTTTTCATTCTCGGAGTTGGGATTTTTGGCGGTCTGACCCAACGATGGGTACTGGTAGGCGCTGCCTCATTGGCACTTATCCTCACTATTGTCCTTCGAACCATCATTGGCCGCAAAGCCATGCGGGAGTTCAAGGTAGATATTCCTGCTTACAAAATTGTCCCCTTGGAAATAAGTTTATGGTGGAGGCACATAAGAACCTGTCTGCGCTACGAATATGCCGACAAGAAAGATTTTATTAGCCATAAGGTATAGAATGATGACACAAATGGCATAAGAATGCGCTGTAACTCTGTGTCACTGTGTTGAAATAATAAAAGATATGGAAGTAATCAAAACCGAAATAGATGGTGTGATAATCATTCGTCCTCGTATTTTCGAGGATGCACGTGGCTATTTCTTCGAGTCATATTCCAAGCGCGACTTCGACCGCCTTGTAAGCGAAATAAATTTTGTTCAGGACAATGAGAGTAGTTCCTGCTATGGAGTACTACGAGGCTTACACTTCCAAAAGCCCCCCTACACCCAAAGTAAGCTGGTAAGAGTGACCAAAGGGCGAGTACTAGACGTTGCCGTTGACATTCGACGTGGCTCCCCCACTTATGGCAAGAGCGTATCGTGTGAGTTGACCGCCGACAATCATCTGATGTTTTTCATACCTCATGGCTTTGCCCATGGATTCGTGGTACTCTCTGAGGACGCTGTGTTCCAGTACAAATGCGACAATTTCTACCATCCTGAAAGCGAAGGTGCCATCGCCTGGAACGACCCCGACCTTGCCATCGACTGGCGAATCCCTCTCGACGACGTCATCCTTTCTGCCAAAGACCAAGCCCATCCTCGTCTCTGTGAAATAGAGACACCATTTTCAATTGAAGATTGAAAATTGAAGATTGAAAATTGAAGATTGAAAATTGAGGCAACTTTAAAAAGTGATTAGTCATAGAGACATACCCCGTGTATGTCCGATATTATTCTTTGTGTTCGCATAAAAATCTAAAAGAAGCGGACATACACAGGGTATGTCTACATTGATTGTCAATGCCGACTTTTTAAAGTGGATTCATAATTGAAGATTGAAAATGGATATTTTTCATTCTCCGTTGGCTACGGTTTTGTCTTCACAGCAAACACACCATTCGATAGTAGCATGACTATTCTCTCGATACTTGCCACTCTCAACTTAGTTAATAATCATTAAAGTAATCAGAAGGTGATAGTTTTTTTTGAAAAAAGAGGTGAGTATGTGCTTTATGTCGCTGAAATTTAGTAATTTTGTGCCCGATTTTAAAAACAACCATAAAGTCAAACTTTATTAATTTAATTTTTTATTCATTTTATGTCAAACTTTAAAAACGTACAGCCACTTGAAGACTTCAATTGGGAAGAGTTCGAGCAGGGCAGTATCAACAACGTCAGCAAGCAGGACCTCGAGAAGGCCTACGACGAAACACTTAACAAAGTCAGCGAGCATCAGGTCGTTGACGGCAAAGTAATCTCTTTTGACAAGAAAGAAGTTGTTGTCAACATTGGTTACAAGAGCGACGGTATTATTCCCGCCAGCGAATTCCGCTACAACCCCGACCTCAAGGTGGGCGACATTGTAGAGGTTTATGTAGAAAATCAGGAAGACAAGAAAGGTCAGCTGATTCTCTCACACAAGAAGGCACGTCTGAGCAAGAGTTGGGAGCGTGTGAATGCCGCTCTTGACAATGAGGAGGTGATTACCGGTTACATCAAGTGCCGCACAAAGGGTGGTATGATTGTAGATGTATTTGGTATCGAGGCCTTCCTGCCAGGAAGTCAGATTGACGTTCATCCCATACGCGACTACGACGTATTCGTAGGCAAGACCATGGAGTTCAAGGTTGTGAAAATCAACCAAGAGTTCCGCAACGTGGTTGTCTCTCACAAAGCTCTCATCGAGGCAGAGCTTGAGGCCCAGAAGAAAGAAATTATCAGCAAGCTCGAGAAGGGTCAGATCCTTGAGGGTACCGTTAAGAACATTACCTCCTACGGTGTCTTCGTTGACCTCGGCGGTGTTGACGGACTCATCCACATCACCGACCTGTCTTGGGGCCGCGTAAGCGATCCTAAAGAGGTTGTTGCTCTCGACCAGAAGATTAATGTTGTCATCCTTGACTTCGATGATGAGAAGAAGCGTATCGCCCTTGGTCTGAAGCAACTCACTCCACATCCATGGGATGCTCTCGACCAAGACCTGAAGGTGGGCGACCACGTGAAGGGCAAGGTTGTCGTGATTGCCGATTACGGAGCATTCGTAGAGATTGCCCCAGGTGTAGAAGGTCTGATTCACGTGAGCGAAATGAGCTGGAGCCAGCACCTGCGTTCTGCTCAGGAGTTCATGCACGTGGGCGACGAAATCGAGGCTGTGATCCTGACCCTCGACCGCGAGGAGCGCAAGATGTCTCTCGGTATCAAGCAACTGAAGGAAGACCCATGGGAGGCTATCGAGGAGAAATATCCTATCGGTTCCAAACACACCGCAAAGGTTCGCAACTTTACCAACTTCGGTATCTTCGTTGAACTCGAGGAAGGTGTTGACGGTCTGATTCACATCAGCGACCTGTCATGGACCAAGAAGGTTAAGCACCCATCCGACTTCACTCAGGTTGGTGCAGAGATTGAAGTTGTCGTATTGGAAATCGACAAGGAGAACCGTCGTCTGAGCCTTGGCCACAAGCAGCTCGAAGAGAATCCTTGGGACACCTACGAGACTCTCTACACTCCAGGTTCTGTACACACTGGCAAGATTACCGAGCTGATGGACAGAGGCGCTGTGATTGCCCTGAACGAGGGTGGTGAAGGCTTTGCCACACCTAAGCACCTTGTCAAGGAGGATGGCAGCCAGGCCCAGCAGGGTGAGGAACTGCCCTTCAAGGTAATTGAGTTTGTGAAGGATACCAAGCGTATTATCCTTTCTCACAGCCGTACCTTCGAGGAGCTGAAGGATGAGAAGAAGGCTCCCCGCAAGCACTCTGCCACTAAGGCTGAGGAGGCTCCCGCAGCAGCTACCAACGCTCCCGGTGGTACAACACTCGGCGACTTGGACGCTCTTGCAGCTCTGAAAGCAAAGATGGAGTCAGGCGAATAATCAATTTATTCGACATACACAAGAAAGAGGATGAACCTATGAGGGTACATCCTCTTTCTTATTTTTTCGACTTGAAAAACAAAAGAATTGCATTTTTCACTCTCTTAATCAAAAAAATCACTATCTTTGCATGAAGATTATGTAAAACATCACATTATTAATAATATTATATGGAAAGAACATGGAGATGGTTTGGCAAGAACGATAAAATCACCCTGGCAATGCTTCGCCAGATTGGCGTCGAGGGTATCGTCACAGCCTTACACGATGTGCCTCTTGGAGAGGTATGGACAAGAGAGAAAATACGCGACCTGCGTGAGTATATTGAAAGTTACGGCATGCGCTGGAGCGTTGTGGAGTCGCTGCCAGTGGTTGAGACCATCAAATATGGTGGCCCCGACCGCGACGAGCAGATAGAAGTCTATAAGGAAAGTCTCCGCAACCTGTCAGCAGAGGGCATCCACACTATCTGCTACAACTTTATGCCCGTGCTCGACTGGGCACGCACCGACCTGCTACACGAAAATCCCAATGGCTCGAGCAACCTCTATTTCAACTATGCCGAATTTGCCTATTTCGACATCTACATCCTGAAACGTGCCGCTGCACGTGAGGAATGGGCGCAGTTTGAGTTCCCTGCAGGTGTTGGACAAGGTCGCGACGTACTGGCCGAGGCCGACGAGTTAGCAAAGACGATGACTCCCGAGATGGAGCACAAACTTGTAGAGAATATCATCATCAAAACACAAGGTTTCGTATCGGGCAATTTCAGCGAGAACGATGAAGCCCCCATACAAAAATTCCGCGATTTCCTTGACCTCTACAAAGGCATCGACAAAGCACAGTTGCGCGCCAATATGAAATACTTTCTGGAAGCCATCATGCCCACTTGCGAGGAATGTGGCATGAACATGTGCGTGCATCCCGACGACCCACCTATCGAAATATTAGGTCTGCCTCGTATCGTCCGCACAGAAGAAGATATCCAATGGTTCCTCGATGCTGTTCCCAACAAGCACAATGGTCTGACTTTCTGTGCTGGTTCTCTCTCTGCCGGTGCTTACAACAATGTGGTGGAAATGGCCAAGAAATTTGCTCCGCGCACACACTTCGTACATCTGCGCAGCTGCCACATATTCCCCAATGGCGACTTCACCGAAGCATCACATCTCGGTGGCCGTGCCGACATTGTGGAACTGGCACGCATCTTTGAAAAAGAAAACCCAGACCTTCCCATGCGCGTGGACCATGGTATGACCATGCTCGGCGACGAGACGAAAGGCTACAACGCAGGCTATTCATTCCTTGGCCGTATGTTTGCTTTAGGACAAGTACAGGGTATCCTCGCCACTGTTGACCGTGAATTAGGCATAGAATACAAACAACCGGGGTTCTTCGACTGATACAATTAGGCAATAAGAAGCCTCTGTGTCTTTGAGTCTCTGTGTTCAATTTAAACCGTAAATATATATATCACATGAAATTAACAGATATTCTTTCTGGGCAGTTTAATGCCCAAGAATGGGAAGCCAAAGGTTATCAGCTTCCAAAGTTTGATAGGGAAGCCGTGGTAAAGAAGACTCACGACGAACCCACATGGGTACACTTTGGCGGTGGCAACATTTTCCGTGCTTTCCCCGCTGCTATCCTTAACGATGCGCTGAACACTGGAAAATACGACCGTGGTGTGATTGTGGCCGAGACATTCGACTTTGAGGTCATCGACAAAGCCTACACACCATACAATAACCTCTCGCTGTTGGTCAGCCTCCAGTCATCAGGCACCATCGAGAAAAAAGTCATAGCCTCTGTGACTGAAGCCTTGAAAGCCGACTATCAGTTCAACGACTGGCAGCGATTGGTGGAAATCTTCCGCAATCCCTCGCTGCAAATGATTTCGTTTACCATCACCGAAAAAGGCTATACCTACAATGAGGCAGACCTCGCCCGCGGTCTCACTCCAATGTTTGCCATGGGCAAAGTGACCGCCCTACTCTATGAACGTTTCCAGGCCGGTCAGCTGCCTCTCACCGTGCAGAGTATGGACAACTGCTCGCACAATGGCGACAAGGTGAAAGCAGGTGTCTTTGCATACGCAGAACGCTGGGTGAAAGACGGTCTTGTGACAGCTCATTTCCTTGATTATCTGAAAGACGAAACTAAGATAACCTTCCCCTGGTCAATGATTGACAAAATCACTCCTCGCCCACACGAGAAAGTGAAGGAGATGCTTGCTGCCGATGGTTTTGAGGACAACGACTACATCGAGACAGAGAAACATACATTCACAGCTCCCTTCGTGAATGCTGAAGAAGTGCAATATCTCGTCATCGAAGACAACTACACCAATGGCCGTCCCCCACTCGACCTCGGCGGTGCACTCTATACCACCCGTGAGACCGTTGACAAGGTGGAGACGATGAAAGTGACCACCTGCCTCAACCCACTTCATACCGCTATGTCAATCTATGGCTGTATGCTTGGCTACACATTGATATCCGCCGAGATGGCCGATGATGACCTTCGCGCCTTCATTCAGAAAATTGGATATATGGAAGCCATGCCTGTGGTCACCGACCCCGGTGTGCTCAATCCCTACGAATTTATCGGTGCCGTTATCAATCGTCGTCTGCCCAATCCGTTCATGCCCGATGCTCCTCAGCGAATCGCCATGGACACCAGTCAGAAACTCCCCATTCGCTTCGGCGAGACCATCAAAAAATACATTGCCCGCGGCCTCGACATGAGCAACCTACAGCTCATCCCGCTGACATTAGCTGGATATGCTCGCTACCTGAAAGGAATCAAAGACGATGGCTCATCCTTTGAGCCATCCCCCGACCCACTGCTGGCAGAACTTCAGGCCATTGTCGCCCCATTGGAGATTGGTAAGGCCGACCAAGACTACAGTTGCCTGCGCCAACTCTACAGCCGTGCCGATGTCTTTGGCCTCGACCTCTACGAAGCTGGCCTCGGCCCACAAATTGAGGGCATGGTCAAGGAACTCTATGCCGGCCCCGGTGCCGTGCGTGCAACATTGCACAAGTATGTGAAGAGAAGATAAAAATCTCAGCCTTGAAAAGGCTCTTTAGATGATAATCCCAGACAACAAAACTGTTTGTCTGGGATTTTATGGATAACACAATAAGAGACATGTTTCCTTACTTAGTCTGATGCCACAAAAAAGAAAAATGTTACGATGAAAGTACTATTTTTTGTTTTTCCGGCTCTGTGATGCCATAGTGGGCAAGAATCATCAAGTCCAGTTCATGTTCTTTCTCATTGGTTGGCAGTCCTTTTCGTTTCATCAGCTGGATTTCTATCACTCTGCGCTCGTATTCGGCATCCTCTTCATCTGTGACATCTTTGACAGGGATACGCTTGAAGATACTCTTATTCATTTCTCGCCCAGCCCCTTGAATAATAGGAAAAATGTCCGTGAAACAATAACTGAAAAGTGCAGAATTGAAGAAAGCCGTCAAGTATCCTAAATGTTCACCCACTATCATATATGCTTTTTGGTTGATATAGAACCCTTCAGTATCCAAATAAAAACTCAGATGGGTTGTTTGGTTAGGATAGATGATTTTCTTTTTAGCGAAATCTGCATGGAAACTGATAGAGTCTTGGGTCTCAAACCAGTCATTATCCGTTTTTTTTCTGGCCTTTTCACATTGTGAAGCCGAGAAGAAGATTTTCTCTCCATTGATGATAATCTCCTTACCCGTTTGTTGCAATTTTTTAAGACAGAATTCCTCCAAGTAATCATCAACCACCCATTTATACCCCTTCTCTATTAGTTTTCTTTTAGCATATGAGAGCAAATGATTCTTAATGGCAGGATAATCTTCTATATTATAATTTTGTGAAGGGAAAGTACAAATTAAATAGAGATCATCCCATTTATACATATACGTATCAATATTCCTTCCTCGTAGCATGGGCTTTATAATATCTGCACTCTTAGGGTCTTGTCCTGAGATGAATTGATATTCATTATGATTAATCCAAAATGCATCGTTTAATCCAGTTGGTACGCCACGATTGATTCTCAAAGACCATGCTAAATTGTCAAGTGCCACGCCCTGATTACTTACGAATGTTTTTATCTCTTCTTTCTCTTCATCAAGGAACACCCATGATGTTCTGCCGGCAAATGAATAATCTTTCTTATTCTCTCTATAGAACTTGCCTACATCCTTCAACTTAAACTCCTTATTATTCTCAACCGTACAATACATCAGCTTGTTTTGGTTTTCTGCTTTTTGAAGCATCATGATATTTGTGCGGATAGTAACATCGCGGAACACCTGGAAAGTAAAGAAATCAAACAGCATCATGGGGTTTATGTCACTGCTTTCAAGAAACTTCTGAAGTTTTTTTCCATAGTCAGCCCGCATCCATGAGTTGGTGGTGATGAAAGTCAGATAGCCCCCCTTGCGAAGCAGACTCATACACCATTCATAGAAGAGCACACAGATATCGCCCATGCGAGTGAACGACGCATAGCCTTTCTTTTCATACTCGTCAGCCACACGTTTCATTGCTTGCAACTGGATATAAGGAGGGTTGCCAATGATGCAATCGAAACCTACAAAGCTTCCATCATCTGCAAGAATATCTGGGAACATATATCGCCATTCAAATGCGTTGCTATATATCTGTTCACGTTCTCGGATTTGGGCGTTAATCTTCTCCAAGTCGGCAGCAATTTTGTCAACCATTATCTGAGTATGCTCGTCGGCAATGTCCTCATGATGAAAGAGAGGGTTAACGTAACCGATGAAACCGAGTTTACTCAGTTTAGCCGCCAGCGTTTCTCTCTTTTTATACAAGCGGTCACTCTTATCGTTGGCAATATAATAAAGTTCTTGCTGTATGTTTTTCAGTATATGGTCGTATTCCTTGCGTCTTGACTTGTTGGCTGTCTTATATTTGGTGTTTACCTCCTTATAGGTACTGATGGAAAAATATTTCTTCTTCAGTATGCCCGTGATATCGGCTGAGAGTGGCAGGGAGTGAAGCAAACTGTCTCCTTGCTTGATATTGATGTCGATGTTGGGGAGTGTCACAAGCTCTTCACCATCATAATAGGCATTCTTGAGTAATTCTATCCACAGGCGGAGCTGGCAGATATCCACAGACTTGGGATTAATATCGACCCCAAAAAGGCAATGCTCTATGATTGCTGTCTTCTCTTGGAAAAGAGCCTTCTGGATACGAGTCAGTTCGTCAACATCTCTCTTATATGTGAAATACTGATTACCACGTTTCACCTCCAGTTCATCATCCTCACTGACACTTATGTTGTAGCTTAACGTCAAGGGTTGGTCGTTCTCGTCCAAGAGTACGCCAAGTTCTGCCTTGATGGCAACTAAACGATTAAGAGCCGAAACAAGGAAATGGCCACTACCCACAGCAGGGTCGCACACACGGAGTTCATTGATTGTATCACTCGCCCGACGTAATCCGTATGATGGTAGGTATCCTTTTAACTCCTGAAGATTCTGACACAGGCACCCCAACCGTGCATTGAGTTTATCAACGACTGTACGCTCAAGTGTTTCCTTGCAGATGAAATTTGTAATGGAAGCAGGCGTGAACACCGCGCCATCCTTATAGCCATTTATTTTCTCGAAGATCTTTCCAAGCACAGAAGCATTAATCAGTTCTCGGGTGTCATCTTTTCTTGCCTCACCAAAGTTGTATTTTGCCAGGAAAGCTATTAGATAGCTAATATTGTCAAGTTTTTCTTTTATCTTTCTACCAGCACCGTCAGTGATAGCAGTGTCCTTGTAGGGTTTCATCTTCAATACTTTCAGGAAGGAAATCTTAGTATTAAGGTGACGCTCAAGATAAGAACACTCAAACAATTTACTGTTCAGGTAGGGTACATCAGGGAATTGATTCTTTACATCTTCATCACGATTCTCCTTAGGAAGAGCCAGTACTTTGAAGAAGAGGTCGTCAATGTGGCGAAAATTCGATATTTTTTCTTCGTTAAAAAAGTTATATTTCTCTCGTTCCTCCCATGAATTGAAACTGACCACTTGCGACTCCACAAGTTTGATGAACAGCAAACGATTTACCCATGTCAGCACCAACTCTAAGGCTGCATCATATTTCTCATCCTCTGAAAGTTCGTCATGAGCTACTAACCACGACAGAGTACACTCTATGAGTGATCCAGCTTCACGGTGTTCCTTGGGTATTCTCTGAATAATGACATTCCCTTTTTCGCTCTTTTCTTCAAGTCCTATGATGTAAAGTAACTCCTTGTAAAAGTCATCGTTCATGTCATTAGCATCGCGGCGACGCTTGCCAAGGAGGAAATAGGGAGAAAGAAGCCTACAGATATTTGAAAGTTTCAGATTGCTCATCTTATCCCAACTTTCAAGCGAAAAATAGATGCATGACATTTCATCTGCCAGACCTTCCAATTCCTTTGCCACGTACTCATAGAATTCCTTGGTTTTCTCTTTGAAGAGAGTGGGACTTACAGGATTCACTTTCCTGTATTCCTGCAAATATTTCTTTGTAGTGAAAAACCTACGGAACATAGTTTCTTCGAAAACAAACCAGTCGTAACCATTCGAGGCTATAAGATACCGAATATCGTTGTTATGGTCTTTTCCTTCTAATTCAGTCAAATAATAGAGAATAAGTTCATGAAGTGCTTTGCTATTAAGGTTCTTCTTCGAAGGCATGTCGCGTTTCTCCGAGGGTTTCTTCATCTCTATCATAACCACTGGTAGCGAAGAGGTTGTGTTGTCGGCAAAGATATTCAGATCCGTATTCACTCCTTTCTTTTGCGCAATCTTATTCTTGCCCTTATAGAACGTATCTTGGAGCAAAGCCACTACATTGTCCGAATAGTTCGACTCAGGGTCATCGTCAGGTTTTGGTGGCAAATGATTAGAAAGAGCTTCCTTAAACTTAGCCAGAAGTTCTTTCTCCACGGGTATTTCGCGAAGTTTCTTTTCTTTCAGAAATACTGATGGAGTAAATATCTTTGCCATAACTTCAACATAAACTGTATTTCAATTTTCAAAATTACAATTTTCCTCTGTTTATAATATAGGTACTTCTATTCTTTTATTATTTTTTAACCAATGACTTACCAAAATAAGCAAAAGCCCATCGCCTATATTAAGACAAACACATCAACATCTGAATAATAAGAAGAAATCACTATAGGTGGGTTCTATAAATTAGCTTTGTCAGATTTCTGAGTTAATTGCGTGAGCAGAGTGTCAGTTGATGAGGGAGCATAGCGGGCTATGTGACCGAAGGAACTGGCAGTATGCACAGCAAGAAACCAGAAAGATGACAAAACGTCAGGCGTTTACATTTGTGTATCCCAACGGTGGTAATTTATAGAACACACCTATAATCCATTGCACCAAATAGGCATTAGGTGCATGTTCCTTTTCTCATTAATCAAATCACTCATTTGTAGGTCTCTAAAAGCAAAAGGATTATTATTATTCCTCTTTCGCAAACCTTTACGTTTTTTTGTGAGTAGGAAACGATTGTTTTCTGTGGAAAAAGATGTATCTTTGCACCACGAAAAACAAAAGAGAAAAACAAACGTATTAATCTATAAAACAAATGAAAAAATTGCAAGAATTAAACAAGCGCACCGCTCCTAAGAGTGTGATGCCCGAGAAAGTCATTCAGTTTGGTGAGGGTAACTTCCTTCGTTGCTTCGTGGACTGGATTCTTTGGAACATGAACCAGCGCACCGATTTCAACGGTAGCGTGGTGGTGGTACAGCCCATCGAACGCGGTATGGTGGACTGGCTCAACGGTCAGGACTGTCTGTATCATGTCAACCTGCAAGGTCGTGAGAATGGCGAAGCCGTGAATACCCTTGAGCGCATCGACGTCATCTCACGCGCCATCAACCCCTATACCCAGAACTGGGCCTACCTGGCTCTGGCCGACCAGCCTGAGATTCGCTTCGTGATTTCCAATACCACCGAAGCTGGCATCGCCTTCGACGACACTTGCAAACTGAGCGATGCCCCCGCAAGCAGTTATCCTGGCAAATTGGTGCAACTGCTCTATCGCCGCTATCAGACTTTTGAGGGTGACCCCACCAAGGGCCTTATCATCATGCCTTGCGAGCTGATTTTCCTCAACGGCCATCATCTGAAAGACTGCATATACAAATACATCGAACTCTGGAAAGATGACTTCGGTGCCAACTACGAAGGCTTCAAGGAGTGGTTCACAAAATATTGCTATGTATGCGCAACTCTGGTTGACCGTATCGTGCCAGGCTTCCCACGCAAGGAAATTGCCGAGATACAGCAGAAAATCAGCTACAAGGACAACCTCGTGGTACAGGGCGAGATTTTCCACCTTTGGGTGATTGAGAAGGCAGAGAATATGACATGTGAGGAGTTGCGCGAAGAGTTCCCTGCAGAGAAGGCCGGCCTCCACGTACTCATTGCTGAGAGTGAGAAGCCATACCATGAGCGCAAGGTGACGTTGCTCAATGGCCCACACACCGTGCTGTCACCAGTGGCATTCCTGAGTGGCGTGAACATTGTTCGCGATGCCTGCAACCACGAAGTGATCGGCAAATATATCCACAAAGTGCAGTTTGAGGAGCTAATGGAGACCCTCAACCTCCCGATGGACGAACTGCGACAGTTTGCTGCTGACGTGCTGGAGCGCTTCAACAACCCATTCGTAGACCATCAGGTGACGAGCATCATGCTCAACTCTTTCCCGAAGTTCTGCGCCCGCGACCTCCCTGGCGTGAAAGTATATCTGGAGCGCAAGGGCGAATTGCCACAGGGTCTGGTGATGGGTCTGGCCGCTATCATCACTTACTACAAAGGTGGTGTGCGTGAGGACGGTACCGAGATTGTTCCCAACGACGCACAGGACATCATGGACCTGCTGAAAGAACTCTGGGCTACCGGCGACACACAGAAAGTGACCGATGGTGTGCTCTCCGCCACCAGCATCTGGGGTGAGGATTTGCACAATATCGCAGGACTTGCTGAACTGGTGAAGAAAGACCTCGACCTGATTCAAGAGAAAGGCATGCTTGAGGCCGTGAAGACCATTCTCTAAGCATATTACTAATATATAATATTGTTACACAGAGGCACAGAGATTGATTCTTTGTGCCTCTGTGCTATATTTACCTACGAAAAACTGTGAAATATTTGTGACAGTGGAGTTTTTTTCCTATTTTTGCCGATAGAAACGAATTTGATAACAGGAAATGAAAATCTGTGTGAAAAGTCTGCTGCTGACGGTATTCGCATCCTGCATGATAGTAGGACTCAATAGTTGTGACACAAAAAAATCTTCTGATGGTGACAAACCTGGAAAACCTTCCGCCGACGGATTGGTCTATTCAGGCGATGAAATTCAGGAAAAGGTGGTAGACGACCATGGCAATAAAGCCATCCGCATAGACAAAGATGAGCGCATCAGTCACCCAGAACTGATGAAGAATCGCGAGAACTGCTTTATCGTCATGTCGAAAAAAGACTATTATCTCTATGTCTATGAAGCGCAGGATGCCGACACTGTGATGCTTGCCCGTTATGACTGTTGTTTTGCTTTAAACAAGGGACAGAAGGAGAAAGAAGGCGACATGCGTACTCCACATTGCACTATGGATAATCCTTTTATCATCACTCAAATTGCAGATGCCTCGACATGGGAGCATGACTTCGGCGACGGCCGTGGCCCTATCAAGTCATATGGAGCTTATTTCCACCGCCTTGACACCCATGGTCATAAAGGCATTGGCATCCACGGCAGCACTAACAACGAGGAGAGCGTACCTGGCCGTGCCAGTGAAGGCTGTATCCGTCTGCTCGACGCCGACATCATCGACCTACGCGAAAACTACACTTTTGAGGGTATGAAAGTAGTTATCAAAGCCGAGGACGTGGACGACCTTCCCTTTGAAGTAAACGCGATGCGCAAACAAGCCATTAAGCGCAAGCGACATCTGAATCCGAAGAAAGTAAGTTGACAAAGTATATGAAAAGTAGTTAAAAGGTAGTTATAGGGACAATTCTGTTGAAGATTGAAGATGGAAAATTGAAAATTGAAGATGGAAAATTGAGTATTTCTCCATATGTGACGGTTTTGCTGTCGTTGTAATCAGTCTTTCGAAAGCAACAAGAGTAATCTCTAACCTCTTACTTCTAACTCCTAACTCCTAACTTCTAACTTCTAACTTCTAACTCCTAACTTCTAACTCCTAACTCCTAACTCCTAACTCCTAACTTCTAACTCCTAACTCCTAACTTCTAACTCCTAACTCCTAACTCCTAACTCCTAAACCCCAAACCTGATAAAATGAGAAAACTATTTACTATTTTGACGCTGATACTGGCTATAGTTTGCCAAGCGCAGACATTTACCGATCGAAACCATTCGACAGTCGGGCACATGAATAACAATGGACGAGTGATGGACCGCAATTATTCTACCCTTGGATATGTCAGGGATGATGGAAGAGTGGTTGACCGCAATTACGCCACCCTTGGATATGTCAGGGACGATGGAAGAGTGGTTGACCGCAATTACTCTACTCTCGGATATATCAGAGACGACGGAAGAGTGGTTGACCGCAATTATTCTACACTCGGATATATTAGAGATGACGGAAGATTGGTGGACCGAAATTATTCTACTCTCGGGTATGCCAAAGATATCGACAAGAAGTATGCTGCGGTATTTTTCTTCTTCGATTTTTTCAAATAATAGGCACAGTAAGCCTTCCAGATGTCTTTTTTAGAAAAAAATCGCCAAAAACTTTGGCGATTCAAAAAAATGTAGTATCGCTTTAATATAGGGGCGTAGCTCAGCTGGTTTAGAGCGCTTCAGTCACATTGAAGAGGTCATCGGTTCGAGTCCGATCGTCCCTACTCTTTCAAAACTAAGTATTTGGAATCAAATACTTAGTTTTTTGATATTTATAAAGAAGAAGAATGATGGTTTTTCTTCATTAAATTGTAATTTTGTGGCATCTTTAATTATACAGTCAACAACTAGGAAGGAAAAACAAGGATTCTTTCCGAATGGTTTTGCTCTCCCATTAGAAATTTTAATTAGATTATGAAGAAATTGCACTTATTACTACTAATGGTCGGTTTGTCTATCTCTGCTATGGCACAGGAGAATTATGAGTTGGGCAAGCCTAACGATGACAACTACCGATACTTGGACGAGTATCAGGCTCTCAAAGAATACATAGACTACTCTAAGTACCACAATTTCAAACTCGGTGCCGATACAACTGTTGACAGGTATCTCAACAACACGACGTACAAAAACCTGATTAACAAGAACTTTACCGAGACGGTTGCTGGCAATGCCATGAAAATGTCGAGTTGTGTGGATGGCAATGGCAACATGAACTTCACCACCGTGAAGAACTATGTGACTGCTGCCACCAATGCCGGACTTAACGTCTATGGACACACCCTCGCATGGCACTCACAGCAGCCAAAAGGCTGGCTGCTGAAACTCCTTGCCGACAGACCGGTTGAAGGAGGTGAGGAAGTATGGTCTGTGGTTGCCAGCAAAGACTTCCGTAGCAACCAGAACGTTGGTTGGAAGGCGAATGAATCAGAGTGGGGTTATACCATCAGTTTTGACGCCACAAATGGCCTTGTCGTGAAAACCACGAAATCGTATCCATGGCAGGTGCAGTTTGTGCCTATGTCTGATATTCTCCTTACCACAGGCAAGACATACAAGATGACCATGACCGTCAAGGGAACTAAGTCAGGCAAGTTGGATGGCCGTTTGGGAGACTGGGGAGGCGGCGCCAATTTTAGCGTAAATTTCACCACCGAGTGGAATGATGTGGATGTGAACATTACGCCAACTATGGAGAGTAGTTTCATATTGCTGCATATTCCCAACTACATAGGTGAAGTGTGTATCAAGAGCATCACTTTTGAAGGTAACGTACCTCAAACTGTCCCACTGACAGAGGAAGAGCGTCATGACACCCTCGTCTGGGCCATGGACAAGTGGATAAAGGGTATGATGGAGGCTTGCGACGGTAAGGTAAAGGCATGGGACCTCGTCAACGAGCCCATCTCGGGTGATGGCAATGATGGCCAGGGCAATTATCTGCTGCAACACTCCGAGGGCTATAACAGTGGCACATGGGATGTCGGCGGTAGCGCATTCTACTGGCAGGACTACATGGGCGACCTTGAATATGTGCGTCAGGCCTGTCGTCTGGCTCGTCAATATGGTCCCGAGGACATAGTGCTTTTCATCAACGACTACAACCTCGAGTCCGATTGGGATGACAACAAGAAACTGAAGTCTCTCATCAACTGGATAAAGAAGTGGGAGTCTGACGGTGTAACCCATATTGACGGTATCGGCACGCAAATGCATATCAGTTGCTTTGAAAACGCAACTTACCAGAATAATATCAAAAGCCACATCACCAAGATGTTCCAGCTCATGGCCAATTCAGGTAAACTTGTACGCGTGAGCGAGATGGACATGGGTTATGTGCGCGGTTCTAACAGATGGGGGCCATCTGTCAAGACTGAACAACTGACCGAAGCCGAGCATAAGAAAATGGCCGACTTCTACGAGTGGATTATCAAGGAATATTTCCGTCTCATCCCACCCGAACAGCAGTGGGGCATTTGTCAGTGGTGTACCACCGACGCTCCTGAAAACAGCGGATGGCGTGGTGGCGAGCCAGTGGGTATATGGGACATCAACTACTACCGCAAACATGCCTATGCCGGATTTGTTCGCGGACTGAATGGTGGTGAGCCGTCCAGCATTGACAGCGTTGAAACCGACAAAGCTATTGACATTTCAATGGGAATCCACAACCTCAATGGTATGCGAATGCAAGCGGCATCGCTTGACGAGCTTCCTTCCGGCATCTACATTGTCAGCGGCAAGAAGGTCGTGATTAAGTGAGACTCGGCATAGTCCAAGCAAGTTCGGCGCTGCTCGTTCAGCTCAAATCCGACTCCTCACTCAAAGAAACACCTCCGATTCACAATGGTTGGAATCGGAAATATCAAGCAGAGTAGGTATGCACTGAACTCCCCTGAGCGGATGGCAAGTAATTGATGCCCCACCAGCACATTTGGAGCAGGATGAAAGCAACAATGAGCAACCAAAGTGACAGACGTTGACGGTGTAAAGGCATCAGACGATAATGGATGTAGGCCAAATAGGCAAACCAGGTGATGGCCGCCCATGTTTCTTTAGGATCCCATGACCAGTAGTGCCCCCAAGCCTCTTTGGCCCACAAAGCACCGAAGAGCATGCCGATGGTCATGAAAGCCAGTCCGACATATACGAGGTTGTCAGTGATTACCATCTCATCTTCCGACGCATGGTCTTTCTTGAAAAACAGCAAATAGAGCGCCATGACGGTGGCGGCACCGAGGAGGGCGTAGGCAAACATATAGACGATGACATGGGGGGCGAACCAAGGGCTTTGGAGCGCGGGCATCAGGGTCTTGGAGTGAATCTCAGGCTTGAAGAGATTGACGCAGATAAAGACGGTGGCCAGGATGGTCGAGAAAGTGAGTATCCACTTGTATTTCCACCGGCTATAGACCATGAGGCCTGCCAGTGGCAGGAAAAAGGAATACCACAGTCGGGTTTCACCCATGGTGCGGAGTGGTGGGCGTTCCAAGGACACCCACATAAGAAGGATGTAGCAGAAAAACACAGCCAGGCCTACCGCAGTGAAAAGAAAGGCGGTGCGGCTCTTTTCTTTCCATGCTCCGACGGCTCCCGCTATCCATAACAGCAGTGCCACAAAAGCAAAATAGACAAATTGGTCCCAACTCATTTCTTACTCCTCCTCACTCCAAAGACAAACATACAAACTGCGCCCGCCAACATCATGTAGATACCGGTATAGACTGCTGGCAACCAAGGGTCACTCACCAGTTCCAGGATGCTTATGTTACTCATACTACCCATCGCAGTATCATAGCCATATTGATAGATTTTCCATCCCTCCACCTCGATAGGTTTGTTCACATCGACAGTGGCTTGAATGTTCTTGCCCGTTTTGGTCAGAATCTGCACCTCAGAGGCGAAGCGCTTGGGGGTGCCGTCGTCATACTCCTCCATGATGAATCGTTTCAGTTCGATGGCGAGGGGGAGTTCCTTGACCGCACCACCATCGCCAAGGGCTCGCCACTCTGGTTCACCGATGGCGGTGATCATCTTCAGACGTTGCATGTCAGCGTTGCCCAGAGTGGCTGTGGTGATAGCAATGAAGAGGCCGAGATGGTTGAGCAGGAAAGGAATGTCGCGCCACCAGCGGAAATGCAGGGTATGGTGGATGATGACTTGGGATAGTATGACGGTGATATAGACATACACCAGCACAAAAGGCCAGAAAGAAAGCATGTTGTAAATCCATGCTCCGTTGACGCTTTGGCGAGTGAGCCCCATGATGACGGTAATAGCCACCGCGAAGAGTAGCGCCGGCACTGCCGCGTGGTAGGTGCTTAGAAAACGGAAGGCATACACCCATCGACGGAGCAAGTAGATGCTGACACACAGCACTATAAGGCCTGCTAGCACGATAGCATTGGCAGGCCAGGCAAACAAATCCCAAACGACAGGGCCGACACTCAGTTCGAGCATCAGTCCTGCCACTACCAGGCCACAACAGATGATAAAGCCTTCACGGAGTGTCCATGGCTTGTTCCACATCAGAGTAATACGAGTTTGCCGTTCTTTTTGGCTTCCTCTATCCATTTAGGCTCAATCTCTTGCAGGAAACGCTGTTTGTTGGCATTCAAGGTCTTCATATCGAGACCAATGGCGGCCTGAGCCTTCGCCTTAGTGGAATAGTCGGGTACGGGAATCTCGCCGAAGTGTCCATACTTGGCAGCCACACGGGCAATCAGCAGACGTGCCTGTTGAGCATAATCTACAGAGTGAGAGAGCAGACGGGTCACCTCCTGAGGAGCATGGAAGGTGGCACCGTGGGAGGCGATGGCATAGTCCCAGCGCCATTGGCTCTTGCGCAAAAGAGCCTGTATGGGAGCCATCTCTGCTTCAGTGGCCCCCTTGTCGATAATGAACTTCGCTTCGAAGTGGGCACGTGCCAACTCTTGCTCAGCACGGTTGCGAACCTCGTTACATTTCTCCTGACGCTCATAGACATTTTGGCGCAGCACCTCAGCATCCTGACGGTGACATGTCTGACAGGTACGATCTATCTTAGCCAGCGGCGACATGATTTGATGGTCGGAGAACTTCACACCTCCCTCGCTCTTATAGGGCATGTGGCAGTCGGCACAACTGACACCACGCTGGGCATGGATGCCCTGTTGCGACATCTCCCAGCCCGGATGCTGGGCTTTCAGAATCTTGGTCTTGGACAACGGATGGATATAGTCGTAAAAACCAATCTCGTCAAACCATTTCTCTGCTGCCTCGCAAGTCAGACCATAGTGCTGTGGGAAGACCAGGTAGTTGGCCTTGACGGGATTCTTCGGGTCGTCGGGTTTGATGAAGTAATACTCCACATGGCACTGTGCACAAACCAAGGAGCGCATCTCCTGATGAGAAGCCTTCCTCACAT
>OMXV01000033.1 GCA_900315075.1 uncultured Prevotellaceae bacterium | reverse complement strand
GTAGGTACTGAAAAGATGAGTATTCTTGAGGCTATTGCCAGTGCTGGTGACCTTACTATTTATGGTCAGCGTCAGAATGTGTTGTTGATTCGTGAGGACAAGGATGGTCAGAAACATGCTCACCGTATCGACCTCACCGATGCCAACTTCATTAACTCACCTTATTATTATCTGCAGCAGAACGATGTTATCTATGTTCAGCCGAACGCCACAAAGGCTAAGAACTCAGCCTTGGGTCAGTCGACATCAATCTGGTTCTCATTTATCAGTATCTCCACATCAGTGGCTTCACTGCTTGTGAACATCCTCAGAGACTAATCACACCCGCGGCTGCGGACTTCATCGTCGGCACGTCGGGAAGTGAACCAAACATATTAAGTGCCTTTTTCTCTTCAGAGAAAGGCACTTTTTTTGATTCATTCATACTCAATATCCTGGTCCTATGTTTAGATTATTCCTTTTTATTTTCCTGTTTGCAGCCCCTTGCCACATGTCGGCACAAGTTACAACCATAGAGGATTCACTCAACTGGGGTATTCTCACTCCAACTCAGTATGAAAACATCTGTGCTATTGCAGCTACAGGTCATTCTTCTTCACAATACTATCTTGGTCGTTGTTATTCCAAGGGGCTTTGTGTGGAGAAAGACCATTATAAGGCAATGGCATATTATAGCCTGGCAGCAGAGAAAGACCATACGCAGGCATTGTATTATCTTGGTTTCTGTTATCAGTATGGCTATGGAGTGGGAAAGGATGCCAGTCGAGCCGATGCATATTTCAAACGTGCTGTGGCGTGGCTAGAAAAAGAGTCGGAAACGGTGTCAGAATCTCAGGGTATTTCCCTATATTATTTGGCCATGTGCTATACTTGCGGTTTTGGCGTTCCCCGTGATACTCAGAAAGGTCTGGAACTGTATGAGCGTGCTGCAGAACTGGGTTGCACCGAGGCTTTGTTTAATATGGCCATCGACAAACAATTTGGCAATAATATGGCCCCCGACCCTGTGGGTGCTGCCTCGCTGTTTGAGCAGGCTGCACAACTTGGCAACCCGCAGGCACAGTACAGTCTTGCACATTGCTATCTCGATGGCGAGGGCGTGATGAAAGACCCCGCCAAAGCACAGGAATGGCTACAGAAAGCTGCTGAGCAGGGACTGCCACAGGCGGTTAGAGAGGTGAAGGTTGGAAATTGAAGGTTGAAGGGTAGTTAAAGGGTAGTTAAAAGGTAGTTAAAGGGTAGTTGAAGGGACATTACTATTGAGGATTGAAGGGTAGTTAAAGAGTAGTTAAAGAGTAGTTAAAAGGTAGTTAAAGGGACATTACTATTGAGGATTGAAGGGTAGTTAAAGGGTAGTTAAAGGGTAGTTAAAGGGACATTACTATTGAGGATTGAAGGGTAGTTAAAGGGTAGTTAATGGGACATTACTATTGAGGATTGAAGGGTAGTTAAAGGGTAGTTAAAAGGTAGTTAAAAGGTAGTTAAAGGGACATTACTATTGAAAATTGAAGATTGAAAATTGAAGATTGAAAATTGAAGATTGAAAATTGAAGATTGAAAATTGAAGATTGAAAATTGGAGATTGAACAAAAAAAGGCACTGGAAAAACCAGTGCCTATTTTTTACGTTAGTTCGTAATTATTGTGCCTGTGTCTCAGCAGCGGGAGTCTCAGCAGCGGGAGTCTCAGCAGCGGGAGTCTCAGCGGTAGCCTCACCCTCAGCCTTCTGCTCACCCTCAGCGGTAGCCTCACCTTCAGCGGTAGCGGTAGCCTCACCCTCAGCTGGAGTCTGCTCCTCAGCCTTCTGCTCAGTCTGCTGCTCCTCAGCCTTTGCATCATCTTTCTTCTGATCACCACAAGCAGCGAAAGTCATGGCTGCCATAGCTACGAACATAAAAACTAATTTCTTCATTTTCTTTGCTTTTTAAAAATCTGTAAAACAATATGTTTATTAAAACGATGCAAAGGTAAGGATAATTTTTGATACACAAAGTATTTTTTAGTTTTTTTTTGAGCTATTTTTGTAACAATTTTGCAACTATCTGAAAATCAAAGAATTGTACAAAGTTAATTAGTGTTAATAATACAATTATTTAAGCGTTTTGACTTCTTTGGTGGTTATCTGACACCTCCACCGCCTCCGCCGCCGGAGAAATGTCCGCCACCACCGCCACGTGAGGCGAAACCACCTCCTCCGCTTGAGCGTGATGAACTCGTTGCACGTGAAGTGCCAATCATTGTGGCTAAGGTGATATCCCGTACGACGTTTTCGTTGAGCATGGAGTGATAGAAGTTGTCGAATTTCAGGTATTCTGGATTGATTTTCATCATGTCCTTGCGTACCTGTTTTGAGATACCAAATAATTCAGCCCACACTAAGTATTCTTTCCAGAGTGCCACTTCCTGCACATGTCGCTCGTTGGCAAGTGTGAAGTCTTTAAGGAATTTCTGCAAGCCATATACCTTTCTTACATTCTCCATGTCTTTGTTGACATCCTTGATTGACATTTTCTGCATGGCAACTTTCATCATCTCCTCTACGCGCTGGGGATTGTGACTCATAAAGTTCTTCAGTTCCTTGGGCTGTAGAATACGATCGCTGCCGGCAGCATCCACGAATATATTATATAATAAGGTGAGCATAGGGAAATTGACCAATCCCTGTACTTTTTGTAGTTCGTAGATAACGATGCATGGTTTGACGCTTCCCTGTTTTCCTACTATCTTGGCGAGTCCGGTGGGTTCTATATAGTGGTTTTCGATGCGCAGTGCACCGATGCTTAGAAGTCGCAAAACCGATGCACTGATAAGGTTGTCGTAGTTAACTTTGCGATAGCGGTGAGCGTTGAGGATGCAGTTGGCACGCACCAGGTTTCCTTGATAGGGGATGTCGCGATACCAGAGCAGGTTTTTCTTTGCCATTCGTTTTGAGTGCCATACCCGGTAGGTGTGTACTATACCCCAAATGATTGGGACAACTACCAATAAGATGATGGACACCCAATCCCAGAACGACAGTCCTTCAAAATAGTCACTCCCTTCCTTTGCCTCTTCCACGATTTCTTCCATGGTGGTGTCGTTGATAGTTGTCTTGGGGTGGAAGATGCCTTTGTCAACAGCCACGAGCAGTCGCATGGATTCCTCCTCGTCCATCTCATCGGAGGTCATTGCCACCAGTTCACCTCCATCGAAAATGAACGTACCATCGTATCGGAAAGCCCAAATTTGTGTGTTGCTTTCATCAAAGGATCCACTTGCTCTCTGGATGGTGACTTTGGCGTTTTCAGGTGAAGGTGTGATATGGTGTGTGACGAATTCATGCCTGAATCCGTCTTGGTCTTTGTACCCACGGAGGAAATTGGTGAGTGTGTATTCCACGGTATATACCCGCTCTCCACTCTCACCAAGTCCCCAGCAGATTTCATAGCCGTCATCAATTTCGTTGATGCCACATTTGTGGGTCTTCTTTGAGCGCGACCATTTTGTGTCCCATTCCCCGACATCGCTGAATTTCACTCCATTTTCATCGGTCACTTTCAGTCCGGTTATTTCCATCCCTTCGATGTTTCTCAAGGGGAAATAGCATTCCGTTCCTTCGTTGTCGATAGACATGTTGCGCACTTCAGTGAAGTGTGCATCGCCATTATCGGCGATGACGACATGTATGTCGAGGTTTTTGAGTCGTGGTCTGCCCATAGCAATGGCGGCTATGAGGCATAGTAGCAGTATGAGTCCTACTCGTTTATTTTCCGTAAACGTCATCCAGGTCGAGGTGTTGTTTTTTCTTCGGGTCATCCACTTCGAGATACTCACGCTCTGAGAAACCTAACATGTTGGCAACGAAAGAAGATGGCCACTGGCGTACCATGCGGTTGATTTTTGTCACGCAGTCGTTATAGACCATACGGCTCATACGTACGTTCTCCTCATATTGAATGGTACCGTTTTGTACTTTTTCGAAGAGGTCGTTGGCTTTCAGTTCGGGATAGCGCTCGCTGACCACCATGAGTCGTCCCATGATATCATTGATGGCATTTTGCTGTTCACCCACCTGCTGTGCGTTGGTGACATTGCTCATGCGTCGCTCGCTGATAGTTTTTACGAGTGTTTCACTCTCGTGCTGTGCGTAGCGCATGGCAGTTTTTGCCAAGTCCATGACGGCATCCCAGCGGGAGTTGAGCTGTACAGAGATTTGACTCATGGCATTGCGACACATTTCATCGAGTTTAACGAGTGTGCGCTGTGTGCTGAAAATGTAGAGAAATACGATTCCTGCAATACCCAGGATAATCACTAAAAGAATTACTAATACTGTTGTCATTTTTTTGAGTTTTTATTTATGTTTTTGAGTTTTTGGGATTTATTGGGATGAATTGGGATTTATTGGGATGAATTGGGAAAGATAGGCAAAAGTATTCTCTTACTTCTTACTTCTCACCTCTAATATAACGGGGCAAATGTACTGAAAAAATGTGGAATATGCAATTTCTTGTAGGTTTTTGTATTGAATGGGTGTAAAATTCGTGTATATTTTGTAATTTTGCATGATGATTGACACTTCAGCATTTCAAGGAAAGAAAGCCGCATATTTCACGCTTGGCTGCAAACTTAATTTCTCGGAGACCTCCACCTTTGCCGCGATGCTTCGCGAGATGGGTGTGGCGGCGGTAGAGAAAGGTGAGCATGCCGACTTATGCCTAATCAATACCTGTTCGGTGACCGAGGTGGCCGACCACAAATGTCGCCAGGCCATTCATCGTATGGTGAGGCAGCATCCCGGTGCTTTTGTAGTGGTGACAGGCTGCTATGCGCAGTTGTCGCCCCAGCGAGTGAGTGAGATAGAGGGGGTGGATTTGGTGCTTGGCTCCAATGAGAAAGCCACGCTCATCGAGCATCTCTCGCAGGTGTGGACAGGTGCAGCGAAGAGTACGTCGCTGCATCAATATCACACGGTGAAGACCAAGGACATCACGTCGTTTGCTCCCAGTTGTTCGCGTGGTAACCGCACACGCTATTTCCTGAAGGTACAGGACGGTTGTGACTATTTTTGCACTTATTGCACTATCCCCTATGCCCGTGGTTTCAGTCGTAGTGCCCCCATCGACATGCTGGTGAAGCAGGCGCGTCAGGCAGCCCTTGAGGGTGGCCGTGAGATAGTGCTTACGGGTGTGAATATCGGCGATTTCGGCAAAAACACCGGTGAGAGCTTTCTCGACCTCGTGCGTGCCCTCGACCAGGTGGAGGGGATTCAGCGCTATCGTATCAGCAGTTTGGAACCCGACCTGCTTTCCGACGAGTTGATAGATTTTTGTGCCACGAGCCGCGCTTTTATGCCTCATTTCCATATTCCGCTGCAAAGTGGGTCGGACGAGGTGCTAAGACTCATGCATCGCCGCTACGACCGTGCTCTATTTGCGCATAAGATACAGCGTATCAAAGAGGCAATGCCCGATGCTTTCATCGGTGTGGATGTGATTGTGGGTATGCGTGGCGAGACAGAGGCACATTTCCAGGAGACCTATGACTTCTTGAGTGCTCTCGATGTGACGCAATTGCATGTCTTCCCTTATTCCGAGCGCCCTGGTACGGCAGCCTTGCGCATCGACCATGTGGTGAGTGATGCCGAGAAAAAGCGTCGCTCGGCGGCATTGCTACGTCTCTCCGATGAAAAGACACGCGCTTTCTATGAGCGTTATATCGGTACTACGGCAGAGGTGCTCTTCGAACGTGCCACCCGAGGCAGGTCGATGAAAGGTTTTACACGTAACTATATCCGTGTGGAATTGCCTGCCTCTGTTGCCGACCCACAGCTTGACAATACCATCTGCAAGGTATTTTTGGAAAGCCTCGCTCCCAATTCCTCTGTAAAGGGAGAGGGGAGAGACCTTGTGGTGAAGGGAAAAGCCTCACCCCCAACGCCTCTCCAAGGGGAGAGGGGAGTAGATACCTCATTTTAGCTTCGCTGATTTTTGTCACGACCCGGCATAGTTCAAACAAGTTTGACCTTCGGTCGAACTCCTCCTTGCAATGCATAGTATGAGTAAACTCAATCTCTGCCCTTGCTTCGTACGTCGTTTGACTCTGCTCTCGCTGCTCCAAAAATTCAATCTTCAATTGTATTGTCCCTTTAACTACTCTTTAACTACCCTTTAACTACTCTTTAATATTCAATCTTCAATCTAAAAATGCCCTCTACCGCTATTGTCATCTTAAACTGGAACGGGCAGCGGATGCTTGCCGAGTACCTGCCGAGTGTGATACAACATTCGGAGGGTGCAGAGGTCGTAGTGGCCGACAATGCCTCGACTGATGGTTCGATAGCGTTTCTGCGTGAGCATTTTCCTGAAGTACGTGTTTTGGTGCTGGAGAAGAACTGGGGTTTTGCTGGAGGATATAACAAGGCTTTAGCTCAGGTGGATGCCGACTATTATGTGTTGCTCAACAGCGATGTGGAGGTAACTGCCGGGTGGTTGCAACCTTTGGAGACTTTTATGGACCGTCATCCCGAGGCGGCAGCCTGTCAACCGAAGTTGCGCGCCGTGGCCGACCGTGGCTCCTTCGAATATGCCGGTGCCTCCGGTGGCTTTATCGACCGACTGGGTTATCCTTTCTGCCGTGGCAGGATTTTCGACACAGTAGAGCGTGATGAAGGGCAGTACGACAGTGTGGAAGAGGTGTTTTGGACTACTGGGGCATGTATGCTGATACGTTCTGCCGACTACCATGCTGTGGGTGGGCTTGATGCCCGTTTCTTCGCCCACAATGAGGAGATAGACCTCTGTTGGCGTCTGCGCAACCGTGGTCGCCATCTTTATTGCGTGCCTGAGAGCGTGGTCTATCATGTGGGTGGTGGGACACTGCCAAAAGGCAATCCCCGGAAGACGTTCTTGAATTTCCGTAACAACCTTACAATGCTGTATAAGAACCTGCCTGAGCGTGAGTTGCGTGGTGTGATGCTCCGTCGGTGGTTCTTAGACTATCTCGCAGCCTGGCAGACATTGATACTCAACCGAAATTGGGGCGATTTTCGTGCCATTTATCAAGCTCGGCATGCGTATAAGAAATGGCGTCACGATTTCGATGCCGACCGTCAAACGATTTGCGCCGAGGTCAGTATTCCCCAGCGCAAATCCTATTCCATCCTCTGGCAGTATTATTTTCACCAGAGGAAGAAGTATTCTTGTTTGGTTGACAAGAAAACGAGTTGACAAGAAAACGAGCTATATGTCGTATTATAGTATCGTCAACTCATATACTTGTCTCTAACTATAATTATTTCATTACCTCTGGTATAGCTGTTCCGATACAGCAGTCGGGCATCTGGATGTGTAGCATAGCGCAGACGGTGGCGGCAATATCAACCATGAAAGTGGGGCGATTGGTGCTACCCTGGTTGACATGCCATCCCATGAAGAGCAGAGGTATGTGCGAGTCGTCGGGGTTCCATGTACCGTGCGAGGTGCCTTTGTAGTCGGGACCTACGTTGCCATGCATGTGACTACCTTGCAGAATGACCACAATATCACCGCTTCGCTGGCGATTGTAGCCGTTGATGATACGCTCGCGGAGGAATTGCGGTATGCTTGCCTGTTGCACCTTCTCGTATGCGGTGACGAAAGCAAACTGCGGATCTTCTTTGAGAATGCTGACGGCTTTGTCGCAAACAGCTTCGAAGTCAAGGCCGTTGTTGTTGATAAAATCGTGGTCGAGGTAGATGCGGCAGTCCATGATGGCCTTCACGTAGTTGCCGCTGACGCCGAATTTCTTGGCGAGGCCCTCGTTGAGTGTATTCCTTGTGGGTGAAGCTGCCCACCCTCCTCCGGGCAGGTGATGCTCGTTAAGGAAGTTGCCGTTGTGTACAGCGCCATGGTCGGCTGTGAGGAAGAGCAGGTAGTTTCCACGTCCCACCTCATTGTCGAGAGAGCGCAGGAATTTAGTGAGGTCTTTGTCGAGTTGCAGATAAACCTCCAAATTCTCTGTTCCCCTTGTGCTGTAGGCATGTCCGATGGCATCAGTGGATGATATGCTTACGGTGAGCATATCACAGAATTCATGGTGCCCGAGTCGCTCTTGTCGGAGCACTTCTGTAGCCATTTTGAATGTCATGGAAACTCCTTCGTTGCTTGTTTTGATGTCGAAGTCGGGTTTGGTGTGGTTGATTCGGTTGAAATTCTCCACCCACCGTGGCAGTTTGTCCATATAATAGGAACTTGTGATGAAATGTCCGGCTTTGCCATCCCACCAGTATGCGGCATCAGCACTATGTCCTGCAGGCAGTATGGCCGCCCGGTCTTTGAGGGCGACGCCGAAGACTTTCGACTTGAAGTCGGTGGCGATTTTCAGTTGGTCGCCTATGGTGTTGGCGAGCATGTTTCGTGGTGAACACATACCCTCGCGGTGTGAGGTATCGCTGCCTACCGCCACGACGGTGGTGTCGGTGACACTGGTGACATTTTTACCGTTGAGAAAGAAGTTGTTGCCAGCGATGCCATGCAATGCCGGTACGCTGCCGGTATAAACAGAACTATGCCCAATAGCAGTGATGGTGGGCACGTGGCTAATCATGGTGTTGTCGCATGAGAATCCCTCGCTGAGGAGTCGTCGCAGTCCTCCCTCCCCAAATTTGTCGTAGTAATAAAAAAGGTAGTCCCATCGCATTTGGTCGACGACGATTCCCACGATGAGTTTTGGTTGTTCCACACCTTTTCCCCATCCCATGGCGCAAGCGAACAACAGTACGAGTGTCAAAATCTTTCTTTTCATATCATTTGATTGTTTTGGTTTTATATGTTGCAAACTTACAATAATAATCTGAAAATTTGGCCATTTTGCTTGAAAAAAATGATTTATTATTAAAAAATCAAAAAAAGTTTTGTCTTTTCTTGCATTGTAACTATTTATTTCATATATTCCCAAGTTTGACACTTGATTTTGTATCTAGCTGAAACAAAGCTCGTTATAGTTAGCGTATTGTGCTATAACGAGTTTTGTTTACAAACTTTAACTTCTGTTTAACCTTTCTTTACATCTCTGAGCATTTTCCTAATTCTGCTCTTTGGGATGACTTCCGTGTCGGTCCTGTATCCCTGAAGTGTGTTGATACAGTCTGTGAGTTGTGTCCTGTCATAAGCTGGCAAGAAATTACCGTCCTTGCATTGTACGAGATTCATCGCCTCAAGCGTGTTCCTTATTTCCGTTATGGAGTAGTGCCCCTCTGGCTTTCCCTTTTCCCCATCTCTTTTCTCTACCTTGTTGAGTTTGTCTATGTCTATCTGTATGATCCTCAGTATCATGAGCGCGATGACACATGTGATGAAGTGGCCCTTTATCCTTTCCTCCACCTGCAGGTATACCGGCCTAGCCTTTAGGTCTGTCTTTGTGACCCTGAAGAGCGCCTCGACCTGATACCTGTATGCATTGTGTGCCAGTATGTGCCTTGCATGGAAGTCCTTCTCCTGTAGTGAGGTGAGTAGGCAGTAGAACCCGTCATACTTCTCCTCGTATTCCACCCTGTCGGCATCTATGCCCATCGACTTGATCTGTGCCACCTCCCCGTCCTGCGTGACGTGCTCCTCCTTGATGAACCTTGCCGGGTCATTCGGTGACTTTCCTCTTTTTGCGCCTCCCTTTTCGATGGCCTTCTGCGCCCTTTCCAGCTGTCTGTCCCTGGTCTTCTTGGCAAACAGGTCGTACTTGTACGAGTAGGTGACGATGACCCTCTCGTCGAAGCCGGCTTCGTTTGTCCACCTCTCCCTGTAGAACACCCTGTCGAGCCACTCTTCCTTCTTCACCTCCTCCAGGCGGAACACCCGGTGTCTGAGTTCCTCGCTGTCGCCCTTCCTCGTGATGAGCCTCCATCCGTCCTGCTGTAGTGCCCATTCCTGCATGAATTCCTTCATCTTCTTGATGGACGCGGCGGTGATGTAGCCGCGGCCGTTCTTGCTGTTGGCCATCCTGTTCTCGGCCGAGGCTAGGCCCGCGTCGGTGCAGACGATGAAGCACGACACGCCGAAGTCGCGCTCCATGGTGTCCTCCAGTGGCGTCATGGTCTGGGTCTCGGCCGTGTTCCCGGGATTGATGCAGAACGACAGCGGCAGACCGTCCCGGTCCATGAAAAGGCCGAGCTGCACGATGGGGTTGGGACGGTGTTCCTTCGACACCCCATATTTGCGGAACCCGTCGGCCTCTTCTATCTCGAAGAAGTAGTTGGTGCAGTCGTAGTATACCACGCTCGTGTCCCTTTCCACCGACTTGGTGGAGTTGGCGTACAGCCCAGCCTGTATGTAGGCGGACTCTCTCGACATCACGGCCAGCGACCGGTACACGTCCTCCAGTTCGAAGGGCGATTTGTCCAGGTAGGAGCCGAGGCCATTGTACGTGGCGAGCTTGGAGCCGCGGTGGAGCAACCTGCTGTAGACCAGCTTTTGCATGATGGCATCGATGTTGAACTGGAACTTCCCCCGCTTGGCCATGCCGGCACAGATTGTGTCTATGCCGAGCCTGTGGTAGTACTTCCTCAGCAGAAGGTCGCCCGCGCACTTCACCCGGGGCTTGTCAATGGGGATGAGGGCCGCGGGGCTGAGAGACAGCATCACAGTCTGCTTCTTCTCCCTTTCCATCTTGTTGAGCTCCTCCACGCGGCTCTTGGCCCACGCAATGGGGTCGGAGCAATTCTCGCGCTTCTTGATATCCTCAATGTTGCCCAACTTCTCAACTATTGTCGACGATGTTCCACCTCCTTCTTTCCTGAACGACTTGACGATGTTCAGGATTCGCGACTTCTTGGTCTCAACTATTTGCAAATACATATCCAATCAATTAATAATAGCACATTATAGCACAAAAGTAAACAAAAAAAACGGATTACAACCGTTTTGTACAAAAGATTATGATTTTTTAACTGTCAAACTCCCGAATTTGGCCATTTTGCTTGAAAAAAATGATTTATTATTAAAAAATCAAAAAAAGTTTTGTCTTTTCTTGCATTGTAACTATTTATTTCATATATTTGCAGCGAATTTAGATTGATTGGATAAAAAACACATTTGAGCATTTTGATCACGTGAGACGGGTGACCGTCATGGCGTGTCTACATATACGTACCAATAGAGGTATGATAGTGTATCCATACGTGATAGTGTGGTAGCTGTCGACTCTATGGATGATGATAATATATTAGCCTTATGCGAAGGCTGTAGTTCTGGCTTACGAATAAATTAGATACTTCATAGATACAAAATTATTAGATACTTCATTAATTTTATTTGGAATTAGATACTTCATAGATAATTTCATCAATCAATTTCAGGATAAAAAGAATGACTTCAGGGTAATAGGAAACAGAAATTTTTCATTGCTGATCTTTTAATTCTGTGACACCCAAGAATTCCCCCGTGACTACGGGGGAATTCGCGGGAACCTTTTTTTATAGGGGTTTTTATAGTGGTAAGAGGTGAGGAAATAGCGGCGACGGCAAAACCGTCGCATACGGAAAAACGAATGAGCGGAATTCCCTTCTTTATGGTTTCACCTTCTTTTTCAGTGCTTTGAGTTCTTTGATATGGTCGCGGGCGGCCCGTTCCCCGAGCTGGATCATATCGTCGATGCTTTTTTCATTGAAACTTTCCGGACCGTATTTTCCGAGGTTAGGGCATATATAGACATCGGCGGCCTTTCGGTTTTCATTGGCTTTTTTCCAATCAGGTCGTGAAATAGCCCAGTCGAGAATTCCTCCTATACCGAATGTCTCTTTGAGAGAGAAATCGCGGTCTTTGTGCTGTGTCTGTTCCAAGTCGATGGCTATGACGATGTCGGCCCCCATTTGTTTGACCACATCCACGGGCAGATTGTTGAGCATCCCTCCATCCACGAGTGTATGTCCATCCCATTTCACAGGTTTGAAGACTCCTGGTATCGCCATGCTTGCGCGCATGGCGAGTTCGAGTTCACATCCGTTCATTATGACCTCCTCCTGGCTATTGATGTCAACAGCCACGCAGCGGAAGGGGATAGGCAGGCGGTCGAAATCGCCGATATTATTGTATTCGCTGGTGAGTGAGTCGAGTAGGTATGACACCTGTTCTGCTCTCAGGAACCCGAATCCCTCTACATATTCATCATCGAAGTGTGGCTTTTTCTTTCCTCCAATGGGAAATCCGAAGAGGTATGTGGTGCCGTCGTGAGTTTCGAGGATGTCGTTTTGGAAGGCGATGTTGCGGTTGCCAATGAGTGAGAGCCATTCTTGCTCGCGAAAGAGCGTCTCGAGATCGTTGGCGCTGTATCCGCAGGCATAGAGCCCTCCGACGATGGAACCGATACTTGTGCCTACGATGTAGTCGATGGGGATGTCGAGCTCTTCCAGCACTTTGAGCACGCCAACCTCGGCAGCGCCCTTGGCGCCTCCTCCTCCGAGCACGAGGCCCACTTTAGGACGGCCAGCACTGCTAGCCATTATCTGGATGGTCATGAGTAGGAGTATGATGGTGGTGGTGATTTTACGGGGCATAGGTTTTGTTTTTGGGGCTGCAACGGTGTTGCAGCATAGTGGACAATAGGGACTGCAACGGTGTTGCAGCATAGGTGGATAATGGGAGCTGCAACAGTGTTGCAGCATAGGTGGACAATAATTAATTGAAGGCTCCCTCTTGGGGTGTGCCTTCGAGCACTTGCTGTACTTTTTCCTCCATTTCGGGTGGGTAGTTTTCCATTTGCATGGGATGCTCTTGCCAATATTGATCCTCGTCGAATTGTTTTTCGGGCTCAGGATAGTCGTAGTCGTCGCGGAAATATATTTGCGGGTCGGAATTGAACATCAGGTCGGGGTCGGGTGCGAGGTAGAAATGGTATCTGGTGAAGTCCTCCTCTATATTGCGGGTTTTGTATTTCCCCGGACTATATCCCTGCATCTCGTGATATACTTCAGGCTTTATCTTCTCGCCGGTGCTGATGTGTCCGAGCACTGCTCTGACGGTATTTTTGTCAAAGGCTCCCATGATGGTTAGTGTGACGATAATGAATACCACGGCGAGCAGTGTGAAAAATATAATTTTGATGACTTTTTTCATACGTTTCTGTGAGCATAATTCTCATTTGCAAAGATAGTGCAAGGCGAGCGAAATACAAAATAAATTGCCAAATTTATTTTTATATCCGAGCCGCCGCCTATCTTATCCAAAGATAGTGCAAGGCGAGCGAAATACAAAATAAATTGCCAACTATTTGTTTGTTTGGAATAATGTGTGTAACTTTGTGCCACGTTTAGAGACAATTAAATCAGACAATATGAAGAATTTAGATTGGGCAAGTTTGTCTTTTGGATACAGACAGACAGATTACAATGTGCGTTGTTATTATCGTGATGGTAAATGGGGTGAAATCGAGGTTTGCTCCGATGAATACCTGAAGCTCCACATGGCAGCAACCAGCCTGCACTATGGTCAGGAGGCTTTTGAGGGTTTGAAGGCCTATCGCTGTCCCGACGGTCATGTGCGTGTGTTCCGTGTGGATGAGAATGCCGCTCGTTTGCAGAGCACCTGCCGTGGCATCCTCATGCCCGAGGTTCCCACCGAACTGTTTGAGGAGATGGTGTTCAAGGTAGTACGTCTCAACCAGGAATGGATTCCCACGTATGAGAGTGGTGCCACATTATATATACGTCCGCTGCTCATCGGCACGAGTCCTCAGGTGGGTGTGCATCCTGCCAAGGAATATTTGTTCCTGATATTTGTCACTCCCGTGGGACCGTACTTCAAAGGTGGTTTTGCCACGAATCCCTATGTGATTATCCGCGATTATGACCGTTCAGCCCCTCTTGGCACAGGTAAATATAAGGTCGGTGGCAACTATGCCGCCTCGCTGTTTGCCAACAATTTGGCACATGAGAAAGGCTATGCCTGTGAGTTCTACCTCGATGCCAAGGAGAAGAAATATATGGATGAGTGTGGTGCTGCCAACTTCTTTGGCATCAAGAACAACACCTATGTCACACCGAAATCCACCTCCATTCTACCGAGTATCACTAATAAGAGTCTGATGCAAGTGGCCGAAGACTTAGGTATGACCGTGGAGCGCCGTCCTATTCCTGAGGAAGAATTGGCAACTTTTGAGGAGGCAGGTGCCTGTGGTACAGCTGCCGTCATCAGTCCTATTTCTTATATTGATGACCTCGACACCGGTGTGCGCTATCATTTCGGCGACGAGCCCGGCCCCATCTCCCGTAAGCTCTACGACACCCTTCGTGGCATCCAGTATGGCACCGTGGAGGATAAGCACGGGTGGACGAAAGTAGTGATTTAGTCTAACCACTAATATATGTCAAAAGGAAAATTGGCGAAATTTGCGGATATGGAGCGCTATGCAAATGTGTTCCAATATCCGTATTCTGTAGTGAGCGAAGTGCCTTTTGAGATGCAAGGGCACTGGCGCGAGCATTATTTCCACAACGACCATCCTATCATCCTGGAGTTAGGGTGTGGAAAGGGCGAATATACTGTGGGGCTTGCTCGTATGTTTCCCAACGTCAATTTCATCGGCGTTGATATCAAGGGCGCACGCATGTGGACAGGTGCCACAGAGGCACTCCGTGAGGGTCTGACGAATGTGGCTTTTCTGCGTACCAACATCGAGATTATTGACCGCTTCTTTGCTCCAGGTGAAGTGCAGGAAATCTGGTTGACATTTAGCGACCCACAGATGAAAAATCCGCGCAAGCGGTTGAGCAGTACAAATTTTCTTGCCCGCTACCGTCGTTTCTTGATAGATGGTGGAATTGTGCATTTGAAGACCGACTCCAATTTCCTTTATACCTATACCTCATTGATGGTTGCTCATAACCATCTGCCGCTGTTGTTCAGCACCGATGACCTGTATCATACTACAGGCATCGATGCCGATACGCAGCAGATACTCTCCATCCACACCTATTATGAAAATATGTGGATAGAACGTGGATTGAACATCAAATACTTGAAATTCAGGTTGCCCACTGAGGGTGCACTCGGAGAGCCTGATGTGGAAATCCCTCTCGACGAATATCGCAGTTACCGTCGCGACAAACGCTCACCAGTGGCAGCGAGGAAGTAGAGCGTGGATGTAACCGAGTGACACATAGGAGGACCATATCTTTTGTGCCGATGTGAAAATGTCTTTAAAAAGTGTTTCATGTTCTGAAAATTGTAAAAAAAACACGATTATTCTCTTATTTTCCAAAAAAACAATTATCTTTGCATCGAATTAGTGTAGTCAAAGTAAATTGCGACTATTTATTTTAATAACATAAACATTTACAAACTATGAAGAAATCAGGATTTATTGCTCTTATGATGAGCATTTTGATGGTAGTAGGTTGTGGCACAAACGCTGGAACGGGCTCATTGCTCGGTGGTGGTGGTGGCGCTGCTGTTGGTGCACTTCTCGGTCAGTTGATCGGCAAGAATACAAAGAGTACTGTTATCGGTGCTGCTATTGGTACAGCTGTTGGTACAACCGCTGGTGCATTGATTGGCAAGCACATGGATAAGGTAAAGGCAAGAGCCGCTGCCATTGAGAATGCAAGCGTTACCGAAATTACCGACCAGAACGGTCTTTCCGCTGTGAAGGTTGTGTTCGACTCAGGTATCCTCTTCGCAACAGGCAAGTATGCCCTCAACCAGGCTTCTAAGAACTCTCTGAGCAATTTCGCCAATGTGCTCAAAGCCGACCCAATGCTGTATATAGATATTCAGGGCCACACAGATAGCACAGGTAGTGACAAGGTGAACGACCCACTGTCTGTGAATCGTGCTCAGGCTGTTGCTAACTATCTCGTTAGCTGTGGTGTTCCTTCCAGCCAGTTCCAGAATGTCTCTGGTTTCGGCTCACACCAGCCAGTTGCTGACAACAGCACCGCTGCAGGCCGTCAGCAGAACCGCCGCGTGGAGATCTACATGTACGCCAGCCAGGCTATGATCGACGCCGCCAATGCAGGTACACTCCAGTAATTATCAACCTCTTTATATATAACGATGGGCGGATTTTTCACAATCCGCCCATTGTTATCTAATATGATTTGAGATTTGAGGCTGCAACAGTGTTGCAGCATAGGAGGACACTCCCAACTCCTAACTCTTAACTCTCAACTCCCAACCCTCAACTTCTAACTTCTAACTCCTAACTATTAACTCCTAACTCTCTACGTGCGCAAACTGCTGAAAATCATAGGGAAAACAGTGAAATGGGTATTGATTCTCTTTTTCACGTCGTCGGTGCTGATGGTGCTGATCTACAAGTTTGTGCCTGTATATATCACCCCGCTGATGGTGATAAGGTGTGTGGAGCAGAAGATGGACGACCGTGAGATGACTCTTCACCACGAATGGGTGCCTTTGGAGGAAATATCCGAGCATCTGCCCGTGGCTGTGATGGCCAGCGAAGACCAGCGGTTTCTGCTTCATAGCGGCTTCGACCTGAAAGCCATTCAGGAGGCGATAGACTACAATAAGACTCACCCTGGCAAAGTGCGTGGCGCCAGTACCATTTCACAGCAGACCGCAAAGAATGTATTCCTTTGGAATGGCCGTTCGTGGGTGAGGAAAGGTTTGGAAACCTATTTCACCTTTCTTATCGAACTGATGTGGAGCAAGCAGCGCATCATGGAGGTTTATCTCAACTCCATTGAGATGGGCGACGGCATCTATGGCGCACAAGCAGTGGCAACAGAGCATTTCCATAAGGATGCCTCGCAACTCACTCGCGAGGAGTGTGCGCTGATTTCCGCCACGCTTCCCAATCCCCTTGAACGCAACTCTGCAAAGCCTACAGCCTATCTGTTGAAGCGACAGAAGCAAATTCTCCACCAGATGAAATTCATTCCCAAATTCCCCAGCGAAGGCGAGGACTACGACCCCAATACCGTCTCGGGAGGGGTGTATAAGAAGTGAGGGGTGTCGTTGCGACGGTAAACCGTCGCAGTGGTATTGTCTGAACTCCTGTATCTTCAGTCTTCAATTTTCAATCTTCAATTTTTAATCTTCAATCTTCAATGGAATCTTCCCTCCTCAATGACCTTAACGACAGCCAGCGGATGGCAGTGGAATATATCGACGGACCCTCACTTGTGATAGCCGGAGCCGGGTCGGGTAAGACACGTGTGCTTACCTACAAAATTGCCTACCTTCTGGAAAAAGGTCTCCGTCCGTGGAGCATCTTGGCGCTCACATTCACCAATAAGGCCGCCCGTGAGATGCGCCAGCGTATCGCCCGGCTAGTGGGCGAGGAACAGACCAAGGGGCTCTATATGGGAACATTCCATAGCATTTTTGCCCGAATCCTCCGCCGTGAGGCAGCGGCCATTGGCTATCAGCCCAACTTCACCATCTACGATGAGTCGGACTCACGCACGTTGGTGAAAAACATCATCAAAGAACTTAAACTCGACGAAAAGCTTTATAAGCCAGCCGTCATTCATAATATCATCTCACTTGCCAAAAACCGTTTGATAACGCCCGAGCAATATATGTCCAACCGCGAGGCCATGCAGGCCGACCGAAATATGCGCATCCCTGAGACATATATGGTCTATACACTCTACCAGAACCGCTGTCGTAATGCCAATGCCATGGACTTCGACGACCTGTTGCTCAACACCTACCTGCTTTTTGAGCACCATGAGGATGTTCGTCGTCGCTATGCCGACCATTTCGCCTTTGTGCTTGTGGACGAATACCAGGATACCAACTATGCCCAGCAGCAGATTGTTTATCAGCTCACCAAAGAGCGGCAGATGGTGTGTGTGGTGGGTGATGATGCCCAGAGTATCTATTCCTTCCGGGGGGCAAACATCGAAAACATTTTGAATTTCAGAGGTTTGTACAATGATACCAAACTCTTCAAATTGGAACGCAACTACCGTTCCACACAGCGTATTGTGAATGCAGCCAACAGTCTTATCCGCCATAATGAGCGGCAGATACAAAAGGATGTGTATAGCAAAAATGAGGAGGGTAACAAATTGCTCTACCTGCCCGTCTATACCGACAAAGAAGAGGTGATGGTGGTGAGTCAGCATATCCGACGTATCATGGAGGAAGATCATTGTGGGTATGCAGATTTCGCCATCCTCTACCGCACCAATGCCCAGAGTCGCGCCTTCGAGGAGCAACTGCGGCGCGAGGGCATACCTTATCGTATTTATGGAGGACTGAGTTTTTATCAGCGGAAGGAAATAAAAGACATCGTGGCATACTTCCGACTTGTGGTCAACCCCGACGATGAGGAAGCTTTCCGACGTGTCATTAACTATCCAACCCGGGGTATCGGCAACACTACACTCGACAAAATCATCTTTGCCGCCCACAATGCCGAAACCAGCCTGTGGAATGCCATCAGCGACCCCGACTCTGTGGGACTGACATTGTCAAAACGCACAATGGAGAAGGTGGAGACATTCCGTCAGCTTATCCTCGGCTTTATGGGTAGGATGGAAAAGGAAGATGTATTTACCTTGGGTGAAGACATCATCAAGACCTCGGGCATCGCCCAGGAAATCATTACCGACATCACCGTGGAAGGCATGGCCAGGAAAGAAAACATGGAGGAATTTGTCAACAGTATGAAAGACTTCGTGGATTCACGACGTGAGGAAGGACGCCAAAACGAAGTTTCTATCACCGACTTCCTTCAGGAGGTAGCCCTTTTCACCGACCTCGACAGTAGCGACGACAGTGAGGAGCGAGTGTCGCTTATGACGGTGCATAGTGCCAAAGGTCTGGAGTTTCCCACCGTTTTCGTTGTGGGTTTGGAGGAAAACATCTTCCCCAGTCCCATGGCATCCTACGAAGCTAATGGTCTGGAAGAGGAGCGACGTCTGCTCTATGTGGCGATTACACGAGCTGAAAAGCACTGCATTCTCACGAATGCCAAAAATCGTATGCGCTATGGCAAAATGGAATTCAATCCCGCCAGCCGCTTCCTGCGTGATATTAACCGCGACTTCATGCAGGATGAGCGGGAATTTAACAGCATGAAACTACAAAAACTTGGAATCAGTCCGCGTCATGGAGATAGGAAGGGTAGGGAACAGAACTCCCGCCCCGTAGCCACACAGTTTCGTGCCGACCCACAGCCACGGATTGTCCCACATCGTGACGATGCCAAACCAGTAAATCCATTCTCCGAAGAATTTCAACGCTTACAGCAAGCACATGGTGGACGTTTGCGCCCTGTGCCTAAATCGTCGCCAAAACGACCGACAGGTGCTTCTCCTTCCAACGTGTCTTCATCGTCATCCTCTTCCACCATCGATCTACAGCCAGGCATGATGATTAACCATTCAAGGTTTGGCTTGGGTGAAATACTCGACAAGACGGGAGAGGGCGATGGCATGAAAATTACAGTCCGATTCCAAAATCTTGGCACCAAGCAACTGCTTGTGAAATTCGCAAGATTTACGGTGGTGTAAGTGAGAGGTGAGAGGTAAGAGGTGAGAGGTGAGAAGTGAGAGGATGGTATATCCACATGCGAAAGTTCTGTAAACACTAAACAATCGCCCTCTCTTAATGAAGGGAGGTTATAGAAGCATTTTGTTTAATTAGTAAAAAAAACGCTTGATTACTTGTCTCTCAGTTTACGGAAGTCTTCTTCTTCCTCCTGTTCCTCATCATCCCAAATGGTGTTGAACTCGGAAAGTCCAGCATTTGTATCCCAAGGATCAACGGCATTGCCTGGCTCCACAACCATTCTTGTACGGCTCAAATTGAACTGCAATAAGCTGTCTTGCTCAGTACACAGAACAATATCTGTCTCTGGTTTCTGATATACATCCATGGTAGTTTATATATTTTTAATATTTGTTATCCGGTTATCCGTCATCTACTTTCTCAGTTGTTGATGTATCCTGAAGAGAGTATTATTCATCCATTAGGCGGTAGTGTATTTTTGCCAATTATTGACAATACGCTACAAAAGTAAATATTATTTTAGTTCTTGCAAAATTTTTTATGATTTTTTAAGACTTGAAAAAGATTTAATTGAGAGTTTGGGAGTTTAGGAGTTTTGGCATTACTACTACTCCTTTTTTGTGTGCAAATTCCTCCCCACTTAAATCTTCTTAATATTTTTGTAGTGCGATATTTTTTTACTACCTTTGCGCCCTAAAATATAAACATAGAAAATTTTGATAGAAAATGGCCAAGAAATTTGCCGAGTACAACGGTCTTAATCTGACCGAAATCAACAACCAAGTGCTTGAAGAGTGGAAAAAGGGCAATGTGTTTGCACGCTCCATCGAGTTGCGTGATGGCTGCCCTGAGTTTGTATTTTATGAGGGTCCTCCCTCTGCCAACGGACATCCTGGAATACACCATGTATTGGCACGCACCATCAAAGATACATTCAACAGATATAAAACCATGAAAGGCTATCAGGTGTTCCGCAAAGCCGGTTGGGACACTCACGGACTGCCCGTGGAGCTTAGCGTGGAAAAAGAGTTAGGCATTACCAAGGCCGACATCGACAACAAAGAGAGCGAGAAATATATTTCCGTGGAAGATTACAACCGTCGCTGCCGTGAGAATGTGATGATGTACACCCATGAGTGGGACGAGCTTACCGAGAAGATTGGCTACTGGGTGGACCTGAAGCACCCCTATATTACCTACGACAACAAATACATCGAGACTCTGTGGTGGTTATTGAAACAACTCTACGAAAAAGGTCTCCTCTATAAAGGCTATACCATTCAGCCCTATTCCCCGGCCGCAGGTACCGGTCTTTCCAGTCACGAGCTCAACCAGCCAGGTTGTTATCGCGATGTGAAAGACACCACAGTGACGGCACAGTTTGCCATGCGCAACCCCAAGCCCGAGATGGCAGAGTGGGGCAAACCATTCTTCATGGCATGGACTACCACACCGTGGACCTTAGCCGCCAACTCCGCCCTCTGCGTGGGACCCAAGATTGACTATGTGGCAGTGCAGACTTTCAATCCCTACACCGCCGAGCCTATCACCGTGGTGATGGCCGAGGCACGTCTCTCAGCCTATTTCAATGAAAAGGGTAAAGATGGCGACTTCGAAGCCTATAAGAAAGGCGACAAGGTGATTCCCTGGCGTATTGTGGCACACTACAAAGGTACCGACCTTGTAGGCATGGAGTACGAGCAGTTGTTGCCAATGGTGAAACCACTCACCGACGGCGCCTTCCGCGTCATCCCCGGCGACTATGTCACCACTGAGGATGGTACCGGTATTGTGCACATCGCACCCAATTTCGGTGCCGACGATGCCAATGTGGCCAAGAAAGCCGGCGTGCCCCCCATCGTGATGATAGACAAGAAAGGCCATCAGCGTCCTGTGGTAGATTTGCAAGGCAAATATTTCGCTATAGAAGACCTCGATGAGGATTTCGTTGCCAATTATGTTGATACCGCCCTTTGGGGCCGCTATGCAGGCCGTTATGTCAAGAACGCCTACGATGAGACCCTCACCGACAAAGACGAGACCCTCGACATCACCATCTGTATGGACCTGAAAGCTGCCAATCGCGCTTTCAAGATTGAGAAGCATACCCATAACTATCCCCACTGCTGGCGCACTGACAAGCCCGTCTTGTATTATCCTCTCGACAGTTGGTTTATCCGTAGCACAGCCAGCAAGGAGCGCATGGCCGAACTCAACAAGACCATCAACTGGAAACCCGAATCGACAGGTAGCGGACGCTTCGGCAACTGGCTCGAGAACCTCAATGACTGGAACCTCAGCCGTAGCCGTTTCTGGGGAACACCACTGCCCATCTGGCGCAATGAGGATGATGGAGATGCCATCTGCATTGGGTCGCTGCAGCAGTTGTATGATGAGATTGAGAAATCGGTTGCCGCTGGTATTATGACCTCCAACCCTTTGAAGGACAAAGGTTTCGTGCCTGGTGACTATTCCCAGGAAAACTACGACCGTATTGATATGCACCGTCCTTACGTTGATCAGATTGTGCTGGTAAGTAAGACAGGCAAGCCTATGCGTCGTGAGACCGACCTCATCGATGTGTGGTTCGATTCAGGTGCCATGCCCTATGCTCAGGTGCACTACCCCTTTGAGAATGCCGATGCAGTGGATAAGCACAAAGCCTTCCCCTGCGACTTCATCAGCGAAGGCGTTGATCAGACACGTGGATGGTTCTTCACCCTACATGCCATCGCCACGATGGTCTTCGACAGTATTGCCTATAAGAACGTCATCTCAACCGGTCTGGTGCAGGATGCCCATGGCGCTAAGATGAGCAAGCGACTCGGCAATGCCGTCGATCCCTTTGAAGCCATGGAGAGTTATGGCTCCGATGCCCTGCGATTCTATATGATGACCAACTCACAGCCATGGGACAACCTGAAGTTCGACCGCGCCGGTGTTGAGGAGGTTCGCCGCAAGATGTTTGCCACACTTTACAACACCTACTCCTTCTTTGCCCTCTATGCCAATGTAGATGGTTTCGACAATTCACAGCCACAGGTGCCCATGGGTGAGCGTCCCGAGATTGACCGTTGGATTCTCTCTGTGCTCAACACCCTCATCAAGGAGGTCACCAAGAGCCTCGATGATTACGAACCCACCCGTGCTGGTCGTATGATTGACTCGTTTATCAACGACGACCTCTCCAACTGGTATGTGCGTCTCAACCGTAAACGCTTCTGGGGTAAGGACATGAGTAAAGACAAACTTTCTGCCTACCAGACCCTCTACACCTGTTTGGAGACCGTTGCCCGACTCTTGGCACCCTTCTCACCCTTCTATTCCGACCGTCTCTACCTCGACTTAGTGAGTGTGACCGGGCGTGGCAACCAAGTGAGTGTACACTTGGCCGACTACCCCGTTGCCTCCGAGATGCTTATCCATACCGAACAGGAAGAGCGTATGTCGCTGGCACAGAAAATCACTACGATGGTGCTTGCTCTGCGCCGCAAGGCCAACATCAAGGTTCGCCAACCGCTGCAGTGCATCATGGTAGCAGCTACCGACCAGCAACAGCAAGAGCGTATTGAGGCCGTGGCCGACCTGCTGATGAACGAGGTGAACGTCAAGGAACTGCGTTTTGCTGCTTCTGAGGACGGACTCTTGGTGAAGAAAGTGAAGTGCAACTTCCGCACGATGGGTAAGAAATATGGTAAACTGATGAAGGGCGTGGCAGCAACCATGGCCACACTCTCACAAGAAGACATCCGTCAACTGGAGCGTGAGGGCACCCTTAACATCGACGTAGAAGGACAGACACTGCTCGTGGAACTTGCCGACGTGGAAATCATCAATGAGGACATTCCGGGCTGGCTTGTTGCCAACGAGGGCAACCTCACTGTGGCACTTGACGTGGAAATCACAGAGGAACTGCGTAAGGAGGGCGATGCCCGTGAACTTATCAACCGTGTGCAGAACCTGCGCAAGGAAGCTGGACTGGAAATAACCGACCGTATCAGCGTCACCGTAGAGCCCAACGAGAAGATAGAGGCTGCAGTGGAAGCCTTTGGTGATAATGTGAGCACCCAAATCCTCGCCGATAGCATCACCTTTGCAGCCAATGATGGTAAGAAGGTGGAGTTCGACGACTTTGCACTGAATATTAAAGTTGAAAAAGTAACAAAAATGGCCGAAAAGACACGCTACAGCGATGCCGAACTCGAGGAGTTCCGCGCTATTATTAAAGAGAAACTGACGCTCGCCTACCGCGACTATAACCAGATGATGAGACAACTGATGAATGCCGACGGCAACGACGTTGATGACACGTCGCCTACCTACAAGATTTTGGAGGAAGGCAGTGCCACCCAAAGCAAGGAAGAACTAATCCAACTTGCTGGTCGCCAGCAGAAATTCATCCAGGGTTTGGAGGCAGCACTTGTTCGTATCGAAAACAAGACATACGGCATCGACCGCATCACCGGTGAACTGATTCCAAAGGAGCGTCTCCGCGCCGTTCCCCATGCTACTCTGAGCGTGGCATCGAAAAATGCACGGAAAAAGTAGTTTAAGGTTATGAGGTTGTAAGGTTATGAGGTTGTAAGGTGAAATTACCACGGTTTACACTAATCTTTGCATATTTCACCTTATAACCTGCAAGCAAAGCGACCTCAAAACCTTAAAACCTTAATGGTAATGAAGAAAATACTGCTTTCCAAGGGCTTTATTGCCTGTGTGCTAATCCTATTGCTGCTCGTCATCGACCAGGTCATCAAAATCTCGGTCAAGACGAGTATGACTCTGCATGAGGCAAACCGTGTGACCGACTGGTTTTACATCTCTTTTGTCGAGAACAACGGCATGGCATACGGCATGACTTTCGTGCCGAAGATTTTGCTGACGCTTTTCCGTATCTTTGCAGTGAGCGTCATCAGTGTATATCTCTACCGACAGGTGAAGAAACAAGCCAGGTGGGGATATGTCATTACATTGGCGATGGTGTTAGCTGGTGCGGCCGGAAATATCTTCGACTGCCTATTCTATGGGCAGGTGTTCTCGGAGTCGCTGCCCAATGCAGTGGCTTCGTGGGTGCCCTGGGGTGAGGGTTATGCACCGATGTTGCAGGGTAGGGTAGTGGATATGTTCTACTTCCCCATTATCGACACCAATCTGCCCGACTGGTTGCCGATATGGGGTGGCGACCATTTCATCTTCTTCAGTCCTGTGTTCAACTTTGCCGACGCCTGCATTAGTGTGGGTGTGGTGGTGCTCCTGCTCTTCTACCGCCGTGAACTTACCGAGATCACAGTGTCGGGGAAGAAGAAGGAAGATACAGACAAGGAGGTTGAGAAAGAGGATAAATAGGTAGTTATGCGTAGTCTCCTGAATATCATAGCTTTCGCACTGATTGTCACTTGGGTGGTCGGCTGTAAGCCAGGTGTGCCCAGCGACCTGATTCAGCCTGATGATATGGAGGAGATACTCTACGACTATCACATAGCAGATGGTATGGCGATGGCCGATGGCAACTATGAAAACGTTAGTTATCTGCGCACTGTTTATCGTGAGGCCGCCTTGCAGAAGCATGGGGTGACACAGGCAGAGTTTGACTCTTCATTGGTGTATTATTACCGACATACAGAGCAATTGTATGAAATCTATGACCGTTTGTCAAAACGTCTTAATGAAGAATCGACAAACCTCGGTTCAACAGCCAATGAGATGAGTCAGCTCGGGGGCGAGGTGGGACAAGGTGATACCACCACCGTTTGGACCTACCCGCAGACAGTGGTGATGCTGCCCGCGCCTCCCTACAATGTGCTGTCGTTCTCGGTGAAAGCCGATTCAAGTTATCATGCAGGTGATAAGATGATTTTCAATGTCGATGCACAGTTTATCTTCCAGGATGGTGTGCGCGATGGTGTTGCGATGCTTGCTGTGACCTTCCAAAATGACAGTATTGCCACCCAGGTGATGCACATGTCTTCTAACCAGCGTTATCTCTTGCAGGTGGCCGACCCGCAGATGGTTGGTGTCAAGGAAGTCAAGGGTTTCGTTTATCTGACCAGTGGTACGAGCAACAACTCTACCACGCTCAAGATGATGTGTATCAGAAATCTGCGACTGCTCAAGATGAAGTATAAGGAAGATACGGAGAAGACCGAGAACAAATCCATTCCATCGAATGGCTTTTCTCCTCCAGTGGGAGCTTCACCGGGAGCACCACCATCACCAAATCCATCTTCGGAGTCACCTTCTCAACCCGATACTGCCATGTCGCCCCATGGTGGTGAGCGTGTCTTCATGCGACCAACTGGTGACCTACCGGCGAATGAAGCTCCTCGTGCCCCTTCGGCCAAGAAATTTCCATAAGATATAAGCGATATCGCATATCTCTTACCTCTAACCCTTATCTCTACCCCTGAAACAATGATATCTTTATCCAGTTTACTTCTTGCTGCAGTTACCTATTGCTCACCCGTGCATATAGAAGTGTCGCTTGCCGGCAATTTTGGTGAGCCACGCCCCAATCATTTTCATGGTGGCCTGGATATCAAGACCCAGCAGGAGGAGGGAAAGGCTATATATACCATCGGCGACGGATATGTATCGCATGTGTCGGTGAATCTCGGTGGGATGGGTAATGCCATCTATGTACGTCATCCCGATGGTTACACCAGTGTATATGGCCACTTGCAGCGGTTTGCTCCCGGCATCGAGGCACTGGTTCGTAAATACCAATACCAGCATCAATGTACCGACGTGGATATAGAGTTTGATGCTCGCGACTATCCTGTGACAAAAGGACAGATTATAGCGCTCAGTGGTGACACTGGGGCCAGTATGGGTCCGCATCTGCACTTGGAAATCCGCGACAATGCTACAGGCAACCTGATGGATCCTTTGGAATTTATCCCCGAATTGCTTACTGATACAGTTAGTCCCAAGGCACATGCCTTGATGGCATACCCAATGGAAGGTGAGGGATGGTTCTGCGGTAAGACAGAACAGCAGCGTTTCGACTTCTTTGACCACGATTTGCGGCAGGAGCTTACCGCCTGGGGGAAAGTAGGTTTCGGACTCTATGCCGACGACTATATGCAAGGCTCTGCCAATCCCTGCGGTATCCGCTATACCACGTTGTTGGTGGACGGTAAGGAAGTCTTTTCCAGCAATGTGCACAATATCCCAATGAACGATAACCCACAGGTGAACATCTGGGGAGACTATGACTACTATATGGACAATCAACAGTGGTTTATGCGCTCCTTCATCCTACCGGGTAATACGCTCTCTATCCTGAAGACCGATGCCACCAAAGGTATCATCGACTTTAACGAGGAACGTGAGTACCAGATACGATATATCCTCAGCGATTTCTTCGGTAACAAAACGGAATATCCTTTTGTGGTGAGGGGTGTGAAAGACTCCCTTCTGCTTGTGTCTGACTCGCTGAATACAGAGGGAATGGTTCGTTTAGCCGACAAGAGAAAATCTCTGACTGTAGAAAAAGAACAAGGTCCTGATGACATGCCTCCGGAAGTCCTCCCCATCAATGAGCGGCGATGGAAAGAAGAGCCTGTCCTTATCTTTGACTTACGAGACCGGCAGTCGGGCATTCGCGACTACAAAGCCTATATCGATGACCAGTTTGTGGTTTTCGAGCATGTGAAGAAATCGTCGCGTATCATCTGCGACCTGCGACATACGCCCATCACACCTAACGGTCAGGAGCGCCAACTGCGTATCCTCGCTACTGATAGCACAGGTAATACTGCTACGTACAATACGGTGGTGGTGTATTGAAAATGAACAACAACCGAGAGCAGAAAAGGTAATCTCTCACCTCTTACCTCTCACCCATCACCTCTAAATATATCAATTATGAGAAACTTACTTATTGCTGTTTTTATCCTTGTGGCTGGCTATGCCACAGCGTGTACTAATTTCATTGTTGGCAAAGATGCCAGCACTGATGGTTCGGTGATTTGCACCTATAATGCCGATGATTACGGTATGTTTCAGAACCTCTGTCATTATCCCGCTGCTAAACATGCACCGGGGGAAATGCGAAAGGTCTATGACTGGGATACTAACGCCTACCATGGTGAGATTCCTGAGGCAGCCGAGACATACAATGTGATTGGCAATATCAATGAATATCAAGTGACTATCGGTGAGACCACTTACGGCGGTCGTGAGGAAATGGTTGACCCCACGGGTATTCTCGACTATGGTTCGCTTATCTATATCGCTCTGCAACGGTCGAAGTCAGCACGGGAGGCCATCCAAGTGATGACGACACTTGTGGAAACCTATGGTTACAACTCCGAGGGCGAGACTTTCACGATTTGCGACCCCAACGAGGCATGGATTATGGAAATGATGGGTATGGGCCCCGGCAGTAAGAGTGCTGTGTGGGTGGCTATCCGCATTCCCGACAATGCCATCTGTGGTCATGCCAACCAGAGCCGTATCACTACCTTCAACATGAAGGACAAGAAAAACGTGCTCTATTCGAAGAATGTAGTGAAATATGCCCGCAAGATGGGGTGGTTTGATGGCAAGGACGCTGACTTCAACTGGAACATGACCTATGCCTTCCCCGATTTCTCGGGACGCCGCTATTGTGAAGCTCGTGTGTGGAGTTTCTTCAACCACTTCTCCAGCGACATGAACCGTTATCTACCCTACGCCATGGGCAAGGAACCTAATGCAGAACCTATGCCACTTTGGATAATCCCCAACCGCAAGGTGAGCGTTCAGGACATCGAGGAATGTATGCGCGACCACTATGAGGGAACACCTTTTGCTCTTGACAGTGATATTGGTGGCGGTATTTGGGAGATGCCTTATCGTCCCACACCACTGACATACGAATTGGATGGTAAGAAATACTTTAATGAGCGTCCTACATCTACACAGCAGACAGGATTCTCTTATGTCAGTCAGATGCGTTCATGGTTGCCACGCGAGATTGGTGGTGTTATCTGGTGGGCCAACGACGATGGCAACATGGCTGCCTATACTCCAATATATTGCAGTATGACCGTCAGACCTGAATGTTACAACACCCCTGGTGCCGATGAACTGAATTTCTCTATGAAAAATGCCTACTGGGTTTGCAACTGGGTAAGCAATATGGTCTATCCACGTTATTCATTGATGTTCCCCTCACTGAAAGAAGTTCGCGACTCTCTTGAGCACTCGTATTTCGCTACTCAGCAACAAATTGAGGATGAGGCTATGCGACTTTACAATCAGAATCCTCAGTTGGCAGTGAAATACCTCAACGACTATAGTGTGGAGAAAGCGCAGCAGATGCTCGACCGCTGGAATGTTCTTGCCCGCTACTTGATTGTGAAATACAATGATATGATTATCAAACCAGAACAGGATGGTAAGTTCACTCGCACCGAGCATGGTCTTGGCTCTCGTGTCTCCCGTCCAGGTTATCCTGATAAGTTCAAGCGTGCCCTTATCAAGCAGACTGGCACAAAGTTTGAATATCCAGAGGAGTGATATTATAGAGTGCCTGGCGGTCACAAGCTAATGTATGAAGGCTAAATAAATGCTGATAATTCCACTTAATTATGAGTGGTTATCGATAACCTCATTAGAAGTTTGTGCCAGATTGTAGAAATGCCCAAGGGGCATTTTAGCTCCCCTCCCATTACTAGGGGAGGGGTGCCCGAAGGGCGGGGTGGGGAGTCCACAATTAACTAAGATCGAATCAATTGAGATAAATGCCATGTATTATAAATCTGCCAAGGCCAATCTTTCCGAACAAAAGACACTCCGAAAGGAACTTCGGAACCATTCGACAGCTGCGGAGGCAGTTCTATGGCGTGTGCTTAAAGGTAGAAATGTGGGAGGATGGAAATTTCGCCGTCAACAAGGGATTGGCCCCTTTGTGTTAGATTTCTATTGTCCCGAATTGCATTTGTGCATAGAACTTGATGGTTCTTCTCATGAGTATAAGTATGAATATGATGAAGAAAGGTCAAGTTTTTTGAAAGAACAAGGAATATATGTGTTGCGTTTTCAAAATGAGCAAGTATGGGCTAATGTCGATGGGGTAAAGGAAGAAATCTTAAAATTTGGGAGAATGATACAGAAGAATGTTGACTTAGCTTCTGTACAAAATCACATGCTTAAACCTTCTATTTGATTTTTAGACCCCACCCCGCCCTTCGGGCACCCCTCCCCTGGTAATGGGAGGGGAGTGTCTGGCGGATACAAGCTAATGTAGGAGGATGTTGGTGAAAACATCTTTTTAGACCCCACCCCGCCCTTCGGGCACCCCTCCCCTGGTAATGGGAGGGGAGTGCCTGGCGGAAAACACCTTTTTCAATCATCCAGTTTTATGACTTTCACGTTGGCGATGTCGATTCGGTCGCCATTCCAGGGGGAGGTTGACATTTCAGACCTGTTGGTGAGGCTGATTTTGATGATGCCCTTTGAGGGAACTTTGAAATGCTGCACCCAATGTGTCCATGTAGGGTGTGGATTATCTTCGGTCTCCTCATCTTCAGCATCCTCATCTTCCACTTTTTTGTCTTCTGTTTCTTGATACATGGGTATTTCCGACCTTAGTAGTTCGTTCCCTTCAGTATCTAAAACGTAGAGTACATTTCCCGTACCATTGGCATTTACCCAACAGTCGATGGCGTAGTTTCCCGGGTAGAGGTCCTTTTCTTGATAGATTTCGTAGTGCATATCGTTGGGATTGCCAGCTGTGGTGAGGCGGATGAATTGTGAGTCGCTGTTGTCAGGCAGATTACCCCATCTTTGTATATCTGCGTCAATACCTTCCAACTGAGCTACTTCCCATCCTTTTTTTGTGAGCAAGTTCCAGCTGCTCCCTGTGAGATAGATGCCGTCGCGTGTGTTTTGCGTTTGTTCGATATGAAGGTATTTGTTCCCAATTTTTCTTACTGTCAGCGCACTTGTAGCGATTGCTCCCACGAGGCATACAATCCAAGTGATAATGAGTCCTGTTTTCACAGCCTTGTGCATTCCGGGGCTGTCTTTGCGATGGAATATGACTCTGATAATACCATAGAGAGGTATGCAGAGCACGCCAAACCACCCTACGATGCAAGTGATAATCATCCAGGTGGGAACAGATGATATCAGTTGCTCTCCAGTGATAGTCGTACCGTTGATAGTGGTATGGAAGTCAGGGATACTGAGGAACCCCAATGTGCCAAAGCATAGTCCTATCAATGCCCCTATTAATCCAATGAGCACACTAATGAGAGTGATACCAACAATGATGGCGACGAACATGGCGATGACCTTTACGAACACCGACAGACACCCTCTTGCAGCATCTTGAGTCTGTGGTTTATTGACAAAGTTCTTTGCACTGTTGACACCTCGCATTAGTTCTTCGTTGATGGCTGTGGCTGTCACGGGCTTTCCATACATACGGAGGCGGTCTTCTGGCGTTGTAGCTTCAGGAATGAGAACCCATCCTATGATGTAGAGGATGGCCAACGAACTGAAAGAGAGGAAAAACAGCACGACAACGATAATGCGCAGGATGAGTGGATCGTTGATGCCGAAATAATGTGCCAGTCCTGAGAGCACACCTCCAAGAATGCGGTCTTCGGGGTCGCGGAAGAGTTTTTTGTTGGCTGCACCATCTTCATTGTTGTAATGTGGCGGTGGTGCATTAAAGGGTGCTCCATTGGCATTTTCCTGTTGGTCGTTTGTCGTATTGTCGAAGGGTGGAGGAGTGGATCCGCTGGCAGGTTCCTCGTCCATTTGCTGCGGGTCACCGATGCGGTTGATGATTTCTGTGATGTGCTCTATGGTAATTGCTTGTACCCCGCTCTGCCGCAGTTCGGTGAGTAGTTCTGCCACGCGCATTTCCACATCGTCGGCGATTTCGTCGCCTCCCTCGCGCTGGCTGTAGTAGCGCCGCATGTTGTCATTATATTGTTGCAACAACTCGTAGGCATCTTCGTCTATAGGGTAGAGAGTGCCAAAGATATTTACTGTGATATTCTTTTTCATTGTTTTTGATTTTAGTGGTGAGAGGTAAGAGGTAAGGGGTGAGAGATTACTTCTGCCACTCTCGGAATGATGAGTTGAATCCTATGTTACTTCTCAATATTTCTACTGTTTTGTTTAATGAGTTCCATGTTTCTTCCATGGCGGCGAGGGCTTGGCGACCAGTGTCGGTCAGTGCGTAGTATTTTCGTGGCGGTCCTTGTACCGACTCTTGCCACTCGTAGGTTAGCAACCCTTCTTTTTTCAGACGGGTCAGCAGCGGATAGAGGGTGCCTTCCACGACTATCAGGTCGGCCTCTTTTAGCCGCTGGATGATGTCGTTGGTATAGGAGGCAGTGCGACTCAATAAAAGTAGAACGCAATATTCGAGCATCCCCTTCCGCATCTGTGATTTCGCATTGTCGATATTCATTGTTATATGATGTTTTGAGGTTTTAAGGTCGCTTCGCTTGTTCAATCTAACAACCTTATTACATTTCACGATGCAAAGATAATATTAATTACAGTACCTTGCAATACATAGTACCAAAAAATGCAAGGTATTTTATATTTTTAACATTTTAGGACTGGTTGTTATCAGGCACACCTATTTTAATATATTGGGCACACTTTAAAAAGTCGGCATTGATAATTTCTGTTTGTGAGCACAAATAATAAAAGGAGCAGGCTGTGCGGCCTGCTCCTTTTATTAATATGGGTTAAGGATGTGTTAGTCCCAAACGCTCTTTGATGTTGGCAATGCGCCATCGTTTTCAAATGTACCTTCATTGGACATTCCGTCGCCATAGCCTGGCTTGTCGCTGATAACCAATGCGAAAGGTTGGCAGTTATATCTCATCGACTTGGTCGTTGGCTGAATATATTTTTTCATAATTCTGCTTTTTTAAAGATTACTTAATGACGACTTTCTTGCCGTTGACAATGTAGATGCCCTTCTTCAGGTTGTTGGCATTGACACGGATACCTGAGAGCGTGTAGATAGCATCGGCATTGGTGAGTGCCTCCATGGTGATACCTTCGATAGCATCTGGGAGCCAGAATACATAACCCTTGTTGCTTGCTGCATTAGCAGGTCTCTTGAGGTAAGCCTTGTGTGCGCCGAGCTGCATGGAATGACCATCGGTACTGTTCTTCCAGAAGTAGAAGCCAAGCTCATCCTTATTCTTGTTGGCGTCTTTCCATGAGAGCAGATAGTACTTGTAATCGGCATCGTCGGTGATGGTGAGGTCTTCCTCAGTACCGATGAGGTCGTTGTTACTATCATCTTCGAATGATGATTCAAATACATATCCACCAAAGCTCAGCTTAGAACCTGTGCAGAAGAGATAATAGGTTTCACCGGCTTCGACATCAAATTCAACTGTACCGTTGATCTTCTCTGCAGAGGTGAAATCTTCTGCCAGTTTAACGTCAGTAGGTTCATCGCCATCTTTCTTAACGGTGTACAATGGCTTGCCATTGCTGTCTAATAGACAACTGCCATCGGAGCCTTTTGCCACGAATAAAGGTTTGTTATTGTTGAGCACGATGAATGCGGTGAAATGCCCATTTGTTTCAGGAGTAATCGTGTAGTAGCATCCTGATTTGGGAAGCTGCTTATTATCTGTAGTATAGGTGTCACCTGTACTCTTGTCATCACCATCGAGTTCACCACCCCTGGGGTTATTACCACCCACGACAAAAGCAATCTTGTCACTATTAAGTCCGAAGAGATTTTTGACGTAGCTCTTAATGTTAGTTTCCTTCACATCGTATGTTTTCGTGTTGCGATCGTTGCCGAGTACCACTTTGATGTTTTCAGACTCGATAGTAGCTCCGTTGTTATATGTCTCTTCTTTATCAACGATGGCAATCTCCTGCATAGCATAGTCTGCTATAGGAGCTTCTATAGGCAGGATGTTGAATTCATATTCACCCTGTGGACCGTTGATGATAACAGGTTCGCCGGCTGGGATATAGTCAGGTATCTCAGTGAGGTCAATGACGTTGCCATTTATCTTAGCTGTGTAGGCTTTCACCTCGTCAGGGATTTCAAGGTAGCAATTCTTATAGTACAATGTAGCATACTCAGAGTCAGAGATGGTGACAGTGACAGATGGGTAAACTGGGTTCTCTGGATAGAGTGTGAAGTCATACTCTAAGTTTCCTTCCTCGAATGAGAGAACCTCATCATCTTCCTCTGTGACGTATCCCTCGGCTTCCACAGTGGTGGTGTAGGTGAGTTCGTCCTGTACCACTTTGATGGTGTACTTACCATCAGCGTCGGTTGTGCTGGCGTATTCCACGTCGTTCTGCTCGTTGCGGATAGTGACTGTAGCGCCCTCGATAGGCTCGCCAGTGACTTCATCGGTGACTGTACCGCTGAGAGTCTTCTCCTCGACAGCGAGTGTGAAGTATCCCACAGGACATGCGTTAAACTTTGTTAAATCCCAAGTATCTTCGCTCTTGCTGTAATAGGCCTGCTGTGGATAGTTACCGTCCAATTCCCAACTGATAGATGCATATTGACCATTTCCGTTCATGCTGGTGTAGATACGGATTTCCGATACACCATCCCATGTGAGAGGATTATCTGACAGGTCGATGGTCATTTCTACAGGAGTTTCAAATGTCACTTGTTCACCGTTGTAGATAGTGACGTGTGTCATACTTTCTTTGTTGACATTTCCTGGTTCGAATGAACCGTTTTCTTCCTGACCGACCCATGCTTCTGCAGTGAGATTAGGTATAGTTTTCTTAAATGAAGTGCCCTTGAACTTAATGGCAGTGATAACATCCTTAGCTTTGATTCCGAAGGCCTCCAACTGTGCCTTGCTAAAGTAGAAGTCTGCGTAAGCCCCTTTCTCCATGTCAAATCCGTAGAATGGGGTTTTGTTGCTGGTGGTAGATACATATTCACCCACAGCGATTTCACTGGATTTCACTTCCTTAGCGATATTGAGGGTCACCTCTTCAGTCATCACCACATTGTCGCCGGTTTTGAGTTCGATGTAGGCAACAAGTTCGCCTGTGGTGTGTGGGTTGTAGGCCAGTGTAATCTCCACGGGGTTATCGATGTTGGACTTACTTGGTGAGCGTCCTGTACCTTCGGCGGCCGTGTTGTCGTTGCCTTCGAGAGCCACGTTCTCCTCAACTGCCACGGCCTCTCCGCCGACGTACAGTGTGGCTGTTGCGATGGCGTCAGCCTCGGCATTGATGTTCTTCACGCTGATGGTGGCGGTGTAGGGGTTGTTTTGGGTTGCGGTGGTGGGCAGGTTGCTGTCCATCACATACCAGTCGTGCTCGGGCAGGTCTTTGAGTGTCAGACCGTAGATGTCGTCGAGCTGTGCCCCGCTTTTCAACTCGAATGCTAAGTAGTAGTCACCGGCCTCTTCGATGGTAACGATGAAAGTCTTCGGAGTGCTGCGTAATGTACTTGATGTCTGCTTGTCCACCTGTGTCCAGTTGATGCGGTCTTTCGAAGTGTAAACGATGACAGCTGCGTCGGAACCGGAACCCCAAGCGTCGTAGGTGAATGACTCTCCTGCAGTGGCTGTGAGCATCGGTGTGATGAACTTCTTCGTGGGATTGTTGACGCTATTGAGATAGTAGTTGGTTACGCCTTCCACCTCACTTGAAGAGATGTAGATTTCGTCGGGATGAATGGAACCTGCAGGGAACTGTGCGTTGAATTCATCGCCTGTTTTGCCATTGTCGAAAGTAATGAGGTTCTTCGATGAGTCAATGATGGTGCCGGAAACGCCTAACGTGTATGTAGTCGGCTCCTTGCCGTAGTTGGTGTATTCTATAATGATGTTTCCATCGTAGATTCCACTGGGTGTCTCGGATGAAGCAATATATCTCATCGAATTTGATGCCAAAGGTTCGTCTTTTTTAGGACCTTGAATTGGGAAGGTGATTAGTAAGGTTATCTTCCCCTTGCTGGGGATAATGATTTCACCTTCATCCAAATTGACAGATTCATCAACAAACTCGAAAGTGAAAGGTTCGTCGATAGTAATGCTGTTGATGGTGAGCGGTGCTGTTCCAGCGTTGTAGATTTCGTAAAGTACAGAAGCGTTTTCTGTTATCTTTCCGAAGTCAATTGGTGTGGTAGTGGCTGATGGGGAGTTGCCATAGGATGTTCCGGCTTTGTCGAAGACAAATATCGACTCATAGAGGTTGGTTCCGCAGTTTTTGCCTTGCTTGGTTGTTCCACTGATATTTTCTTTCACATCCCAGTATTTCCATCCGGCCTGGTCGGCGGGCAGAGATACCTGCATCTCGAAAGGTTCAGAGGTCTCGCCTACTGCCAATGCTACGGGAATGGGGAATGCGCCATACGTTGTCCCAGGCACGTTGCGGTTGAAGAGCGAGAGGGTGTAGTTCTCGTCACCAGGAGCAAGGTCAATGTCACCGCTATTTGTGAGGGTCACTAAGTAGCGTGCAAGGATAGAGCCATCTTCCTGCTGGTTGAAGTAGGTGGTGGAAGCCCCATCTGCATCGGCCACCGACTTGATGGTGAGCTTCTTCTCTGGTATGATTTCAGCAGATGTGGCCGAGAAGTTGTCCATATAGACATACTGTGCGCGGATGCCGATACGCTTGGGCGCAGTCAGTGTGAGAGTGATGGTGTACCAGCCTTCGTTGGCATCATCGGCTACAAAGCCATCATCCTTAGTGAATCTGTTGGTGTAGTTGTCAACAATGGCGGTGCCTGTCTCGTTCACGTCGTAAATTTCCACAAATGCTGGATAGGATGATGTGGCAGAGATGCTTGGCTTCACATACATGGTGACAGTGCCCTCGATTTTAGGTGTGACGAGGATGTCTTTTACAACTTCGCCGTCACCGTACATGTTCGCGGCATACTGCTTGTAGACAAGCAGGGCATTGGTCTCTCCGACACCTTCTGATTCAGCATAGGTGTAACTCACGTAGCCATCGCCCCATGAGTCATGATACATTCCCACGATGTGTCCCCAGTTGGAACTCACCGCAAAGTCATGGTTCGACGTTGTGATGGCTTTTTCGAAGTCCACCTCATACGGCGTCACCGTTTCTGCCCATGCCGTATTCATTCCGAGCACGGAGAGCAGTGTTAGTAATAGAAATTTAGCTTTTTTCATAAGCGGTTTAGATTAAGTAAATATGACTATAATAGTGTAGATTTTTATATGGTTTGGTTTTTTTGATGTCGAAAAAGAATAAATGCCTGTATTTGCTGGCAAAAATAAGAAAAAAAAATGAAAGGTGCAATAGTTTTTACTTTTTTTTTGAGGCTATTTCACACCGAAAATGTACGTCAGTGGTCAATGGTTGACCATTATGATTGTTCATTGTAGGGTCTAAATTGTTTGTTTTCTCTTATATGGCCGTTTTTTTCCTTCTTTTTTTATTTTTTTTTATGTATATATTTTGAATTTTGTTTTTTTTTTTGTACATTTGCTCACAAAATAACCAATTTACGAAAAAATATGAACAGATTTGCGAATTTATTACCCAGGGTCTGCCTCCTTGTGACGCTGCTCGTGGGCAGTGTGTTGGGGGCACATAGTGCTACCATCACATACAAATTGACTACACACACTAGAACGACGAACCAGACCCTTACGGGTACTGCAAATCTCTCGACTGGCGCTTCATTGTTGGATAATATGCCACAGGCATTGTGGCGTGCCTATTGCACCTATACTTTCTACAGCGATAAAGCAATGACGCAGGAAATTACCACAGCTCCCTCAACGGCTTCCACTGTATATGTGGATTATGTGTTTGATCCTCCTTTCATCCTCTCTCAAGAGGGAAGCGACCCAGTGTGGCATTATCTGCGTGCCTATAATGCCGATGCTCAATACAATTACTATATTTATTATAACAAGATAGCTGAGAATGAGTCGGGGCAAAAAACCATAAAAGCTTATAGGAGTAGCCTTCCGCCCATAGGTAATCTTGGTACTAATGTTGAAAAACAAGGACATCGTGAATGGGCTTTTTATGGTGATTCATATGATTTCCACGTCAAGATAAATGATGAGAGCTTAAGCAACCAATGGCTGGTATGGACAAGCGAGAGTACAGATGAAGCTCCTGTCAGACTCGGTCAGAAGAAAAGTCTTGGATGGCAGTTATATGTCAATAAAGCCACAACGACACGTGCAAACCGCGTTCAATCAGGTACAATGGCTATGGGGGTTCCCCTTGATAACACTACCAACTATTTGGTTAGTTTGCAAAATGTGAGTTATTACATTGAGACAGCACATGCAAGAACATATGATTATTTTGAGTTTAATAGTCATAATGAATTAATCAATACTCGCCAACCGAAAAATCTTTGGTGGTTTGCCCTTTTTGCCACCCCTGTTTCATCCAGTTCCACTTCCTCAGATATCTGGCATGTTACATATAAAATCTTGAAGGCCTATGACTACAAGGCACAGCGTGGTAGTGACCAGATTGCACAGAAACCCCAGGGCACAGCCATTATTCATGATTCGAAGTTTGATACTAGTCTAGAACTTGATGGGTGTAGCTATATGTTTTACAAGGATGCTGAACTAACTCAGCTTTATGGCGAGAGTGAGACACTGCCAACCAGCTGTAACTCTGTGGTCTATGTGAAGGAGAGTTGTCCGATAGAGGATCACTGGACGACGTTTGTGTCGCCTATAAACATCGCCAACCCCGACATTTATTTCGGTTCAAAGGATGATGGTCGGACTCCCGCCGTTGCCGTTCAGGAATATACCGGTGTGGAGTTGGAGGAGGTGGTCACTGGTGTGGTGAATGCCCATCTTATCTTCGAAACAGCCACAGAGATAGTGGCCGGCAAGCCTTATCTTATCAATTTCGATGGTGCCGGCTCGGTGATGAAAGAGAAGTATGAGGCTGCGCGTGACGCCGCCACTGGTCCCACCTGTTTCGCTGTCGATCAGACCGATGCCTCGGTGAGTGGCGTGACAGTCTCGATGTTGGGAACCTATACCGACTTGCCTCTGGCAGCCCACCAGTCCAGCGACGACCCTCTGAACTTCTACCTGGGTTATCTGCCGGCCTCTCAAACCTATAAGTTCTATATTGTCAAAAAAGACAACTTCTCTATGCCGGCATATCACTGCTATTTCTATATGACCGGTGCATCGTCGGTCAACCTCTCGTACGTCGGTGTGACCAACGGCATTGGCGAGGTGATAGGTGGTACTGCTACTCCTATGGTGAGTGGTGTCTATAATCTGAATGGCCAGTTGGTGCGCAATGGCGACACTACTGAGGGGTTGCCAGCGGGCATCTATGTGGTGAATGGTAAGAAACTGGTTGTGAAATAATTAAAACGTAAGCATTATGAAAAAGAAAATATATCTTCTGCCAGTGACGGAATGTTACTCTGCGATCATCGATACGAGTATTCTCTTGGATGCCTCAAAATTGACCGGTCAGGGACAAGGTGGTCTCGTTATAGGCTATGGTGATGAGGATGATGAGGATGATGTAGTCGTCTCTACCAATCACACCCGTGTGTGGGATGAAATGGGGTACTAATAAATTATCAGAATGATGGATATATAAAGATGGGGCCGCACGACCCCATCTTTTTTTAGGTTGACGAGATACTTTAAAGTTGACGAGTTGACAAGTTGACAAGATACAAGTTATTTGCATTGCTAACAACCGAGAGTGGCAATGGTAATCTCTCACCTCTCACCTCTCACCTCTAAATTAACTCAAAAACTCAAAAAAAATTCATGGTTAATTCACGGGTAATTCATGGGAATTCATGTCAAAAAAATACATGTTAAATTTACGGGTAATTGATGGAAATTCATGTAAAAAAACACATGACTAATTCACGAGTAATTGATGGATTCGGACGCAATACATTGCGTCTCACAGGGCGCATCCTCTACGATGACCTGCGAGAGGCCGAGTAATTGATGGTTTCGGACGCAATACATTGCGTCCCTACGCCACCAGAACTCAAAAATGAGATGCTTTTGCCCTTTCAGGACGTTTTTTCATCGACATTCACTCACCCAGGGCGTTGCCCAGGGCTGATTGCTCCCTGGCCTTTCAGGCCGTCTTTGTCCTCGGCAATCACCCACCCAGGACGATGCCCCAAAATCCATGCAGATTGAATTATTCCGATGTTTTTTGCAGTAGTGACAAGAGCCACCAAAAATCCGCACCCAAGTGAGCGGAGCGAACACAAAAAATCGCAACTATGTTGCGTAAACAATCGCCCGACCTCTTGAATGGTCGGGTACCTTAATGAAAGAGCGACGAGTGGAGCGGTTGAGCCCCCTCCCGATGTCGGGAGGGGGACGGGGGGTGGGTAGGTGCCCCTCCTTAGGCTAAGGAGGGGGCGGGGTGGTTGTGAAAAGCATTAAGATAAGGTGTGGTTGTGACCCACCCTTTACTTGCAAATTACCTTGCGTCCTTGGTGGATGTAGATGCCCTTTTGGGTGGGTGGTGAGGCGAGGCGTCGGCCATCGAGGGTGAAATAGTCGGATGGTGTGGCATCGTCGATGGTATGAATGGGCTTGATGCTGGTGAGGTCTGCCAATGACAGGCTGTTGCAGTTGGTGATGTCCATTTGGAGGACGTTGTCATCGTTGACGGCATCGGCACTGCGGGTGATGAAAGCCACGAGGTTCATGTTCTGGATGTTCCATGCAGGGTCGATGGTGATGGTGTGGTGGGCGGTATATTGTAGTCCGCTTACATCGACGGCATCGCCAAGTGGCGGTGTGATGAAGGTTCGCAGTACATGTTGGTGGACATAGTCGTTCTGCACTTTGGTTCGGCCGGTGACCTTGTTTAAAACCGTCTGTTGCCCCACGACATCGTTCTCTGTGAGCAGCAGGGTGAGTGCCGGTGTGCCGAGGATGTCGGTAGCCCCCTCTGCCAGTTCGCCAGTGGTGTCGATGGTGAGCAGTCGGGTGCTTTCGTCGTAGGTGGCGCTGAGGTTGACAGTGGCGAAGGCTGGTTGCAGGAGGTCCTGGAGGATGATGTCGTTGATGATGCTGGGCACAAAGGCTGCATACTGCTCAGCATAGTAGTTGACATCGTATGCGATGTAGCTTTCACCTGGGAAGTAGGAACGGTTGCTAGTGAACGATGGCAGCGTGTAAGCATATAGTTCGTGGAGATAACTTGCCTCTGGGATGGCGAGTGGTTCGCCTGGTGCGAAAATATTGACAAGTGCCATGGATGTGTTGTTGTCCGCCACTTGGTTGAAGATAGGGTCGACGACGGATACCATATACTCCTGCTGACTGGTGTATTGCTCTACATAGGTTTTCTGTCGGGGTAGGGTTTGGTCATACACATAGAAGGTGACAGTCTCGGTGGCTTTTTCGCTCAGTGGTTCGGTGTTGTCTCCATCAAGGAGGGTGATGGTGAGGTGGTGCTCGCCAATGTTGAGGTCTGTGGGTAGCGTGATGGTGGGTTGGAGGTGCTCTTCTCCCTGTTCTGGCAGTGTCTTGTTGTAGGTGAACTGTTGGGGAGTCTGCTCATCGAGTTGGCAGGAGAGTGTATAATGTTCAATGTCCTCGAGTCCGGTGTTGGTGGCGATGACATACATACCAATTTCTTCGCCTGCTTTCTTGTAACGGAAACCGGTATCGACATACGATAGGGTGAGGTCGCGGGCGGGTAGTGAACTGACGTCGACGATGAGTTGGATGCACAGTGAACCACGTCCTGAGAAGCCATACCATCCTTGTCCGCTGCCAAAGTCACCTAAGACGAGGAAGTCGTTGCCTTTCGACTCTCCTACGGTGCAAAGGCCTCCCGTGCCGGATTCCACCATGGCATCGGTTTCCTCGTATTCAAATCCTACGAGTAGTGACTGGCCTTCCTGTATTTCCCATGAGGTGTCGCCGTTGAAAAATACGTTGTTCCAGCCTTCGTAGAGGCGCTGGCTCTTGGTGATGCCTTCCTCGGAGACCATGCCTCCTGTGACGGGATAGAGGAAGAGTTCTGACTTGCCGAGCGACTTGGCAGCTGCCACACGAATGCCGATGACTTTGCAGCCGATGTAGTTGCTGAGGAGGTCGTCGGTTGTGAGTACGGCCACGGGGTAGTCGCCTGGTGTGCCAATCATAACGCCTTTGGTGGTGATACTGTCGGGGGTGTTGTTAACGATGTAGCCTACGGCTCGCTGGGTGGAGGAGAGGCCTTCAGCCTTGCCGGTGGCGATGAAGTGTTGTGCGTGAGCTGTAAACACGAATGTAGCAAGGAGGAATGTCAATGTTTTTTTCATCATTTGTGCAATAATTAGTTAATCATGCTTTTTGGAAAGAAAATAAATTAAAAAACGCTTCGCTTGAGAAAAAGAATAAAAATGCTGGCGCAGAAAAAACGCCAAGTCGTGTATAAAAAGATAGAAAAACCATCTTCCAAAACATTCAGAATGGAGTTATGGTTCCGTTTTCTTTGTCATAGTAGTATTTTTCAATTTCAGCTTAAGGTTTGAATAGGATGGAAATTTGGTGTTGGCTAATTTTTCTTCCTTTTTTAGAAAGCTTGCGTTTTTTCTATTTTTTTCTTCTTTTTTCGAAGCGA
>OMXV01000060.1 GCA_900315075.1 uncultured Prevotellaceae bacterium | reverse complement strand
ACGGTCCAAACGTTTTTACCTCTGCCCCAATAACCTTTGGTGCGATTGAGGATTTTCTTTCTGCGAGCTCTTGAAGCTACAGCGTTTACTGATCTTGGCATTTTTGTTTAATTGTTTTTCATTTCAGCGGCAGCTCTGGGGCTGCTCTTTTGTGCTCGAAATAATGGTTAATAACTCCTGTTGACGGATGGGACTCTTTGCTTTAGGGCTACCCCCAAGGTAAGTCCCCTAATCCGATTAAGCTAAAAGCATTCTTTTTACGCGCTTCTCGTCGTCGCGACTAACCAAAGCGGTGTGGTCAAGATTACGTTTCTGCGTGGTTTCTTTCTTAGTCAGAATGTGACTGTGATAAGCATGCTTTCTTTTGATTTTGCCGGTACCGGTGAAGGCGAAGCGCTTTCTGGCAGCGGCTTTGGTTTTCATTTTAGGCATTACTTTACTGTTTTTTAAGTTAGACTATATTGTTGCGATAAGCTTGGTTTCTATTTTTTCGGGGTGATGATGATGAGCATTCGCTTGCCTTCCAATTTGGGCATTGCCTCGGGCTTGCCATAATCCATCAACGCCTCGGCAAATTTCAGCAGCTGCGCCTCCCCTTGCTCTTTGTAAACGATAGAACGTCCTCTGAAGAAAACATCTACCTTCACCTTGTTCCCTTCCTTGAGGAAACGTTTTGCATGATTTAATTTGAACTCGAAATCGTGGTCATCAGTTTGCGGACTGAGGCGTATTTCTTTAATGACCACTTTCGTGGAGTTGGCTTTGCGTTCCTTCTCTTTTTTCTTTTGTTCGTAGAGATACTTCTGGTACTCTATGATTTTGCACACAGGAGGATTGGCCGACGGTGATATCATCACCAAATCAAGTCCTTCGTTGTAGGCTTTCAGTAGTGCCTCTTTTGTGTTCATGATGGTGGGCTCCATACCTTCTCCTACCACGCGAACCATTGGGTCGGTGATATTTTCGTTTATTAAATGTTCTGCCTCTTTTTTCTGAGGCCCTTTTCCGCGCCCTCTATTCTGATTGTTGGGGCTGCCAGGGGTAAATGGTGCTGCTATAGCTTGGTTCTCCTATGTTTGTTATTATTACTCAATTAAATAATTCACAATCGCTTACACGGCTTCAAAAAGAATTTTTACATACTTTTTGAAGTTGCAAAAATACATATTTTTTTTGAAATGAAGGTTTTTTATTTGACTTTTTATGTAATATTCTGTTTTCAGGCAGAGTTACGAAACAAAGCACACTATCCTTGTAAGAGGTGTCAGGGCTGCACCGCACCTTTTACTTGGATGTTAAATCCTTCATCAATGAGGGGTTTGACAAATCGGGTCATCTCTTCAGGGCTGAAGGCTTCTAACCCTTGGGCCGGAGTAGGACGGTCGATGGTGTAGACCATGATTTGGCGGGGTTTGAGTTCGCGGGCAATCTCCATCCAGCCTTCCAACACTTCGGGACGCGAGGAGTCGAAATTGTATTCTTTGCTCCTTAGCATGCAGGTCTGCAGAACGAAGTTTCCCTTGAATTGCTTTAGTGACTCCACTACACGGCGCACGTCGTATCCTGGGGCGGGCTTATTGATGCGTTCTACCAACTCGTTGGTAGGGGCGTCAATTTTCATTATGGGGTTGTCGACTTTGGTGAGAGCCTTGAATATTTCGGGGATATGGACGCGAGTGGCATTCGAAAGCACCGAAACCTTGGCATTGGGAGTCAAACGGTTGCGCAAGGCTATCGTATCGTCTATAATGGTGGGGAATTCAGGATTGAGGGTGGGCTCTCCGTCACCCGAGAAAGTGATGGAGTCAACGTGGACATCTTGCTGGCAAAGTTTCTCTAACATTTGCTCAAGATCCTTGCGCACTTTCGATGCAGAAGGAAGTTGGGTGTCGCCCCGGCCGTCTTTGTTCCACCCGCATTCACAATAGATGCAGTCAAAGTTGCATATCTTGCCTTTCTGGGGAAGTAGGTTAATTCCCAATGAAGTACCCAGACGACGACTGAATATAGGTCCAAAAACTGTTTCTTCTCTAATCATGGCATAGCATTTATTCTACCCAATGAATACGGTTTTCTTTACGCGGACGGGGCTGTGGCTGTGGCACTGCGGCGTAGCCTATCACACAGTTGCCTACACCCAAGTAGTTGCCTTCAATGCCCAGTTCCTTCAAAATGGATTTGCCTTCGTCGCTCGCGAATACTTCCCGTGCTCTGTTTATCCAGCACGAGGCAAGACCCAACGCATGGGCGGCATTTAGCATGTTACCCATCATCAACGAGCCGTCTTCAACAGGGGTTAGGGCTGTGTCGATGTCAACAAGGACTACTAAAACGACCGGTGCTCCATAGAATGGGTCGGTGTCCGTTCCCATGACTTGGGCGTTGAGTCGGCTCATACGGTCACGCAAAGTTTTATTGGTGACGGCAAGTATTATGGGGCTTTGGGTGCCCATGCCTGTGGCAGCATATAGACCCGCCTGACAGATGGTATTAATATCTTCTTTGGAGGGCATTTCCTGGGTGTATGCCCTGACGCTGCGGCGTGTCATCAAATCTTGAATGGTGGGGTTCATATTAATCGTGCTTGTATGTTTCATGGGTTCTCCCCTTTTTGTCGTCAGGTGTTTCATGACGGTGCTTTGGCGCGTGCCCGAACAAGGGGATGCTATCGGCCTTCTGTAGGTGGTGTATCTTTTTTATCATCTGCGTTGACGACGGCGGAGCCTGCTGCTGCTCATGTTCCCTCACTTTGGGGTTGAACTGGTAGAGTGCCATGGATATCACTATATAGGCTGCAAAACCAAACATTACAACAGCACAAACCTTATTGGTGATGTTAAGCAACTTGGCAGTCACAAGCCGTTGCAGAAGTGAGGCCAACTTGCATTTCAGTATATCCAACCCTAACGTCGACCCTAAAACTCCAAGGAAGAAGATATAACGTTCAACAACGCTGAGGTTGAGCTCTCCAGTAAGCAGCGCAACAACCGACACCCAGTAAATCCAAATCAATGGGTTGACTATATTGATTACAAAACCCTGCATGAATATGGTGCGGCGTCGGGGGGCTCCATCTTTGCTTTTAAATTTGATGTGTTTCTCCTCGTTTTCGAGACTGGTGACCTCCTTCTTCATAAAATAAATGCCCATTATCACAAGCACCACCCCACTCACGGATGCCACCCACACATTGTGCAGCATCTCATATAAATTAACATTTTTGAGCACCGTCAGCATCAAAAAGACGATTAGTACATCGCCTGCGCTAACCCCGAAAGCAAATGGATAGGACTTCCGGTAGCCATATTGTATGCTCGTACGGAGCTGCGAGAAAAATGCAGGACCGAAACTGAAAAACAGCGACAAAGCAATGCCGCATACTATGCCGAGGAATAGTTCTACCATGACGTAAAAAACATGCAAAAATACCAATAAAAATTGACATATTGAAAAAAAAGTATTTCGAATAGAATTATTTTTCGTAATTTTGCATTCTCTAATAAGTATTATTTAACAATAAATCATCTTTAAAATAATGAAAAATAGATTCATCGCCTTAACTGCCATTTGCACTCTTTTCTTTGCTGCATGCGGCAATAATCCTGAAAAAACTGTAGACAATTTTTACAAGGCCACTAAAGATAGCGACTTCGAAAAAGCCATGACATACACTAACGTTCTGCCCGAAGAAAGACAACAGGTAATCGACGTCCTCAGTGAAATGGGCATGGTGATTCATGAATACAAGATTCTCGGTTCCACTGTCGACGAAGGCGACACCACCGCCACTGTTAAGTTGCACCTTGTCACTTCAAATGCTTACAACCCCAATAAAATTGCCGACGACATTGATGTTCCTTGCATCAAATCTGGAAGCAATTGGGTTGTAGAGCTTCAGCCCTCAAACAATTAAGCCTTTCTACATGGACTCGACAACCCAGTACATGCTCGCCCTACTGCGAGCCTCCCTTAATGAAACAACACCCAATCTGCCAACCATAGACACTGGCGAATGGGAACGCATCTATTGGCTTGCCCGCAAGCACGGAGTTGTCACTATGGTAAACGATGCTATCGAAAAACTCCCTTCCGAACAACAGCCTCAAGGTGATATTGCCCTTAGCTGGACGTTGTCAGCCGAGCGCACCCGGTACCACTATGCTCACCAAACCGAAGTATTGCAAGCCATAGACCAAAAAGCCCGGGCTGAGAACCTCCCCTACATCCTGCTCAAAGGAATGACTCTCGCCAAACTGTACCCTCGGCCAGACTCCCGCCCTTGCGGCGACATTGATATCTGCTTCCCTCATAACTTCGAGCGCGGTAATGCCCTTTTGGGCGACTCCAACCCTCACCTTGACGGTAAACATGCCGAAATCGCCATCGACGGCGTCCCCGTTGAAAACCATAAACAACTGCTCGACCTCAACTTCAAAAGCCAAAAGAAGGCAGAAGCCTACATCTGGAATACCCTTTCCACCCCTTCCGACAACCATACCCTTTGTCCCATGGCCAACATGGTATACCTGCTTATGCACACCGTTTGCCATCTGACTGCCAAATACAAACTGGCCTTACGCAATGTCCTCGACTGGGGCCTCTTCCTACGGGCCAACCAAGAGACTCTGAACCCCGATGAATGCCACTCAGTGATGAAACAAATCGGTATGGACAATGCCTTTAATATGCTCACATATCTTTCCGCCGAATTTATTGGCTCCGACCTGTCAGCATTCATTAATGGCAATCTCCCTCAACGCGACATCGACCGTATGCGCGAACTCATCCTTTCTAAACAATACTTCGAAGCCGTACCCCAAAACCTCCCACTGTTCCAATATCTCCTCACTCGTTTCAAACGCAACAGCCAACGTCGGTGGCTCTACCGCTACCTCCCTGCCTCCCCTTCCGAAAGGCTGCGTAATATCATCTTCAACTTTTCAAAAAGAAACACACAATAATCATCATAACATGAAAAAGATTGGCTTATTCGCCCTGTTGACTACGCTTTCCCTGGCTGTAGGAGCTCAGGATTTCTCTTCGGTATGCAGTACAGGTCAAACGCTGTATTATTCCATCACATCCAGTGTATCGCCCTACACGGTGGCTGTCACAGCTCCTCCCGATGGCACCTACCAGATTTCTGGTGCCCTTGACATTCCCGCATCAGTTACCCATGAAGGCACCACCTACAGTGTAACTAAAATTGAGACAGGGGCTTTCTTCAATTGCTCCCAGATTACTCAAATCAACTTCCCCAATACAATCGACTCTATTCTTTTCCGCAGCTTTTACGGATGCGCTTCTTTGACATCTTTGTCCTTCCCAAGCTCACTCCGGTACATCGATAACCAGGCTTTTGCCCAGTGCGAAGGACTAACTGACACACTCTTCATTCCTGACAATGTAAACTATATAGGCAGCAATGCCTTCTTTCAATGCACGGGTATTAATGCCGTAGTATTGTCCAACTCATTGACCTCTATTGAACCTGAGACGTTCAGCGGTTGCCGTTCCATCAACACGCACGTAGTGATACCGGAAAGCGTTAAGACGATTGAAACCGGTGCATTTTACCTTTGCCACCAAATGACTGGCCTGACCCTCCCGCAGTCTTTGCAACGTATTGGTAGAAGTGCCTTTGAAGGGTGCATTTCAATCACTGGCACGATTATTTTTGGCGACTCTCTGGTCAGTATTGAAGAATACGCCTTCTTCCGCTGTAGAAACCTTTCAGGCATTATCTTTGGCAATTCTTTAAACACTATAACGAATTCCTCTTTCGGTGCCTGCAACAGATTAACCCGTATCGTCCTGCCCAGCAACTTGACAGAGGTTGAACCCTACAGCTTTACTCAATGCGAACATATTACCTGGATTACTTTCCCACGCACTTTGAGGCATCTCGGTAATTCCGCTTTTAGTGGATGCACCGACCTCACCGGCATTACATGTTACGCCTCCATTCCTCCCGCCTTGGACTCCAATGTCTTCGACCAGGTTGACTCTTCAATCCAGATATATGTCCCCTGCGAAAGAACGCAAGACTATCTGTCAAGTAATTCAGAATGGGCAGAGTTTTTCAACTACAACGAAATAATGAATACCGTTGTCATCGTCCAAAGCATCAACGAAGACATGGGCACCGTAGATATTACAGAATATCCAAGTTGTGACAACGCCCGCACTACATTCTACGCAATACCCAACGAAGGCTACAAATTTTCTCATTGGAACGACGGCGACACAAATATCTCACGCACCGTTGCCGTCGGCGAAGACGATGTAACCTATACCGCCTACTTTGAAGCCCTACCCAACCCGATTGGCATCGAGAATATAACCGATTCTGAGCCTATAATTAACGCACAGCATGGTTCAATTACCGTCATGGATAATAAGCCTATATACATTGTGATATACGACATAAACGGCCGACAACTACACCACACGTTCTCCTCTACCGCTTCTTTTAACGTCCCTAATAGCGGCATCTATCTTATTATGATCAACCACAAACATTCCCACAAGATCTGTGTACTGAAATAATCATGACCCAACATAGAAAAGTGCACCGCTAAAAAACGACGGTGCACTTTTTTTGTAATTAAATTTTGGAATCGTCATCAAATAAACAAATACAATAAAGGAGGCATCAACTAATCGTCCAAACAGGAAATGGACGAATTAATCATACAAACAGATGGTACAGTACGCAAATTCTAAGATTCAAACAAATGCGTCATGACAAAAATACAAAATAAGGGGACTCCTATCAATCACCTCGGAGAGATGAGAATATTAATAACACGGTACAAGCCAAAGGCGCAGTGCCGTAACACTCAGACATCTGAGAACTGCGTCCCAAAGGGACGCGACATATATACAGAATATATAGAACCCACCATAATAAAGATCAAGGGGATGCCTACAAATCAAATCAATGATGTGAGATTTGCATAACACCGTACAAAGGTTAGGCGCAGTGCGGTAATACTCGACACAAACCAATGATTTAAAATCAAAACCGCTGAGTAACTATCACACCAAACTACAAAGACATTGCATATAAGAAAACAGAACGTATAAAACAAAGAACCACCACTGTGCAATCCAACCATTACATTTCAACTATAGACATAAAAAAAGCTGGCATTAATGCCAGCTTTTTTATTGTTGTTTAAACTAAAATTAGTCGATAGTGAAAGGAGTAGCCTGGCTGGTGATAGTAATAGGATTGGCAGGATCGTTGATGATAGCATCCTTGAAGTTGAACTTCATGTAATCCTTGTTGGTACGCAGGCTGGGGAAGGTGCTGGTAGCAGTCTTGCTTGAGTATTTGTAGTAAGTACGGGTGTTATCAGCGTTAATAATGTAGAAATAGATGTCAGCCTTGAAAGTGGTACGAGCAGGCAGAGGAGGAATCGAAACATTGCCAAGATAACGGGTAATGTTTACATCTGCATTAAGAACGAGTTCACCGTCGAGGTCGCAAATGATCTTGTCGTAACCGCTGGCGAGAGTAGTGCTCATCTGAAGTTCAGGAGCGGTGGGGTCGGTAGCATTGATAGTAGCAGGACCGGTGATTTTTTTGTTAGCATAAACCACAACATTGGTGACGTGGAGCTGAGGGCAATCATCGTCAGTCTCCCAGTTGCCACCGAAGACCTGGTTTGCCCAAGTGAAGCTGTAGTCGATAGCAGGAACAAGAACAGCATAGGTGTTCTTCAGCTGGAAGAGAGTGCCTTCACCAGTGGTGGTAGCAGCGGTAGGAGTCTCCATCTCAGCAGCAGTGATGTGAGCATAGAGAGGCCAAGCGGGAGCATAGGCAAGACCGGCAAAGTTATACATGGAGCTGTTGGGAACCAAAGAAACATGGTTGGGCATGTTTACGACATATTGGCCGGCAACGTCACCCTCGGTGAAAATCTGAGCGGGATAGTAGAAAGTATAGTCATCAGCAACAGCAGCAACAACTTTAGCATAAGGGCTAACAGCGTCACTTCCGGAGTTATTATAGCGATAGCAAGAAACAGAGCTTTCAACGCCATTGATCAAAATCTGGTCACCGGTATTGAAAAGGAGGAATTTACCACCATTGATGGTCTGTTTTTCATTGTCATTGCTCGGTGCTTCACCAGCAATATTGAAAACAACCTGATTACCTTCAATAGTATAAGGTTTCTGAGCCGACTCTTTCTGGCAGCCAGCAAAAACAAGCAGCGAAGAAGCTGCCAACATAACTAAGTACTTTTTCATGTTCTTTTTAACGTTTTTGATTTTACTAATTTAGAAACCGATGTTTTGGCCGTCTTGCAGGGGTTCAAGAATGGCGATGCTCATTTGGAAACCGTTCTCAACGGCGATTTTTTTCACTTGGATTGCTGGTGCCAAGTACACGTTTTTGTTCTTCATTTGCTAATTTTTATTAATACTGTTTATAATTAATTAATTTGTTTGTAACTTCTCTCTAAAAATTTAGAGTCTAAACATCGCTTTATATCACTTCAAGCGACAATTGATTCTGCTTTTTTTTGAGTTTTTTTGTTTCATCTATTGGTTTTAGTTCAACATTTATTTGTTTATATCTTAATCTAAATATCATATATCCAATTGTTTGCACACATAAAGGACATCTGATTTCTATTTCAGATACAATGCAAAGATACAACTTTTTTCGAACATACAAGAAAAAATTTTATTTTTTTGAAATTAAATTGTTCTACTTTTTCAATGCATTGAATCATAAACTTTAGCAATCATGCTTTTTTAAGCAAATTTGGAGCTCGTCCATCTGTTCATCAGATATTGGAGCTGGACTTCCGCTCATCACATCACGCCCACTGTTGTTCTTGGGGAAAGCAATGAAATCACGGATGCTGTCAGCTCCTCCAAATAACGAACATAGCCTGTCAAAACCAAATGCCAGCCCGGCATGTGGTGGCGCACCAAATGTGAAAGCGTCCATCAGGAAACCGAACTGCTCATAGGCTTTCTCATCGGTGAAACCAAGGGTGTGGAACATCTTATTCTGCAAGGTACGGTCGTGAATACGGATTGACCCGCCTCCAACTTCAACGCCATTGATAACTATATCGTACGCATTGGCTCGAATGTCTCCCCAACGGCTCTCATCATCTAAAAGTGCCTCATCTTCCGGTTTCGGTGCTGTGAAGGGATGGTGCATGGCGTAATAACGCTGAGTCTCATCATCCCATTCTAACAATGGAAAGTCTATTACCCACAGGGGTGCATACTCATCTGGCTTGCGCAAACCCATCTGGTTCCCTACCTCCAAACGCAAAGCACATAACTGAACTCTTGTCTTCATCGCAGGACCACAGAGTATCAACATCAGGTCACCCGGTTTGGAGCCAAACTTGTCAGCCACAGCCTTCAAGTCTTCTTGCGAATAAAACTTATCCACGCTCGACTTAAAACTGCCATCTGCATTATACTTTATATATACCATCCCGCCAGCACCTACTTGCGGACGTTTCACAAAATCGGTGAGGGCATCCAACTGCTTGCGGGTGTACTCGGCACAGCCCTCTGCATTGATTCCCACTACCAACTCGGCACCGTCAAACAAGCCAAAACCATGGCCTTTCACTACGTCGTTCAACTCCACGAACTGCATCCCAAAACGGATGTCGGGCTTATCGCTGCCGTAAAGACGCATGGCATCGTGCCATGTCATACGCGGGAAGTCGCCAAATTCCAAACCTTTGATTTCTTTGAACAAGTGCTTCGCCAGACCTTCGAACATTTCCAGCACATCTTCCTGCTCAACAAACGACATTTCGCAGTCAATCTGGGTAAACTCCGGCTGCCTGTCTGCACGAAGATCCTCATCCCTGAAGCAACGCACTATCTGGAAATAGCGATCCATTCCCGCAACCATCAACAACTGTTTATACTGTTGGGGGCTCTGTGGCAAAGCATAGAACTCGCCGGGATTCATCCTCGAAGGGACAACAAAATCGCGGGCCCCTTCTGGAGTTGACTTGATGAGCATAGGAGTCTCTATCTCCAAAAAGTCTTGGTTACTGAGATAATTCCTCACCAACATAGCCATATTATGGCGCAGCACAAGATTGTTTTTGACAGGGTTGCGACGAATGTCCAAATAACGGTACTTCATACGCAGGTCATCACCGCCATCACTGTTGTCCTCGATGGTAAAGGGAGGAGTCTTGGCTTCATTGAGCACATTCAACTCTTTCACTTCTATTTCTATCTCACCGGTAGGAATCTTGGTATTCTTGCTGGCACGTTCAATCACGACACCTTTGGCCTGGATAACAAATTCACGGCCTAATTTACGGGCTTTCTCACACAACTCTGCATTGGTTTCCATATTGAAAGCCAACTGTGTGATGCCATAGCGGTCGCGCAGGTCTATGAACGTCATACCGCCAAGGTCGCGGCTGCGCTGCAGCCAGCCGCAAAGCGTAACCTCTTGGCCAACATTTTTGATGGTGAGCTCACCACATGTGTTAGTTCTGTACATTATATTCTGATAGTTTTATATAGTTGCAATGATTTATTGTGCAGGAGCAGGAGCGGGAGCAGGAGCAGAGGCAGGGGCTGCCGCATTATCAGCTGCATTTTGCACGGCAGTATTCAGTTCTTCGCCAGCCTCAGCCATCTCTTCACTGACAGCACCGAAAATCTTGCCAATCCATGAGCTGTCTTTGTCATAGTGCAATGCCTCGATGCCAAAACGATCAAAGTAATTGTTGAAATAGAGCACCAAGAAGACGATAACCAGCACGATGAGAATGAAGATAAGCCAGATAAGCCATTTGGGCATGGGTGCATAGGGGTCTTTGGACATGACCACCGCTGGATACTTGGCACGTTGGGTAAGTGTGCGGCCAAAACGGGAATTGACAATAATCTTGGAGTTGATGGCCCATCCATTGGCATTCAGTACAGGTCCGAGGTTGCGACCACGCAGCTTAATCCACGCCAGCACCATAGAGGGACCTGATATGCAGAGCATGATGATGAGAATAAAGATGATTGCCGAGAGCCAGGAATGGAACACGGCACCAAGGATGCCAGTAAGAGCTTCAAGCAAGAATCCTAATGCCATACCAATGGCAGCAAAGATACCGGCAAACTTTGCAATATCGAAAGGTTTCTTGACTGCTGCCGGAGCTGCACCGGGAGCCGCAACTGCAGTAGTGGTGGCATCAGCCTTGGCCGTTAGGTTCTCGAAGGCGGCAGCCTCTTTCTCCTCGGCCGACTTGGTGAACTTCTCCTTGCACCAGCGTCCAAACTTACGGTAGGGCGACCAGAAGGCCTCGCGTACACTGATGGGGTTCTCCTTGACATGGGTGACGACAGCATCCCAGTCCTGACCACTGTTGTCATAGAAGACAGCATTCTTGCCCACACGGATATTGTTGATATCGCCTGAAGTGAGAACAGCCACAATGTTCATGGTCTCGTTCTTAACCCGCGATGTGCATTTGCAGTAGATAAGGAACATGTCGCTGAGTTCAGAATTGTCCATGTGCTTTGCCACATCAGGACCAATCTTTAAACAAAGATCAAGACGACGTGAATCGATATAAAGCTGACCAGCCTGGAATACAGCAGGAATGTCCTTATTGTAGAAATCTACCATTGCAACATAGTTACGTAACAGCGTGTAGAAATCGCGATATAAATGCAACAGACGTTCCAGCGGTTTAATGACATCGTGCTCGTTAGAAAGCCTTTCTTCGTGACCATCATGGATGTTTTTGGTCTCTTCTTCCTTAGCGGCAACGTATTCATCGATCTTGGCCACCACAGCATTCCATTCTTCTTCTGTCAAAGTGTCCTTGCCGGGATAGTCTACATCAAACACCAAAGCCTTCACCTTGTCAAACTGGCTCTGCCAAGCGGGATTGATGCCTTCCTTAATAGGCAACAATGCATCGGCACGGGGTTTGCTGAGTGGATACTTGGAAATCTCTTCAATATTCGTGGCAAAATTCTTCTCACTTATTTCTGCAACCTTCTCTGCCGAAACATCCAATGCTGCAGCGCAGTCATCGTGGAACTGGATGAACTTGCAACGAAGGAAATAATCCTTTACCTTGTCACGGATAGCATCGACTGCCGCCACAGCATCGTCGCTGTTGGCGCCATAAGGAACCACTTTGACAGTCATACTCTCCAGCGTGTCCTCAAGAGCCTTGGCAGCATTATCGTCATAATCCCCAAGAAATTCATCCAATTCAGGAAGCGAAATGGTATTCTTCTCTAACCCCATTATCTTGAGCACTTCGGCGGCACAGTCACGCATCTGCGCTCCCTCTTCATTCTCTGTATTAAAGTCTGCCAAGTCAATAAAATCATTGCCTTGAAGAATCTTATCACGGTTCTTTACAACAGAACAAAGCCAATTGGCTGCAGTAATAACCTCTTCCGCACGGATTTTTCCGTCACGGTCGTAGTCAATCAAATCAAGAGTCCTCTCATCAAGTTCAAGACCCTTGACGGGGCAACTCAAAACTGTCCATAATTTTTGATCCAATTCTGCCAAATGTGCAATATCTTCCCCTCGAGTGATGCACACACGCTTTGTGCCACCAAGTGAGCAGTACTGCCACTTATAATTACTCTTGCCCTTAGACAAGTCAGTCTGTTTCTTTTCCATATGAATCGATTTTACATTACTATTGAATATGCAAAAATACATTTTTTTCTTTATATAAAAGAAATATTTTGTTAAAATCCCCTTCTTTTTATTTCTCTGCGTTGCACATTAAACTTAATTTTTAAAAAAAAGATATGCCATTTCTATTTATTTTTGTATCTTAGCAATGTACAACGTCTTGAAACATGATACACTATCCACATAGTAACACATTGTATTTCTAAAAATTACGTTATTTTGAAAGTATCTATTACTACACCATTTAATTCCGAATCAGACAATTTCTATCAATAATCTTATTTACAATCAAAAGAAAATCTCTATGAAAAAATTATCCAGTTTGCTTGCCATTATGTTTTTTGGCTTAGCTCTTGTCTCTTGCACCGAGAAAGAGAACAACAATAGCCAGTCTGGGGACAGCACCCTCACCATGGCAAAACTCGACCTTACTTATCAAGTTTCCCTTGATGCCAACTCCGTCAATGCCATTACCACAGGCTATGATGTTTCACTTGAGTACTACGGTGCTGATGGACAGAAGGTAGTTGCCAATCCTTGCCCACTTACAGCCAATAGTCTCTCTTGGGAGCTGTCTGTCACCCAAACCTCTTTCCCCTCTCGATATGGCGCAGCCATCATCTTCACTCCAAAATCCGGGTTACCCGAAGATGCTGAATTCCCAATCAACGGTTCAATTAAAGGCAAAGCCACTGCCACTTTCACCAATGGGAAGACTCGCCAAATAGAACCCGCCATTGAAAGTCGTTATTTTATTGGAGAACCAAGCAACGGACGTACCTTCCAAATCTCCGCTCTAAAGGAAGTCGCCAAGGACGGCACTACTAAACCCCTAATATGGCAATAATGATCCGCATTTATATAATTATAAAATCACCAAGGCTGACCTCGTCGGCACCTGGGAAGGCACCCACATGGTACCGTCACCATCGACAACGCCCAGACCAGTTACAGGCTTAAATGGATCTTTACACTCAACCCCGATGGTTCCACCACACAAGGCTCCATCACCGCCACCGACGAAATCAAAACCGTAAGCGGAGATAACGACTACTACACTCTTGGGGACGAGACTACTCTCCACAAGAAATAGTTCTTCAAAGAATATGACATAAAATGGGAGCCCAGCAAGGACTCCCATTCTTTTTTTTATGCAACCAATAACCCTAACAATGTGATTAGTGCGCCGAAAACACCCTATCAAAACAAAAGACTGATTAATCAAACAACCTCGGAGAGGTTGAATCTCAATAACCCCAGACAAACGAAGTGCAGTCTGGGGGTTCCCAATCTCACAAACTTGCACACCGGAGGTACGCAACCTCAAGAACAATCCGTCTTATTGCAGACTACAGCAACCGAATAATCCAGCAAGGCACTCAATTCAACCCATTAACATCTATTAAATCTATCCCCTCTATCATATCTATCAAATCTAAAGGCAACAAAAAAAAGGGAGTCCCTTCTGGGAACTCCCTCTGTAAAAGATTGGCGGCGACCTACTTTTCCACGAACATGCGCAGTATCATCGGCGATGCGGGG
>OMXV01000097.1 GCA_900315075.1 uncultured Prevotellaceae bacterium | reverse complement strand
GTCAGTGATGTTTACTGTACAGTATAATTTTAATGTAACGCGTGATCGTTATCGTGGCACAGGTGCTGGAAATATGGAGAAAAAGCGTTTTTAATCAACTAAAAAGGATTTATTGAAAATGAAAGCACCAAGGATAGTACAGAGCTATTGGTCAAAGGCATATCAGAACACACCAAATAGCGGGTGGGCAATCCCTGACACAGTGACCATAGTAAGGCTTACTGTTTCGGCGATGAAACGCTCCGCCTTATGGTGCAAGCTATCTGCATCGTCTTTAGTCACAGTATATTCGTTATGTGAAAATAGAATCAGTCTTTTCATTTTGCTATTGAGTTTTCCAGAAGAAAAATTGTCGTAACCCATCATGTTCCATCCTTCCAGATGCAATGCCCCAAGTTTGCCGAAAGCCAAGCTAACGGAGCTTTCACGGTTGAACTGGAAGACTACATTGAGGACAGCGGCATCGATTACTGGATATATGGCCACTCCCACTACAATGTAGATGTCGAGATAGGCGATACTAAATGTGTGTCCAATCAGCTGGGGTATGTATTTCATGGGGAGCATGAGTCATTCGACCCTGGCAAATTTATCGAAGCATAACATCTCTATTTATATAGTCCTACAATGGAGAAAAAGACTGCACGTGAAGAACAACTTTTTTTTACCGAACACGAATAATACTACAATAATCTATACAGGTGGAATGGTAGATTCTTATTGATGATGGCGAGAAAATGCCATCGTTTGGTGACGTATGCTTTGTTTTTTTTCTTGCGAATAGCGGAAATAATTTGGTTGGCAACTTTATTGACTGGCATCACCCAGAACAGACCGTCACCTTTAGCCATTGCTGTATCAACGAGACCAGGACGAATGTCAGTAACTGTTATGTGCCCACCGCTCTTGAAAGCTTTTTTGCGCAAAGCTTCCATGTAGTTGATTTGATAGGCTTTGGTTGCACTATAAGCAGGAGCCATTGGCTCACCTCGTAGCCCTCCTATTGATGTGATTGCTACGAGGTGACCAAAACCTTGCTGTTCGAAGATGTGGTAAAGCGTATCAATGACAAACGTCCATCCTTTAACGTTAGTATCAATCGCAGGACATTCCAAAGCATAGTCAAGTGAAGGATTGAGGTCACCCGTACCAGAGCATACGATGGCGAGGTCAATGTGTTTCAGCTTTGCACAAAGTGTGTGGATAGCCTGCTCGATTTCTTCTTGTTTAGTGATGTCAGCCGTAGAAGTGAAAGTGTTGTCGGGGTGTTGCTTGTACTGTTCATCCAGCAAATTTGCACGTCGACCAACAATGCCGATGCAGTTACCATCAACAGCGTACTTTTCAAAAAGTGCCCTTCCTATGCCTGAAGTTGCTCCAATGATAATGATATTCATTGCGTTAAATTCCGATTTGACTTATTTCTCTTTTGTAAAGCGAGCTATTTCCTCGCTTGAATTAGTTTGATACCAAATCATTTCAGAACCAGTCAGTTTGTGAATATCAACTTCAAGGTAGATTTTGGATTCTCCATTGTAAGTTCTTCCTGTGAATATATTCATGTGCCCAGTTTCTCCAACCCTATAATTAAGGTCTATTGTTGTCCAACCTTCATCGGGCCATGCAGAAACTAGCTGCTCGATGCGACCAGAATACCAGTTCTCGGGATAGAAAGTATATATTACCGTCTCTCCGTCCATGAGACCACTTCGTATAGCTTTTCTCCATTTACCTTCAAGTTTGCTTGCATCAAACTTATAGTCATCATCGCTGCTGCAAGAGGCGAGGGAGAAGGCAGCAAGCATCATGAATATGATTCTCCAAATCTTCATTGTTTTCATATTGTTTGTGATTTAGATATGTTGTTTAATCAACCTTAAACTTGATATGCATATAGTAACCATTCTCATAGCCGAAGCGCTGTATGAGAGTGGAACCGTCGTAGATAGTTTCCAGTTGCAGGGTTATGCCGTTTTCGGCAAGTGGGCGGAATGCTTTCGGCTGTTTCAGTTCTTCATCCGTAAATGTGTAATATTGGCTATTGTTGTTAAACTCCACGCGGATGTGGTGGTCTGCGCCGTTATAGTTCAACTGCAAAAGCATGACGTTGGGGATGAAGGCCCATTTGATGTGCGAATAGTCCGTATCGTAGTCGAAGCCGTAGCGGGCAGTGATAGCTAGAGGGGAAGTCTCAGCAAGTGCACGGCTCAGTCCTTCGTCCGCATCCACGACCTTTGAAATCAGAGACACGGGAAAGTCTTGAAAGAAGACATGTTGCATCTTGTTGTCGGACACATCGACCTGCACGCCGCTAAAGGTTTCACAGTGGGCTTCCGTTATATGTCGCCCATTCTCGTCAATCCTTTCTTTGCAATCTTTGTCCTTATAGACAATTATATACTGTCCCGGATATTCGCCCGAAATGTTCTGTCCGTAGGTTTCCTTTTGCGTGTTCGTCAGCCGCCTCTCCACATTGTCGTCGCTGCTGCAAGAGGCGAGGGAGAAAGCAGCAAGTATCACAAATGCAATCCTCCAAAGTTTCATTGTTTTCATTTCGAGATTTGTTGTTAATGTTCCTGTTTATATAAACGCGAATTGTCGGAAAATCCTGCATCGTCGGGCGTTAAATGTTCTTAATCGATATTCTATTCTTTGAAG
>OMXV01000042.1 GCA_900315075.1 uncultured Prevotellaceae bacterium | reverse complement strand
TTACATTTGCCAGCTCGATTTCCTGTATTGCAGAGTTGATTTTGATTGAAGACGCTCCGCTTGCGACTCTTCAAATCTGAACAAATGTTCAGACTTTTGTCCTCAACATCATTTTTTGAACCATGCTGATGCCTTTTTGAAAGGCAATAAGTATTTTTGCATTCTGTTTCCACTTCGAACCGAAGAAAAAATATATATCTATCCACTTCAAACATCGTAATGAAACAACTAAGATATGAAACAGATGAAAATATTAGCAGTTCTACTTGCGCTTCTACCCCTTATGGCTTTTGCATAGGAAGAGCGTATTGACACGGTCGTTCCGAAGTTTCTCTCAAATGGCTATTTCTTCCGAGAAATGCCTCAACTGCCCGACGGTGAAACAACGATGTCGCGACTGAAGGACAACGAGGGCAACAGCATCATAGTCATCAACGTGAATGCCACACTGCCCAAGTCACTCATTAGAAAGGCCATCCCCCGTGAGCAGGTTCACAACGCCGACCAATTTTTGAAAGGTCTCAACATCATGGCCACGATGAAGGAACTGACACAGGCTGGCGTGAAGGCTGACGGCACTTTCTATTATCCCAAACCCGGCGACTCGTTTCCGCCGTTCTCCGAAAAGGATATGGAGGGCAACACATGGACGAACGATAGCATCCGTGGCCGTGTCATGGTGCTCAACCTATGGTACTCCGGCTGTGGACCATGCCGTGCCGAAATGCCCGAACTCTCCACATGGAAGGAACAACTGCCCAACGTGATGTTCTTCTCTGCCACCTTCCACGATGCAGAAACGGCGAAGCGAATCACCGACAAACATCATTTCACATGGACGCATCTTGTCGAGGCAAAGGATATGATGTCGTGGATTGGCACAGAGGGCTTTCCCTTGACTATCGTGATTGACAAAAAGGGCATCGTGCGCTATGCCATACATGGTACCAATGAAACGACACGCGCCGAATTGTTGAAAATCATCAAAGAGACCGAAGCGGAATGAAAGACACCCTTGCATGACCATCACTCCAATAGCAAACATACAAAAATCGCCAAGCCTTGAGTTCAAGCGCTTGGCGATTTTGTGTGTTGGGATACTCGGACAACAAATAGGTGAAATGAACAAAATTCTAATGAATCAAATTTACTCATAAATAACAGATATACAACCGATTATATAATTATATAATTTTTTATTCGATTTTACACAATCACGCCAATTCTAAAATATCACGCCAAAAACACACCAAAAATTTTGGTTCGATTCTCATTTTTATATACCTTTGCAATGAGCTTTTGAGAAGAGTTTTCACTTCTGCAAAGAACAAGTTTTGGGTGATGTGCTCTTATCATTTTTAACCATCATTTTAGTTATTGGTTGTTATGGCACAAATAGAACTGAGATTATCAAGCAAGGTGCAAAAGGAAACAGAAATGAGCGAAGTGCTCATCCGTTTCTATCAAGGCACGAAGTTTAATATAAGAGCAAAGAGCGGCATCTTTGTTTCTCCACAATTCTTTGAATACTACATTGACAGAGATAAATCAGAGAAATTGGGGGTGAAGATTCCTGGGCATATTACTACAGCAACCTCGGAAAGGGCAAAAAGACTTCACTATGTTTTACGCCAAAGTGGAACAGTTGTTGTTAAGCAACGCCTTGAAACTCCCGATGTCAAGTATCACCGGGAACAATTGACAAAACTGGATGAATTGAAAAAGTTGATTGTAGAGTCATACGAATCCAACAGAGAAAAGAAAATGTCAAGTGATTGGCTCCAGTTGATTGTTGACAAATACCATAATCCCACTAAATATGAGATTAAACCAGAAAGCAAAGGTTCCTTCTTTGAACTGGTGGAGGAGTATATTGAAAAGCGTCAGTTGGCAGATTCCCACGCACGTGTTTTTAGGGTATTATCAAGGGCAATTGCAAGATACCAAGGTTATGTCAGGTCAACAGAAAAAGACAAGAGTGATTATGAGTTTGACATTGATAAAGTAACACGTGATGACATAGAAAAACTCACCACTTATCTTCGAAATGAAAAGAAACTGTCTGAGGATTATCCCAAGCTTTTCAAAAAACTTATCAATGATTATCCTGCTGCCGTCAAAAAAGGGCACAACCATCTCGAGGAGCGAGGGGAGAACACTATTATTAAAATGCGTACCAGATTAAAATCACTATTTCTTTTCTTCTATGAGGAGGGGCTGACCACCAACAGACCGTTCGATGGCGTAAAGATTGGAACTGCAAAGGTGGGGACGCCATATTATATCACCATAGGCGAACGCAACATTATAGCTGACACTGATCTTGAAGAAAAATGGAAGACGATGGATAAGGATTTCAAGAAAAAATGCAAAATGCCTATTCAAACGCTGATAACATGTAGGGACATTTTCGTTTTCCAGTGTTTGATAGGTTGTAGAGTCAGTGATTTGATAAAACTCACTCCAGAGCACATAGAGAATGGTATTCTTGTATATACACCACACAAGACCAAGGACGAAGGAGATGAATCCATTCAAGCCCGTGTTCCATTACATGCCAAAGCCCAAGAACTAATCAAGAAATACAAGGGTGTTGACAAACGGGGAAGACTATTCCCATTTATTACAGCTCAGAAATATAATGATGCCATCAAGGCTATTTTTACTATGGCAGGAGTGACACGCAACGTAGAAGTACGCAACCCTCTTACTGGCGAAAATGAAATACGCCCTATTAATGAAATCGCTTCAAGTCATCTTGCACGTCGCACTTTCGTTGGAAATGCATATTTCAAAGTCAGTGATCCAAACCTGATTGGAAAGATGTCTGGTCATGTTGATGGCTCCAAGGCTTTCAAACGATATCGTAAAATCGAGGATGAAACATTGAAGAATGTGATTGACATGATAGGATAAAAAACAATGTTATAGATATTATTGGTTATTTTTTGTTTAACTTTGCCATTTCATAGCGAAGATTCTGTCACTCGGGATAAGAAAAGAATAAATTCTTTTCATTCTCCACTCGTTTTTTCGTAATTTTGCAGACTATGACAAAAGAAGAATTATTGGAGCGTATAAGCGGCGTTGAATGGGAGGACTTTGAATGCAAGGAAGCCCTTGACGAACTGCCAAAGAATGTCTGGGACTCTGTAAGTGCTTTCAGCAACACTGCAGGCGGATGGGTGGTGCTTGGCATCAAGGAAACCAAGAAGAAGGCAGGAAGCGTCTTTACAGTAACAGGAGTCAACAATCCTGAGAAGATGGAGCAAGACTTTATCAGCACTCTCCGGTCAAAGACTAAATTCAACACTGTCATCTTCTTCAAGGCACAGATATATGACATTGACGGCCACAAAGTGTTGGCCTTTTGGATTCCGTCTTCGAGCATTAAGCCTGTCTATTACAACAACAATATACAAAACACATTCATCCGTTGCGGAAGTGGAGACCAGCGTGCAACAGATGGTGAGATTGCGGCCATCCAGCGTGACCAAGCGTTCGGCAGCCGTTCGGAGATAGAAGTTCCAAGAACAAGCATCGATGACTTGAATAGAGGGTCATTAGATACGTTTAGAAGGAGAATGCGCCAGTTCAATGAGAGTTCTCCCTATAATGAACTCCCTGATGAAAAGTTCTGCCGAAAGACCGGCATCACCTCAAACGGTTGTCTGACCTACGGTGGGTTGCTCATGTTTGGCAAGGGCGATGTGGTGAAGGAACATGTACGCAACTTTTGGATAGACTATATTGAGATTCCTGGCACTTCATACGCAGATGCAGAAGAGCGATACACATTCAGAATGCAAGAGCAGGAGAACATTTGGGAATCGTATCAAGCTATTTATCAGAGGCTAAGATTGTATGTCGACAATCCTTTCACAGCCGGGCCTGATGGTTTTGCTCCTGATGACAACTCGCAATTGTACTGTTTGCGCGAGGGCCTTGTCAACTTTTGTGCCCACGCCGATTATTTCAGCCCCATGCATCCGACGATTCGCAAATTCGATGACCGTATTGAGTTTCAAAACCCCGGGAGTTTCATCGTAGGTATCGATGTGGTGAAAACCAAGAACGCGTCGTTCCCTCGCAATCCGACCATTATCAATCTGTTCCGATATGTCAAACTCTCCGAAAGTGCCGGCTATGGGATAGACAAAATGCTAAGATGGGAAAAACTGACCAAGCAAACTGTGGATTTCGAGACAAGCATTTTGTACTCCACAATAACGTACCACTTGCCTAAAAGTGGTATGAAAAGTGGTATGAAAAGTGGTATGAAAAGTGGTCAGAAAAGTGGTCAGAAAAGTGGTCAGAAAAGTGGTCAGAAAACCCGCGAACAGATTCTTAAACTGATAAAGAAAAATCCTTCAGTCACAAGGATGCAACTAACTGAAGAATTGGGTATTTCTTCCTCTGCCATTCAGAGACATATTAAAATCTTAAAAGAAATGGTCAAAATCAGACGGGTAGGTCCAGACAAAGGTGGTTATTGGGAAATCATCGAGTGAGGGTCCAAGGAAGTTCTTCCGTTCTGAGCCAATGAAAAAGGACAGCCGGCACTGGATGGCTGTCCTTTTCTCTTTGCTTTCAAAAACACGAAATCCGGAAAAAGGAGTGTGGCAGTTGTGGCATCGTGTGGCATCGCTGATAATCAGCGAGATAAATCGCATTTCCGTTGTGGCATGTATGTGGCACTTTGTGGCATCTCACCGACAGGGAGAGTGATTATGTGGCATTAGTGTGGCATTTTATATATATCTACAAGATAAAGAAAAAGATATTGTCATTGATTATCAATCATTTATACTCATTGCCACAGATGCCACAAATGCCACAGGGGTAATATACGAAATTATTTTTTTGCTGAGGGTGGTTTCGTATTTTACTATGCCAACAGATAACCTAGGGTTGGTGTTGCTAGAAAAGCGATATCGAATCATGTTTCTTCCCTGGTGGTCAGTCAGTCCCCATAAACCATATTAAAATCTCCGTCCCCGCGATTCATATCATCGTCGTCATTATCATCCTCGCAGCCTGCAACTCCGTCCCGTGATTAAAAACAATTATGAAGAATGAAAACCATCCATCTGGCAGAAGTGTCTGAGGATTGGCACACCTGTTATATCGCATACCAGCGGTTGGCAGGAGCATTGTCGCAGAGCAATCCAGAGGAGGCATTGCGGTTGATGATGAAAGCCTTGAGCATCTACGAGCAGCATCCTGACGATGAGCGAAACCACGTCATCCTGATGGACTATGCTGGTACATACGCAGCACAAGTGGCTTTCATTAAAGATGGACCTTTCGATGAAGCACTCGGGTTCATCAACAAAGCATACGCTATCGCTGAAAAAAACCAGATGACCGACCTGATGTGCCAGACGCTCACCAGTCTTGCAAACATAGCATGGGCAAAGGAAGACTATCGTTTGTCTCTCGACTATGCCCGTCATGCGGAATCTATGGCAACAGACAACCTGCGACCTGGTGCGCTACAGGTACTCGCTCGCAGTTATCTCAGCCTCAACATGCTCGATTCTGCAGAAACTGCCTATCGGCAGATTGAGCCCGGAGAAGATGTCCATATGGCATACATCGTCCAGAGCAGCCTTGCCAAGATTGCACTTCGACGGATGAATGCCAAACAGGTGGAAGACGATATTGAGGAAGCCTTCGAGAAAATTGAGGACTTCTATTACAAGGCACTTGAACAGAAGGATGTCTACTACCAGGAGACGTTGAGACAGGAAAAGGAGAATCAACAACTTGAATACAGCAACCAGTTATATGCCCGTACTCTCCTGATTGTCATCATTGCAGCAGTTATCATCCTCCTCGCGGTTGTTCTGGCTCTCCGATATCGCATCCGCATGCTTCATCATCAGCGGGAATTCGAGCAATCGAAATTGGAAAACCAACTGCTCATGCAGGAACAGGAGAAGCATCGACTCCAGCAGGAGGCAGAACATCAGAAAACCCAACTGCACCAAGCCAACGAAGTGGTGGCATTCCTTCAGAATTTCATCCTCGAACGTTCGGAGGTGATAAAGAAACTGAACCAACAGAGCCAAAGAGGCGATTCGCTCATCACACTCAAAGCACATGAATGGAAAGAGATAGAACGCACTCTCAACGCCATCGACAACGACCGTTTTGCCCATATCCGTGAGCAATACCCTGACATGCAGGAAGATGACATACGCCTGTGCATCCTTACCCGACTCGGTATCAGCAACCGCACCATTAGCAACATCTACTGTATCACCATCTCAGCCGTCCAGCATCGTAAACTCAAGTTGAAGAAGGACGTGTTTGGAGAAAGTAATCCAGACATCACGCTGGAACAGGTAATCAATAGCAAATAACAACCAAAAGCAAAAACAATATGAAAAAACAAATTCTTTTTCTTGTGATGATGCTCCTGCCCATGATGGCGAGCGCACAGAGTTCCGTGAAGATTGACGATATTTATTATATGTTGAATACCGTTGACAAAACAGCAGAAGTGATTCGTGGAGGTTATTCCGGAGTTATTGTGATACCGTCAACGGTAACTAAAGATGATGTTGAGTATACCGTGACAAGTATTGCGTCGAATGCTTTCTACAACAGTCCCCAACTGACTTCTGTAACTATTCCAAAGAGTGTTACCACGATTAAATTAAGAAGAAATTTTTTCTATAACTGCAATAAACTGACCTCAATAGTTGTTGAGGAAGGGAACCCAAACTATGACTCTCGCGAAGGATGTAATGCACTTATTGAGACTGCCAGTAATAAACTGCTGTATGGAGCCAATAACTCGTTTATTCCCAATAGTATTACGACCATTGGAGTGGCTGCATTTGAAAAACGTAATTTTACTACTCTTAGTATTCCCAATAGTGTGACAACCATAGAAGATGAAGCGTTTGCAAGTTGTTCTGAACTAACCTCTGTCTATATTGGAACAGGCCTGGAGAACATCGGTGAATATATTTTTGAAGAATGCAATAAGCTGAAAACGGTTGAGATAAACAGCAATGCGTTGGTATCTAAGAATTACACTAGCGAAGAGAAGAATGTATCATGCCTTTTCTGGGACGCTACTGTTGAAGAAATAGTGTTAGGAGAGGAAGTGACGAGTGTTGGCGATTACGCATTCTCTGGGAGTAGTATGAAATCTATCAAGATGTCCGACAATCTGATAAGTATCGGAAACTATGCCTTTTGGCAATGTAGGTTAACCTCCATAGATTTTTCAAATAATCTGGAATACATCGGGAAATGGGCGTTCGCAGCTTGCTTTCCACTTCCTTCCGTTACCATACCTGAAAGCGTAAAGTGTATAGATTTTTTAGCATTCCAATGGTGTAACGCATTAACCAAAGTTGTCGTAAAAAGCAATGAGGTTGTAGCAAGAGACAATGATCAGTTCTATACATTAACGAGCTGTTTTGGCAAACAGGTTGAAGAGTATGTTTTGGGAGAAGATGTCAAGAAGATAGCATATATCGCTTTCGCAGAGAGTGACAAACTAACTTCTGTCACCATTTCCAACAATTTGACATGCATTGATGATAGCGCATTTCACATGTGTACCAGCCTGACAGACGTGTATTGCTATGCAGAACAAGTGCCAGAGACTGGTAAGGATGTTTTTCTCTCTTCAAATTACACAAATGCTACACTCCATGTGCCTGCTTCATCTGTTGAAGCATATAAAAACGCAGAACAATGGAAGGACTTTAAGGAAATAGTAGCACTGCCGACTATGGATGATTACTGTATGATGGTAAAAGATGGCAAAGTATGGAAGACTGGAATCTACGGCTCAGGCAATCCTGTGCGGCATGTCGAGTATTTCTACTTCGATGGTGACACCGTCATAGACGGGAAAACCTGCAAGCAGATGATGTGCCAGCAGTATTACAACGATGATGATTCACAACATTCATCATTGAGTTACGTTGGAGCATGGTATGAAGAGGACAAGAAAGTTTACACTTACGACACGACAAACAAGCAATTTGTACTGAAGTACGACTTCTCCGTTGATGCCAATGACACCCTGCAGATCAATCAGGAACATTATAGGATAGGTCCATGGCAGATAGGAGGAATAAAAGGCTTCAAGGGTGTTTATAGAGATGTTTGGTTTTTGGCGGAAGAAGGCCCCATCTACAGCCCATCTTGGTTGGAAGGAGTAGGAAGTATTGATGGCCCGACAGTAAACGTCTATCCTGGGTATGTTGACCCTTTAAGATTCCTCATGTCATGTACCGTTGATGACGAAGTCATCTACTTCAACGACGGATATGAGGATGGAGCCACACCAGAGAAGATGAATGCCAACAAGCACCGTTTCGACTTCACCCATACCGTCAAGACACAGCCCAAAGCACCGGGTATGGGAGGGGAAGAAAGGCCAAAAGGAGTCGCGTCAGCGGATACGCAGTCGATATATGGTGAATACAGCCAACAACAGTTGAGCATTCACCTCGAACCGCTCGATGAAACCTACGTGGTATGTATTACAAACGAATCAAACGAGGTCGTCTATGAAAAAACCATCAATACAGTTGGTATTGTCGGCCTCAACATCGACATCTCCACCTATGCAAAAGGTTGTTATACGGCAACTGTGGAGAATAGCAATGAATCTTTCGTTGGAGAATTCGAAATGCAAGCCACTGGGAATGACATCACCTTGTCCTGTCCCGATGACAACCATCCCCATGCCATCGACCTCGGACTGCCTTCAGGAACGAAATGGGCGTGCTGCAATGTGGGCGCGTCTACCCCTGAGGGATATGGTGGCTATTACGCCTGGGGGGAGACGGAAGAGAAGGACTATTACAGTTTATCAACCTACATCCATTACGACGACTCTTCAAGCACCTACCACGATCTCGGCAGCGACATCGCCGGCACACAGTACGATGTTGCCCACGTGAAGTGGGGTGGCTCTTGGGTGATGCCGTCGAAAGACCAAAACCAGGAACTGATAGAAAACTGCAACTATGAATGGATAATAGTCAATGATGTCATGGGAGCCCAATTCACCGGCCCAAGCGGTGGCACTATCTTCTTGCCTGCGGCCGGCAACCGCTCTGCTGGAGACCTCTACTACGCCGGCAGCAACGGCTACAATTGGTCGTCCACGCAGGAGCCGCCGTACTCGTACAGCGCCTACCGCCTGTACTTCAATTGGTACAACGCGTACTGGAGCTACGGCAATTACCGCTACTGCGGTCACACGGTCCGCCCTATTATCGGAGACACCAACGGCATCAATCTTCCAAATTCATCTTCCGAAATATCAAACCAGGCCATTTACAACATCTATGGCATAAAAGTTGCATCTAACCCGAAAGAAATAGGCAACCTTCCCTCAGGCGTTTACATCTTCAACGGCAAAAAAATCGTGATTAAGTGAGAGGCGGCTCAAACTTGTTTGAGGTCTTCCGAGCGTGAACTATTTGGAGCAATGCTCAAAATCGTATTAATATGACGATTGATAATTGAAGATAGGAACAACTTTGTGTTAATCCTATTAAACCGAAGGAAAACTTACTGAAAATCAGTTTGATAAAAGATTTTTAAAGTCCTAAAAAAGGTTTTTGATTGTTTTGTGCTGTCGGCATCTTCGAATACTTTTCTAAAGCGAAGATAGGCTGCACCTCGGCATAAAAGATGAACTCGTTCATCCTATTCTGCTCTTGGTTTGCACTATCATTGCAGTGTTCGAAGGTGCCGACAACTGTGTTTTGGAGGTTTCTATAGCAAGAGGTTTTTTCGTGACACGAAAAACTCTTGAACACCTGGCGACAGGTGTTGGAAACCGAGTACTCGCAGGCTCGCACCTCTTATGTTGAACCATTTGATTAAGCAAGACCAGAGGGAACTTCCTCACTCTGCCGAGCGGGAGTACCTTCGGCGAAGCCAAAAGTTCATCGGCTCATTGGGTCAAAAGGCTCAAAAGTCCATAGGGTCATCGGGTCAAAGCATGCCAAAACTAACCAATGTCGATTCCATCACCATCGCCAAGCACAAGAACGGAAAATACTACCTACGGGTTGTCTTCAACAACTTTGGTCATTCTGAGATTTTCTTCCTTTCAAAGGAAGAGACACGCGTCTATTTGTTGGCGGCAGATGCTATGGAACGTGGAAGACTCAAACAGCAGTTCGCCTTCAAGTATCTTCTGCGTGCCTCTGGTGGCAGCTATGACCAAAACAGGGAATGGGAGGTTGGTAATGATGTTGATGACGATGAAGGAAGGGGGTTGAAGAGATGATGTTCTTTCCTTGATTTCACTCAATTTGCTTAATTGATCTTTTTTGTTTCTTATAGCAGAATACCCCGATTGGGATAGCAGAAAGAACTGCAGAGAAACCAAAGTCAAATAAAAACACTAACACAGTCAAAGCATCTCTCACATCCCAACTTTTTACAAAAAAGTATAGGAAAACAAACAAGATGATGTTTACCCCTAAGGTGATTGCCAATGCGGGTATCCACCATGCCTTGTGTTTTAATGCATTCCAAATAAGATTCCCTAAAATGGTGTAGGCGAGAATATGGAGGAAAAAGTATGATGGGCAATCCATATAGAACCCTATTCCAGCGGAATATAACAAAGGATGCAGCAATGAGGCTATAATTGCCAAGAAAAGCATCCACCAAGTGGAATTGATTATCGTTTTCATCTAACAGGAAGATTATGATGTTACAATATGTATGTTTCATACATCGATGATGCTTGTTTCTCATCCACAAATATAGGAAATAAAGTGGAATAAGCTTGTATTAATTGTCTTTTTTTAACACAATAGGCTGATATTTTGCATCATGATTCTTTCCTGCTTTCACAGCACAAACAACCATGGAAAGTGAAGCTTGTCCCGGATGGGGGCGGGAGTCTCGACCAAAACAGAGAATGGGAAGTAGGCCGTGAGCATTATGATGGTGATGATGGACAAAAATTAAAGGTGTGAAGAAAGAATCTACAAGTTAAAAGCGATTCTCAGTAAAATAAAGGCATTTTATTCACGTTATTTTCATTGAAAACCAAACAAATTATTATGGCTGGCATTAAACCCACATTGGAAGATTTAACCAATTCCATCAACAAATACATCAGCCTCATTCCGATGTGTTTTGTAAGTTGGTTCGTCTGGTCAATGATAGATGACCCATTTATGGCCGATTTACTTTTCTTGTTGGGTTTTTGGTTTATAATTCCATTGGTAGTTTGGGCAATCATAGTATTTCTTCAGTCTTTCTGGGAAAAAGGTTTTTTGTGGAAAATCTATATGATTTGGGGATGTGCCATTATCCTATTACTCGGAGCATTTTTTATCTCCCCAACAAGGTTAGGCACGATATGCAATCCTGACATCATGGCTGAACATTATGATAAGAACAAGTCGGAATTGCAAGAACTTATCAATTACACCAATCAAAGTTTAGACAAAGGGGCTCAAATGCAACTTGAATTCGAGCATGGTGAGATTTCGATATTCCATGTATTAGGGAAGAATGATTCATTAAGGTCGAATAATTGGGACGTCCATTCTAAAGATAGAATCGGCTCTTTGATGAATGTGGTGGGATTGAATGACGAAGAACTTAAAAATATCCGACGTAAACTGAAAAAGTTAGGCTGCATTTCTGTTGAAACAGCAACCACACATTCAGATTTTGTTGACATCGGTTTTCGACGCGTGGATATGGGTATGTATTCCTATCGTATCTACAGCCGTCCTATGAACGCCGAAGAGAAAAAGGAATATGATGAGGACCCGATGTTCATTCCCTATACCGACAGAGTTGTATTCGAATATGGCGGAGGTGCATTCGGCCCTCAAACATTCGGTGAAGAAATCAAGGAAGAGTTTATGAAAAAGCATCCTTTGAAGTAAGCAGAATAACATACCGATAAGAGCGAAAATGACCATACCCATCGAATTCAAATCGGAGTGAGAGGTTATTTATAACTCGGGAAAAAGTCGGGAATTTCAACCATACAAAAATCGCCAAGCCTTGAATTCAAGCGCTTGGCGATTTTGTGTGTTGGGGTACTCGGACTCGAACCAAGAATGACAGGACCAGAATCTGTAGTGTTACCATTACACCATACCCCAATTTTATCTCAGCAAATCAGCTTCAACCCCTTGAAATCTGAATTGCGGATGCAAAGGTACGACATTTTTTTGAACCACCAAATTATTTCAGCATTTTTTTCTAAAAAAGTTGTTTTATGGATCCTCTTTAAAGAGTCGGCGTCATTGACCACTGTAAGAGGGTGTGTCAAAATGAAGATTTTCACAACCAACATTTATAATTTGCAGTCATTATGGCGGCCTGCTTCCTTATAATCTGTAAATTGGAATTTCAGGTTTTATCATTTTGACACACCCTCCAACGACTAATCACTTTGGGCCGTCTGAATATAAATGCACTTATGAAACATGAATAAATCATAAAATACTATCATCAAATTTTGACCACCTACTTAAAATTCAATAAATATTCTGCAATCTCTTTATAAAGAAAAGAAAAATGTGTACTTTTGCAGTGAAATTGGCAAATAGGCGATTTCAAAGATTATATTTGTAGATAAAAAGTAATTGAATGGACGAAACAAAGAAATTAGTAAGAAACATTACAAAGGGAATTCAAGAGAAAAAAGGAAATGGTATAGTTATTGCTGACTTGACCAAGGTAGAAGGCGCCATCTGTCGCTACTTCGTCATCTGTCAAGGCAACTCCCCCACTCAGGTAGAAGCAATCACCGAGTCAATCGGAGACTTCGTTAGGCAAAAATCTGGCGACAAACCCACTAAAGTAGTTGGACTGACCAATGCCCAGTGGGTAGCGATGGATTACACAGATGTCATGGTGCATATATTTCTGCCCGAAACTCGTGAATACTATAACCTTGAGGGATTGTGGGAGGATGCAAAACTCACACGTGTTCCCGACCTCGATTGAAACATCATATTATCACCCAATGGGTGTCATCAACAACAACCGACGATATATTAATCAATGGACAAAGACAAGAACAAGCCCAACATGCCCAAGTTCAATATGAACTGGATTTATGTCATCATCATTATGACATTAGGTATCTTATTCTTCACCGGAGGAGGACAGACTGGTTCTGGCACGAATGGAGGGGGAATATCAAAAGAGGCCAATTACAGTTATTTCAAAAGCTGGGTGTTGAAAGGCGCAGCCAAGGAAATTGTTGTCAACAAGGAAGAGAGCATCCTAAAAATGTATGTGGAGCCGAAATACATCCAGGAAGTATTCCAACAAAATGTGAAACAGACTGGCAACAACCCCTATCTTGAGGTTGAGTTTGGCTCAGTTGAGAAATTGGAGGAGTTTTTGGCAGACGCTGAGAAGGAAAAGAAATTCAATGGTAATTACCGATACGAGAATGAGCGTAGCGGCGATACATTCAGCACCATCCTCAACATTGCCACAATTGCATTCTTCCTCATTCTGATGATAGCACTTTTCCGCCGTATGGGCGGTGGCAGTGGTGCCGGCGGTGTCTTCAACGTTGGCAAAAGCAAAGCTAAGATGTATGAGAAAGGCAATGACTTGGGCATCACTTTTAAGGATGTTGCAGGCCAGGAAGGTGCCAAGCAGGAAGTACAGGAAATTGTGGACTTCCTGAAGAATCCGCAAAAATATACCAACCTGGGTGGTAAGATTCCCAAGGGAGCCTTGCTTGTAGGTCCTCCGGGCACAGGTAAGACATTGCTTGCCAAGGCCGTTGCCGGTGAGGCTGGCGTACCATTCTTCTCTATGAGTGGTTCCGACTTCGTGGAGATGTTTGTAGGTGTGGGTGCAAGCCGCGTTCGCGACCTCTTCCGCCAGGCCAAGGAGAAATCTCCCTGTATCATCTTCATCGACGAGATTGACGCTGTGGGACGTGCCCGTTCCAAGAACCCCAGTATGGGCGGCAACGACGAGCGTGAGAACACCCTGAACGCCCTTCTCACCGAAATGGATGGTTTCGGCACCAATAGTGGTGTCATCATCATGGCCGCTACCAACCGTGCCGACATGCTCGACAGTGCCTTGATGCGAGCCGGACGCTTCGACCGACAAATATATGTTGACCTCCCCGACCTCAACGAGCGCAAAGAGATTTTCATCGTCCACCTCAAGCCTATTAAGGTAGATGACAGCGTGGACATCGACTTGCTCGCCCGTCAGACACCAGGTTTCTCGGGAGCCGACATTGCCAATGTCTGCAATGAGGCAGCACTCATCGCCGCACGCCGCAATGCGGAAACTGTACACCGTCAGGACTTCCTCGATGCTGTTGACCGTATTATTGGCGGCCTGGAGAAGAAGACCAAGGTGATGACAGCCCACGAGAAGCGCACCATTGCCCTCCATGAGGCCGGACACGCCACCATCTCGTGGTTCTGCGAACACGCCAACCCACTGGTCAAAGTTTCTATCGTACCACGTGGCAAGGCATTAGGAGCAGCATGGTACCTGCCTGAGGAACGACAGATTACCACTAAAGAGGAGATGCTCGACGAGATGTGCTCGCTGATGGGTGGTAGGGCTGCCGAGGAGTTGTTCACAGGTCATATCTCCACAGGTGCCATGAACGATTTGGAGCGCGCCACCAAGAGTGCCTACGGCATGATTGCCTACGCCGGCATGGGTGAGCGACTCCCTAATATCTGCTATTACAACAACCAGGAATACCAATTCCAGCGCCCCTATTCTGATACCACAGCACAGGTGATTGACGATGAGGTACTCAAAATGGTCAACGAGCAATACGACCGTGCCAAGCAGATTCTCTTAGAGCACAAAGAAGGTCATAATGCCCTCGCCGAACTTCTCATCAGCCGTGAGGTTATCTTCGCCGAGGATGTAGAGAAAATCTTTGGCAAGCGCCCCTGGGTAAGCCGTTCACAGGAAATCATGGGCATGGACAAGCCAAATGATGAGGCCAACGCAGCCGATAACAATCTGTTGCCCCCACCGATACCATCTGACCTCATAGATTCAGAAGACACGCCCAAGCAATTGGGAGAAAGTGATAATTAAATAAAATAACTCAACTTTCGCAAGCTCCAGTTTCGTCTGGTTTTATGGTTTATAGGTCGCTTCGCTTGCAGATTTTAAGGTGATATATGTATGGCTAACGACATATTTGAGCAAATCTCACCTCATAACCTCATAACCTAAAGACCTCATAACATAGAAGTTGAGGACTTACGAAACTTCAATAAAATAATTGTCAGATGACAGACAAGAAAAAGAATTTTATCATTAGAACCATCACAGGCATAGTTTTTGTGGCTGTGATGGTTTACTGTTTACTCAATCCCATTCCCATGGTTGTGCTTTTCGCACTCATCACCGCGCTGAGCATCTGGGAATTGTGTGGATTGGTCAATAAGTGGGATGATATCCAGACCAACCAGTTTATATGCAGTGTTGCAGGTGCTTATCTTTTCTTTGCCATCGCAGGGTATTGCACTGGATACACTACAGCAATGGTGTTCGTGCCCTATCTCTTTATTATCCTATACCTTATCATCAGCGAGCTTTTCAGCAAGGCACCTAATCCCATCAACAACTGGGCCTATACAATGCTCACCCAGATGTATGTTGCCCTACCCTTCTCCACCATCAGTTTATTGGCCTTTAGCAATTCCTCTCAAGGTATTACATACGACTATGTACTCCCCCTGAGCATCTTTGTTTTCCTCTGGTTGAATGACACAGGAGCCTATTGTGTAGGTTCGCTGATAGGCAAGCATAAATTGTTCCCACGCGTCTCACCAGGTAAGAGTTGGGAAGGCTCGATAGGTGGCTGCATACTGGTGCTCATTGTTGCCGGTGTTTTCGGAGGGTTATATGGTAGCTCTGAATTTGGTGATAATGTTACACGTTCCATTCTAGTCTGGATGGGACTGGGGTTGGTGGTAGTAGTATTTGGCACATTGGGCGACTTGGTAGAATCACTGCTCAAGCGCACACTCGGTGTCAAAGACAGTGGTAACATCCTGCCTGGCCATGGTGGCATGCTCGACCGTTTCGACTCCTCATTGATGGCTATCCCCGCCGCCGTCATCTATATCTACACGCTATCATTGTTTTGACAAGTTGATGAGTTTTTGAGTTGATGAAAATCATGTTCATATTTTTTATTCTACTGATGTTGGGAGGTCTCACCTACACATTGTGGCATGTATGGTGCATACTCCCCTTCCCCAAACTATGGAAATGGGTGGTTGTAGCCGCTATTGCCATTAGTTTTTTAGGAATGTTTCTGATTTTCAGTGGAGGAATGGAAAAGATGTCTCTTGGCATGGCTTCTATAGTCTATCAAATTGGCACATCGATGCTTTTCATCCTGCTTTATTTGGTAATGATTTTCATCGTGCTCGACCTATTGCGCCTTGTGCACCTACTTCCCTCAACTTATCTCCACGATAATTGGGCAGCCACGCTGAGCATCACAGGATTTATGGTAGTGGTTTTCGCCTGGGGCAATATCCATTACAACAACAAGGTGCGTGTGCCACTCCAGCTTACCACAAGCAAGCCCTTGCCGAAGGAATACAAGATTGTGATGATGAGCGACCTTCATTTAGGCTATCACAATCACCGTGCCGAGTTTGCCCATTGGGTGGACATGGTGAATGCAGAGCATCCTGACCTCATACTCATCGCAGGCGATATTGTAGATATCAGTGTCCGTCCATTGATAGAAGAAAATGTGGCAGAGGAATTTCGCCGCTTAGAAGCCCCTGTTTACGCTTGTCTTGGCAACCATGAGTTTTATAGTAGCCAACCTAAGGCGAAGGAGTTCATGGCAGCAGCAGGCATCCATCTTCTCCAAGACAGCAATGTGATCATCGATAGCTGTATTTGTCTCATCGGTCGTGACGACCGCACCAACCACTCGCGCAAAACATTGAAAGACCTCCTTGCTGACGTCCCACAAAACCAATACACCATTGTATTAGACCATCAGCCTTATCATTTGGAAGAGACTGCAGAATGTGGTGTTGATTTTCAACTTAGCGGACACACCCACCGTGGACAGGTATGGCCTATCTCATGGATTACCGACGCCCTTTATGAATGTTCATGGGGCTCTTACCAGCGCGACAATACCCACTACTACATCAGCAGTGGCATAGGCCTCTGGGGTGGCAAATTCCGTATTGGCACCCAATCGGAATATGTTGTAGCTACACTGAAGACAAATTAGGTTTTAAGGTTTTGAGGTAGCTTCGCTTGTAGGTTATAAGGTAGCTTCGCTTGTAGGTTATAAGGTAGCTTCGCTTGTAGGTTATAAGGTGAAAAATGCTGGTATTGCACAATCATATCTCACCTCATAACCTCAAAACCTCATGACCTCATAACCTCATGACCTCAAAACCTCATAACCTCATGACCTCATAACCTCATAACCTTATTAGTTATAATCTGTGCGGCATTGGCGGGAGCGCCGGGTTTTCCGATAGCAGCACGCATACGTTCATAGCCTTCCAGCATGGTTGTTCGTCCTTCTGTTCCGGGAAGGATTTTTCGTAGTTCCCGCTCCATATTATCCACACCAAAGGTATCAGCCACCAACTCCGTGACCAGTTCCTCGTCGACAATGAGATTGACCAAAGAGATGTATTTCACCTTCACAATCCGCTTTCTGAAGAAAGCAACAATTTTGGGTATGGGTGTCTCATAGCAAACCACCTGTGGAACATTAAACAATGCAGTCTCAAGGGTGGCCGTGCCACTGGTGACCAATGCCACTACAGCATGGCTGAGCAATGCAAACGTCTCATTATGGATTAACCGGATATTGCAGCCCTGAAGAAATTTGTCATAATAAGCATCCTCTATTGAAGGTGCACCAGCCACCACGAACTGATACTCAGGTAACCGTGCCGACACCTCAATCATTGCAGGTAGATTGTCCTTAATCTCTTGTTGGCGACTACCTGCCAACAATGCCACAATGGGTCGATTATCCAATTGATTACGCCGACGAAATTGTTCTGTTTTTTCATTATAATTATTTCTAAACAAGTCCACCTCGTCGGCAGTAGGATTGCCCACATAATGTATCGGATATTGATGCTTACCCTCAAAGAACTGTTTTTCAAAAGGCAGGATGGAGAACAACTCATCAACATCGCGCTTGATGTTTTTGATGCGATATTCCTTCCATGCCCAAATCTTTGGAGAAATGTAATAACATACAGGAATATGCAGCTTTTTATGCACATATTTGGCGATTTTTAGGTTAAAACCTGGATAATCAACCAAAATTACCACATCCGGCTGCCATGCTTGGATATCCTTTTTGCATTGCGACATATTGCGAAAAATGGCTGGCAGATGTAGCAGAACTGGGACAAACCCCATATAAGCCATTTCCTTGTAATGGCGCACGCAAGTTCCCCCGACAGCTTTCATTTTATCTCCACCAAAGAAACGAAATTCAGCTGCTTTGTCAGTATTTTTCAGCTCACGCATCAAATGTGACGCATGTAGGTCGCCACTCGCTTCACCAACAATGATATAGTATTTCATAAAAGTTAAAAGGGGTGTTAAGGGGGAGTTAAAGGGATAAATGTTCTTAAAGTGGTAAGAGGTGAAAAGTTAGGTGCAGTCGATATTCATCAGACTTGTCTGATAATTTTCAATTTTCAATCTTAAAGTCCCACTTTCCAAGTTCCTCCATCGCTTGATAGGCCGTTACGTCTATGCGAGTAGGTGTGATAGCCACATAGCCATGAGTCAATGCCCAGTTGTCGGTATCCTCGGCCTCCGGCTCATCATTCCTATACGAACCCACCATCCAGAAATAGTCGTACCCCCTCGGATGATGCTCTTTGATACACTCATCAAACCACGTGCCATGTGCCATACGACAGATTTTCACCCCCTGGAAAGGAACAACAGGGAAATTCACATTCAGACACACCCCCCGTGGTAATCCCTCGGCCAATACTTTCGCCACAATGTATCGTATATAGGGTCTAAGTGGCTCAAAATTGGGTGAATGGCTATAGTCACAAATAGAAAAAGCCACCGACGGTATATATTTCATACATCCCTCCATCGTCACCCCCATGGTGCCAGAATAATGGGTGTTGACAGACGCATTATCGCCATGATTAATACCTCCAATAACCATATCTGGCAAACGGTCGGTAAAGAATTGGTTGAGTGCGAGTTTCACACTATCGACAGGCGTACCTGTACACGACCACACCTGCAAGTGTTCCTCCTGGCGAACAGGATGTAGCCTCAGGTGGCGCTCCGCAGTAAAGGCACAAGCATACCCAGACCGGGGACCATCGGGAGCACACACGAACAAGTCGGCCATGTCGGAAAGCATGTCAACCAGTGCATTGATACCTTTGGCCTGATAACCGTCGTCATTGGAAATAAGTATGATTGGTTTGTTATTTTTCATAAAAAAAACGCTGTTTTCGCTGCAAAAGTACGAAAAAAGCTTTAAAAAGTACGTTTCTCATATAAAATTCGTAACTTTGCAATTCAAATCGAATACAATCTGAGTTTTTGACCTATCTATATTAGTAATTTTAAGGTAAAGATTATGGGAAAAATCATCGCATTAGCCAATCAGAAAGGCGGCGTAGGCAAGACAACCACTTCGATCAACCTGGCAGCGTCGCTTGCCACTTTGGAGAAGGCTGTGCTTGTCGTTGATGCCGACCCACAGGCGAATGCATCGAGCGGTCTGGGAGTGGATGTTAAAAATCTGGACTGCTCACTCTATGAGTGTCTGATAGGCGAAGCCGACGTCCGCGACGCCATCTACACCACCGACATCGACGGGCTGGACATCATACCAAGCCACATCGACTTAGTAGGTGCCGAGATTGAAATGCTCAACATCGATAAGCGCGAGAAAGTAATCCATCAAATGCTGGAACCCTTGCGCAAAGAATACGACTATATCATCATCGACTGTTCACCATCGTTGGGACTGATTACTGTCAACTCACTGACAGCCTCCGACTCTGTGATTATTCCCGTGCAATGTGAATATTTTGCACTTGAGGGAATCGGTAAACTGCTCAACACCATCAAAATCATCAAGAGCAAACTTAACCCTCGTCTCGAGATAGAGGGATTCTTGCTTACGATGTACGATAGCCGACTGAGATTGGCCAATCAAATCTACGATGAGGTGAAACGCCATTTCCAGGAGTTGGTATTCAAGACCGTCATCCAGCGCAATGTGAAACTGAGTGAAAGTCCGAGCCATGGCCTCCCCGTCATCCTCTATGATGCCGACAGCACCGGCAGCAAGAACTACTTGGCATTGGCCAAAGAAATCATCAGCAAAAACGCATAGCTCTCAGGTAATTTTCCTAAGCAACTGATTAACAATGCTATAACAAAGCAAAAAAACAAGCCAACAATATCATCCATCATGGCAGTAAAAAAGAAATTCAACGCTCTTGGAAGAGGTCTCGATGCCCTCATCTCGACCGAAGAAGTGCAACACAACGGTAGCACCACCATCAACGAGATTCCCATAGAGCAAATAGAACCCAACCCCAACCAGCCTCGTCGTGAATTCGACCCCGCCACCCTTCAGGACTTAGCCACCAGCATCCGTGAGTTAGGCATTGTGCAGCCCATTACACTCCGCCAGACTGGTGAGGATAAATACCAGATTGTGGCAGGTGAACGCCGTTGGCGGGCATCGCAGTTGGTGGGTTTGAAGGCTATCCCAGCCTACATCCGCACCATCGACGACGACAGCGCCATGCAAATGGCACTGGTGGAAAACATCCAGCGCGACGACCTCAATGCCATCGAGATAGCTCTTGCCTACGCCCATCTTTTGGAGCAAGACGGCATGACACAGGAAAAAGTCTCTGAGCGTGTGGGCAAAAGCCGTGTGGCTGTGGCCAACTACCTGCGCCTACTGAAATTGCCGGCACAAGTGCAGATGGCTCTGCAAAAGCACGAAATAGACATGGGACATGCACGTGCACTGCTCTCTCTCGACAGTCCATCGCAGCAAATCAAGGTGTTCCGTGAAATCCAGAAAAACGGCAGCAGTGTCAGACAGGTGGAAGAAATCGTGAAAAAGCTGAAAAGTGGCGAAAGCGTCAGTCTCGGCGGCAAGAAGCTGTCATCGAAGAACCCCATGTCGGAGGAAATCAAACTATTGCGTGAGCAACTCTCCAACTTCCTTCAGACAAAAGTCAGCTTGAATATTTCGCCCTCTGGCAAAGGAAAAATCAGCATTCCCTTCACTAATGAGGAGGAGCTGGAGCATATCATGAGCGTGTTCGACCATCTAAAACGTCAATAGTTTGTCTGTCACGTCAATGAAGTCCATCATCAGCGCACTGTTCGTTGCCCTCATCACCATCCTGCTGTTGCCACAATCATCAATGGCACAGACAGACAGCACATACGTAGTCACCGACAGCACGTATGTAGGTGTTGACAGCACAACAGTCATCGACTTCGAGCCAGCTAATAACTTGGAAGAGTATTGGCAAGCCGACACGACGGAAATGCTTGAGGTGAAACAAAAAAGCAAGCGCGACTGGGCCACCTGGCGGCCAAATCCCAAACGGGCGATGTGGCTCGCCATAGTGCTGCCAGGAGCTGGACAAATTTACAACCGGAAATACTGGAAGCTCCCCATCATCTACGGAGGCTTCGTGGGCAGTATCTATGCCCTACAATGGAACAACCAAATGTATCACGACTACTCACAGGCTTTCCTCGACCTCTCAGATGAAGACCCTAACACGCAGAGTTATAACCAATTTCTGCATTTAGGCAACCAGATTACGGAAGCCAATGAAGACCGTTACAAAACTCTCTTTAAAAAACGCAAAGACTACTTCCGTCGGTATCGAGACTTGAGTTTCTTTGTACTACTGGGTGTTTACGCCATTTCTGTCATCGACGCATACGTTGACGCCTCTCTCTCTGAATTCGACATTTCAAAAGACCTGAGCATGAAAGTGTCGCCAGCTGTAATCAACGACCAATTAGGGAAGAACCCATTCAAATCCAACGCTTTAGGCTTACAATGCAGTTTTAGTTTTTAAACATCAACCTGAACAAAAAAATTAATGAAAAGAAGTATCTATCAACTTGCACTATCAACGCTTTTATTGTTTCTCTCATCAACTGCCTTTGCACAAATCAACAGCGATGTAAACATAGTTTTCAGCGATGAAGAGGGTGTAGAGGAAGTGATGGAAATACCCGAGGCTATGTATGCCAACCTCGACAGTTTGCTCTACCTCTATCACAACGAGCTATACCTTTCCGTCGATGAAGCATGTGAGTCGAACGGAGAAAATCCATACTATACCGATGAGGTGTATATGAACAGGCTCAGCAAAATGCCCACACGTATGGAAATGCCATATAATCCCATCGTCAGGCAATTTATCGACCGTTATTGCACACGTCTGCGCCAGACCGTGAGCATCATGCTGGGGTCTTCCAATTTCTACATGCCTATTTTCGAGCAGGCATTAGCCTCCTACGACCTGCCACTCGAACTGAAATACCTACCAGTGATAGAGTCGGCCCTCAACCCACGGGCCGTGTCAAGGGCAGGTGCCACCGGACTGTGGCAGTTTATGCTTGGCACGGGCAAGCAATACGGACTCCGTGTGAACTCGCTGGTTGATGACCGTTGCGACCCCATTCGCTCTTCCTACGCCGCAGCGCGTTTCCTGCGCGACCTATACCGCATCTTTGGCGACTGGACACTCGTCATTGCCGCCTACAACTGCGGACCAGAGAATGTCAACAAAGCCATCAGAAGAAGTGGCGGCAGCATGGACTACTGGAAAATCTATCCCTATCTGCCATCAGAGACACGTGGCTATGTGCCGGCATTCATCGCCGCCAACTATGTGATGACCTACTATTGCGACCATAACATCTGTCCGATGATAGCCACACTACCAGAACATACCGACACTATCATGGTCAATAAAAATGTGTCGATGAGCACCATCTCACATTTCTGTGGCATCGAGACTGCCATGCTACGCGACCTCAATCCCCAATACCGCCGGGGTATTGTCAATGGTGCCACAGAGCCGTCGGCTATCCGCATGACACCTGCTGCCATCAACAAATTCATCGAACTGGAAGACAGCATCTACGCCTACGAAGCTATCCATGGCAATAAGCGCGCTTACGTGGCAGTAGATGACAGTCGTAAAAGCACCACCACCAAGAAGTCGAGCAGCAGAAGTTCATATTCACGTGGGAAAAGCAGTTCATCCTCTTCTAATTCTGCCTCAAGTGGATCATCCTCGCGCTATGGACGCAGCTCCAGGTCATCAGGCAAATCCCGACGGCGATAGTTTTTTCCATATAGTCCCAACACATAAAGATTGTTACTATGGACGAACCTAAACTCCCAGAAAAAGAATCGTCAAGAGAAGTCGATGACGAGAAAATGGTCGATGAAGCTTTCCAACAATTGTTAGAGAGCTATCTTTCCTCGCCTCACCGCAGAAAGACAGACATCATCACCAAGGCATTCAATTTTGCACGGCAGGCACATAAAGGTGTCAGACGTCTCTCTGGCGAACCATATATCATGCACCCCATCGCTGTGGCATACATTGCCTCAAAAGAAATGGGGCTTGGCTCCACAAGTATTTGCTCTGCCCTACTCCATGATGTGGTGGAAGACACCGACTACACAGTGGAAGACATTGAGACCATCTTCGGCTCCAAGGTGGCACAAATTGTGAATGGACTGACAAAAATCTCGGGTGGTATCTTCGGAGACCAAGCCTCTGCCCAGGCAGAGAATTTCAAGAAGCTGCTACTGACAATGAGCGACGACATCCGTGTCATCCTCATCAAAATATGCGACCGTCTGCACAACATGCGGACTTTGAGCAGCCAACCAGCCAACAAGCAATATAAGATTGCCGGTGAGACGCTCTATATCTATGCACCATTGGCCAACCGCTTAGGTTTGAACAAGATCAAGAACGAACTTGAAGACCTGAGTTTCCGCTATGAGCACCCCGAGGCCTACGAAGCCATCAAGATGAAGCTGGCCCGAACAGACAGTTCACGCCAGGCATTGTTTGAAGAATTCACACAGCCCATTGCCGAGGCGCTCGACCGTCTTGGCCTCACCTATGAAATCAAGGGGCGCGTGAAATCACCCTATTCCATCTGGACAAAGATGCGCAACAAACACATCACCTTCGACGAGGTGTTTGACATTCTTGCCGTACGCATCATTTTCAAGCCAAAGAACAAGGAAGAGGAAATCAACGACTGTTTCAAAATCTATGTCGCCATCAACAAGATTTACAAATCCCACCCCGACCGAATGCGCGACTGGGTCAGTCATCCAAAAGCAAACGGCTATCAAGCGCTCCACGTCACCCTCATGTCGAAAATGGGACAATGGGTGGAAGTGCAAATTCGCTCGGAGCGCATGGACGAGATAGCTGAGCAAGGATTTGCTGCCCACTGGAAATACAAGGAAGGTGACAATATTGCCGAGGACGAGGGCGAACTCAACGACTGGCTGAGCACCATCAAGGAAATCCTCGACGACCCGCAGCCTGATGCCATGGATTTCCTCGATACTATCAAGCTCAACCTCTTTGCTTCCGAAATATTCGTCTTCACTCCAAAAGGTGAAATCAAGACCATGCCAGCCGGCTGTACGGCCCTCGACTTTGCCTTCCAGATTCACACCTTCATTGGCAGTCACTGCATTGGTGCAAAAGTCAATCACAAATTAGTGCCACTGAGCCACAAACTGCAGAGTGGTGACCAGGTGGAAGTGCTTACCTCCAAATCACAACATGTGGATGCCTCATGGATCAACTTTGCCTCTACAGCCAAGGCAAAAGCTAAAATACAGGCAATCCTGCGCCGCGACATCCGTGAGATACAAAAGACCGGTGAAAGCATGCTCAAGGAATTTCTTGAGAAAAACGGTCTGGAGCTCTCCACTTCCAATATCGACCGCCTTTGTAAGTTCCACGACATCAACCAACCAGCTGATTTCTTCTATGCCATTGGCAATAAGACCATCCTTCTCAGCGAGAAAGATACCGACGAACTACTTGAAAAGCATAACACACAGCCCTCAAAATGGAGAAAACTTGTACCATTCCTTGGCAACGACAAGAAAAAAGACAAATCCAAGGAAGAGAGTTCTTCCACCCAAGAAGATTCAAATTCTGAAGAGCTGCTCGTCGTAGGGAAAGAATTCAATCGCAAAAAACCATTCTATATCAACAATGGCAATGTGAAGCGTCTGATTTTTGCCACATGCTGCCGCACCATACCTGGCGACGACAGTGTGGGATTCATCGACAACAAAGGGCATATCGAGATACACAATCGAGCATGTTCTGTGGCTAATAAGCTCAAAAGTAGTTTTGGCAATCGTATCATCGATGTCAAATGGGACATGAAGCGCCAGATGTTCTTCGAAGCCACTATCCAGCTCACAGGTATCGACCGTGTAGGACTGTTAAACGATTTGACACATGTGATCTCCGAACAGCTCAACGTCAACATGAAAAAGCTTGTTATCAGTTGTGATCAAAACATTTTCGACGGCACCATCGTTCTCAGCGTGCGCGACCGCGATGATGTGGCCCTCATCATGAATAGTCTGAAGGATATCGAAGGAATCGAAGAGATTAAGCAGATACAATGAGAGAGATGAGCGTTGAGAGTTCCTCATAACGTCATATCTTATTCAACTAATAACTAAAAACAAACAACTAAAAACTAAAGCAATAAACATGAGAAAATACCTCTTCCTACTTGCCTTCCTTTGCACCTTTAGTGCAAGAGCAGCAAACATATACGACAATCCCGACACCATTGTCGTTGCCCGCGACGGCACGGGTGAATTTCGCACCATCGGCGAGGCCATTGAGGTGTGCCGTGCTTTCATGGACTACCACAAGGTGATATTCGTCAAGAGAGGCACCTACAAAGAGAAACTTATCATCCCTTCATGGCTCGACAACATTGAAATCTTAGGCGAGGATGTGGAAAGTACCATTATCACCTACGACGACCATGCCAATATCCGCCTTGCAGGCACTGAACAGGCGATGGGCACCTTCCGCACCTATACCATCAAAATCGAGGGAAATGACATCACCCTGAAAAACATCACCATCGAGAACAATTCAGCGCGCTTAGGACAAGCCGTAGCCTTACATACCGAAGGTGATCGAATACGATTTATCGGCTGCCGTTTCCTCGGACATCAAGACACCGTCTATACGGGCAAGGCTGGCACACGTTTGTATTTTGAGAACTGTTATATTGAAGGTACTACAGATTTCATCTTCGGACCTTCAACAGCATGGTTTGAAGGATGCACCATCAAAAGTAAGTCAAACTCGTATGTCACCGCTGCGTCAACGCCACAAGACATACCATTTGGCTACATATTCAACCACTGCCGTTTAATAGCCGACGAGAATGTCAACAAAGTCTATTTAGGACGGCCATGGCGACCTTACGCTTACACATTATTTATGAATTGCGAATTAGGGGCTCACATCTGTCCAGAGGGTTGGCACAACTGGGGTAAAGCCTCTAACGAACAGACCGCCCGCTACTTAGAATACAACAATAGCGGACCTGGCGCTGCCTCAGACCACCGCACCACCTGGAGCCGACAACTCACCAAGAAAGAAGCTGCCGCCATCACCCCCGACCGTGTATTTGCCATCACGAACCAATGGAATATTGGAAAGTAGGTTTTAAGGTCGCTTCGCTTGCAGGTTATGAGGTCGCTTCGCTTACAGGTCATGAGGTAGCGTAAGCGTGTTGGTCGCTTCGCTTGTAGGTTCTGAGGTCGCTTCGCTTACAGGTCTTGAGGTAGCGTAAGCGTGTTGGTCGCTTCGCTTGTAGGTTCTGAGGTCGCTTCGCTTGTAGGTCTTGAGGTAGCGTAAGCGTGTTGGTCGCTTCAAATGTGGGTTTTGAAGTGATATATGCATGGCAAAAAGCGGCTGATTTGTAAAAAATTATATAAATTCCTTAATTTATTTGAATTTTACCCTGTTCTTTACACTTGATTGTATAAAAAGGATTAATTTTGGTGTCGAATTTACAATCAACTACAAAACAAATCAAATCAAAAGCAGGATTAGGCGATGATAAGCGCTACCCCTGACATACATTATTATATTTACTAATAGCACTCCAGAGAGGCTGGTGTGCAAATATTTTATGCTTATTAACTAACTCTTAAGTATAACTAAAACAAACGTTTATGTATTTACCATTCAAAAGAGCCATTATGGCTTTATGCTTGAGCCTGTTTTGCTTCGTGGCATTTGCCCAGAAGACCATTACAGGTACTGTGACAGACGTGACTGGCGACCCACTGATTGGAGCGACAGTTTCTCTGGGTGGAGCAAACGGTGTGGTAACCGACTTCGACGGAAACTTCACACTCAACGATGTGAAGAACGGCGCCACCTTGACGGTGAGCTATGTCGGCTATCAAACCAAGACAGTTGCCGTGGGTAACCAGAACAATTATACAATTGTGCTGGAATCCAACGACAAGACCCTCGACGAAGTGGTTGTGGTGGGTTACGGCACCATGAAGCGCCGCGACCTGACCGGAGCCGTGGCTTCTGTGACAGGTGAGACACTTGCCAAGAACCCCGTTGCCAACATCGCACAGGCATTGCAAGGACAGTTGCCAGGTGTATCGGTAGTCTCCCAGGACGGCCGTCCCGGTGCCACCATGTCTATCCGTGTACGTGGCGGTGGTTCTATCACCCAGTCCAACGACCCTCTCTTCGTGGTTGACGGAGTGGTGACAGGTCGTATCGACGACATCCCCGCTGACGACATCGAGAGCATCGACGTTTTGAAAGACGCAGCCTCTACCGCCATCTATGGTGCCTCGGGTGCCAACGGTGTGATCCTCATCACCACCAAGAGTGCTAAAGAAGGCAAGACCCAGGTGAAATACAACATGTACTACCAAGTGAAAGAGAAACCCGAACAGCTCGAAGTACTCGACCCCTACGACTACGTTCTTCACACATGGAGTTATGCAACAGCCTACGGAGCCTCCTACGGCGACAACGTGGCCAAATATTTCGGCCTCGGCACAACCTATGGCAATCACCTCAACGAATACAAGAACATGAGCACCCACAACTGGGTGGACGACCTGATGGATAGCTCACACGCCTGGAACCATGACGTATCACTGAGCGGTGGCACCAACACCTCAAAATTCCGTGCATCAGTCAACTATATGAACGACGATGGTGCCCGTATCAACACAGGTTTCCGTCGTTGGAACGCCAACTTCAAATTCCAGCAAGACCTGAGCAAGAACCTCCGCTGGGATGTGGATGCCCGCTACAGCGAAATGCGCTTCCGTGGAACTCGTTTCAACACCGCCACCTCTGCTTATCAGTTCCGCCCTGTGGATAATCCTTTAGGCGCCGATGCCGACCCCTCACAGATGGGTCAGGGTTCTACATTTGTGGAATTATCCCGCAATCCACTTGACTATACCAAGAACTACGACCAATATACCGACATCAACCGCCTGCGTGTGAACACTGGTCTTACCTGGACCATCATCAAAGGTCTGATAGCCAAATCTGAAATCGGACTGATGCGTGGCTGGCAAGAGCGCCGCACATGGGATAACGGTAAAGCCGACCAAGGTTATAGTTCCGCTAACCTCTATAAGGCCAACAGTTATAATGTACGCTGGTCCAACACGCTCAACTACAACGTACAGGGGTTAGGCCCCGACCATACCTTAGGTGTTCTCCTTGGCTATGAGGTTCTTGCCGACAAGACCAACTCAAGCAACATCTATGGCTATGGTTATCCCGCAGAGTTCTCCATGAAAGATGCTTTCGGTATGATCAACTTTACCGGCAAGACCAAAGGTAGTGAAGGACTTGACAAATTTGACAACACTATCGGCGAACCTAAGCACGTACAGTCATACTTCGGCCGCGTCAACTATTCCTACAAAGGCATCTACCTGTTGACCGCAACATTCCGCGCCGACGGTTCCTCACGCTTTGCCCCCAACAAGACATGGGGTTATTTCCCCGCAGCAGCTGCCGCATGGCGTATCTCCGACGAGGCATTCATGGAAGGCACACGCGACTGGCTCGACAACCTGAAGCTGCGTGTATCTTATGGTACCTCCGGCAACGACAACATCTCAGCATCATTATGGCGCGAGACATGGGAAACAAAGACCATCAGCGTCGATGGAGTCAACAAAGTGGTCTATCAGCCCGGTTCTCTTATGGGTAACCCCGACCTGAAATGGGAGACAACCACATCACGCAACATCGGTCTTGACTTTGGCTTCCTCAAAGGCAAACTCCGCGGTACACTCGATTTCTACTACAACACCACGAAGGACATTCTGATGAAAGTGCCCATCGACCCCTCTACCGGCTACAGCTACCAATACCAGAACGTTGGTCAGACCTCCAACCGTGGTATCGAACTCGCGCTGTTCTATGAGGCCGTACGCACCAAGGACTTCGGACTGAGCTTCAATCTCACCTACAACTACAACAACAACTTGGTTGACGAAATCAACCCCGACATCGACGTCAATCCCGACACACACACTGGATGGGGAAGCTCTATGCGTAAACCGTTCTACGACTACATCATCCGTCCAGGACTCCCCGTGGGTACTGTCCAGGGATTCAAGAGTGCAGGCTTCTATACACTCGACGACTTCACATACGAAAATGGCATCTATACCCTGAAACCTGGTGTGCCTGACATCATGAGTATCGTCAACTATCCAGCCGATGCTTTCAAAGGCCACAAAGCCGAGGGTCAGACAGCATTCCCAGGTATGGTGAAGTTTGAGGATGTCAACGGCGACGGTGTTGTCAACGACGACGATGCCACCGTTATCGGCAAGACACAGCCACACCACACTGGTGGTTTCAACATCAACGGCAACTACCGCAACCTGGACTTCTCACTTGGATTCACCTATCAGATTGGTGGCAAGGTATATAATGCCAATGCCATGCACGACATGATGGGCGACAAAGACAACAGCTTAGGTGCCAACCGTCTGGCCATCGTCAAAGACTGCTTCCGCATCTATGACATCGACAACAGCGGCAACATCGCAGCCGTGACCGAGCCAGCAGCATTAGCAGCACTCAATGCCAATGCTAAATACGCCCTCCCCTACTCTGAGTACGGACTTGCTTCGTCGGAGTTCATCGAGGATGCCTCCTACCTGCGCCTCAATACACTGACCATTGGCTACACCTTCCCCAAGACATGGCTCCACAGTGTTGGTATCAACAATGTGCGTGTCTATTTCACCGGTGCCAACCTGTTCTGTCTGACAGGCTATAGCGGTCTCGACCCCGATGTGAACACCAACATGAACGCTGGTGGTGATGGATTCCCCACCCCCTTCTACGATTATCAGGCCTACCCCAAGACCCGTTCCTACACATTCGGACTCAACGTAACATTCTAAACAACAAGGAGGATCAATATGAAAAAGTTATTATATATTACATTGTTTGCGGCAGGCATGTTCTCCATGACATCATGTGAAGACTATCTTGAGACATCCTCGCCCTCGACTGTGGATGCCAACTTTGTCTTCTCCAACATGGTGACCGCACACGCTGCCATGGACGGAGGATATGAAGCATGGCGCGACATCCTGCAGAATGGTGTCTTTGGCGATGGACTGTGGTATGCCGCCGACGTGGCTGGCAGCGACATCATGCGCCACCCCGAAGCTTTCAGCAACCAACCAGGCCGCCACTATCCTGAGAGTTTCTATCAGAATGGTAAATATGCCAGCACCTACGGCCTGCTGTCATACTTGAAAGAAGACGACATCTATGCCAAGCTGTTCAACGTGGTAAGCAAGGCAAATGCCATCATTACCGCTGTTCAAGGCATGAACGACTATGAGGCAAAGATTAAGAATGCCACAAGTGCCAACAGTCTGAGCCAACTCTATGGCGAAGCAGTAGCACTGAAGGCATGTGCTTATCGTGAACTTATCAAGAACTGGGGCGATGTACCTTATCAAGCACGCCTCGGCGAGTCGGCTGGTGGTCTGGCACCACGCGACTCTATCTACGATGCCATCCTGGCCGACCTCATTGCCATCGAACCACTCATGTACCCCATCGGCAATTGTCCCGATTATGATGCCAACGTGAAGAACTACTTCTCACAGACCTTCGTGCAGGGCCTTATTGGTCGTATCGCTCTTGAGGCTGGTGGTTACCAGACACGCCGTGGTGACATCACGCCCAAAGACGGTAATGGCAATGCTATCACCATCGAGAAGAAAGGCAATGATAACAATGGTGCCTCCTACGGTCGCCGCAGCGATTGGAGAAACTATGTGGAAATGGCCAAGACTTACTTCAAGAAAGCCATCGACAATCCCGGCAGTGCCAAGTGGAGCGACAGCTATGAGACTTTCTTCTTACAGATGCACGATGCTGACGCAGTTTATGCCGACGAGTCTATCTATGAGGCACCCATGCAACAAGGTGGCGGCAACGATGCCCGCTCCTACTCTTTCGGTCGTCCATCAGATGGTGGTTCCAAGAACGCTTATCCTTGCAAGGCATACGGTCAGGGTCGTATCAACCCCGCTTTCTACTACGGCATGTTCGACCCGAAGGACATCCGTCGCGATGTTTCCTGTTGTGTCACAGGTAGCACAGGCAAAGGCACTGAGCGCCTGATTCCTTTCAAGCCTAACTCGAAGGCCAGCGGCGGTGGTATCTCCACCAACAAGTGGGACGAGAACCGTCAGAAGACCGTGTGGACAGCCAACCAGCGCAAAGCCGGCTTCAATCAGCCTTATATGCGTCTGTCGGAAATCTACCTTGGCTATGCTGAAGCATGCGCAGCCACCGGCGACAATGCCAATGCCCGCATCTATCTCGACAAGGTTCGCAACCGCGCTTTCCCATACGGTGGTGCCAACACCGATGCGTTCATCGCCAAATCAGGTTCACTCTACAATGCCATCATCGAC
>OMXV01000098.1 GCA_900315075.1 uncultured Prevotellaceae bacterium | reverse complement strand
CCTCACCGGCTATTTCCTGCATCTCAGCCTTCACCTTGTCGAAATCACTGCCGGGCTTCAGTCGCATCTCCAGTGACGATAGCATACCCTGCTGGTCGAACAACTGTCGTGTGAAGGCAATCGACGTGATGACGTAGTGCTTGTCGTATTTCCCCTGTTTGATGCTGAACAGAACCCCTGGCGAATAGAGCTCGTCCTCAACGAAACCCTCTTGCAGGTTTGCCATATTCAGTTGTCCCTCGCGCCGGGGAGCGTATATCTTCAGCGGATGGTCGTAGGAATAGCCAGTGCCCAGTCCCATTCCCAAAATGCCATAGTTCATATCGGCAGCATGCAGTTCGAAGTCGCCGTCGCCTTCCAACACCTCACGGATGTGCGTCAGCTTGTCGTAGTTGTCTTCCACGCCCTTCAGCTTAATCATGGCCTGGCGGTCGCCATAAACGGCCAGCGCCTGGTCTTCCATCACCTCAGTCACCACGTCAACCTGTGGCAACTGGCGAATCTTTGTCAGCACAGGGTTGTCGGCAGCCACCGTCTTTCCTTTGACGGGCGTCACTTTAATTTGCGGGTCGAGTTGAGTGAAGAGCGAAGCCACCATATCGTGGAATCCATTGAATACGCTCAGCGTTACCACCAAAGCCATAGTAGCTATAGCGACACCCACCACCGAGATGCCGCTAATCACATTGATAGCGTTAGTACTCTTTTTAGAAAAGAGGTAACGTCGAGCGATGTAAAACGGAAAGCTCACTTTTCACTTCTCACTTTTCACTTCTCTCTTTTCACTTTTCACTTCTCAACAGTTCATCAATGTGTTCGATGTAGTCGAGTGAATCATCGATGAAGAAGCGCAGTTCCGGAATAATTCTGAGTTGGTTTCTCACGCGTGAACCCAAGTTGTAACGAATACTCTTCACATTGGCATTGATGTTAGCCAGAATCTCCTCGCCTCTTTCCGAAGGGAAGATACTCAGGTGGGCGGTACAAATGCTCAAGTCGGGGCTGATGCGCACCTGTGTCACGCTCACCATCACCCCATGCGTACTCCTTGTCTGTTCCTGGAAGATAATGCTCAGTTCCTTCTGCAGCAGTCGTGAAATTTTATTCTGTCTTGTCTCTTGCATATTCTTTCAAATTATTTTCCTGCAAAGATACACAATAATCTTAAAGATGCAAAACTTTTTTGCGAAAGAGCACAAAATAAAACTATTAATTCGTATATTTGCAGCGTAAAGACTTAAACTCCAACGATGATGAAGCATTTATTGACTTGCCTGTTGGCAATGCTGGGCCTGACGTCAGCCTGTGGTCAGAAGAACTACGAAGACGTTGATGTGAAGCAGTTTGCTGAGATCATAGCCGACACCTCAGTCGTAGTGCTCGACGTGCGTACAGCCGACGAGTTTGCCGAGGGGCATATTGCCAGTGCCGTCAATATCGACGTGAAGCAAAGCGACTTCATGGATAAAGCCAAGGCAACGCTCCCTAAGGGCAAGACCATTGCCGTCTATTGTCGCAGTGGTCGCAGGTCGGCCAATGCCTGCGAAAAACTCTCGTCCGAAGGGTTCAAGACCTACAACCTTAAAGGTGGCATCATTGCATGGAATGATGCTCACATCGAATAGAAGGCTGCCATCAGCAATAATTACCCAATCTGATTAGATGAATCTTTCTTTTTCCCCACCCTTGGGAACGTTTTTGTCCCAGGGTGGGAATCTTTTAGTCCCAAGGTGGGAATTCTTTTTATTCCGGCAGTAACGAACAATAAGTCCGCAGTAAAAAATAATAGTTCCGTATTAACGAATAACATGCCCTTATTGATGAATAACATGCCTTTATTGATGAATAACATGCTTTTATTGCAAGACCTAACATCAGAGGACTTGTGCCAGGGGACAGTCCCGCGACATAATTCGTTGAAGGCGACAATGCCGTGGGTCTGCTGGTCTTTCTGGTATCTCAATAAAATAAATGATACGATTATGCGTTTATAAAATAAAACACGAGAAGGATGAATAGAAAAATTGTAATTATTGCATTTCTGAGCCTCTCAATGGGTATGAGGGCACAACAGGAAACACATTTGTGGACGTTGACACCAAAAGTTGGAGTCAATTCTTCTAAAATGTCTGTGGAGGACCTGTGGACAGACATGAATCATGCTATAAGTCCTAAACATAAGTGGGGTTTTGTAGGAGGCTTGGATGTGGAGTATCAAGCCTGGCAACAAATAGGAATTTCTTTCGGTGCATTCTATTCGAACCAAGGATATTCTTATGGAGAAGTAGAGGGTCTCGGGAAAGTAACTCAATCGCTCCATTTCATCAATATTCCCGTTTTAGTGAATTTCTATATCGAGCCCAACATCCTGCCTGGTCTGGCTATTAAGGCAGGTGTAGAGTTAGGTTATTTGGTAAGTGGGAAGTTCAAGGATAATCATAACACTTTGACTAATACATCAGATTTCAAACGTGTCAACATTTCCATCCCTGCAGGCATCTCTTACAATTACAGGCATATTGTGCTCGATTTACGTTATAATATCGGACTGATGAACATGTGCCATAAGGAACTGGAGGTGCAAGATTCTTGGAAAGCCAATTCCCTGTGGCTCACGGTTGGATATCAGTTTGAATTGTAATTACCGCTTCCTAATCAGTGTAAGACCGTCGCGTAGGGGCAGGATGTGCCAGGGGACAGTCCCGCGACATAATGTTTCTGTGAGGGGAGAGATTATCTTTTCTTACCTTTACCAAAAATGTCGGAGTGAGTACCCGTGCGGTAAAGGGAGATAATGCGTATCTCGGTGTCCTTCTCGTAGAGCAGCAGCCAGTCGGGGTTGATGTGGCACTCCCAGTAGCCCTTGTAGTCG
>OMXV01000099.1 GCA_900315075.1 uncultured Prevotellaceae bacterium | reverse complement strand
TAATCCTACCGACGTGAATGTGGACGAGTTGAATGTCAAGGTGACTGCCGACATGCCGACAGCCGTGCTGAGCTCGTTTGACGAGAACTCTATGGGTGCAGCCTTAGTGCGCCGTCTGAACATCAAGACCAACGAGGTGACCTCAGACACTAAGATGATACTCATCAAGGGTGAGGACATCAAAAATCGCCCAGTTACTGAGTGGTTCCAGGCAGCAAAGATATACCTCCAGGGAGGATATATCGCAATAGAGAAGCCTCATAATGCCCACTTGGTAGAGGTGGCAGAGCAGTTATCTACTAAATTAGAGCAGGCTACCGTCGAGTTGATGACAGAGAGTGGACATGTAACAATCACTCCTCCCAATCAGCAGTCTGGCAATGCCATCAATTCTGATGCAGCGAGGATTAACGCCCGCGTTGCCAATATCGCTGCAATAGCAGGCAGACGAGGTGATGCCAGCGGGACAGATGCTGTTGCCGAGATGGTCATCTTCTCACCAAGGGGTTACTACCAGTGCGAGCCTCACCAGGGTGTCTTGGTCAGATCCACACACACAGATGAAGATGGCAACGAGGTTGTAACAGAAGAGATAGACAATCCCGACTACACCAAGCGCAGCAGCGGTTGCCTTGCCGACGGTGCTGCCATGTGGCTTAACACCAAGAATGCTCAGACACCTACTAACAAAGTCACCAAACGCGCTGACGCTCAGGGGGCTATCAACGAACTGATGAGCGCCAGCGAAGAGTATAACTATCAGAGAAGTCTGATGGCTCATGATTGGAATGGAAAGACACGCAAGAAGTCTTTTGGTTATATTGAAACCACCCGCGTGTGGGGCAGCCACAATATGAAGACCAACAAGGACTATTACTTCGTGGAGCAAACCGCGCTGTCAGCCGTGGGAGGGGAGCAAGAGGGTGATGCCCGCTTAGATCCCAACAAGACCCTTTATGTAGGTCCTTACAAAGAAAATGAATGGATGGATACAAGTTACGACGTACATGGCAAGCATTACACAGGATACTATGGTGCATATTGGCACTCGGGCGAATTCTCATTGAACCTTGTTGGTTCGGGCACCATAAAACTGGAGGATGCCCTTCCTACGACCGACAACAACACCATGAGTACATCTATCGCTGTAGGCGAGACGCACTCAGAGACAAACACTGTTGGTGTCTCCATGGGCATGGTAGGTTTTCAACCTTCAGTCGGCCTCAATTACTCATGCGGATGGACGAATGGCACCAGTTACACCATGACCACTACCACCAATACCAAGGAGATAGCGGTGCAGAAGATCACAGAAGTAAATAAGGTTACGTGGAAATACCAAATGGGCCAGACGCCCTACGCAGATATGGATATGGATGAGCACAGGCTGGCTCCTGCGGCAGTCATCACCGATATAAACATGGACAATCAGGCATGCTGGTCTGTAGAAAAACCTGAAGGGAAATACACCCTTGAGGTCACAAGCTTGTCAAATTTGCAGAGCCTATGGTCGGACAGAGACAACCGGAGAACCCACAATTTGGCCTCGCCAAGCACAGAGCATAACAAATATGAGCTCATCGAGCCTAACCGTGCTGAGCAGACATGGCACATGGACGTCACCTTCCCAGAGATTGGCCAGCCTGGTCATGAGGGACAGAAGGGCCTGCTCACCGAATACTTGGAAAAGCAGTTCCCAGACCTCTATCAGACAAAACTGTCGCTTGCCGACAAGACGGCAGAGAGCGAGAACACCATCAAGATATTGGTCAACCAGGCAGATTATTTGCTCCACAACACTGATGGCGGTCAGACGCTGCGCGAGTATGCCCTCGACCTCGGCATCTCTCAATATACCATCAAGTGGTATACTACCGATGGCAAGCACAGCGAATATAAAGTTGATGTTAAGGCAAAAGAATGAGTAACTAGCAAACAACAAGGGGCTTGATTTTTTTCAAGCTCCTTGTTATTAAGTGGCTTAGGGAAGGTCGAGAAAGTCTATCTTGACAATACGAACTTGGCCTATCTTCTTGGGCATGAGAGTACTGATATTGGCAATTTGGATTGACCTATTAACTATCCGTCAAAATTTATAAAACAGAAAAATTGGACTCCCATCAAAAGTCACACCGTGCCAGGCACCCTGTGACCCGTCCCCTCTGTGTCCGAGTAGCAAAATATGCAATTATTTCGGCGGGGAGGATGTCGAAAATGCGTGAATGGATGTTGAAAATTCGTGAATGGATGTCGAAAATTCGTGAATGGATGTTGAAAATTCGTGAATGGAGTAGCAAAATATGCAATTTTTGTGGCAAAATAAACAAAAAGTGAAATTTGAGGCTTTTAAGATATTGGTGGTTTGGAAAAAGTTGCTTAACTTTGCAAAAACGTAAAGCTAATAAATTATAAATATTTATATGTTTAACCCCTAAAATAGTTTTAACATGAAACAATTGAAAATGTGGATGCTTGCCGCCATCCTGATTTGCGGCACCGCAGCGATGCTCACATCGT
>OMXV01000100.1 GCA_900315075.1 uncultured Prevotellaceae bacterium | reverse complement strand
GGAAATCAAGGCTACAGGCGGTTTCCTCGACTTTGCACGACGATATGTCTTTGATAAGGACTATCGCGTGGCGAGGAGTGCCTTGTGGGGACTGACCAAGGCCAAGGGCAATGAACTATCAGAATTGCAGGCGATACTCAATGAACTGATTGACCAGGCCATCCAGTCAGAGAACTCGTCGGTGAGGCGGTTGACACTGAATATCATCGAAAGGCTGAAAATGGACGAAGATGATTTGCGGACCGACTTCCTTGACTTCTGTTTCGAACACATGGTCAGCATCGAGGAGTTCTCCGGCATCCAAACGCTCTGCATGAAACTTGCTTTTCATATGTGCACTTTCTATCCGGAACTGATGGACGAGTTGAAACGCACCCTTGAAGCGATGGAGATAGAGTATTACAAACCTGCCATCAAATGCCTGCGCAAAAGGATTCTCAGTGGGCGATACAAATAAAATAGATTCTTGAGTACAAAATAGAATATGAACATTCTGATTATAAATGGTAGCCCTCGGAAGAAGGGGCTGATTTCTCAGATGCTCAGCATCATGCAGGAGGAGGCCGAAACGCGAGGCGATACGGTGGAGATGGTCTATACCAACGACTTGACCGTGAAGCCTTGCGCAGGCTGTATGGCTTGTCGTGCGAAGGAGAAATGTGTGCTGGCTGAGGATGATTCGCAGCGGGTGTTGAAGATGATGCAGCAGGCTGATGCTATCATCATGGGGGCACCCTGCTATTGGGGCAACATCCCTGGACAGATGAAGCTGATGTTCGACCGTCAGGTGTATGGCATGATGCGTGATACTAATCGTTTTCCAGAACCGCTGATGAAAGGCAAGAAGTGTATCCTTATCAGCACCTGCACCACGCCCTGGCCTTGGAACATTCTGTTCAAACAGTCGCGCGGAACTATCCGTGCTATGCGTGAGATAGCCCGCTATGCAGGTTTCAAAATTGTGAGCACCATCGAGCGTGGCGGTACAGCCATGCATCCTGAGCTAACCGAGAAAGACAAACAAAAATGCCGTAAGGCTATCAATAAGTTGTATATAATTAAAAACAAAAATAGCAATGATTATTAGATTAGAAGATACAAAAGACTATCGTGAGGTAGAGAACCTGACGCGTGAGGCATTTTGGAACGTATATCGTCCAGGATGCACAGAGCATTACGTGCTCAATCAATATAGAACCAATCCCGACTTTATCCCAGAGTTGGATTTTGTGATGGAGGTAGATGAAAAGATCATCGGTCATGTGATGTTCTCGAAGGCTGAACTTGTGCTTGATGATGGCAGCAAAAAAGATTCGTGGACATTCGGCCCCATCAGCATTCATCCCGACTACAAGCGCAAGGGCTATGGTCTGAAGTTGTTGCAATATGCCTTGGATAAGGCTCGCGACATGGGTGTTGGATTTATCTGTATGGAGGGTAATATCGAGTTTTATAAGCATGCAGGCTTCGACCTTGCCAGCAAGCTGAATATTCACTATCATGCCGAGCCGAAAGATGCCGAAGTGCCTTATTTCCTGGCTCAGGAACTAATTCCTGGTTGGCTTAAGAATAATGGCATTGCCGAAGCGACCTATTGTCCCCCTAAGGGCTATTTCGTAGCTGATGAGAACCCAGAGGGTTTCGAGGCTTACGAAGCCAGTTTCTCTCAGAAGGAGAAAGCTTTTCAAGTGGGCCAGCTGCCACAGTTCTGCCAGAGTTGCGGCATGCCATTAATGCGTATCAAGGATTGCGGTACAAACGAAGACGGCAGTACCAATTTTGATTATTGCCAGTATTGCTACAAGGATGGTAAGTTTGTGCTGGAATGTACCATGGACGAAATGATAGAGCATTGCGCTCAGTTTATTGATGAGGTAAACAAGAACATGCCCAAGCCCATGACCAAAGAGGAGTATAAGCAGATGATGCAAAGTTTCTTCCCGATGCTAAAGCGATGGAGAAAATGATGGAAACGAATAGAATTATATTGCGCCCTTGGCGCGAATCGGATGCAGAGATACTATTCAAATGGGCTTCTAATCCGGATGTGGGGCCTCGTGCAGGCTGGCCGCCACATAAGAGTGTGGAGGAAAGTCTGGAGATTATCCGCACCGTATTCAATGATGCAACCAATACTTGGGCTATTGAATTAAAGGAAACAGGTGAGGCGATTGGCGCAATGGGCTATGGGTCTTCATGTGAGTGTGACCTGCCTGCACGTGAAGGTGAACCGCTTATCGGCTATTGGGTGGCGAAACCCTATTGGAATCAAGGTATCTGTACGGAGGCGCTACAGTTGATGTTAGACCATATCCGACAAACGACGGACATCAAATCGCTAATCAGTGGTCATTTCGTTGACAACCCCGCTTCAGGCCGAGTGATGGAGAAATGTGGCTTCGTCCCTACAGGTGAAACCTGCATCGATGCGAATCAGTATCAAGGTGAGAATAGGCCAATTAGA
>OMXV01000101.1 GCA_900315075.1 uncultured Prevotellaceae bacterium | reverse complement strand
AGGTCTTGCCACGGCACGAAAACCAAAGGCTGGAATAAGCATGTAGAAAGCATATGGTTTCCTTGTTTGGACGCGGGTTCGACTCCCGCCAGCTCCACAACCTTTACTGATTTTCAGTAAATTACACGGTTTACGCCCAAAATTACCCCCAAAAATAGAGGTAATGGGAAAACAAAAAGCAATAGGGAAAGAAGAAGTTTAAATCTTCATTTTCCCTATTGTTTTTTAGTATTCACCAGGTGTTGATGTGACATTAAAATGGGCACACTCCATTTTCATCCGGTTTATCGAATGGCAAAGTGGTCTCTATATGTGGAGGATTCCAATTATATGATGGAAATGTGGTGTTATCAAAGAGAAAATCTTTGCCATCGTTTTTTATTCTGACGACAAAGATTTTTCCCTTACTCGATGATTTCCCAGTGACCACCCTTGTCTGGACCGATACGTTTGATGATGCCCTTTTCTCGAAGTTTGCGTATGTTATATTTTATGCCATCACTTGTGAGCCCACACTTTTCGGCAAGTTCATCTCGTGAGATTGAAGGATTCTTTTTTATCTCTTCTAAAATTTTCTGGGTAGTGTCTTGCCCTTTCTGGGTAGTTTTCTGGGTAGTATCTTGATTTTTCTGGGTAGTGTCCTGCTCTTTCTGGGTAGTATCTTGCCCTTTCTGGGTAGTCTTCAGGGTAGTATCTAATTCTGTATTCGGTGAATCACCAATCTGAAAACAGATTTCGGTCTCTTCTGGTTGTACTCGGTCCGATATGACAGGCATTTTCCACCCATTGTCCTCCCATCCTTTTCTGATAATGTCAGCACCGCTACCAGCTTTCTCGCCGTATCCTAAGAACATAAAGAACTTTTGAAGTGTCGGATTCCTGCAGATGCTTCTACTTCCGGCATAGAAGTCGGCCAATGAGATGAGCATGCCTCCTGGGTTCCGCATCACGATGCTGTTGCGTGTAGCCACGACGAGAATACTTCCTCTCTCGGCAAATTTGCAGTGCACCAACATATTGCATAAAGCTTCTCTAAGAGCTATGTGGGCAGAGGTTTCCTCTTGTCGTTGTATGCCTTTGAGCATAAATGGAGTAGGGAGCAACTGTGTCAATTTCCCGTACACCCTGAAGAAGAATTGGTATAGATTGGCTTCCCATGTACCATCAGGATAAATACGGTCAGTCCAACGTACATTGGCGTCTTCGGATAATTTCTCTTGATAATCCACAAAATACCAAGGAGCACAAATTTGATCGGTGATACTCTCACTTTTTCCCAACATAAGAATGCCGGCGCGTGTGAAGCCCTCATTGCCATCTTTTCTGTCGATTCGGTATGCGCCGATTTTGGTTAGAAAAGCCATATCGTCTATGTTGTTCCATGGATGGTTGTCATGCCGCAACATAAACCGCTGCCGATAAGCCCGCAGCGTAGGAATGTCAATGTCATCTATGGTATAGTTGGGGAGAATAAAACTGTCGAAAGAATGCCCCTGACTTTCTGCGTCAGCCATCATCAACCTCACCTCCTGGTCTGTACAATGGTAGTCGCCCTCATGGTTGCGTCGAAACGTATTGCCGAATGGATTTTTTTTCAGGAACACTGGTCTCAAATCATACGCTGCCCGCGGTATGTGGAAAACCAGCACACTGTTTCCGCTCACATCTATTTCCTTCACATCACTTTCTGTCAACATTGTGGCGCTCACCTTGCTCTTATTATGCGCACCATCCCAGAATGCTTTCTTGTATTTGGCCAACTGTTGTTCGTCAAGTCCATCGGGAATGAGTTTTCCCTCTTTCTCTTTAACGCCCAAGACAATGATACCGCCATTGGTATTGGCAAAAGCAGAGAATGTCTCCCAGAAACTATCGGGAAAACCACCCTTTGCTGACTTGTATTCCAATTCGGCACTTTCGGATTGACCTATTTGTCGTTTTATCTCTTCTATGGTCATATTGTTGTCTTTTTTGTTTATTCAATAGTGTTTATGTTGTTTTAATCATCACCGCACTCCTTATGGAATCTAAACTATTATTTGTCTAAGTTTTTCTACAAGTATAATGGTATCTGGGATGATAATCCATCCTTTATATCAATAGTTCGGTAAATTATAGTTAAATTCATTAACATTCAAGATAGATTCAATATGAATAAATATCATTTGTTTTTACATAAATTAACTTGAAAAATTTGGCTAATTGCCTGATATTTAATAACTTTACATCGGATATCACTCTTTAGCAAAGTAAAAATGTCTGACATAATTAGCCAAATGGGAGGCCTTGCAGATACGTTTCTGTCAAAGCACGCCTCAAAGTTAAGCAAAAAAATCAAGTCTCTG
>OMXV01000103.1:790-2937 GCA_900315075.1 uncultured Prevotellaceae bacterium | reverse complement strand
CAATTTTAATTGGTTATACTTTGTCTATTTGACGCTTTCAATGGCAGAAAAGTTGCAAAGCAGATATATTTCTTTTCGACATAAGTTACCATTAAGTGTCTCGCAATAATTCCCATTAAGGGAACAACATATTCCCACGTTGGGAATGAAATGTTCCCACGTTGGGAACAAAACATTCCCATACTGGGAACATATCGAGAGCCTTGTAGATAAAAGTCCAGAAAAGTTTATGTTCATCGTCTTGCTTCGACGTCAGACAGAAAGGCTCAATGCACTTGGATTGTTTCAGATCTGAGATATAGTAAGTCAAATCACGGTTTGCCTTTGTCAACATCTTGATCAAAGAATGAACCATATCATTCCTTGTCTCACTCCGTTTTGTCGGAAAATTTGTATAGTTAAAAACTACGGTGTTGATGTCGTAGATCTTTTCACCAAGATCAGTAGGATGGTAGGGGGAAGCTCCAGGGTCGGCATCCTGAGCTCCCCCTATAAAAGACCCTTCAATTTCTTCATTTAGAGTATCCATGATTGTCGATAATTAGTTAGGTTAATTGCCTTCATCTTCATCACAATGGTCCCCGCCGCCATCTTCCTCCACAACCTCAGACTTCGAGAACACAGGCTTCATGCCATCCCACTTAAAGGTGTGCCTTACTTGACCTCGAGGACCATACTCAGTAATAATCAGATCCTTACCCTCTCGTGGCAGTTCATAGTAGAACTTTGTGTCTTCCGTCGTTCGGAACCCGTCGATGATATGTGGCTCTGGGGTCAGCGTGTGTTTCTGTGGAGAGTAGTCGTAGAAACACACGAAATGGATGGAAGGATCGATAGGCTTGCCCAAATAGATGGCAAACAGACGATGACCGTTGGTGCGCTTCCAGTAACAAACATGGATAAACTCTGTTCCCATGGGTTGTGCTGCCACATCCACCCATCCGTTCTGAGGCTCATAGAAAACCGTTGGTAGCCCCTCGCCATAGCGTTCGAGGTGCTGACCTTTCCTCATCGTTTTGAGTGCATGCGTCACCATCCATGTGGGCCATTTCTTGTTGAAGCAGTCGAGCATGGCAATGAGTGAGCCATCTTTCACACCGCTCAATGTCACATTTTCCCATTCGCTGTTAATAACCACCAGGCTGGTGCTACCACTATATATATCCTGCCCTACTGCTGTCGTGAAAGACATTAGCGCCATCATGGCTACCACAACAATTCTTTTAACACCTTTTGGCTGATTTCTATCCATAACTCGTCCTCCTTTATTCATAGTTGATTCTGAAATAATCAAGAGTGGCTTTATAATAATCCTGCGCCGTAAGACAGGTATCTGTGAGATAGCCATTAATATGAGCCCATTCGCGAAGACCACGATAATAGAACATCTTCAATTCGTCGGTGATGATAAAGGGAACAACACCACTACGCAGACACTCTTTGAACATGACGAGTCGCCCAACACGACCATTACCATCCTGGAATGGGTGTATCTTTTCGAAACTAACGTGGAAGTCAAGAATATCCTCAAAAGTAATTTGTTTCTTAGCGTTGTAGCCTTCTATCAGTCGTTGCATACTATCATGCACCAGCTCTGGCTCACATGTATCCTGACCACCCACCTCGTTGGGCAGTCGCTTGTAGTCGCCAACAGCAAACCAGTCTATGCGACTGTCGGATGTGCCTGTTTTCAGAATGCCATGCAGCGTCTTAATCAGTTCTTCCGAAAGCGGATCGCCTGCCTTGTCGATAATGAGGTCGATACAGTGGAAATGGTTCACAGTCTCTATAATATCATTCACGTTCAGCGTCTCGTCGGCAGTCACGCCAATGGTATTCGTCTCGAAGATGTAACGGGTCTGGTCGTGCGTCAAGCGGCTACCCTCGATATGGTTCGAGTTATAGGTCAGGTCTATCTGCGTTTTGTGATAGATACCACCTTTCATTTTCATCTCTTTCTGCTCGCGTAGTGTAGCAAGCAATGGCGTCATTTTGCTTTCCATCTCCAATTATTTCATTTCGGAAATTCAATTCTTCTGCAAAGATACCATATTATTCTGAATTACGCAAATAAAACTATTGTTTTATCAGCATTTAACGGAAATATTTCTCATAGATGTCAGGCCAATTGGCGCAACGTGCACCAT
>OMXV01000103.1:0-762 GCA_900315075.1 uncultured Prevotellaceae bacterium | reverse complement strand
TTGCACCTTCGTGGTGGCTCAAAAATAATCGAAAAATAATTCGTTTTAAATTTGGTTTATATATGATTTTTTCGTACCTTTGCACTGTCATTATGAAAGACGCAGGGATGCATGATTAAGGATAATTTTTGCGAGATTTAAATCTAGATTTTCGCGCATTAATGGTAGCAAGATTTTCCTTTAATGGTGTCTCTAACAACGCTTGAGATTGGCAAAGAAAAAAATCAAACATTATCAACTATTCGAACCACAAATTGAATTATGGCTATTAAAGTTATTGCACAACTTCGTGATGTAAAACTTGGTAAGAACCCGGGTAAGAAATTCGTCATGCGTCCTGACCTCTACGTACCCATCACCGAGAAGAAGGTGTTCCAGGAAGCGGCTACCCACAGCGGTATCTCCGCTGGTGTGATCAAGGCGGCTTGGGATGCTGCTGGCGAAGTGATCCGCACCTGGGCGACCGAAGGTCACTCTATCCCACTCCCCGGTCTTGGCACGATGCGCTTCGGCGTGCGCTCGAAGGCGGTGGAGAAGCTGGAGGATGTGAAGGACGAGCTGAAGAACACCTCTATCCAGATTACCTGTCTCGACGAGGACGGCAACGTGCTGAAGCGAGTGACTTCGGGCGACTCTGGAGATATTGAGGATAACGAGAATGGCGGTGAGAACCAGAACAGTGATAGTAACTCAGGTACCGACATTCCTCCAGTGATTAATCCTTAAAGAAAGGAGGTGAGTTATGACGAAGAAAGAGACTGC
>OMXV01000102.1 GCA_900315075.1 uncultured Prevotellaceae bacterium | reverse complement strand
AATATCGTTGAAGGCATAGACGGCTCCGTCTTTCCTCGGCTTAATGGGTAGTATCGTCCACACATCGTTTACCCGCTGCTCAATGGTGTATGCCTCGCCTGTCATACAAGTGCTGTCGGTATTATTAACTATTTCTACTGTAATAGAATCCAATGGAAGCCTCAGTGTCCTCCGTATGAGGGAGTCGGTTTGCGAGAGGTGTTTGTCGGTGATGACCAAACGTAGGGCGTCCGCACTGGTCACCGCCTCGGTGCTGTCTGTCGGCTGTTCTGCATCTGCCACCGTCTGCCGTGCCGTTGGGTGGCAAGAGGCGAATGCGAGGGCTGCAATCAGGAGGAAGAAAAGTTTTGCTTGGTTCATTCCGCCTCGGCCTCCTTGATTTTCGCTAACAGTTCCTCGCGTTTCGTATCGTTTGTGCCGTGGACGGCGTGGCGGACGATACCCTTTTTGTCGACGACGATGGTCAGCGGGAAGCCCTCATAGCCAATCCACGCCATCATGTCCTTGGTCTCGACGAGATGCGTCCATGTGAAGTGGTGCTTGTCGGTGATGCGCTTGGCCGTTTCGGCATCGTGATAGGTGGCCGAGAAGAACATTACGCCAGGCAATTGCTCCTTCCACTCGGAAAGGATGGGCATCTCTGCACGGCAAGGGCCACAGCCGGAGTACCAGAGGTTAATCACCATGACGCGACCCTTCACGCTGTCGTTCGTCCATGTGCGTCCGTCCATGTCCTTTTCAGAGAACGGCGGGAACGGCTCACCCTCCTTGGGCGAATACCACGTGCCGTCGGCCTTCACGCCAGCTTGTGTCAGCGAGGTCACCGTGGCCATCATGTTCAGGCCGTTCAGGAACTGGTCGGCGTTGTGAACCTGTTCGCGTGGGATGGCCTTGCGGATGAGCGACTTGGGCAGCGTGGCGTTGACGTTGATGACGATGACGCTGTTGCCCTCCTTGTCCTTCAGTCGCGACATGGTTTTCTCACCGTCGGGCAACTGAGGCATTTCGCAGAAGAAATAGCCGTTGGAAAGGAACTTCGGGATGACCGTGTCGATGCGTTCTTCCTGCGCCGATGCAGCGATTGGAAGAAGCATTGCTAAAATCATAATTAGTTTCATCTGTTTCATTTCTATCTGTTTTTTATTGTTACAAATTCCGATTTGTCGTATGGCTCCCGTTCAGCCGAATTTGCAAATCCGCCTGAACGAAGTTTCTGATATTACAATTTGAAGACAGGGAATTTTAACGCGTCCTTGTTGTTTCGTTTATCGTAGATTACGGTAAACATTATGGCAAATATCAGACATACGGCACGTAAAATGTTTGAAGCCAGACCACCGGCAGCGTTCCCTGTACCTTCGACTATAAATAGGCCCCACGCCAAATTCATGAAAAAATGAAGAGATATAGGAACCATTAAGTTATAATCCCATGCTACGAACATCCAACTAAAAAAGAATGAGCCTAACATTGTCACACCAAAAGCCGCCAATGAGGACATGAGGTCGTGCCCTTGATAAATGTGAAACAGGCCGAACAGGACAGCGGGCAGCAAGGCGGCCCAAAAGAATCCTAATTTTCCGACCCTGAACAACTGGCCGAATATAAAGCCCCTGAACAATATTTCTTCAAATAATGCCGGAATCAGAGAAAAATATAGTATCGAATGTAAAGTAAGTCCAGCATTAAAATGCCCGATGATGGCAAATCCTATGTATAAAGGGGTGGTGAATAGAAAACCGAACAGCAATCCTCTCAAAATTGAGCCCTTAAATCCGAGAGATTCCATTATTGCTGATGGCTTATGCAAGATGAACATAATGATTGTCACAGGAATAAGGGACAATAAACATTTTAGAATATATCTGACGAGAGATTTAGATTGCAGATGAAGTGGAGCAAGCAATTCAGAGGCATTCCACTGAACCATGAATACCAGAACACACCCGAGTATAATTAAAATCAAAGTAGCTAACCTTGATTTCCTGATAGAACTAATCATTTCTCTTAAACCTATAAACTCCTATTTGACATGCTTATTTCTCTTTTGTAAAACGAGCTATTTCCTCGCTGGTGCCGGGCTTGTTCCAAATCATCTGCGTGCTGGTGAGGCGGTGGATGTCGCAATCCACGGTGAGGGCTTCTGAGGTGTCATCGGGCTTGGGAGAAATCAGCAGATGCCCAGCATTGGTGACGGTGTAGATACGATAAACGG
>OMXV01000104.1 GCA_900315075.1 uncultured Prevotellaceae bacterium | reverse complement strand
GCATTATGATAAATAGAATAATTGAAGAGAATATTTCCACTCCTATTTTTGCGTTTTCAGAATTAAAAGCGTAAATTTGCAGAAAAATCAATAAAACTATAAGTTTATGCTGAAAGATTTTAATTTCTACGCACCAACGCGTGTTGTATTTGGACGTGAGGCTGAATCAAAAATCGGTCAACTGGTGAAATCCTGTGGTGCTACCAATGTGCTTGTTCATTATGGTGGCGGTTCTGCCGAACGCTCAGGTTTATTGGCTGTGGTACGTCAACAACTTAATGATGCAGGCATTCCTTTTACAGAACTTGGCGGCGTAGTTCCTAATCCGTTGCTTTCTAAGGTTCGTGAAGGAATTGAAATTTGTCGTCAGAAAAAGATTGATTTTATCCTGGCCGTTGGCGGAGGTAGCGTTATCGACTCTTCCAAGGCCATTGGCTATGGTGTTCCTTACGATGGAGATGTTTGGGATTTCTGGTCTGGAAAAACACCAGAAAAGTGCCTGCCTGTTGGTGCCGTTTTGACTATTCCTGCCGCTGGTTCGGAAATGTCGTCCAGTACTGTGATTACAAAAGACGAAGGCTTGCTGAAACGTGGTGTTAACAGCGACCTTTGTCGTTGTAAGTTTGCTGTCATGAACCCTGAGCGCACTTACACCTTGCCTGCTTACCAGACTGCTGCGGGTGCTACTGATATCATGATGCATACCATGGAGCGCTATTTCTCAAAATATGAGGATATGACGCTCACGGATGCTATTAGTGAGGCCCTGATGCGCACCGTTAAAGATGCTGTTCAGGTGGTTTTGGAACATCCTGACGACTATCGTAATCGTGCCCAGATTATGTGGGCAAGCTCTTTGTCGCATAATGATTTGACGGAATTGGGCTTAGAGAAAGATTTCGCTACCCATAAACTTGAACACGAGCTGAGCGCCCTGTTTGGCGTCACACATGGTGCCGGATTAGCCGCTTTATGGCCCTCTTGGGCTCGTTATGTGAAAAGCCGTCATCTTAGCCGTTTCGTACAGTTTGCCGTGAACGTGATGGGTATTGAAAACGATTTTGCACATCCCGATGAAACCGCAGAGAAAGGTATTTGTGCCATGGAGGGGTTTTATCATAAGATTGGCATGCCCATCAATATCCACGAGCTTATAGGACGTGAGATTACTGATGAAGAAATCGACATTTTAGTTGACAAATGCTCTCGTGGAGGTTCTATGTCCATAGGTGCTATGGAGGTGTTGGATGCTAAGGCTATGCGTGATATTTACAGGATGGCAAAATAAGCCAGTTTCATCGGAATAAATATCCATTTTCTGCAGTAGGGGAGCCACCACTCCCCTACTCGTTTTTTAGTGTCGGCAACGACAGATGATAACGTACTGCCAGGAATCTCATCAGGCATGTAACCAGGAATGAAGCTATAACTGTTACTTCAATTGGTGTATGAATAATATCTAGAAACCAATAAGTTATACCTCCAAGTACAGCGGCCATTGCGTAGATTTCGCGATGGAAGATAACAGGTTCGTTGTTTAGCAACACATCACGAATCACGCCACCTGCCGAACCTGTGATACATCCCATAATGATAGCTACCCAATAAGGTTGTCCGAGCAGTAGTGATTTCTGGATTCCCGCTATCGTAAACAGGGCAAGTCCTAAGGTGTCGAACACAAACCACGTATTGCGCAACCCTTCCATGTGTTTGGCAAACATAATGACAAACAGCAACGCCAAGGCCGTACAAATCATATAAAAAGGATTAGTCATCCAGAACGGCGTAACGCCTAGCATTACATCGCGGATAGTTCCTCCTCCGATGGCTACGGCAATGCCGCACACGTAACCACCAAACCAGTCGTAATGCTTGGCTGCTGCGTGTCGGATTCCTGAAATGGCAAAGGCGAAAGTTCCTAAAAACTCTATAATTTGGCGGACAATATCATCGTATTCCATTCTTATCACTTTTCACTTATCACTTTCAAAGCGTTTTCCCCAATAGTTAACCATTCGCTCATACAACTTCTGCTCAGCTGGCGAATGCTGTGCGTGCCATATTCGCTCCTCTTGCAAGGCGTCCGGCATATATTGCTGCGG
>OMXV01000106.1 GCA_900315075.1 uncultured Prevotellaceae bacterium | reverse complement strand
CAGCCAGGGGCGACCACCGAAGTCCAGACATACGGAACAAAGGCAGTCGTCCATAGGCAGGGCATAGCCATAGCGCTCAATGCCACGCTTGTCGCCCAATGCCTTCAGCAGACACTCCCCCAAAGCAAGGGCCGTGTCCTCGATGGTGTGGTGCTCGTCTACGTGCAAGTCACCCTTCACCTGAATGGTGAGGTCCATCATGCCATGTTTGCCAATCTGTTCCAACATGTGGTCAAAGAAACCCAAGCCTGTCTGGATGTCGCAGTGGCCGTTACCATCCAAATCCACCTTAATATATATATCGGTCTCCTTGGTGGTGCGCTTTACTTCAGCAGTGCGCTCACCTCCATAGGCAATTGCAGCCACCTTGTCCCAGTCGCCCACTTGCAGGAATCCGCAACCAATGTTCTCTAATGACATAGCTGTGCTTGATGTCGTATTCGGGATTGTTCATGTATTTTTCCACCAATCCTGTGTTAGGCTTGCGCGTTGGGGCATTGTCTTCAGGGAAGTGGGGGTCTATCAGGATATCGTCGAACTCGACGCCCTCGCCCTTCAGCGTGTCGAGAATGAAGTTGTGGACAGGCCAGAAAGTATCTTCGGGGAAGGCATCAGTACCCAATCCATCCTGATTGCTCACCATGACGAAGAGGTAGTCCGTATGCTGGCGAAGGAAAACGAGATTGCTGATGGCACGAGGCACAAACTGCAGTTTCTCAAAAGCGTCAATCTGTTCGTCAGCAGGTTCGAGGATGATGGTTCCGTCACGGTCAATAAATAGAATCTTCTTCATTGTATGTTCAGTTTTTGTTGTTCACGTTCTTTCTTTTGGGTTTCAGCAGAGCCATAGGCATAATAGCCTACGAACAGCAGACTGATTATGATGAAAATCTGAAGGAAGGCGGCTAGGAGCCAAGTGCCTTCAGCAAGATAATCGATATAGGATGGCATGCCAAATGGATCGCCCATCAGGGTACCGATATGTGCCTGAATGGCAGCAATGGTAAGGATGATGGCTGGCAGACAAGCGAAGAGACAAATGGGTGTCAGAACCACGAGTCCTACCAACAGGATGCCCAATGTCAACAGCCAGTGACGACCAGCAGCTTTCAGCATGCTGCAGAAAGGTTTCCAGAACTTAGGCTTGGCAAACCATTTTGCAGGGGCGGTAATTTTGTTGGTGTCTTTGTGCTCCTTCAATTTTCCGGCTATAATACCGAAAACCATCAAGAGTACCACGAAGCCCAGCACAAAGAGTACCAAGAAAGCAATGATAAGACGAAGATGCTCCTGGGCGATGAGCCATTTGTATTGTGGCAAAGCGACAATTTGCAGCAATATGGGCAACAACATGGTAGTGAGCAGGGTGCCTAAAACAGACACTATCAAGGAATAAATCATGGCAAAATGCCAACTGGATTTGAAAATCTTACGGAAAGAGGAAGTGTATAAACGCAGTGCGGAAGCCGTTACTCCACGGTAACTGCGCGCCTTCATCAGCATATCATCTTGTTGTTTTTCCATCTTTTTAACTACTATTTTTTTCTAAGAGTGTTGCAAAGGTAGGCATTTTTTCGTATCTTTGCACCATCTTTAAAGATAAATTATGAAAATATTGCAATGGGGCTTCATCGGATGCGGTGAAGTCACGGAATTGAAAAGCGGTCCGGCCTTCTCAGAAGTAGAGGGTTCCAGCGTGGTGGCTGTGATGAGTCGTCACGAGAAAAATGCGCGTAGCTATGCGGAAAGGCACGGCATACCGAAGTGGTACACCGATGCTCAGGAATTGATAGACGACCCCGATGTGAATGCCATCTATATAGCAACGCCTCCCAGCAGTCATGCCACGTATGCCATTATGGCGATGAAGGCAGGCAAGCCAGTGTATGTAGAGAAGCCTTTGGCAGCCACTTATGAAGACTGTGCGCGTGTGAACAGAGTGAGTGAGGAGACGGGGATGCCCTGTTTTGTGGCTTACTATCGTCGCTACCTACCTTATTTCCAGAAAGTCAAGGATATCGTGGACAACGGTATCATCGGCAAGACCATTAATGTACAGATACGTTTTGCCACTCCTCCACGTGATCAGGACTACGGAAAGGACGGGAAACTGCCTTGGCGACTGCAACCTGACATTGCTGGTGGAGGCTATTTTTACGACTTGGCTCCGCATCAGTTGGACTTGTTGCAGCATATCTTTGGCGTGATAACCGAGGCACACGGCATCCGTGCCAATCGTGGCGGACTGTATGGAGCCGAGGACTCGGTATGTGCCAGCTTTGAGTTTGAAGGAGGTCTGCCAGGCAGTGGCTCATGGTGCTTTGTAG
>OMXV01000107.1 GCA_900315075.1 uncultured Prevotellaceae bacterium | reverse complement strand
CTAAGTATATTAACAAGATGGTAGCCCCAACGATGGAGCCTGTAAAATCGATAGGCGGTATGCGAACCCTGCCCGACTATTCGTTCGAAACCATGCCTGAAGATTATGCTGCCTTGGTACTGATAGGTGGTTTCGGTTGGATGAATCCCGAAGCTGAGCGTGTATTGCCCATTGTTAAGGATGCGCTGAGCAAAGGTGTTGTTATGGGGGCTATCTGTAATGCCGCTTCGTGGATGGCCAAACAGGGATTGCTGAACAACATCAAACATACGGGTAATGGTATCGATCAACTGAAATTGTGGGGTGGCAACAACTATACCAACGAGGCCGGTTATGTGAACGAGCAGGCCGTAACTGATGGTCGTATCGTTACTGCCAATGGTTCTGGATATCTTGAGTTTACACGCGAGTTGCTGAAACTGCTTGAGAACGATACGCCAGAAATGATTAATGGCTGGTACACGTTTATGAGCGTCGGACTGGTAAAGTTGTACTCGCCACGTCCTCGATTCAAATTCAACACCATTGGTCTTTTTACCAGCAACAATAAGGCTACTGTTGATTTCTACACGAAAACCTTTGGTTTTACCACCGATTGGGATGGCATTCAACCTAACGTGGAGATGATGCTGGGCAACATGCGCATTATCCTCTTCCCGCGTGATGCTTTCGAGCAGATGGTCTCTCGAAAGTTTCAGTATCCCGAGGGCTTCAATGGTACGTTGGAATTGGCATTCGATGTACCCACATATGCTGATGTCGACAAGGAATACCAGCATGCACTCGCGAATGGTGCCGCCTCCGTTCTCCCTCCCACCACAGAGCCTTGGGGGCAGCGCACCAGTTATGTAGCCGATCCTGATGGTAATATGATAGAAATAGGATCATTTGCGAAATAGTTCATAAAAACAGATACAATGAAAATGGTTAGATCAAGGGACGTACAGAAAGAGGCCACAAAGGAAACCTCTCCTACACCTACAATCGTAAAAACGCAACTGTCATCTGTCAACTGTCAGCCAAAGCCACTCAAACCACCACGCAAACACGACTTCAATTAACCCACCGACAAACTACCAGCTTCTCGGTAACAAACTACCAGTTTCTCGGTGGGAAAGACAGTGTCGCGCTACATTGTCTTAACTGAATGAAGTGCCTTCCTTGTTGAAGGCCGCATTCCACTTTTAAGTGAATAGTGAATAGTGAAAAATTTGCTTCCGCTCGTCACTTTATACTCATTTCATCCCACTTTTATGCCCGTTTATCACAAACCTAAGCAGAATATCCCAGATATTTGGAGGGGTCGTTTTTACTTTATACCTTTGCAATCAGAAATGTTGAACAATAAAAAAAAATAGTTATGAAGACAAAAGATTTTTCAAAGAAAGTTCTGGTGGCACTGACCATGATGATGACACTTGCACTGAACGCCGAGGCACAGAAGTCGACCCAAGACCAGCGAGTGATGGCGTTTCAGACGGTGATGGCCATGCACGACATCACCTACAAGAATCTGATCAAGGATGGGAAATACAAAGAGGCCATCGTTCCGCTGACCAAGCTCATCAACATCCTTGACACCACAACAATCTGTCAGGACACGGAGATTTCGCCTGAGCGGCTATAAGCGCTACGACAACATGCTCAACGACAACGACCTTGCTTCGCTCCGCAAGGACAAGAAATATCAGGCCCTGCTGGCCGAGGTAAAGGACCGCCAGCCGCTGAGCGTGCTCAAGAAATCGGCTCCATATGCCCAAGATACTGTGAAAATGGATACCCCTTTCCGCTATGAGTCGAAGGATTCGAAGTGTCTTAGCGTTGTTCGCGAATACTTTAAGCTTGACTCGGTGGCTGGTCAGGGTGACGAACTGTCGAAGATTATCAACCTGCTGCACTTTGCCCACGACAATATGCGCCACGACGGCGGCAATCGCGCCTTTGCAGAGATGGATGCCATCGACCTGTACAACTATTGTAAGACTACGGGCAAAGGCATCAACTGTCGCCAGCTGGCCATATCGCTTTGCGAGATGTATCTCTCGATGGGCATACCAGCCCGTTACGTCACCTGTATGCCTGTCGATCCACTCGACTACGAGTGCCACGTCATCAATACCGTCTGGTCGAGCCAACTGCAGAAGTGGCTTGACCAAGGAGTATTATCTGGGATATTACATGGCCAAGAATCTCTACTACTTTGTCTGCAAGAAATACAGTCGGTTCAACCCAGAGAGCGACTATCGCCCCAATCCTGCAGAGGAAGACATCCGCCTGATACCCGTAGGCTTCGTTAACAACCGCTCGGCCGAAGGACGCTTGCAAGGCAAGAGCTGGAAGTGCGACACCACCACCGATCCAGATTTCTTCTGGGCAAAGCCTGAATGATATAGCTACAATGAAACAATACAGATACGTTAAGAGCGACGCCTTTACATCAGGCGACTCATTAGGCAATCCTGCTTCATGCATTTTTACAGGGCAAGAGGATTTGTCTCCAGAGCAGATGCAGGCAATAGCTGCTCAGGCCAGAATGGGTTCATAAATAGAACCAATGAATAAAAATATGAAGTTTTTTATATCGATTACATTGTTATTGTTCTGCTGTGGCATGAAGGGACAGCAGACGGACAAAGAGGCGGTTCTTTGCAAAGCAAAGCGGCAAAGCCGAGCGGGTGTCTGCGTCAAAAAAGGTGGAACGGAGAGTGGTATCAATGCGACAAGCCGTTTCCCAATGTACAGCGTCATGAAATTCCCGCAGGCACTATATATTGCAGACTATCTTACCAAGAACAACATTGAGTTGAACGCAGAGGTATCAGTCAGGAAAGACGAACTGATGCAAGATACATGGTCG
>OMXV01000109.1 GCA_900315075.1 uncultured Prevotellaceae bacterium | reverse complement strand
AACAAGGATTAGCATTATGAAGACTTACTGGAACATTACTGGTGGGCTCAGCCAGCTGGAAGCATGGCAGCCTAATTGTTGGATACAAGTGACCTGTCCAAGTGAAGAAGACATCCAGATGTTGGAAGAAGAATATAAGATTCCTGACTATTTCCTCTCTGACATCAGCGATACCGACGAGCGTGCCCGTTATGAGTACGACGACGGATGGATGCTTATTATCTTGCGTATTCCCTATGTCAAGGAGGTGCGTTCACGTACGCCCTACACCACCGTGCCTCTCGGTATTATCCATAAGCGCGACGTCACCATTACCGTTTGTTATTACGAAACCAATATGATGATAGGTTCTGGTTTCACCGACTATGTCGATATGATCTTCCGTCTTTTCCTCTCCAGTGCAGTATGGTATCTGAAACGACTCAAGCAAATCTCACTGCTCATTGAAAAGGCCAAGCGCAATCTCGACAAAGAAGTCAACAACGAAAGTCTTATCGGCTTGTCACGCCTGCAAGACTCACTCACCTATTTCAACACCTCTATCCGTGGCAACGAGACACTGCTTTCCAAACTGAAGTTCAAGTTGCAAATCGACGAACTTGACGCCGACCTCATTGAGGATGTCAACATCGAGATGACGCAGGCGCGTGAGACAACCAACATCTACTCCAACATTCTGGAGTCAACCATGGACACCTACCAGAGTATTATCAACAACAACATGAACACCATCATGCGTACACTGACCTCAGTGACCATCATCCTCATGTTGCCTACACTGATATCCAGTTTCTTCGGAATGAACCTTGTCAACGGCATGGAATCGAGCCCTGTGGGATTCATCATTGCTATCGTATTATCACTGGCAATTTCCATCGCTTCATGGTTCTTCTTCCGCCATAAACGACTGATTTAGGCCATTTTTTGAAAAAAATTGGCAAAATATTAGGTACTTTCATAACTTTTAAGTATTTTTGTACCTAAATTGTGTGTACTAACCATTTTCATAAACTAAAAAAATTAGATGATGGACTCTCAAGAAAAGGCTCTAGAACAAGAGCAGAACGTTGAACAGAACGTGGTGGAAACAGCAACTCCAGCCCCCGAGGCTGAAGTCACTGAAACTCCTGAGGCAGAAGTTGCAGCCCCAGAAGAAGCCCCAGTAGCAGAACCAGAGCGCAAGCAATACCAGAACAAGAAAGAAGTTCTGGCGCGTGCCCGTGAAATAGCCCAAGGGGAGGAGGCTCCACAAAAAGAGGAGGTTGACTATTTGAAGACAGCCTTCTACAAACTGCATATTGCTGAGCGTGAGGCCCGTCTGAAAGAATATATCGACGGAGGTGGTGACCCCGAGGCCTATCAGAAACTCTTCAAGGAGCAGGAGCAGGAGAAACAGGAGAACCTGCAGCGCAAACTTGAGATTATCGAGAAAATCAAGGCTATGGTCACCTCTCCCGAGGAAGCCAACAAGTCATACAAGGAGTTTAAGGCACTCCAGGAGGAATGGAAGGAAATTAAGAACGTTCCTGCCGAGAAAGCCAATGAACTGTGGCGTAACTACCAACTCTATGTCGAACAGTTCTACGACCTGCTCAAGCTCAATAGCGAGGCTCGTGAATACGACTTCAAGAAAAACCTCGAACTCAAGACGAAACTCTGCGAGGCAGCCGAAAAGCTGGCAGAGGAAACTGAGATTATCAGTGCTTTCCACCAATTGCAGAAGCTACATCAGGAGTTCCGCGAAATAGGTCCCGTTGCCAAGGAATTGCGTGAAGAGATTTGGACACGCTTCAAGGCAGCCTCTACCGTTATCAATAAGCGTCACCAGCAGCATTTTGAAGAGCTCCGCGCCAAGGAGGAAGACAATCTCGCCCGCAAGACCGCATTGTGCGAGAAGGTGGAAGCCATTGCTGCCGAGGAGAACAAGGGCAGTGCCGACTGGGAGCGTCACACCAAGGAAATCATCGCCATTCAAGCCGAGTGGAAGACCATCGGTTTTGCTCCACAGAAGATGAATGTCAAAATCTTCGAGCGTTTCCGTGCAGCCTGCGACGACTTCTTCGGACGCAAAGCAGAGTATTTCAAGGGACTCAAGGAGAATTTCAAGGAGAATGCCGACAAGAAGCGTGCCCTCATCGAGAAAGCCAAGGCCTTGCAGGATTCTACCGACTGGAAATCGACCAGCGACAAACTCATCAACCTGCAGAAAGAGTGGAAGACCATCGGTATGGTACCCAAGAAGTTGGGCGACCAGCTGTGGGAAGAATTCCTTGGAGCCTGCAACAAGTTCTTCGAGGCCCGCAATGCAGCCGGAGCATCAGGCCGTGGCGAGGAATACCAGAACCTGGAGAAGAAACGTGGCATCATCGAACAACTGAAGGCCATTGCCACCGAGACCGGCGATGGTCTGCAGGAGAAAGTACAGCAACTGGTTGAGCAATACCAGGCAATCGGCCATGTTCCCTTCAAGGAGAAAGACAAAATCTATGCAGAGTATCACGCTATCGTTGACAAGCTCTATAAGGAACTCAACATCAGTGTTGCCAAGCGCCGTCTCAGCAAGTTCAAGGACAATCTCCGTCAGGTTGCCGAGCGTGGTGGCGATGCCCTCGACAACGAGCGTGCACGTCTGATGCGCCAGTACGAGCAGCTGAAGAGTGAGGTACAGACCTACGAGAACAACCTCGGTTTCCTCAATGCCTCCTCGAAGAAGGGCAATTCCCTCATCGACGAAATGAACCGTAAGGTTCAGAAGTTGAAGGACGAAGTCCAACTCGTACGCGACAAGATCAAAGCAATTGACGCAGAAAATCGCGAGAAAGAATAAAGAAAGGTAAGTTTGAATTACTCTATGAGTTCGAGATAGAAGCTGAATGGGCGGAAACCGTCATTACAGGCAGAAGGACACATTCCTTCTGGGCACATACCGTTCTCAGATATCCATTGCTGTCCCTCCGTCACCTCACAAGCATGCTCGATGGGGTTCTCATACTTTTCCATCAAATCCGTATAGACGGTATGACGAATGGCGGTAATCTTTACTCTGTTCATCTCGTTTTTTGTTAATATTCATACCCTACTGCAAATTTACAAATATTTAATGAATATACAAATTATTCCCAAATAATAACTTGGCGTCAATCGTTCTTGCTTGTTATTATTTCAATGACTCAAAAAATAACGTTAAACTGACGAAAGAATATTGCTGTTTTAAGAAAATTGTTGTAACTTCGCAGCCGAATATTCACGCAAATACTTATTTATCATGGCAACAGTAGTATTACAGGTTCCTGATGAGAGCTTGGTCTCAAAAGTAAAGAACGCATGCAAGATGCTTGTAGGTGTGGCCTCTGTCAAGGTACAGAAATCAACTCCTAAAGTTGATGACATTACAAAAACTTCCCATTACAAAAAAGCAATGGATGATGTCAAGAACGGACGTGTTTATCACGCCAATAGTGTCGATGACATGTTTAATCAAATCCTTGGCTAATGTTCCTTGAAACTGGCACCCACGCAGATATTTTCGGTTGGTAATTTTCTAATTCAAACCACCCGACCATAAACAATGATGAGACGAGATATGATGAAGGAGCGGGGTGACATTACGTTTTGGGAGGGAAAAATATAGTTTCTTACAAAAACTCTTAACCTGGGTAAAGACTTTCACCCTCGGCGGCCGGTTTCCGGACCATGCCGAGGGTGAATTGTTGTGGTATTTTGTAATTTTGTGGTCAAA
>OMXV01000111.1 GCA_900315075.1 uncultured Prevotellaceae bacterium | reverse complement strand
ACGGGTGTCGCGGGTCGATATACTTCTCTCCTGCATCGAAGCAGGAGAAGTCACCATTGAGGTAAGACAGTTCATTTTCATACACCTTCAGCAATCGCTCACATTCATCAGCCTTGTAGTTTTTCCCTGCATCCACCTGTCGGATGAAGTAATAAACGGCAAAGGAAATCACGGCGAGAATGATAAACAGGACACCGATACTAGTCAAAGTATAAGCCACGAGGCTGGCAAGCATAGCCACGAAAGCCGCAAGCTCTGCCAACACGAATGTCGTGTTGTGACATTTCAACTCAGCAATCTCAGTTGTCAGTGCCGCCACCTTGTCGGTGTAGAATTGGTGTAGGGTATTATTCATTGAAGATCGCTATTCTGCTTCGGCCTCCTTAATCTTCGATAACAGTTCCTCGCGTTTCGTCTCGTTGGTGCCGTGGACGGCGTGGCGGACGATGCCCTTCTTGTCGACGACAATGGTGAGGGGGAAACCCTCATAGCCAATCCATGCCATCATGTCTTTGGCCTCGACGAGGTGCGTCCATGTGAAGTGGTGTTTGTCGGTAATGCGCTTGGCGGTTTCGGCATCGTGGTAGGTGGCGGAGAAGAACATCACGCCAGGCAATTGCTCCTTCCACTCGGAAAGGATGGGCATCTCTGCACGGCAGGGGCCGCAGCCGGAGTACCATAGGTTAATCACCATGACGCGCCCTTTCACGCTGTCGTTCGTCCATGTTCGTCCGTCCATGTCCGTCTCTGAGAACTGCGGGAACGGCTCGCCCTCCTTTGGCGAATACCATGTGCCGTCGGCCTTCACACCAGCCTGTGTCAGCGAGGTCACCGTGGCCATCATGTTCAGGCCATTCAGAAACTGGTCGGCGTTGTGAACTTGTTCGCGAGGGATGGCCTTGCGAATGACGGACTTAGGCAGTGTGGCGTTGACGTTCCGTCGGGCAACTGAGGCATTTCGCGGAAGAAATAGCCGTTGGAAAGGAACTTTGGGATCACTGTGTCGATGCGCTCTTCCTGTGCCGATGCAGCAAGTGGAAGAAGCATAAGAATAAATGCAATTATTTTAATCTGTTTCATCATTTTATCTTCTTAAACCTTGCAAGTTCCTCATTGCTATCCGTATTGTACCAAATCATCTGTGTGCTGGTGAGGCGGCGGATGTCGCAATCCACGGTGAGGGCAACTGAGGTGTCATCGGGTTTGGGAGATATATGCAGATGTCCAGCATCCGTTACTGTGTAGATACGATATACGGTAGTGTCGCCTGATGCCCAGTCGGAGGTGAATATCTCAACGGTGCCGTTATTGGCTGACTGTGGATGGAATGTGTACTGCGCGATACCAGCAGCCACTAAGTTCTGCCGCTTCGTAGACATTGGTATCATCGTCACTGCTGCAAGAGGCGATGGAGAGCATGGCAGCGGTCATCACGAGGATGTTTCTCCAAAGTTTCATTGTTTTCATCTTTCTGTTTCAATTGTTACTTCCATTTAGATGGCAAAGTTACGCAAAAATGAGCAAATCATCACTATTTAAACAAAAAAACGAGATTTTGAGAAGAAAGTCTAAAACTATTTTTAGTGTTTTGCCTATTTCCCAACGCCAAAAGCGATTTCTTTTCGGCAAGTCATAACGCTCAAATGGAGTGGCACGATAAAAGTCGAGATAACGTGCACGGGACTGACAAAGCAGATGCTCGGCTATAATACTGCGTAACTCCATTGTTTTCGTATTCTGGTGGAACATATCCGACAATTGCTCACCGCTAACCTTGAATACACGACTTGGCAGCATCGCCTCGATAGTGGTCTGGGCCGGACTCCCGTCGAGACAGTTGGGATAGTCGCCCACATACTCGCCCTCAAATGAGAACCAGGTAATGTGCTCTTTTCCGTCGTTGATTCCATTTGTCGTATATTTAAAGCATCCTTCTGTCACGAAGCCAAACCAGTTAGCTGATTCGCCTTCACACTCCATCCGCTCACCTTTTTGGTAGCTGACAACCTCGCCCTCATGCTCGCAGAATTCGCGTAGCATCTGAAGGTCCAAACTGTTAATCCCGAATTTCTGTTCCATCTATTTGAAATTATACCATGTTATATTTGTCGTTCTGACTGAGGTCTATGCACTCAAATCATTTTGATATTTTATACACACGCCTTGTCCTGTTGAATGTCGGACACA